>JANMGV010000245.1:0-16944 GCA_031374825.1 Pirellulaceae bacterium
CCGGCGTTAGCCGCGTTTTGTGATTTCGTACCCCCCGGCCCCCACAAAAAACCACACTTCTGACCGCGCGGCGTATAGAAATCCGTTTCTAATTGACTCGTTCGATCAGCATCGCAACAGCTTCGCCTCCGCCAAGGCACAGGGACGCGACACCTATCGATTTGTTCGTAGCGAGCAGATTATGGATCAAAGTGACAAGGACGCGAGTGCCGCTGCACCCAAGCGGGTGCCCAATGGCAATTGCTCCTCCGTGAATATTTAATCGATCAGAGTCGATACCTAACTGTCTTTGACAGGCAATCGTCTGCGAAGCGAATGCCTCGTTCAATTCGAACAAATCCACGTCTTGCACTTGCATTTTGGTCTTCGCCAGAAGTCGATTGACCGCGCCAACGGGAGCGACAAAAAGCTGGCTCGGATCTCCCGCAAAGCTCGAGTGACCAACAATTCGAAATTTCCATCCAGGGTTTGAGCTCGTTGATAAAGATTCATCAACCACCAAAACCGCAGCACCGCCATCGCTGAGTGGCGACGCATTGCCTGCTGTAACCGTCCCGTCCTTGGCGAACGCAGCAGACAGTTTGGCAAGCGATTCGGGAGAACTGTCGCGACGTGGGCTTTCGTCTCGCGCTGTAGTTTGCGTCTGCTTGCCGACTTGGACTGTTATTGAAACGGTTTCTTTATCGAAATGGCCTGAGTCCTGCGCGGCGATGGCGCGACGATGACTTTGAACAGCCCAATGGTCTTGATCTGCCCTCGAAATGGACTCCTTGGTCGCTGTCGATTCCGCATAGCAACCCATTGCAGCATCGCCATGCGAGCAACGTAACCCGTCCAAATCTACCGCGTCGAGCAACGATTGGTTACCGTATTTCCAGCCGATTCGGCCACCGCGCAATAGATGCGGCGCTGTGCTCATGCTTTCCATACCGCCAGCGACGACACATCGATACTCACCGCAGCGAATCGCCATATCGGCCAGCATCACAGAATAAAGTCCCGATCCGCAGACTTTGTTGACTGTCACTGCCCCGATCGAAGGCGATAGGCCGCCCAGCATGCTCGCTTGGCGAGCTGGTGCTTGACCGCACCCGGCAGAGACAACTTGCCCCATGATGACTTGATCGACAAGCGCCGGTTCCACAGCGGACCTTGCGATGGTCTCTCGGATCGCAGCCGCACCCAGCTCGACCGCTTTTAATGAAGACAGACCTCCAAGATACTTTCCCACGGGTGTTCGCGATGCGGCAACAATGTAGGCGTTTGACATGAATTTCCTGCACTCATCTGAATTGGTAGTAAGAAAAGCGTTGACTGATAATTAAGTTATTCAACACGATTGCAATCGTTCAAGAATATTCTACGTAGTTTTCGTTACGCAGGGAAATGGTCAAGGGATTCCGAATTTGACTTCATTCTGTCACAATCGACGATCTCAGTAGCCTTGTGTTAGTAAACGGATTACTTGCGTCGTTGAGCAACATGTCAAAAATTCTTTGGACCCCGTCGCCTGCCCGTATTGCCAATAGCCGAATTACATCGTTTGCAGAGGAATTTGGCAAGCGCATCGGTCGCGTACGCTTTGCCAATTATTCCGAACTACACCGCGAATCCGTCAATTTTCCGGGCGAGTTCTGGTCGACGATATGGGACTTTTGCGAAGTAATCGGCGAAAAGGGAACTCGTTACTTGACCGTAGGTTCGCATATGACGGAAACAAAATGGTTTCCCGATTCCCGATTGAACTTTGCAGAAAATCTTTTGAAGCCTAGTCGTTGCAGCAACCCGATTTATGCTTCTTCGCCAGCCATTGTTGCTTGCGACGAACAAGGAACAACACAAATCGTTAGTCGCGGTGAACTGTTGGATCTAGTCAGCCGCGTGGCAGGTTACTTAATCGAGTCGGGCATCGTCGCGGGCGATCGCGTAGCTGCCGTTTTGCCAAATCGTCTGGAAGCCATCGTGCTTATGTTGGCGACTACGTCATTGGGTGCCATTTGGTCAAGCTGTTCGCCTGACTTTGGTGATGACGCCATCGTCGATCGCTTTTCGCAAATTGAACCAAAAATACTTGTCACCACTACCAGATGCCAATACAACGGCAAGTCCATCACGCCATGGGAACGCGTTGGTCGATTGCTGACACGGCTGGAGTCAGTCGAACGAGTTGTTTTGGCAAACGTTACTTCAATGGAGGACTTACAAAGTTTCGACGCTGTTGCCGTTGATAGCTACACCGAAATCGTCCAACGTCCTTGCCAACCGATTCGATTCGAAAAATTTCCGTTCGATCAGCCAGTGTTCATTTTGTATTC
The DNA here is from genome assembly GCA_031374825.1 of Pirellulaceae bacterium. Lineage (GTDB taxonomy): Bacteria > Planctomycetota > Planctomycetia > Pirellulales > Pirellulaceae > JANMGV01. The sequence goes on from JANMGV010000245.1 coordinate 2,316, forward strand.
TTCGGGAACGACGGGATCGCCAAAATGCATCGTTCATGGAGCAGGTGGCACTCTTCTGCAGCATCTTAAAGAACATCAGCTTCACAGCGATATTCAAGCGGGCGATCGGCTGATGTACTTCACAACAACCGGTTGGATGATGTGGAACTGGCTTGCGACCGTACTGACTTCGGATGCCACGGCCGTGCTATACGACGGCTCCCCCCTCTTCCCGAATTGGCGAAGTTTGTTTCGTGTATCCGATGAAAACGCAGTAACGCATTTTGGAGCGAGTGCAAAATATTTTGCGACACTCGATAAAGAGCACGCACAAGTCACCAAGGAGTTTTCGCTGTCCAAACTCAAATGTGTGCTTTCAACTGGCTCGCCGTTGTTGCCCGAAACCTATGATTACATCTACGCGTCAATCAAGTCCGACGTGTGCTTGGCGTCGATTTCGGGTGGGACGGACATCGTTTCTTGCTTTGCGCTGGGTTGCCCAATCTTGCCGGTCCGTCGCGGTGAATTGCAAGCCAAGGGTTTGGGAATGGACGTTGCAATTTTCGACGAACAAGGCCGAACTGTCATTGAGCAATCCGGCGAATTAGTTTGTCGCGCTGCTTTCCCGTCCATGCCCATCGGCTTTTGGAATGATCCGTCGAAACAAAAGTATCTAGCATCTTATTTTGCTGTGTACGACAACGTGTGGTGCCATGGCGATTGGGCTGAAGAAACGAATAGTGGTGGATTGGTCATTCACGGCCGTTCGGATGCCACGCTCAATCCTGGCGGAGTTCGGATAGGAACTGCCGAGATTTATCAACAGATCGAATCATTTGCCGAAGTCCAAGAGGCTTTGGCAACCGCGCTTCGGCGCGACGGCGATGAACAAATCGTTTTGTTCGTTCGAATGCGCGAGGGTTGCGAATTGACAGAAGAACTGCGGCAGAACTTGTGCAAACGTATCCGTGAGAAATGTTCGCCACGTCACGTACCGCAGTATTTGTATGCCGCTCCCGATTTCCCGCGCACCATCAGCGGAAAACTATCAGAGATCGCCGTACGGAACGCGATCAACCAAACTCCAATCCGAAACGTAGGCGCACTTGCCAACCCGCACTCGCTGCAGTTCTTTCAAGAGCTTAAATTTGACTGAATGCCTTGGCAAATCGATATCAAACTTGGCCACAAACGATTGTGTCCGGCACCTATCAGTCAAGCGATGCCATCGCCTATAATGAACGAAGCTGATTCGACGAGCGTACAATTTTTCGCGTATCCCTTTTCTCTTCGCTGGCGAAAAAATCGGAGTCCAACAAATGACCGTTGAAGAAATCCCAATCCGCAAGATCGATCATGTTCGTTTCTTTGTCGGCAATGCACGCCAATCGGCTTACTTCTACCGCAATGCTTACGGCTTTGACGTGGTAGCTTACGCGGGACTGGAAACAAAAGTCAAACACGAAGCGGGTTATGTATTGAAGCAGGGCGGCATCACGTTCGTCCTCATTTCGCCTTTAAAAGCAAGTCATCCTGAAAGCCAGCGATTGAATTTGCATGGCGATGGCGTTACCGACATTGCTTTGCAAGTGGATGATGTTCGCCAATCGTATAACTTGGCCGTTGAGCGAGGCGCGACGGGTGTGCGGGGCCACACGATTTTGGAAGATCAATTTGGAGTTTACGAGTTTGCTACGATTCGAGCTTATGGTGATACGACACATACGTTCGTGAACCGGGACCGGTATAACGGAGCTTTTGCTCCCGGATTCGACCCCATTGATCCTTCTCGATACAATCCGGCGACGTACCATACAACAGGGTTGCTTTCGATCGACCACATCGTTGGAAATGTCGAAGAAGGCAAAATGAACGAGTGGGTGGAATTCTATCGCAAAGTCCTCGGGTTCGAGCAGCTCGTGTCCTTCGACGACAACGATATTTCGACAGAGTACTCGGCGCTGATGTCCAAAGTCGTGCAAGGAGGTCGCGGGAGAATAAAATTCCCGATCAACGAACCTGCACACGGTCGCCGCAAAAGCCAGATTGAGGAGTACATCGACTTCTACGGTGGGGCCGGCGTTCAACATATCGCGTTGACGACGAACGACATCATCGGCACCGTACGAGCACTCAAAGCGAATGATGTTTCATTTTTACGCGTACCACAGGCTTACTATGACCTGCTGCCACAGCGCGTCGGTAAGATTCGCGAAGACATGTCGGCGTTGGCAGAATTAGGTATCTTGGTAGATCGTGATGACGAAGGTTACATGCTTCAAATCTTCACCAAGCCTGTTCAAGATCGCCCAACACTTTTCTTCGAAATTATCCAACGTGAGGGGTCGAAAAGTTTCGGCAAAGGGAACTTCAAGGCCCTCTTCGAAGCGATTGAACGCGAACAAGCCGTCCGTGGCACGCTTTAGAAACTGTTGATTTTAGGATTCTTCATGTCGGAACCGTTACCCCCTGTCGTCAGTATCCGCGATTTTTACGCTTTCGAGGAACACATTAAAACTTGTCGTGCCCATCGAAGATTGCCGATGATCCCGCAGTGGTACGAAGTTCCTGTGTTTTACTTCTCGAATCCGGCATCTGTTATCGGAAACGGTGACTCGGTGTGGGCTCCGTTCGGCAGCCAAGCACTTGATTACGAACTCGAGTTAGCATGCGTGATCGGGCATCCTGTCAGCAACTTGCCTGCCGACGATTCTGCGATGGGATGCATCAGCGGATTCACGATCTTCAATGATTTTTCAGCTCGCGATTTGCAACGCACGGAGATGGCCGTGGGACTTGGCCCAAGCAAGAGCAAAGATTTTGCAAACGGACTCGGACCCCACATGGTCAGCTTTGATGAACTAGCGCCCTATTACAAAGACGGCCGACTGTCTTTGGAAATGACCGCCCGCGTCAACGGTAAACTCTACTCGCGCGGCAACGCTAATACCATGCATTGGACTTGGCCACAGATTTTGGCTCATGCAAGCCGTGACACGGTACTTTGCCCGGGCGACGTCATCGGGTCAGGGACGGTCGGAACGGGTTGTATTCTTGAGCTAACGCCCGAAGCGGTCGGTGGCTGGCTGAAACCCGGTGACATCGTCGAGCTCACGATTGAACACATCGGAACCCTTACGAATCGAATTGTTGAACGACCCGTAATTTCCTAGGCAAAAGACAGGAACCGCGATCATGCCTCAATATCAACGCCTGGGCTCGATCCCTGCAAAACGCCACATCGAGCACACCACTTCGCCGGGCTATCGCAACGAAGGCATCTACTACGAAGAAGTTATCACCACCCAAGGCTTCAGTCGCGCCTATTCGATTCAGTACCATTTGCGACCGCCTACGCGAGTTCGCAAAATCGAATTTGCATTCACGCAAGAAGTAAAAGCCTCGACGCATCGCGAACTGCGACACCATCATCTTAAAACCAGCAAGCTGCCTTGCCATGGGGACATTGTCACCGGTCGAGTCCCCATGTTCGTGAACAAGGATGTTATACTTCATCGTTGTCGCCCCAAACAATTGCAGCAAGAGCTGTATCGAAACGCGATTGCAGACGAAGTCATTTTTATCCATAAAGGCTCGGGTCGCTTGATCACCGCATTCGGAGTTCTGCCTTTCAAAGACTTTGATTATGTGGTCATTCCCAAATGCACGACTTTTCAAATCGAATTCGATGACTTGGACAACACGCCCGAATTGCTAATTATCGAGTCCAATAGCACAGTCGGATTTCCACCGCGTTATCTCAATCCTGACGGACAATTTCGGTTAGGAGCACCCTTTGCCGAACGCGATCTACACGGCCCTTCGGATTTGCTGACTCTCGATCAAGACGAAGATGTACCCGTGCTGATCAAGGACGGCGAGAATGTCACCCGGTATATTCTGGCAAACCATCCGTTTGACGTCGTGGGATGGGACGGAATGGTATATCCGTTTACGTTTAACGCAGATGATTTTGAACCAATCACTGGCACCATCCACCAACCTCCTCCGATCCACCAGACTTTTCAGTCCGACGGTTTTGTTATCTGCACGTTCGCTCCTCGGGTGCTCGATACGCATCCACAAGCCGTCAAGGTTCCTTACGCACATAGCAACGTGGAATCAGACGAAGTGCTCTATTACGTCCGAGGCCATTTCGGAAGTCGTCGCGGCGTTGAAGAAGCCTCGTTCACACTCCACCCGCATGGAATCCCACACGGCCCCCACCCCGGCACGATCGTCGCAAGCCGAAAAATGGCTCGAACGGATGAATTGGCAGTAATGGTCGACACGTTCCGCCCACTGCATGTTGCACAACAAGGCATGAAATACGACGACCCCGACTATCCAATGTCCTGGCTCGATTAAGCGAGTGAACGCGATTCTGTCGCAGTTTGCAGTTGTTAAGTTTGCAGTTGTTAAGTTTATGTTCGCTAGATTCTATTTCTTTCTCCCCTTCTCTTCGGTACTCCGAGGAGAAGGGGTCGGGGGATGAGGAGCCAAAGCATATCATCAAGGTCCTCATCCAATCAAAATCCTAGAATTGTAGACTGCCCAATTAATTGTTTACGAGCACGTGAGGACATTTGTTCTCCCTTAAAACCCAAAAATTAAGCAAAGTACCAAATGGAAATTGACGTTTCAAAAACACCGGTGATCGAAGCCTATCAAATGCTTGTCGGCTTGGTAACGCCGAGGCCTATCGCTTGGGTCACAACCGTTTCCAAAAATGGCATTGTCAATCTTGCACCGTTTAGTTTCTATAACGCTTTTGGTGCGAATCCACCGGTTGTCGTTTTCTCACCGACACTCCGCCGAAACGGAACAAAAAAGGACACACTATTGAACATCGAAGAAAACCGACAATTTGTCATCAATGCTTCGACCGCGCAGCACGCTTCGCAAATCAATCTATCGTCCAAAGAAATTTCGCCCGACGAAAGCGAAATCGAGTTGGTGGAAATGCACTCGCACCCGTCGGTTCTCGTTGCTCCGCCAAGACTGCGAGAATCGCCGTTTGCTTTGGAATGCGAATTGATCGAAATCATTCCTGTCGGAGATGGACCGATTTCGGCGAATCTCGTCGTAGGCCGCATTGTCCACATGCACGTTTCCGATGAAATTTTAGACGCCAATCAACGTCCAGATCCTCGCAAATTGCAAGCCATTGCGAGACTAGGTGGCGAATACTGGTGCCATACAACAGACTTGTTCCAAATGCCGCGACCTTAGTCGACAGTCCGTTATCGCATTTTATCAAGCGAAATGAAATGCACTTTGTGCGAATGCTACTCGAGCAGTTCCATGCCGAGTTGTTTCATTTTCCGGTACAAGTTCGATCGCTGCAGACCAAGATTTTCTGCTGCTAAAGTCATGTTCCGTTTGGCTCGCTCGATATGACTTTGAATGTACTGCCGCTGGAATGTGTCGGTTGCATCTGACAAGCTCGCGTGCACGTTGATGGAATCGCTCGACGATGAATCGCGTATTGGCGACTGGACGAAATCCAAATCCACGTCTTCGATGATGTCGGCTGGGCAGAGATACGCGATGCGTTCAACGAGATTTCGTAACTCGCGAACATTACCTGGCCACGAATGCGACAGCAATCGGCGGCGTGCCGACGGGGACCATTCGGGAATTCCTCGCCCGATCTTTCGGCAAAATGACTCCATGAAAAAGTTCGCGATCTCTAAAATATCATCGCCTCGTTCTCGTAGAGATGGCAGCCGAACCGTGACAACCGTCAGACGAAAATAAAGGTCTTCGCGAAACTTCTTCTGCCGGACTAGATCGACCAAGTTCTGATTCGTGGCAGCCAACACGCGAACATCGACTGGAATAGGCACGGAGCCACCGACGCGAACCACGACTTTTTCCTCAAGAACACGCAGCAGTTTCGCTTGGCCATTCATACTCATGTCGCCAATTTCGTCGAGCAGCAATGTCCCGCCGGAGGCAACTTCGAATTTGCCAGCCCTCGCCTCGTGAGCATCGGTGAACGCACCTTTTTCGTGACCAAATAATTCGCTTTCCAACAGGGATTCCGTTAACGCCGCGCAATTCACAGCTATAAACGTTTCGTACTTGCGACGACTTTGATAATGAATCTGACGGCTGACCACTTCTTTGCCAGTTCCATTTTCACCAAGCAACAAGACGGCTAAATCCGTATCAGCCACACGCTGGACAGTCGAACGCAAAGATTGAATCGCTTTACAATTACCCAACAATGGCGTCTGTCCCGCAGCGTCCTGCGTCAATCGTTCGCGCACTTGGATCAGTTGTTGGATTTGCTGCATGTTGAACAAAGCCGCCGAAGCATGCTTGGCTAGTTCTTGCAGCGCCACTTCGTCATCAGCCGAAAATCGGCCTTTCCGATGATTCAGGACTTCGAAAACTCCCATCGCTTTGCCTTTGGCATCCATCAGTGGCACCGCGACGAGTGAGTCGGTTCGGTAACCACTCTGAGCGTCGACGTTACGATTGACTTCATCTGCGGGATCGGACCGGTCCCAGCGTCGCGACTGTAATGTTTTCAGGACCGCGCCGGCCACGCCTTGGTTGTCGGGGATGCGAAGCGCTTTGCCTTCGACTCCCAAAGCCGGATGGCCGACAAGTTGCCGATCGGTCTTGTCCCACAAGAAAATACTCGCGCGGTCCGCATTGAGCAAAGACGTCGCGGCCTCAGCAATAGCCGTCAGCAACCGATTCAAATCGCGATGACCATTCCAGTCGGCGGCAATCTCCAAAGTTTTCGATAGCCTCTCCGTTCTATATCGCTGCTGCGTAAACAAATGAAAGGAATCCATGGCGTCCGCCAATCCTTCGACCAAATCCGTTAACAAAGACTGACTTGACGCATCGTTAGCAGTCGGAGACTGAGATAAGAAAACTAACGATCGGTAGCCGCGACTGGGGACTGGCAAGGCTACCCAGGGTCCTTGGCTGCGAACCGCATTGTCTTCTAAAGCTTGCCGTGCAAGTTCCGCGGGTACGACGGCGGTACGTCGGCCTTCGTCCTGAATGAGAACCAAGTTGCCTTGTTCAATTTGGTAAACCGCACTGTACGCGATGGGAACGTTATCGACCAAGAACAATAGCGGTCGAGCGAGCCAAACCGCCAGCGACGACGACTCCTCAATACCCGCCAGCAGCGCAGAAGCCCACGAAACTTGAATTTGACGCATATGGGCCGATACTCCGGGTCCCTAGTCCTGGACATCGCCCTTGGGCTCGGGCAAGAAAAATCCCACGATTAACGCGATGATTGCAATTACGGTTGCGACATACCCCGCAGCTTGAGCAACATGCATCGGCATTATTCCTTTATCGGAACCGGCGGCGAGCATGGGAGCGACGACACTAGTCGTCACCAACGCCATACTTGTGCCGATCATGCGGCCCCCAACATTCGTCGCGAAACTTCCCCCAGTCCCTCGCAAATGCATAGGAAAGACTTTGGGCAGATACTCGCCAAAGTAGCTGAACTGACCGACCGTGAGCAATCCGCATAATCCATACGCAATCAAGAACCACTGCCCCCCCCATCCGAAAAACACGAAGTAGGTTAGCGGCACCATTACTAAAAGCGGGACCTGGAAAAGCTTAAGCAATAAAACACGTTTCATGCCAATGATGACAAAGACTGCCAAGAGTATACGGCCGATCAGACCTCCCATTTCTTGATGAAGCTGTACTTTGTCGGCATATTCTTTTATTTCGTCGCCGAAAGGTTTTTGCTCGCGAGCGTTCGCGATAATCTTAGTCCGTAACTCTTTGCGTGCTGGATCGTCCGCCTGTAGTTTATTGAACTCGACATTCAGAGCTTCGGACTGTTTACGGAGCGGAGCCATTTTCTTGGAAACAGTAGCCATCTCTGGCAATCCCGGCGTGACGCGAGCAACCGTGATTTGTAAAGCTCCAAAGGCTATACCGTATGCGCACGCGGAGAGGATCGTTGTAACAACGGTGACGCGAATCAATTCGGGCGAGAACAAGGCTGCGAAGCTCGGACGTTTTAAAGTGCCAGCTTTCCGTCGCTCTTTCCAGATTTGGCTTTCGGGTACAAACGGCAGGAGCAACGCGATCGGAATCGCTGGGAATATACCGGTCATCAGTGTGTATCGCCAAGCTCCGGGCAAATCAGATCCAAGCGAAAGCGGAAGACCGAAGTGTGGAAGCGACTTGATGTTTTGGCTAATCCAAATACTGACAGCCGTGACGAGAACACCGCCGAGGGACGCGAACATCTGCGTGATCCCCAACCACTTTTCTTTCTGTTTGCGGTCTTGAAAGACTTCAGCCAGCCAAGTAATCGCCGCGACGAACTCGACACAGACACCGATAAATGTTGTACTGCGAAAGAAAATGAAAGTTGGCAAATTCGTTGCGTAGGCCGCACAAAACGGTGATAGCGAGTAAACAAATATACTGGCTGCCATGATCCTCTTGCGTCCGAAACGGTCTACCAACCAACCGCCCCAGAGACCGAAGATGCCGCCGCACAGAGCAGCGATCCACAGCAATCGTCCGACCCAAACCGTGACAAGCGGGTTGGTAATCGGCACCTCCAGCAACTCAGCAATCGCCGGTGCCGCGACCAGCGGCGTCATTAACAATTCGTAAGTATCAAACAGAAATCCAATTGAAGCGATTAGGATGATAAGCCAAACGGTTGTCGAAAACTTGGCGGGGGCTTGATCAGCAGTTTGCATGGTGGGACTGTCAGTTGTTGAAGGGGCAGAATATGATTAGCACGATTCGCAGACCACGAATCCGCGAAAGTAATCCTTTACAATAGCCTCACAGTATAACAACGTAGTTTGTATCCGCCGAGTACGGCCCATGCTTCCATAGAATAAACATTTCGCCGTAAAATGTTGCCTTCGTCCAAGTAACTTCGCCAACAGAGTGCTTTATCAAAGGCACGTGGTTCACCTATTCGTCTATTCTGATGCAACGGATATCTTGCAAGCATGGCCCAGCGAATTTTAGTTACCGGATATGGCGGGTTTCTGGGATCTGCTATCTGTCGCTGGCTTTTGGCACGCGGATACTCGGTACGAGGCATTGCTCGGAGCGATTATTCAACTTTGCACAGCCTGGGCGTCGAAACGATCCAAGCTGATCTGCGTGACGCGAGCGCTGTCAGAGTTGCTTGCCAGGGAATCGATGCAGTGATCCATACAGCGGCCGTCGCAGGAGTTTGGGGACCCCGATCGATGTTCGAATCGATCAACGTCGATGCGACGAAACTTTTGCTCGAACAATCAAAAAGAAATGCAGTTCAGGCATTTGTTTATTGCAGCAGTCCGAGCGTGACGTTTGATGGTGGCGACCAATGCGGAATCGACGAATCAGCGCCGTATCCAACACGTTGGCTTTGCGATTATCCTCGCACCAAAGCGATTGCCGAACAGTTTGTGTTGGCGGCGAATTCTCCTCGGCAAATGCTGACCTGTAGCCTGAGACCGCATTTGATTTGGGGGCAAGGCGATCCGCACCTTATACCGCGACTGATCGACCGAGCCCAATCTGGCAGATTGGCGCGAATTGGCTCTGGCCGTAACTCGATCGACACGGTTCACATCGAAAACGCTGCCGAGGCCCACGGACTTGCATTGGAGAAACTATTGCAAGGCGATCAGAGTGCCGCAGGACGGGCCTACTTTGTGACCGACGGAGACCCCATCGAGTGCTGGCAGTGGATTTCGCAAATCCTCACCGCAGCCCAAGTTCGCGTGCCACGCCGATCCGTGCCCTTCGCCGTTGCGTATGCGATAGGGGCCTCGCTCGAAATCGCGTACCGGGTGATGGGTCGCCAAGCTGAACCTCCGATGACACGATTCGTCGCAGCACAACTTGGCAAGCACCACTATTTCAATATCGATTCCGCACGACGATTGCTAGGATATAATCCAAATGCCGACCGATCGAGCCGATTAGCGGCGATGGTGCCTTGGCTAAAAAGTTTGTAGCCAACTGTCCGTCAAGTTCAACGTTTTGCCCGCACGAATCACGCAGTTCAATCGTCAATGGAAAAGTTATGCCATCTGAACTAAGTGATCCGAATGAATCGAAACATGGGTTATCGCTAGCCGATGATGCCCCTGATTTAGCCGCATTGTCTACCGACTTCGATAATACGGATATCGAAGATTCTGAGGATGGGGCTCTACGATATTCAATCCACAGCATGCTCATTGCCATGGCGATGATTGCCCTAGGGATAGCGTTGCTCAAGTGGTTTTGGCTGTGGGGTTTTGTAGTGATCTTTACAGTCTCTTTCGGAGTTGAGATCGGCACATTCAGATCGCGAAAACGGTTAGGCAACATCGTATCCGTCGCAGTTTGGGGAATTGTGTTCCCCGTGCTTTGCGTTTTTTATGATCCTGGCATATTGCATGAACCGTGGATTTCTCCTCCCGGCCCCATGTCATTCCCACGAGGTCTCCAGTCCGATATCCGAATAACTTGGCAATCAGTATCCAGCCCAATTTCGATCTTCTCGCTATCCGCAATAGCTATTGAATGCGTCACTCTCGGAGTGTGGATCCTCCTGCAACCCAGAAATCCGTGGATTGCCGATTTCTTCATAGGCATGCTGTCCTTTGGTATCGTATTGGCCATGCTCGTTGGGATTTGCTTACTTCCCCTGTCGCTTATGGGGCTCGTATTACTCATCGGCATTTTGGGAATCACGCCATTTATGACCTTTCGTGCCTACCTCTTTGCTGCGAGCGAGGCCATTCGCATTTCTAGTCATAATCGCGACGAGAGAAAAACGTTGATGACTAAGCTGATTCGAATTGCAGCTTTTTTTCTGGCTGCCCTATTACCAGGCTTTGCTGCAGCCGTTTTTTCTGAACTGAAATCCAACGGCAGGCTTTTTCTTTCTTTCCCAATTGGTTAAGGCTGACACTGATGTCAAATGAGATTCGCGCGGAAGTAATATCGATTGGTGATGAGCTTACGTCAGGACAGCGTCTGGACACAAACAGCCAGTGGATCGCAACTCAATTGGGCGAATTGGGTGTGCGCACCATGTTCCATACAACAGTGGCAGACGATTTGGATTCGAATGTCGACGTTTTTCGAATCGCTGCAAGCCGCGTTGACTTTGTGATTTGCACAGGCGGGTTAGGACCGACGGCAGATGATCTTACTCGGCAAGCGATTGCGTCGGCATTTGATTTGCCTCTTGAACTATATCCTGACACGTTGGCACACATCGAGTCCCTATTTGCACGTCGTCATCGAACTATGCCGGAGCAGAATCGCGTCCAAGCGCACTTTCCGGGCGGTTCTCGAATTATTCCTAACCCTCATGGATCGGCACCAGGGATCGACTTGTCGATCACTTCAGCTAACGGTCGCCGATGCCGCATTTTCGCGCTGCCGGGAGTTCCTGCGGAGATGACGGAGATGTGGGCAGGAACCGTACTGCCCAGGCTGCGAGCCGAACATGACCTTGGCAGGGAACGCATTTACTACCATAGCCTAAAGCTCTTCGGCTTGGGCGAGAGCGATGTCGAAGCAAAAATTCCCGACCTCATTGCGCGAGATCGCGAGCCCCGCGTCGGAATCACTGTTTCCCGGGCGACGATTACTTTGCGGGTAGCTTCGACTGCGGGTAGCGAGCAGGAAGCGGCGGAGAATGTGAAAAGTACGATTCAGTTGATTAAAGATACTTTCGGCGACTTTGTGTTCGGACAAGGTGAACAAGAAATGCCCGATGTCATCCTAGAGGAACTGGCACGCCGAAATGAATCGCTCGCTGTTATCGAGATTGAGGAACGAGGGATTATCGGTGAATGGATGACGGAAATTCAAAGTGGACTTGCTCGAAAACCTGTTGTATCGATTCTTAACTTTCCAGATCTCCATTCAGCCTCTGTCGCATTTCTTGCTGAGTCTCCAAACGGCGATAAGATTTCAAGTGCCGATTCATTGCAAGCGCTCGCGAGAACCGTCCGTCAAAGCCAAAACACCGACTGGGTTCTAATCGCGGGGCCATATCCGCCCAACGCATTGCTGCGACAGTTGGATGATCGTCAAGAAGAGTCGTTTGCGATCGTAGTTGCTGGACCGGATGATAAACACCATTATCGCCGGTTGCGTCCCAGCGGACATCCGGACGTCGTTATTCACCGAATCGCGAAACAAGCCCTCGATGATCTGCGAAGACAAATGATTCGCAACAAATAAGGGACAAGTATTCTGCGCATATAGAAATAACACAGAATGCGAAATTCATTTAGCCGCCTAGAGCGCGCCGGGTACAAACGTGCACGCATCGGATGAGCATCAGCACGACGCGATTAACTTATCGTCGGCTTGCCAACGAGAAAAGTGCGATCAACCAAACTTCACTAATTGGAAATTTTGTGATCGGGGTCGCCTAATGATCGAACAAATTCTGCGAGACGTGAATGCAACTGCAACATGAGCTGCCATGTACTTGGATCGAGCCGAATCTCGTCACCCTTTTCGCTCATATGAGCTTCTTCGACAATGTTGGACATTCGAAAATGAAAATAGTCGAGAATCTCGCTTAGTTGAGCTGATTGGCTTGGCGACATCTTCTCGGGAAGGACAGGAATGGGTTGATGGGTTGCCAAGATTTTGAATGATGACATAAGCCCCGTACTCAAGTCGAAACCTGGGTCATCGAAATTTGGAATGGCAGAAGCGGACTCTGGCAACTGAGCTTCGAAGTTCTCCAAATTTTGTTGAACGCGGCTGGCAATTTGTTCCCGCGTACCATAGAGCAATACGCTTCGTCCAACGGAGACAATATCCCCATATCGGAGGATACGTAATTGACAATCTTGTCCGTTCACTCGCGTTCCATTGGTGCTTTCCAAATCGGTCAGCACTAAATGGTTGTTATCTTCTTGAATCTTGACATGAAATCGGCTGACACGTTCGTCGTTCAATTGAATCGTGTTTCCCTCTTCGCGACCGATTGTCAACGGAGGTTTTATGTCAGCAAATACTTTGCCCCTGTCCGCACCTTGGATAACTCGAAGCGTCAAGGTCAGCATGTAAACCCGATCAATGAATGAAAATCTCAAAAGTGAAAAGGACAAATCCGATAAGCTATCTACGGTTGCTTAAGCCGAGCGAATCCGACGCCAGCCTAATGCAGTTGACCCTCAAAAACTCGTCTAATTCAAAAATTGCAAGGGCGTCAACACTCCCCAAGTCCATGACATGATTTTGCTAGATAATAGTTTTTTCTTCAACTCCTAAGCCTCCCATTTTCCCTCGAACGCCCTTGAAAGGCAGTAAAATTCGTTTTCACGCATCCGATCGGTTCGAAAATTCTCGTCAAAGACTAACTAATTTGCCTAACCCATGGATCTTTTTGTTTGATGAAACACGAATTGCCAATTGAAAGCAGTCCGGTTACATTATTTCCTCAAGCTGCTTTTTGACTTTACAGAGGTAAAAAAGTGCCTTGGAAGTTGAGAAGTTAATCGAATTTCAGCAGGCGGATTGCATTAGTCGCGAGACTTTGCCCGTTGCTGAAACGAAGCAACTAAACACGCACCCGTGGCGCAATTGGATAGCGCATCGGTCTTCGGAACCGAGGGTTGCAGGTTCGAACCCTGCCGGGTGTACTCGTCTCTTCCTGCGAACTTTAGGCTACCCGCCAGTTCGCAGAGTGAGAGGTTTTCTTTTGAGGCGACTCGATCGCTTAAATCCCCAGTGTTTTGGGCACTTTTGATTTTTCGGCCCCAACCAGCCGCGCTCTCTCTTTTCTGACCACGAGCCAATTTTCCGAATGTTGCTTCCGTCAAAACGGAATTTTCGACCGCGAACTATCGCGCTCTCTAGTTGATAAGTGGTTGCTTGTTACAACGCCGTATGCTTCCGACCCACCGAACCGGACCTCAAACTGTCCGACCGCCGGGTTAACAGCGAAGCCAGAATCGGATCTGACTGGCAAGGTCCCAGCTTGGAAATTGCCCCTCCGGTTGAGCTCAAATCATTTGGCCGCAATTGTTACAATGCGGGGGCAAAACACCGAAGCAGCAAACGGAGTCGGCGGAGCAGCGAATCGAGCCGTTTGCTGTTTTGCGACGTAAAGAACGTCCGAAGACTCTCAAATTCAGGTCCAGCATGTCGACAACTGAAGCCGCCTCAAGAGTCTTCGAAGAGATCGCTCAACTGTTTGGTTCAGGCCCGACCGATGAACAGATTTTGAATTTTCGGCCGTCTGCCGACGTCGCCCAACAAGCCTCGCAGCTTTTGTCGCTGAACGGGACCAGCCAAATGGATAACGACCTTAAGCATGAACTGGACCGGTACGAGCAAGCTGAGCTTTTGATGCGCATGGTGAAGGCCCGAATACGTGCCCGGAAAAGAAACTAGGAACCGATGAGCGAATATGCGCCTGCAGAAATTCGCCGGCTGATTTGCTATTCCTAATCCTGATTGCGGAAGATGGCGATGAGCACTGTATCTGTGACAACCTTCACTCCGACTGCTTTGCAATGGTCGACGACCTCCTTTGCTCCGATATCTTTGTCGATGCTGCAAAGGTAATCTGCTTTGGTGCGGAGCGCTGTCTCAATTACCGGATCGTCGTCTTTATCTCGCGTAACCCGAACCGATTTCGCAGCGTCAACTTCGACGACTA
>JANMGV010000016.1:0-22922 GCA_031374825.1 Pirellulaceae bacterium
TGGCGATCGAGCTATCCGAAGGTATTATCACTCCGAGCAAAAAGGCACCGAAAATTGCGTGGATACCGATCCATTCCGTAAGGGCAGCCGCGCCGAGAATCATCACATAGACAACAACGATCGCGTAGGGGTGTAATCCGCTTTCACTTTGATCCATGAAGCGTACGTATCGAACCAAGAGTGGTCGTGCAATAAAGAATACAATCAAGATGAATACAAGAGCGCCAGCGACGACGAAGGCTGCGTTACCTACTTCCGACTTCGCGATCCCCACGACCAATGAGAGTAGGCACCATGCGGTCACGTCGTCAGCGGCAGCACAACTCAATGCAACAGTTCCTATTGGTGTATTCTGTAGATTGCGATCGGTGAGAATCCTGGCTAGGACCGGAAATGCGGTTATCGACATCGCAACTCCCAGAAACAACGCAAAGGAAACGAACGGCACATCGCGATCTGACAGCATTGGATACAACCAAAGCGAAAGGATGGTTCCTAATGTAAATGGGACCACAATACTTGCATGGGAAATTGCTACTGCCGCATGGGCTTTATGTTTGAGTTGAGCCGCATTCAACTCGAGGCCAACTAGGAACATATAGAGAATCACGCCCAACTGCGCGATCACTTTGAGCGACGTCGCGACGGCACTTTTGGGATCAAGAACCTGAGATGGAATAAGCAGATGCATTGCATCCGGGCTGATCGCTCCGAGTAATGAAGGTCCAAGCGAAAGCCCAGCAATAACTTCGCCAATAACTGGAGGTTGGCCAAAGTACCGACACAGCCGTCCGAAGATCGCACCCAAAAAAATCACAGCAGCCAACGTAAAAAGGACATGGAAAACCACGTCCACGCTTGAGCTTGATTTTGGCACGGAATGCGTTTCAGTTGACGAAGCCTCAACCAGCCCCCATTGGTTCCCGAGCTGCAGCACCCCAAGCACAATCACAATACCGGCGAAAAGCAGGCCGAGGTAAGCAAGGACCCCAACAGCGTAGAAGCGTCTTGATTCAGAATTCATTTTGGTCGATCGCGATTGTCCTTTTTCGCAGTGGGAAAATAGTCGTTTGAACAACTATCGACAATTATATCGGCTACGAAAATTCTGAATAGTGAAAGCGCTAGTTCAAGCTTCAGACAGTATTCACCTTAAAGTTGAGCATCAAATAACAACACCCGCGAGCCGGAAAGTCGACCCGCGGGCGTTGAGTTTCAATTATACAGCGATTGGACCGGAGTCCAATCCGCCTTTACAGGTCGATCGCTTCAACTTCAGCGACGAATCGCTGGTTGTTGTCGGCGAGGAATGCACTGATCACGTTGAACACGGAGTCACTGAAGCCACCGATGTTCATAATGTCAGCACGCTCGCAAGTCTGAACCGTCTGGTACGGTTGTAGATCGATGCAAACTAGCTTCGGGTTGGCTTCCTTACCCGCCAGCTTTCGCTGGTTGGCAACGAAGGATTCCCAAGCCGTCATCACACCGGTCGAACCGTGCCGACCTGTTCCGACCCAGCTCTCGTTATCGCTAACGAGAACGATACCGGCGAACTTGCGCTTCGCATGCTTCTGGTTGGCAGCTACCAGCGGCAGAGAACAATCTGTTCCACCACCACCGTACTTTGCCAATCGCTCTGCAATGCTCAAGATCGAATCGTTTGGATCCATCTTGGCATCGTAAACCGACGTATCGAACGGAATCACAACGCTGTCCGGGTTACGTCGCAGGATCGCTGCGGCGAACAGTGCAGCCACGTCGATACATCGCATCTTTGAAGTCGCACCTCGTCCACGATGTCCCGTTATCGCCGAACTTTATGGCTTTCGCTGGAATTCGGAGTTAGGCATCAGAAGTATCAAGTCGAATCTAAATCTCGGTCACGTCCGCTGCAAATCTCCTGAGATGGTTCACTGTGAATTATGGACGACCATTTTGGCGTACAACCTCATCCGCATCACCGCCGCCGGTGCCGCGCTGCTTCACGATAAACAGCCTCGCCAGATCAGCTTCACAAGCACCTGCCAATACGTTCTTGCATCCTGGATGCTGCTATCAAGTGGACAGGTGTCCCCCGCTGAACTGGAAAGCTATCTACTAACCATGCTCAAACAGATCGCAAATTGCGAAGTCGCCAATCGCCCCGGCCGGTTAGAACCGCGAGTCTTGAAAAGACGACGACACGGCTACAAACTAATGATGAAGCCCCGAAAAGAACTTCGTCGAGAACTACGTAAACACTGCACCCAAAAACCACTTACAACCCGACAGTGCCATTCAGGTCTGTCACAATTTCGTCACCTGCTAAATACTTGTCATGGCCCTTTGAGAATCTGATCGAGCATATTAAACTTTGATTGTAATCGAGCTACTGAAAGCTGGGCGACCGCATTTTTTAAACAAAGTTTCAATAATGCGATGAAAATGCCCTCCTACCCCTTACGTCAAGGTTTTGTTAATTGACTATTCGAAACGCATAAAACCTACTCTGATGGTCCCCCGTCGACAAAGCTTTGTTTACACCTTCAAAAGCACACCAGCATGAAGATTGGCATTCCAAAGGAATCTTTCCTAGGTGAGAAGCGCGTCGCGATTACACCGGAAACCGCCTCGAAGTTGATTGCATTGGGATTCGCCGTGTCAATCGAGCGAGGAGCTGGCGTTGGGGCCGATTTCGGGGATGACACCTTTCGGGAAGCCGGCGTTTCAGTAGAAGATGCAACAGATGTTTGGGGTACGAGCGACCTTATTCTCAAGGTGCGTTCGCCGATTGAATCGGAAGTCAAGTCAATGCGCGAATCTGCATCGCTCATTAGTTTTATTTGGCCAGCCCAACAACCCGAGCTCTTGCAGCTGTTTGCTTCCAAGCGAGCGACAATCTTTGCAATGGATTGTATTCCGCGAATTTCGCGTGCCCAAAAAATGGATGCACTCAGCTCGATGGCAAATATTGCAGGGTATCGGGCAGTTATCGAGGCTGCACATTATTTTGGTCGGTTCTTTATGGGACAAGTGACAGCGGCCGGAAAAGTCCCCGCAGCAAAAGTTTTTGTCGTTGGGGCAGGCGTTGCGGGACTCGCTTCGATCGGAGTTGCCGTGGGTCTGGGCGCAATTGTTCGCGCCAATGACACGCGACCAGAAGTGGCCGATCAGATTCGTTCTATGGGCGCAGAATTCATTCCCGTTCTCTTCGAAGTGGAGAGTGCTGGTGCCGGGGGATACGCCAAGACAATGAGCGAAGGATTTCAAAAAGCTCAACGTGAAGTGTATGCCCGACAAGCCATGGATGTCGACATTATCATCACCACAGCGCAAATTCCCGGGAAACCCGCGCCAAAATTGATATCCGCCGGGATGGTCGAGTCGATGAAGCCAGGCAGCGTCATCGTCGATCTGGCGGCAGAACAAGGGGGAAACTGCGAGTTGACCTTGCCGGGAACCGTCGTGGTGAAATATGGAGTAACCATCATCGGCTTTACGGACATGCCTAGTCGACTTTCGAAACAAGCCAGCAGTTTGTATTCGATGAATCTTCTCCGTCTCATCCAAGAACTATGTCCGGAAAAAGACGGCAAACTGTCGGTCGATATGTCCAACGAAGTTATTCGCAGTACGACAATTGTTCATCATGGTGAAATCACTTGGCCGCCACCCACCCCGATCGTCGCGTTGCCTGCGGGTGCAACAAGTCCTGTGCGAGCCAATGCGATCGCTACATCGAACGGTGACTCGAAAAAATCAAAGCCCAGCGGCTGGTCGTCCTTGATTCCTTTTGCAATTGGTGGCTCTGCGATATTGATTGTTGGACTTTTTGCACCGCAAGATTTTATCGAGCACTTTACGATTTTCGTATTGGCTTGCTTCGTTGGTTACATGGTGGTTTGGAATGTTTCCCCGGCATTGCACACACCCTTGATGAGCGTCACCAATGCTATCAGCAGTATCATCGCAATTGGTGCTGTTCTTCAACTATCGCGGTCAGGCATAAAAGTTCAGCTCTTAGCTTGTTTTGCTCTCGCATTGACGGCCATCAATATGTTTGGTGGATTCGCTGTGACACAAAGAATGCTCGCCATGTTTCGAAAGTAAGCAATAGAAGATGTTCAGCGAAACATTCATGATGGCAGCTTATCTGGTGGCTGCAGTGCTATTCATATTGAGCCTCGGAGGTCTTAGCCGCCAAGACACGGCGCGGAAGGGCAACCTGTTTGGTATCACTGGAATGGCGATCGCTATTTTGGTGGCAATCATGGGATCTCATTGGTCGCCTTTAGGGATCGTCCTTCTAACAGGCGCTATGTTGGTGGGCGGCACGATTGGTCTGGTTGCCGCTCGCCGAGTTGAAATGACGCAAATGCCAGAACTTGTCGCATCCATGCACAGTCTGGTCGGCCTTGCAGCCGTGCTTATTAGCCTAGTCAGTTACTATGGAGAAAATTCGGAGTTGTCGGGTATTGAGCAAGTTATCCATCGTACGGAGATCTATTTGGGAGCCCTCATCGGCGCAGTGACGCTTTCAGGTTCAGCCGTGGCTTTCGGAAAACTCTCGAATCGAATCAGTGGAAAACCATTGCTCATTTCGGGACGCCACTGGGTCAATCTGATCGGGCTTATAATCGTCGTCGTCATGGGTTTTATTTTCGTTGCGGAGAAATCCACGCTTGTAGGCAGCATCCCGTTAATGCTGATGATTCTGCTATCTCTGGCGTTTGGAGTTCATATGGTGATGGCCATCGGCGGAGCTGATATGCCTGTCGTCGTTTCGATGCTCAACAGCTATTCAGGCTGGGCAGCCTCAACGACCGGATTCATGCTTTCAAACGATTTGCTCATCGTCACCGGCGCACTCGTCGGATCGAGTGGTGCGATATTATCCTATATCATGTGTGAAGCGATGAATCGAAGCTTTATCAGTGTCATCGCAGGCGGTTTCGGTTCGGATGCATCATCGAAACCGGTCTCGGGGTCGATAGAAGTCGTGGGTGAAGTGGTACCCATCAACGAGTTCGACGCTGCCCAAATGATGTTGGATTCACGCCGTATCATCGTCGTCCCGGGATATGGATTAGCCGTTGCGCGCGCGCAGAATTCCGTTTGCGAAATCACCAATTTGCTTCGGAAAATGGGAATCGACGTAAAATTTGCTATTCATCCGGTCGCTGGTCGAATGCCGGGTCACATGAACGTTCTTCTGGCCGAGGCCAAGGTCCCTTACGATATCGTCTACGAAATGGATGAAATCAACAGCGAGTTCGACACCGTCGATGTCGCGCTTGTCATCGGTGCAAACGACATCGTCAATCCAGCTGCCCAAGACGATCCCAACAGCCCAATTGCCGGGATGCCTGTGCTGGAAGTTTGGAAAGCAAAAAATTCGATCGTGATGAAGCGAAGCATGGCTTCCGGGTATGCCGGAATTGACAATCCGCTTTTCTATAAGGAAAACAATCGAATGCTATTTGGCGATGCCAAGAAAATGCTGGATGAGATTCTAAACCACCTTCGTAAAGCGACCACTTGAAGTGACTCTAAGTATTCAGTTCATTCCACTTTGACGAATGTCGACGTCTGATATGGACGTAACCGTAAACGAAATATATTACCCATCCGATCACCAGCCAAATCATGAGTCGCAACCAGTTCTCGCCGAACACTAAAAAGATTTAAGTGAATTCACCTAAAGTGCAGTTTTGTAACCGCGGTTACGGATTTTCTTCCGTTCGCCAATATTGCGTTAATTTTTATATTGGATCTCTCGTGGACAGGCCTTCGTACCGACTCAACGACTTAACCAAGTATGCCTTGCAACTTGGTACGTATGGTTTTGGCGGTCCGGTTGCTCTTGTTGGATACATGCATCGCGACTTAGTTGAGACGCGAAAGTGGATCTCGGAGACAGAGTACAAGGAAGGTCTTACGCTAGCACAGTTGATGCCGGGACCGTTGGCGGCGCAGTTGGCGATCTACCTTGGCTATGTTCATTACGGTGTTGGGGGCGCGACTGTCGTTGGAACAGCGTTCGTGTTGCCTTCTTTTGTAATGGTCCTCGCGCTCGGCTGGGCCTACGTTCAGTTTGGCGGAATCGGATGGATGCAAGCCGTTTTTTATGGAGTTGGTGCAAGCGTCATCGGCATTATTTCGATTAGTGCTTACAAACTGACTCGCAAGACGATCGGTACAAGCACGCTGCTTTGGGCGATCTACATGATCAGCGCATGTGCGACCATCATCACCGAAAATGAGAACATTCTTTTGTTCTTAGGGGCCGGACTATTGGTTTTCGCAATTCGAACTCCACCTTGGAAACCGTCGAGTTTAACGACTACTGGGTTTCTGTTTCCCCCTGTAACCTTGCTTGCCGCATCGAAAGTGTCACTTAGTGAGTTGCTGTCGCAGATTGCTTTCTTTTTTACCAAAGCTGGAGCCTTTGTTTTTGGAAGCGGCCTGGCAATCGTTCCCTTTCTCTATGGTGGAGTTGTTAAGGAATACGGGTGGTTGAACGATCACGAATTCCTTGATGCGGTCGCCGTCGCAATGATCACACCGGGGCCAGTGGTGATTACCGTTGGGTTCATTGGCTACATCGTCACAGGACGCGAAGGCGGATTTGTACCCGGTTTTCTTGGTGCTTCTATGGCAGCACTGGCAACCTTTATTCCCTGCTATCTATTTACGATCATTCCAGCTCCTTACTTCAAGAAACATGGCAGGCGACCCGGTATCGTAGCGTTTGTGGATGGCGTGACATCAGCGGCCGTCGGAGCTATCGCAGGGGCATGCGTGGTACTTGGCCGACGTACCATCTTCGATAGCCATTGGACTCCGGAAATTCCCAAGATTGTTCTTTTACTCGTAACTATTGGCTTGCTGCTTCGTTACAAGAAATTGTCTGAACCCTTTATCGTTATTGGTGCAGCGATCATTGGTGTGATTATTTACCCGTTCGTTCGTTGATCGTTGTCGCCATGCCAACGAAATGCTTGCTTCTGGCTTGCAAGCTTTCTCGTGATCCGACAGAAGGTAGTGACTTTGTATGGCGAAAGTTCAAGCAGTTGGAGACCATCGCGTTATAGGACGCGGTTTGGATGCATCCCAAAACAGCCACGACAAGTGGGCAGTTCCAAGGGCTGGATTCTGAGATTACCGAACTCGATGGCATTGGATGCTCTGGGAGGCGGATCGCAGTTGATTGAGATTGTTTTTGTTCCGTACTTTGGGCGAAGATTACCGATTAGCGAGCCTTGGTAAGAAATGCGGTCAACGGATAGTTCGGTAGCGAGTTAAACGCAGGAAGAGCCAACATTTAGTGATTCAAATGACCGACAGATAAGCTATGCTGCGTCGTCGTGCGGCATGAAACGAAGGTAAAAAAAGTTTGAATCCAAACAGTAGAATCAACGGACGGGACGAAGTGCGATCATTCGTTGAACTTCTATTTTCGGTCAGTTTTTTTCTACCGTTTTGGATTTCAATTGCTGTTTCGACTATTTGGCCTTTGACACGTCTACCGAGCCGTAGGTCAAAATCATCTACTACCAGCCTCGCGTGACGAAATATAGCTGCTATCCGATTCAAAAACCGGGGCTTTGAGTTGAAGAACAAATCGAAAAATACTGGGTTCTACGCACGATGGGGTCGGCTGATTCTCCTTACAGCCTTCGTAATTGCACCTCTCGCATTTTTTGGTGCGGGAAAAGCTATTGAAAGCAATGTCAATAAGGTAGAGGACTGGCTGCCCGCAACGTTTCGCGAAACCGGTGAACTGAAGTGGTTTCGCACTCGATTCCCAACGGACCAGTTCGTCATTGTGAGCTGGGACGGTTGCCGGATAGCTGGAAACCCTGAGGTATCGCCATGGGAAGAAGATGACCCTCGAATCGCCAAATTGGCCAATTTGCTGGTGCCAGCGGAATCTGCCCAAGATCCCGATTCGCAGGAGTGCCGCAAGTACTTCAAATCGGTAACGACCGGTCGTCAAGTTTTGGACCAACTGATTTCCAAACCTCTCGAATTACCATTCGACGAATCGGTGAATCGCCTTAAGGGTTCCCTGCTTGGGCCTGATGGTCACCAGACATGCTTAATCGTTAACTTGACTCCCGAAGCGTCCAATGCGCTCAAGAAGGTACTTGGGCGCGGAGTGTATCGATTGCTTCGCCCATCTTTGCCACCAGGAGTTCTGCGGAGGCAAATTGCCGCTGCCGGTATTGACGTCGAAAACGTGCATCTAGGCGGCCCTCCAGTGGACAACATTTCGATCGATGAAGAAGGCGAACGAACGCTTATTCGCCTTGCGGGCATATCTGGATTATTAGGACTAGTACTTGCATGGTGGTCGTTGCGAAACGTCGTATTAACCGCCATCGTTTTCTTTTGTGGCGTATTAAGCGCTGCTGCTGCACTTGCGCTAATTTGGTTGACTGGTGAAACAGTGGACGCCATCGTTTTGTCAATGCCGTCGCTTGTTTACGTGCTTTCAATTTCGAGTGCGATTCACTTACTTAACTACTATCGTGATGCAATTGAAGTAGGCGGTCTCGAAGGAGCTGCAGAGCGTGCTGTCATACATGCTTTCAAACCCGCTTTGTTGTGCGAGCTCACTACCGCTGTTGGATTGTTTGCGTTGTATGCCAGCGAACTCGTCCCGATACGCAAATTCGGTATCTATTCCGGCTTTGGCGTTTTATTGATGTTGGGGATCGTGTTCTTTTTCATGCCAGCAACTTTCCAATACTCTGGAATAGCTGAAAAATGGGCGGAAAATAAAAAGGCGAATAAGGAAAAAACGGGAACCGAAGAAACACTTTGGCATGTTTTCTTTGGGCGCATTGCGACATGGATTATTCGACGCCATACGTTTGTAACTACTGCATGCGTACTCTTTATAGTTGCGGTAAGTTTTGGATTGAGCCGGACGCGTACATCGATTGACTTGCTTGAATTGTTTGACTCACGTTCAAAGATCCTTCAAGACTATAGATGGCTGGAAAAAAATCTTGGCATGTTAGTCCCTCTCGAAATCGTTATTCGATTTTCACCAGAAAGCCAAGCTATTGAAAAAGGAGGCAAAACCCAGTCGACGGGCAAGGACCAATTCCAACTGAGTTTCCTCGAGCGTATGGAGACCGTCGCAGTTATTCAGGAAACGATTGAGAAGCAATTTGGTACTGCGGGACAAGCAGTCGTTGGGCGAAGCCTTTCTGCCGCAACATTTGCGCCCAAGCTGCCTCCCGCAACTGGCGATAACCAGACGTTTTTGTATCGCCGCGTCGTAAACGCAAGATTACAGCAGAGCCGCGAACATTTCGTCAGCAGTGGTTTCCTAAAACTTGACGAAGATAATGGATGTGAATTGTGGCGGATTAGTCTTCGCGTCGCTGCGTTTAAAGGAGTGGACTACGGCCAGTTCGTTCACGAGTTGCGCGATAAGATCCAGCCAGTTATGGAAGCGCATAAACATCGCGTCGAAATATTGCGTTCATTATCAGAAAATAACAATGATCAAGGAGTCAAAGGTTGCCGCGTCTTTTTGTGGGATAAGCCGATACCGAAAGAAGAAGAAAATAAACTATCTTCAGACGAAGTCGCTACGATTTCAGATCACCGAGCTATGGTTACTGCGTTGGCTGCGATGTTGAAGACTGCACGCGTGAATGTCGTGCGTGGTGAAAAGAACCCAAGCGAAATCCCGTTGGTAAAGATCCAACAGCTTGGCCAATTGGACAGTGTCGTTCTTGTCGGGCCGTTTAATGACCAGGACGCTGCTTTGTTGAGTAGTGCGATTGGCAACGTTATTGATTTACACGCTCCTTTGTCATCGCTCGATGCTGTCGCACAAGAGCAAACAGCAGATGGCGAACCATGGTTGTCGGCGGTCTACACAGGGGTAGTTCCGATCGTATACAAGGCGCAGCGTGCTCTCCTTCAAAGTTTGATTTCTAGCACTTTCTGGTCCTTTGCCACAATCACTCCTCTGATGATATTCGTTGCACGGGGCGTTCGGCCCGGGTTGGTAGCGATGATTCCAAATGTCCTACCTGTGTTAGCAGTATTTGGCGGTATGGGTTGGCTGGGAATCCCCATCGACATCGGGTCTATGATGACCGCTAGCATTGCGCTAGGCGTGGCAGTCGACGACACGATTCACTATTTGTCGTGGTTCCGTGCCAACATGGACGAGCTAAAAAATCGCAACGAAGCGATCGTTGGATCCTACAAGAGCAGCGCGATACCAACTTTGCAAACTGCTGTCATCTCTGGTTTAGGCCTGTCGGTATTTGCCTTTAGCACTTTCACGCCAACGCAGCGTTTCGGTTGGCTAATGCTTGCCATTTTGATCGCTGGCGTCGTAGCGGAATTGGTCATGCTGCCAGCGATCTTGGCCGGTCCCTTGGGTAAGTGTTTCGAGATTCCTAGCCATCGTCGCCATCTCCGACGCTGGCTGTTGTTGGCCCGCTATGAATTCCGTCGACGGAAGGACCAACGGGAAACGTTTCAAGAAGTCCGGCGAGCTGCTTAAATACTGTATGTTAAATCCCGAATCGAGTTAATTTCCACTCGTTGAAACTTGAGATACAAATACCCTCTTAGCTGCATTAAATTTGCGCCTACGGTTACCACGGGAGTAGCCTCGGAGCACCAATGCCCCGCTAGATCTCATCAAGGCTCTCGCTGTTGGCCAGGGAAAATCAGGTTTCCTGCCGCGTGCTTGCAAATCAGATTGACAACCCATCGATAATAAATGGCGGGAACGTCTCTGAAGCGGATTAGCTTTGCCAACTCTTCTTGCGTTCGATTCCAACGTGAAGAATTGCGAGCGTCGGTGAGCAATTACAGGAATTCCTTATGCGACTCCATGTTCGCGAGTCAGCCCGCAACGCAAATACCACAACACGAGCAATCGTCGTCTGACACAGGGTGATGGGTTCGACCCGCTCGCTCAGAACGGGCTGTTACTCACCCTCCGTCAACGAAACTCGCAACCAGCCCATGTCCGTATCCTTGCGAAAAAACCGCTCCACCAATACGACGAGACAGACAATCATCCTCTCACAAAACTCAATCCTGTGGAATGGATCATTTCAACTCGAACGAAGTCAGAAAGCAGTTGCCAAAATCGAAAGCTGCAGCGAGCGCATTGCGAGATTTGTCTGGCCGCTATCGTAGGTGTGACCCGAAAAAAACTTTTAATCGATTTTAAATCAAACTTCCGGATGGCCAATGTGTCTGGGATGAACTTGATACTCATTCTCTTCCGAGGTTCTTGAGTTCGTGATAAATTGCGGTATAAGCGAACCCAAGATCATGCCGATCAAGCTCGCCAACAGGCCCGCAAGCTGACTTGGAATGATTTCGCACAGCCATGGAGTGACCATGATAGCGATCCAAACGGAAACACCGAGTATGATCGAGATCAATGCACCCTGCGTGGTGCTTCGATTCCAATAAAGTCCGAAAAGCAATGGCACAAAGGCTCCCACAAGCGTCACCTGATAAGCAGCAGATACCATTTCGTAGATCGACGTACCATGCACAAGCATCGCATAGGTTAAAACAATAGCAGTGAAAACAAAGATCGTAATACGCATGGCCCGCAGCATGTGTCGATCGTCTAGCGATGGCCATAGGTGTCGAAGTATGTTCTCTACAAAACTCGTCGAAGGTGCCAACAAAGTTGCCGACGATGTTGACTTAATTGCCGATACCAGCGCACCAAAGAAAAGCACTTGAGCAAAAAACGGCATACGATCGAGGATAAGAGTTGGAAGAATTTTCTGTGGGTCGCTATCCAGTAATCCGATAGAAACCTCTGGCATAATGACGAAGGACGCCATTACAATGAACATGGGGACGAACGCAAATACGAGGTATGCGAGTCCTCCTATTACAGCGCCTTTTCTCGCGGTAGGAGCGTCTTTGGCGGACATGACGCGTTGGAAAACATCTTGCTGTGGAATGGAACCAAGCATCATAGTAATAGCAGAGGCTATAAAGAAGAGCCATCCTTGCATTGAGTTTCCAGGCAACAAACGGAATGATCCCCGCGAACTCGCTAGTTCGAAGACTTTGGACGTTCCGCCAGCCATGTCTGCCGATACCCAAGCAATGTAAGAAAGCCCTAACACGAGAACGATCATCTGAATAAAGTCAGTGTACGCAACGGCAATCATCCCTCCCATGATGACATAGATCAATACCAAGGTAGTTCCTATAGCCATTCCCACCTGTACGGATATCGCTCCATTCGATAACACCGAGAAAACCAGTCCGAGTGCTGTAATTTGAGCTGCAACCCATCCCAAGTAACTGAGGATGATCAACACAGAGCAAAGAATTTCGATGCTGACTCCGTATCGATCGCGATAAAAATCGCCGATGGTCAAGAGGTTCATTTTGTAGAGGCGTTGTGCGAAGAACAGTCCAACCAAAACTAGGCACATCGAAGCCCCGAAAGGGTCTTCAACAACATCATGTAGGCCGCCTTGTACGAATTTGGCTGGAATGCCCATAACCGTTTCGGCACCAAACCATGTTGCAAAACTGGTTGTGATGACCATGATTAATGGCAATCGATGGCCAGCCACAGCGAAGTCTGCGGTATCTTTCACGCGCGATCCGGCCCAAGCACCAACGGCAAGCGTTCCCATTAAGTAGAGAATGACAAGAATCAAAAGCGCGAGATTCATTCAGATGATCTTTAACACTGATGCGTATAACTAAATAGTATAAATCGCATTGCCATAATGCGAAAAGTTTTCGCAGTCTGCCGTTGTATGTAGTCAAAGTTCGAAACGACGATGCTATTCAGTTCGTAGGCGACTATGCCAGTAACCATAAGCAAAGTAAACCCCTAATCCCGCGATAAGCCAAAAAAGCAATCGAAGCCAATTTTCACTTGGTAAAGATAACATGAGTGCCGTGCAAAGAATTACTCCGAGACTTGGAAATAATGGCGAGAAAGGACATCGGAACGGACGCTCCCGATCGGGGTCTGTAAATCGCAGAATTAGTACCGAAACACACACAAGTGCAAATGCAAACAATGTTCCGATACTTGTTAAGTCGGCAAGTATATTAAGTGGCAGGAGACTAGCGGCCAAGGCAACTACAAAACCTGTCAGCATGGTCGACTTGTGCGGTGTTTTCCATGTCGAATGGATTGCACCGAAAAAACTTTGGGGCAATAAGCCATCACGGGCCATTGCAAGTAGAATACGTGGTTGTCCCATCATCATAACTAATAGAACCGATGTGATTCCAGCCAATGCACCAATCGTGACAATAAACTGAGCCGATTGGTATCCAACCTGTTGGAATGCAGTTGCAATTGGAGCGTTCACGTCGATTTTGTCGTATGGTACCATTCCTGTAAGTACCGCAGCAACCGCGATGTAGAGGATAGTGCAAATGACAAGGGAGCCAATAATACCGATGGGCAAATCACGTTTTGGATTCTTCGCTTCTTCAGCTTGAGTAGAGACTGCATCAAATCCCAGATACGCAAAAATCACCCCAGCGGCACCTGCCATCATTCCTTTGTCCGAACCACCCAATATTGGATGACCGAAGAATGTAATTCCGCCGTATCCAAAAGGTGCAAAGTCGCGAGTCCAGTTCTCTGGATTGACAAATCGTAGTCCTGCAAATATTACAAACAGCACAACTCCGATCTTGATTATTACCATGATGGCATTGGCAAAAGCACTTTCTTTGACACCCCGCACGAGGATTGCCGTCACGATGCCTGTAATAAGGATAGCGGGCAAATCGAAAACGAACCCTGTCTTAAAGAATTCCCCTGTCTTTCCGTTATAATCAAATGGTGCATCGGAAAACCGATACAAGGTTCCGCCGTTGGCAAACAAACCAATCTGAAATTGTTCCGCTAGCTTCTGGAAATACTTAGACCAACCATGGGCAACAGTTGATGAAGCGACAGCGTACTCCAGAATCAAATCCCACCCAATAATCCAGGCCATTAATTCACCGAGAGTTGCATAGGCGTAATTATAAGCCGAGCCAGCAACAGGGGCCATCGACGCAAATTCAGCGTAACACAAGGCTGAAAAAACACACGCAAGCCCAGCTACAACAAACGACAACATAATCGCAGGCCCCGCTTGAGTCGAAGCGGCTTTGCCGACCAATACGAAAATCCCCGTTCCGATAATCGCGCCGACGCCAAGTGACGTCAATGCAATCGGGCCAAGTGTTCGCTTTAAGCCATGGGATTGTTCGATGCTGTCCATCATGGACCCAAGTGATTTCTTCCTAAATAGTTGGTTAGTCATTTTCTAGATCCAGTTCTCAACAGCACTTTCTGTAAACACTCCAAATACTCGATCGAATGGTCTTTTAACCAAAACTTCGATTTGAAAGATAAAACGACGCGCATTTTGAGAAGAGCATTAGCATCTTGACAACTCCAAATTTCAGTTTTCAGAGATATTGTCAATTGTTGTGTATTGAGAAATTTGAGTTAGGCGGCGACCTATTACGGCAAAGCATGTATGAAAGCGAGCCAAGTGCTTCCATATCGCCACGGAGAAATACACTACTCGGCAATGCTTCGAGGAAGCAAGACATGCGGCAACATATCCCACAAAGTAAGAGGCTATTCGAAAACTTTAGGCTTATTTTTCTTGGAATTTCAAGATGGCGTAACGATTTGGGAGTGGATCGAAGTGGTAAGACTGAAATTGACGATGATGGAAGCAGTCGTAAAAGCGAAAGCCAACGGTGGAAGTAGGAAGCGTAGTATTGCTAAGAAACAATAACACCATGCTTCCTTTTTTCGTTTTCGTTGGCGACGTACACCCGCACAGAAAAATGGCGGGGTTCTTAGAATCATGCGCTACGCACAGGGTCCAGGCACGGTAAATTCTAAAAAATCCCGGCCACTCAACCCAAGACAATCAACCCATCCACCCAAATCGAGAGCTGGCAGCTGCGTCCAGGCGGCCACCGAGAATACGCGTTCGCTTGATTGCATTATTTTCCTGACATGCTGCACTGAATGACAACTTAATTCAACAGATAACCTTGAAAAGGCAAGTTTACTGGCGAGTAAAACAGCAAACCCGGATAACTCCTTGGAAAAAAGCTCTGAAAGGTGCAGTAAAAAGTACAGCAAATGCTATTGGGAATTTACGTGATCATCACCATCCGATGGCACCAACTCTAGTTCCGGGAGCGTAACCTTCACACCACTCGGGCCGAAAACCACTGGTACCATTTCCTTTGATACGGCCGCATCGTAGACCAAACCCAAATATTTGTGCGCGGGAGTCGACTGCCTAAGAATCCAACTGAACGCAATGACGACTAACTTCTTAAACCAATTTAGCCTTGGGTCGACGATAATGTCCTCTTCGCCAACTTCAATGATCCAGCGTTCGGCTGCCACAGGAAGCAGTTCTTGACGCTGTAGTTCTTTGAGTGACTTGCGAATATCGGGTTGCTCCATGTAACCGGAATTGACTACTACAGAATGGATATCGTTTCCGAGCTTCACTACTGTGTAGCGTTGCTCGCGATTGATTGTTGCGACGCTCATTTGATTGACATGCATCAGCACAATTTGCGAGGGCAATACCCCGTATTTTTTGAGGAAGATCCGCAAAACAACCGGTACATTGTCCTCTCGCGTGATTACTGGACGAGAGCAGAGGAAGACAACCGCGCGATCACTTTCCACTAGCTTGCGCCTGCCTTGTACGAGTAATCGCGCTGCAGGCAGATTCTCTTTGATTGTGAATTCGATGTCATCCACCATTTCTCGCAACGAAACTAGCCATTCAATCTTCTTGCCTTCCCGAACCCCGAAATCGTAGAACGCTTTCCCTACGGCGCGTCGCCCCCATTGCCAAATCATCATGACAGAGATCAAAACCGTCGCAATTAAGATCGGCACGTAACCGCCGCTTGCGATCTTAAGTAAGTTAGCGGTAAAGAAAAGCGTGTCCACAACAAAAATTGGGATGCATACTCCGAGGACCAGCCCTAAATGCCAGCCCCATCGATAGTAGGCGACATAGGCAAAGATGATCGTTGTAATTCCCATGGTTCCAGTCACTGCGACTCCATAGGCTGCGGCAAGATTGCCTGAGGATTGAAATACAACTGTTACCCATACGCAGCCGAGGAACAAAGCCCAGTTTACGGCTGGAATGTAAACTTGGCCTTCGCCATGCGTATCGGTATGAAACACGCGTAAACGCGGCATGAAGCCTAACGCGGTTGCTTGCTTGACAATTGAGAACATGCCAGTGATAAGCGCTTGCGATGCAATGATCGCAGCGATCGCGGCGATTGCCATGTCGCAAACACCGATCGAACTGTCAAGCCATTTGATGCTAGTGTGAGGAGTGATTGCGTAAAACGTATTTGCGCGTGGCGGGACCCCTTTTTCTAGCAAGTAAGCCGCTTGTCCAGCGTAACAAAGTAGCAGACTTGGAAGGACAATCATGAACCAGGAGTACATCACAGGTACCCGTCCCGAGTTCCCAGCTAATCCGCTAGCACCTTCCGATACAGGTGTACTACTCGATAGTGAAAAATGCCCCAAATCTGCATATTTGGCTTCTCCGCCAGTAATCGCGAGCACGACGACACCCAGCACAATTAAGGCACCGATTCCGGGAAAACTAATTAGAAACTGCAGTGCGTAAAACGGATTGAAGGCTAGAAACACCTCCGGACTGGCGAATATCCACGGCAAGCCCTTCAGCGCGATCCATGGAAACCAAATGCAGATCATGAACCATCCGAAGAGCCCACCAACTTTGCTTGTTCCTCGCCATTGCATGCTGAAAAGAACAACTAAGCAAACGAGTGTCACAATCACGGAAAGTGATAGACCAAGGGGCTCGAAAGCGCCCAGCATGCTGATAGGAGGCGTGATGACTCCGTCCGCGGCCAACAGAGCTGCCGCACACACAACCAAGAAGCTAACAATTGTGCCGGCAAACACTTTGCCGGTGTAGCCCTGCAGTAAGCTCCAGAGGGCAAAGGTTCCCCCTTCGCCACGATGATCGGCACGCATAATCATCAAATCGTATTTGAGCGTTAGGAAAATCAGAGCCCAAAAGATTAAGCTAAGACCACCGAGGATTTCTCCTCGACTTAAAAGATCCCCCCCCGCATGCACCATCGCTGTAGCTCGTTCGTGACCAAGATGCTGGTTTTTGATTAAAACCGTTTCCCGCGTTATCTCCATTACGGTATAGAGAACCGATGTGCCGATGTCCCCATAAACAGTTCCAGTTGCTTGTCGCATTCGATTCCATTGCGAACTCGCATGCAGTTCACTAGATTTTTCACTCCCTAATGTGTCCGTTTTCTCAGTCTCACACTCGTTTGATTTTGCGTTCATAGTATTGCTTAGTAGGTTATGTGCTTTTGTGGATGTGCCAGAGTGGGCTCTCGTTATTGAAAGCCGTGCAAATTTTTAGAGTTATTGAAATTCTTGGGGTGGCAAAACACCAGAACGGTGCAGTTGTCGGTATAACACTTTTGAGAGGACTCAACGCTACACCGCACTGGATATTCGACAGTGTAATTGCGGTCAACTACTTTACGTTTGACTTGCCAAGCTCAGGGCCATGTAAGAGCATGCTCAGGGACTCAACCCCTTGGCCCATAAAGTACGTTGGAAACTGACCATCCCATTTATCAACTCTAGATTGCTCAATCTCAAGCTTTTTCAGTAGCATATATGCATCCGGATCCTCGATTGCTTTTGACATCTCGTAACTCTTCGCGTCTGCGACTAACTTTATTCCCTCGGCTTCAGCTTCGCGCTCGGTCAGGATCGCTTTTGCGCGCGAGTCAGCCTCAAGTTGCAGAGTCTTGTTTTTTTCCGTCTGCGTAGCCGTTTCCGCTATGGCGATTAGCTTAGCTTGTTCCGCGTTGAATACTTCAACTAAGGTCTTGACTATTGAGGGATCCTTGTAGACAAACCCTCCGCTAATTCCAAGGTTGGTGATAGTAATGCCTCGCTCGGAGAAGAAGCTGGTAACCATATCGACTACGCTCTTAATGTGCGGTGTGGCTTTAAGACGTAACTCCTGCATCGGTAAATCTGTGACCTCTAACCCGAAGGCACTTTGTATCTTTGCACGTACTTCTTGGTCCATAACCGAGGCAAGTGCGCCGTTGGGATAGTTGTGCAAGAACCTAACCGCATCGTCGCGTGAGGCAACTCGGGCGGTACACGTCCAGCCAGTTGAGAATTCAACCTGATCGCTGGTCATAACCCAGATAGCTTCATTCTTCGCACTCGTACCGCTGTTTGGGTCCGCCGTCCATTCTCGTGTAACCGGAGATTTATCGACTCTTACTAAGATCGCTGCGTCGCGCCACTGCCCGTTTGCGCCTACGAACTCGTAGCCGCGTGGAACCCACTGCTGAGGTATTTTTACTTGCTGCGTATGAACAAGACTCTTACGCAAATAATCTTCGGTATGCGTCGATGTTTGTAGTTCTATATTCTCGGTGAACGGCAGCAAAAATGCCTCTTCGTTGGGCTGTATCACTTCCAGTGCTACCGGTTCAAACGGTCGCCAGCATCCAGCAGAACTAAGTAGCAATACAACTCCGAACCAAGCCGAGCTGCGGCGTATGAAGTCGAGCAGGCCCTCGATCAACACCGCTAGACACGCTATCGCAATGACCAACCAACCAGCAATCCGCCAAAACATTCTCTCTTGATGAGTGGCCATCATGCGTGAATGTAGTTCGCCTACATCCGTCGACGCATCCAGCTGCTTTAGTGCGTTTCTCATATCCAAATTCGCGGTGCCATTCTCAATCCGCAGAGAAAAGTAGCCGTAGGCAATCACCACAGCAAAAACACCGACTAAGCGTAACCTTGTCACGACCGATCTCCCGATACTTCGGGTCCGAGGCGCTCGAACTATTGCGACCAATGATGTCGGCCATTGCTTGGTAATGCGCAGCCGCTCACACAAGCCACGAATTGCGGGGCGGTGGTAGATGTCAAAGCAATGGCAACAGGCGAAACCTGCGCGACGTTATGCTCGCAAGCGAGCTAGCATCCTAGTGACCCTAAAAGGATTTAGCGCCAGCAGACTTTTAGATAGCTGCTTTCCTTAAGTGCAAACACGCGTTGCACTCGGCCGACGAGGTTAGCTGACGGGCTAGAGTTGGAAATCCTCCGGTATCATACTGATACCTAAGCCCCGGCTCTTCTGCTTGTCGCTCGAAAAGAGTTTCAAGGAAAGAAGAACAAAATGGTTCCCCCGTTCGCATTCGCGACTAGGCGACGCTACTTGAATTTCAATGTTAAGCATGGATCTTGAAAAAAACTAGAGGTCTTTGAAATAATTTTATCCTTAACAATCTGACTTCATTTTTTACCTAAGACGGGCATGCTTGGTTTGGCGCAATCGCCTGCGACGGAAACCCGCAACCGCCGGGGATTCCGCACTCAAAGTGATCAGCCGATGTGTTTCCGGACTGTCGCCAGATAGCGAAATCAACCCGCGCACCGGGCAACATTCAAGACAATCGAGCACGTCATTAAGCAAGATGTCATTGATCCATAAATAGACTTGGTAGTGGCCCCGGTCAACTTGAGCCGTTGGTTCGGTCGTGTTGTCCGTCCTTTTTCTCAGGCGCGACGATTTCCACGGTCCGCGATTGAGCATACGGAAAGTACAAATATCAAGCGCCTTGTCGTTTTCGTCCGGAATGATGCACGCATGTGTCAACCGGTTCGGTGTAGTCGATGTGCCACAAACAATCCGACTTCATGCGGCAAATTCAAATCAATATTGAACGCATGAGTTTCGCTAAGAAACGTGTCGAGCAGTTTGTTGTCTTTTCGGCTATGCCATTCGCCGCGAATCCAACCAACTTGCGACATGAGTCCCAAAGCCGATAGCTCAGGAATCACTACATACTCTGCTCCCTCGCAATCGAGTTTTAACAAGTCAACTTCTGAAACACCCCACTGGTTGATCTGTTTCCACAGCTGTTCAATGGTAATTGCCGGAACTTCGATTCCAAATTCCCTGTAGCGTGGTTGCAGCGACTCCCACACATCCGGCACATATTCGGCAACGCGACTATGCGAGACCGGTGATGCGAGCAGGCATTTGCCAGACTTTTTTGTAATCGCTGCAGTGATCAATAAGAGTTGCGAGGCGGGGACATGCTGCGTATTCCGTGTGAGCAATTCAAAGCTGTCGGGATGCGGCTCCACAGAAACGATTTTGGCGTTCGGCCAGAAATGATGGCACATGACTGTGAAACTGCCCACGTGAGCGCCGATGTCCAAGATCGTGCGAACGTTGTGCTGACGTAGAGCGTTGATTTGATATTCATCTTGAAACACAGCATTGGCGAATTGAGCACTCGCCGGTTCGATATAAAAATCGCGACCAAAGACTTGATAACAGGCTGCGTGTTGCATGGCAATTAATCCTTTCTAAACTAACACTTCCTGGCCCACAAACTGTTCCAGCAATTCCAATCGCTTGTCATTCGGACAATTGGATAAGTGAATTACCTTGGCCGTAGGATGCAGTTCCGAAAACCTTGGCATCCAGTATTGAGTATTCAACTCGGTAGGTAGCTCGAACAACGGAAATTGTCGTGCGTTGTGTTCGACCCAAAATTGCTCAGCACAGTGTGTGGGTAAAAATGGCTCGGTCGGCGGCACCCACAGATTG
The DNA here is from genome assembly GCA_031374825.1 of Pirellulaceae bacterium. Taxonomy (GTDB): domain Bacteria; phylum Planctomycetota; class Planctomycetia; order Pirellulales; family Pirellulaceae; genus JANMGV01. Next base: position 20,700 of record JANMGV010000016.1, read on the forward strand.
GCATGCTCGCGATCACACAAAACGACTCCTGTATTCCAAGTAGTTGCCGCATCGCTCATGGGAATATGCTGCGACTGGAGAATGCTTCGGCGTTCTTCGAATAGCCAATCGTGGCTCGGCAGATGTGGCCAATCATCGTGCATGGCGATATGTCCGCGAGGCACGAACTCGAATAAATCCGGCGTCGAGTCACGCAAGATTACATCTGCATCCAAATACAACGTTCGCTCGTAAGCCGCCGCAAATTGCTGAACTCGGAATTTTTCGAGTCCCCACCATTGCTGCGTTGGATTGGTGAGGAAAACGAAATCCGCGTCGCAGCGCCGAGCATACTCTTCGAATAGCGGACCGGTGCGTTTGAAGAATTCTTGGAATGATTTTCCGATCGCGATAGTAATTACCAATCGAGGTTTTCTAGGCAAGACTTGCTCGTTGGTTGCTTGCCACTGTACGAATGGAATTAGTTCAATCGGCATGCGTTCATGTTCGAGCCACGCTCCTCGCCAAGTCCCTTCGTTGTCACGCCTCAAGTGGCACGTCGGTCGATCGAGGCGGCTGATAGATAATACCGGTTGATTCTCCACGTGATTGACGTGCCACAGGCGTTCGCATTCAGCTCCACCCTCGGAAATATTTCGATCCGAATCGAGCTTGATAGTTCGCTCGTCGTGACCAACTCGGCGATAGAGTGCACGACGTCCTGTGAGCGAGGCAATGGTTGCTTGCTCTTGCTCGGTCGGATTCTCATTCCGCCACAGAGTGCCACTCCACATTTTTGCCAACTCGCGAATCAGCTCAAAACAGTATTCTTCGTTGGCCAGCGTTTTGACCATTCGGTTTCCACCAAATCGCCATTTATCCTGGCAGCGATGTTGGAAGATGATCTGGTTGCGAAAGTCGAATTGGACAATAGTGTGCTCATTCCAGCCAGGACCGGCTTTCGGCATGGCGTAATCCGTATTCAGTTTACGCCAGGCGAGGTGAAAGCATTCTTTGTCACCATAGACATGCCGGAAAGTAAAATCTGAATGTTCGGCGTACCACATCCCCAATCGTAGTTCTCGATCACAGCGACGCTTGTCAATTAAATATTGTCCCGACTCAAAGGCTCGCTCAGCTTGGGCGACTTCAATGTCTGCCATGTCGAGCATGCCAAACACTTTCCATACGCCAGGTTTGAGAGTCCAGCATGCGTAGTCCGGCCAGAAGATAGCTCCATGTCGCTCAAATTCTGAAATGCCGAATAGATAAGTCGGATCGCACACGACACCATTGTCAGCATCTAGAAACATCACCTGAGCGAACGGTGAATGCAATGTCGAATAGAGTTTGAGTTCCCATCCGCACAGAATACGCGAAGGATACTGGGATTCTAGTTTGCGAGCATCGACACACTCAACTCCCAAAGGTTTGAGCAGTCGCTTCATATACGGATCCATTTCGGAGTCACCCAAATACCAGAGCTGGATCGGCAACTGGCATCCGAAGTGGCGCAATAGATTGACGTTGACCCAAGCACTTGGAAAATATTTGAGGCCACCACCGGCAATTACGATGCCTCGATCGACTGGATAGATTTCGCGGCTTGGTATTAGCGTGGAAATAAATTGGTCAACCATTTTCTGATGAGCGGCAATTACGTTGGACCACGTCGCCCAGCCATCAGGCCAAGGTCCTGGTGGAGTGCTTTCGATAAGATCGATCATGTCGTCGACCGACATTTGTGGATTAGCTTCCGAACAATTCCGTTGTGCCATATTACTAAGCCTCCTCTTGTGGACATTTTCGTAATGAAGTGTAAGCGGCCAGACATCTCGATCCTGTCCGACCACTTCCTCGCCGAAGTGCGCGGGCTGAAACACAAAAACGTCGCCGCCGAACTGCTCGCCAAGCTGCTCAAGAACGAGATCAAGCAACGCGGCCAGCGAAACGTCGTCCAATCGCGAGCCTTCAGCGAGATGCTGCAAAAGACCTATCGCCTACCACAACCGAGCCATCGCCACCCAAGAGGTAATCGACGAACTGATCCAATCGGCCATAGAGATACAAGCCGCCGTCCAACGCGGCGAATACCTGTGCATGAACGAAGACAAAATTGCTTTTACGACGCCCTGGCCTTGAACGAGAGCGCCGCGACAGCGATCGGCGTTTCTCAACTCGTGGCGGTGGGACAAACGAAGGAGTTGGGTGCAGCCGCTAACTCGCACCGGTTTGACACGCCGG
>JANMGV010000020.1:0-12353 GCA_031374825.1 Pirellulaceae bacterium
TGTACGAAATGCTCACGGGTGAATTGCCACGTGGAAATTTTGAAATGCCATCGCGTAAGGTTCAAGTCGACGTGCGTCTGGACGAGATCGTGATGAGAGCGTTGGACCGGAACCCGGAATTGCGTTGGCCAACAACGGCTGCGCTCAAGGCTCAATTGGCCTCACTCTCTGGCGCTGAAGTCCGCCAAATCTCCCTACCCGCCAGAGCGCAAGAAACTTCGACTCACTGGGGTATTACGTTCGCCGCGACCAGCATGATCCTGTTCATGTTGTTTACTCTCTTCATAACCGTGTTCCTTTGGTCGGCTGCGTTGGGGCGTTTTTTTGCCGCTGGCGTGTTGCTGAGTATGCCGATGGCGGTGCTTGGAGCATTTTTCACACTAGCATGGAACGATTCGCTTGCGGGGCAAGCTCGTGTGTTGGGCGTCGCGCGTCAATATCGACCGCTGCTTTGGATTGCGTGGTTTGGAGCTGTATTATTCGTTCCTATCATCGGACTAGCCATCTTCCATCTTGACGCGTTGTGTAGTGTTCAAGGCTGGAATCCCATTTTCGATGAATTGATCGTCACATGCACCGCTTGGTTCGGCACAGTTGCGATGCCAGTCTCCGCAGGTTGGCTCTACCGAACCGCGAGCGAAGAGAAAACGGCGTCTGTTACCTCGACACAGTTTTTCATGCACAGACAAGCGTGGATGGACATGGGGATCATTGCGATCTTGCTGGCTATCATGCTGCCGAATCTCGGATTCGGTCTTCACTTCGCAAAAGAATCAGGGCAGGCCCAGACCCAAAGTCTGGAGATGTACAATTTACAAGCACAGCTCAACGCTCAGCGAGCAGAGCAGGCGAAACTGAAAGATGTGTCTACTGTCAACAGAAACGACGAATTGAAAGAAGTAGAAGCAAAGATTGACAAATTGACACAAGAGCTCAACCTCGAGTCGACGAAACTGGCGTTTGTAAGTTTGGGGATGCTTCTGACGTGCTCTGCAATTGGTGCCTTGTTGGGTATCTTTAGTACCGTGATTCTGATTTGCAACTTGATTGAGAGCAGAGCAAGGAAAGTAGTTCTCACGTTGTCCGTTTGTGCTTGCGTTATCGTCTTCGGAGCGATCGGATTGGTCTTGGTGATAGAGAAGTTGGTTACGGGCTTGGTCGTTAGCATATTCATTTTTGTCTTCGGAACGATCGTGCTGGCAGCACTGATTTATTCAAGATTGTCAGTGGTCACCGACCACTCGACTCACCCAGTTGAGCCAATCGAAGTTTACAAACCATCAACAGCGATGCAATAACCCAGCAAACCATGCCGAACTCGTCCGAAATTCGCGACCATCATCAAGCCCGATTCGCGACAACTCAGTGGACGCGAATTGTTGCTGCGCGAGGTAATTCGGTTGAGGCACGTGAAGCACTCCGTGAATTATGCACCGCTTATTATCGGCCAGTTGAAGCGTATATTCTCCAGTCCTGTCGATCGTCACAGGATGCTCGTGACTTAACGCACGACTTTTTTGCACGCGTGCTCGACGGACAAGGTTTCGCGCATGCCGAACCGAATAAGGGACGGTTTCGGTCCTATATGCTCGGTTGCGTAAAACACTTTCTCAGCGATGCCAATGATCGTCGGATGGCGGCCAAGCGTGGTGCGGGAAAAATGCCACTGTCGATTCATGTTTTTGCAACTGATGAGAACAAACCTGGAGTACTGCCGTTGATCGATTCGCAAGGCTTCCCGCCTGATGCCTACTTTGACCGCCAGTGGGCGGTTGAATTGCTTGGTCGTGTACTAGCGTCGCTCGAGAAGCAACATCAACAAGCGGGCAAGTCGAAAGAATTCGAACTATTGAAACCGTGCTTGACTGGCGATGCAGCAATGCCCACATCGGCGGAACTTGGTGAACAACTCGGACTAACACTTGAAGCTGTCTCGATGGCTGTCCATCGCTTACGCAAGCGATTTCGGGCCGCCGTCAAAGCGGAGATTGCTGAAACCGTGGCGGACGAAGAGGAAGTTCGAATGGAGTTGAACTACTTGATAAAAGCACTAACGTATGCAGATGGAGTGGATAAGGCGGAAGACTCGTAACAAGTCATTAATTGCACTACGAGTGGTCCGCGAGAGCCAAACACCAAACGGCGTCTACTGAGCGTCCGATTCCCATCCATCGATCGCTTTCGCGACGGACAGGAAAACCTGCTGTGCCCGGTCGTCGGCATCGGCGTGTTGCAAACCTCGTCCACGCGCCATCCTAACAATTCTGGCCGATAAATTGAGAGAAAATCAGACCAAGAAGCCGCGTCCGCTGGGTGTTTGACCCGTAAAATCAGACTTTCGTTCGTTTCCAGCCAATGGTCCATCTGGATTCCTCTGTAAGAAACACACCGAAACCCAGTTTATCTTTCGAAATATTTTTTGCACGAAAGTCCGGGAACTTTCCGATCCGCCAGTTGTATAACTTTCAAACAAATCTAACGAAAGCGGATTATTGGCAAGCGAAAATCATGTCATCGCCTCGGTATTAGCCGGGGACACGAGCGAGTTTCGGAAACTGGTGGAGCAATTTCATCTGCCGGTCTTCCGGTTCGCACGCAACTTGATCGGCGATGAGCACGATGCGGAAGACATTACTCAGGAGGTCTTTCTGGCAGCTTTCAACCATTTGGCAACATACAAAGCCGAACGGGCTTCCTTTCAGACGTGGTTATTCACGATTGCGAGGAACCGATGTGTGAACTACATAAAACGAAGGCGACCGCTGATTGATCGCGATGCAATCGCGAACACTCAACAAGCAGCAAACAGCGACGAGTCCGCCCAGAGCGAATTCTGGATTCGCCTCGAAAAGGCACTCGATGCGTTGCCCATCGAGCAGAAGACGGCATTCGTGCTAGCCGAGATCGAAGGCTTGCCCTATGCCGACATCGCTCAAATCGAGCAAACGACACTCGGCACTGTGAAGTCACGGATTCACCGCGCGAAGCAACACTTGCGGGATGCTATGGAACGAACATTGGGAGAGAAAAAGTGATCGACGAACCGATGCCTGAAAAGCCTATGTATGACGAGTGGATCGCCAGTCGCCGCGCCGCCAGAGCCCCCTGCGAACTGACCGATCGCGTGATGGCTGCGGTTGAGATGCGAGTAGTGCAGCGCAAGCATTACGTTCGCCTTGCGGATCGTATTAACGAATCGCAACCTGCCCGCATGACAGCATGTCTGGTGGCCTTGCTGGTTGGCTTCCTGCCGTTTTTATTCGTCGCGTATGCGGCACAGTCTTTTGCGTTTTAGTGGAGAAGTAAAAATGGCTTCTGAAAAAACCTCCCCACGGTTTCCATGGGTAGCACTCGTATTATCTTTTCTTGCGTCCGGAGTCGGCCACATCTATTGCGGTCGTATCGCAAGGGGATTTGTGCTTTACTCGACAAGGTTTTTGCTGCCACTGCTCTGCGTCATCGCCGCGTTTGTTCGACCTTCCAACGGAGTTTTCTTCGGTCTAATACTGCTGCCTGCGGCAGCGACGCTTCTCATCTTCTTCTACTCAGCGATTGATGCCTATATAATTGCCAAGCAAGCCGCCCTAGATTACGAAATGAAGCAGTACAACAAGGCGAGGTTGTACTGGATTCTCGTGGCGGGACAACTGACTTTTCTCATTGCGCTAACTTGGGTAGGTCGCGAGTGTGTCTACGAGGGATTCTATATTCCAACGCGCAGCATGTGCCCAAACATACTGGCTGGCGATCGGATTCTCGCGAACAAGCGAACTCTGCGCGATGGCTATCCACAGCGCGGCGATGTGGTAGTGTTTCGCTCTTCCGCACTTCAACCACCGCGTAACTGGGTCCAACGTGTGATTGGAGTCGCTGGCGATCAGATATTGATCAAAGGGCATGACATCGAAGTGAACGGTCAGAAGCTTAAACAAGAACGAGCGCCGACCGAAAACATTTACCAGCAACAAAGCCAAGTGGAAGACGACATTTATTACGAGTTTAACTCTGGTCGCCGGTATCAAGTGCTTTTGGCCGATTATGCCAGCGAGTCGGATATCGACGAAATCAACATCACTGTACCCGGTGCCAGCATCTTCGTGATGGGAGACAATCGCGATCTCTCAAGAGATAGTCGGCACATCGGCTCGATTCAAGTTGACGACGTGATCGGCTATGTCGACTACATCTATTACCCGGCTGAAAAGTGGTCACGGATTGGTTGGTTTTGCGATTAGGTTCGGCAATGACCAATAAACCTTTTCAGGAAGCTATGTCATACGATCATGCTTAACCACAAAATAACGATGATGCATTTCACGATACCGCTGCTTATGTGTCTACGCTCGCTGAACGGATTGGAAGCCAGTGCTAAGGATTCTGCCGCAGATACCGGTTTCCGGGAGCAACCTATCGAGTTCCGCAACGGCGATGTCAAGCTGACGGGGAGTTTGCTTTTGCCAAAGAGCGAGAAACCGCTTCCAGCCGTAATCTTTGTTCATGGTGCTGGTCCGCAGACTCGGGAGCAGTATCGCAAGCAGGCTGAATATTTCGTGAGCCAGGGTATTGCCGCGCTGATCTACGACAAACGCGGAACTGGCCAAAGCGGCGGCGCCTACGAGAGTTATGCGCCCTACGAGAATTTGGTCAATGACGCTCTGGCAGGCGTCTCCCTCCTGAAGCAGCGAACTGAAATCGCACCATCGCAGATTGGCATGTGGGGGCTCAGTCAAGGTGTCTCCATCAGCGCCGCTGCAGCATCCCGATCGAAAGACATTCAATTCATCGTGGCCGTGGGGTCCTCGGTGACTGATGGCATGCTGTTCTACTATCGCGACAACCTGTTTCGGAGATATGGTCTGTCGGACACATTGCGTGACGTGGCTGAGAAAGCACAGCTCGCCGCAGATTCGTTGTTCTTCAATTTGCGAGATGAATCCCTTCTCTCAACATTTGCTGCGAGATCCTATCCCCCGCCAGAAAAATACGTGGATCCCGCGTGGAGTCGGGTTGACCAGCCGGTGTTGGCAATGTGGGGACAACTGGATCAACATATTCCGGTCGGCGAGAGCATTCTGGGTCTGAAGAATTCTCTAGCTCAGGCGAACAATCAGAAATGGACAATGATCATTCTGCCGAAGGCAAATCACGATCTGAAGATTTCCGATACGGGCGAGCTTCACCGCCCTTCGCCCGGCTATCCGCCGGGGGCCTTGAAAACGATGACCGATTGGGTCCACGGAGTTATTGATGACCCAGCGAACATTGCTACCATGAAACAAGAGGGATTCGCCGAACAAACAGGCGTGCTTTCCAAGTTGATACGCTACGAAAAATTGCGATGGTATGGCAACGGAACAGTCCAAGTAACACTGTGGATTTTTTTCCTCATTAGCTTTCTTACCAACTCGATTGCCGGTGTCTGGAACTGTATGGCCCGCTTATTCCAACGTCAGCCGAGTGTAGCTTTGCAAGAATCTGCCAGGGTTCTGAGTTTCAAACGCGCGGTTTGCATCCTCAACCTTCTGGTACTTTCCGCGATGTCGATCACCGTGATTTCGGTGATCGATCAAATTCATCCAAGTTGCCCGACCGTCCTGCTGTTCTTGCCGTTACTCGGAACCGTTTCCACGATCGCCACCGTCGCCCTACTAGTTGTGCTAGCCAGGGTTCGCTTTGACCACTTGTGGACGGCCGCGAAAAGAACCTGCTTCTCGCTCGATGTTCTTTGCATGGTTCTTTTTGTCCCGTACATGTTCTACTGGAACCTGATCGGATATCACTTTTGATGCAAGGGAGATGCTCAGCGCCAAACGCAGCATATTGAGCACTTGACGGATGACTGTCTGGAAGTGATCGTCGTACGCGGCCAATTTCTTTGCTTTCAGTCGATCGCCACTTCGCTCCATGAATCGTCAATAGGTGCCCCGCCCAGATTTGCCAGTTTGATCGCAACTTCTTCGTTTATGTAAAACCGCATCCCGGAAGTACCCGCGAGGCATTCGGGCCAAGTCGCAGCAGTAGTCTGGGAAGATTCAAATAGGACGTATACGTAGCTGCGAACTGTTGTTTTCGATCAGCGTTGCTGACTTCGTCGGTTCGGTAGGGAGACTGCTTGGGTGCCGGATTGATCTGGATTTGAATCTGAGGAAAGATCGCGAGCAGGTTCGCAATGGTGTCAGAATGCAGACAATTGGATAACGGCCAAACGGCAGGTGGATTTTCCCCGAATCGCTTCACGAGTGAGTATCACTCGCACTTCCGTGAGCAACGCCGCTGCAACCAACGGCTCGGAGACAAACATCCGCAGCGTTAACAGCCGTGTCTATCTGAAGAGACCCGTTTGGTCTGATTGCTCACGAAGAGGTACGAACCGTGGGTTAACACCATCTCTTTGCCAAGAGAATACCAGCGGCCGATGAACCATACAACGCCAATTCCTGATTGAGCTGCAAAAAGCTGAAGGCCGCTCAGGCCCGCTTAAGCCAACGTTCACAGGAAACGAAGTCCACTTCATCAACCATTCGAGGAGTTTCTATGGCGTCGCTCGCGGGCCGCTGCACATTCATTGCGCATGGAAAGAACGGAGGCTACTTCCGATTTTGGGCGAACGCGGAGCAGTAGTAGGGGCCTAATACCAATCAACTACAACGGCAGACAAGTGTTAGTGCTCATATTCTTGTGCAGGGCGAATTGCGAGTTAGCGAAACCGTCGCCACTCAATTGCTTAGGAAGAGGTCGAACCGCCCGGCGTTGCTCAATTTCTGAGAGCGGCTCAACCTGTTTAGGATTATCGAATCTCGCCCATCAGCGTCATGGCGGTGATGACCACAGCTGCAATCCACATGGCTGTGACCAAGCAGGTCGCGGTTATTAGCGTACCGCTCCGACTGCGGAACATTTCCGGCAACACCCAAACGTATGCCGACAGAACACTGGCACAGGCTACCATTGTGACTGCACTGCCGAAATACATTGGCAGAATGCAGCACGCGGATATGAAAAAGGCTAACGAAAAATTGGGGTGTGTGATGAATTTCTTTAGCGTTACGGTTTCGCTCATGATAAATCTCCTTATTTCCTGAATTACTGAATTATGATCTGATGATTTTGTCGCGTTTACTTTGAAAGTCTGATTGCGTCGGCAACCGTTGGCATTTCATTCGCCTCTCGCACCGATAGGTCAGCAAAGATGACTCGATACTTGTCTGAGCCCGTCGGCTTGTACCATAGAACCGCGCGTTCCGCATCACCGTATTTCGCACCTGCACGGGCGTAGTGAGCATCCGCCTCCTTTGGCAGCATCAACACAAATTGAAACCCACGTGCAATCTTGATGGTCTCCTGGAATTGTTCGGTGGTTGCTTCTTTCTTATCCAGCCCTTTCTTGTGGATATAGGTTGCGGCATACTTTCCCATGGAAAAGGCGTCAAACCCAGATGGAAACTCACCATTCGAGACTTCCGTGCACATCCGTAACGCCGTGACAAGCTCACTCTCACTCGGAGGCGAAAGATCAACGTTGACATCTGCGACGGTGTAACCATTGGGTGTCTCAAGACTGAACAAAGACTTGTCCAATTCAATATTGAACTCAAAATTAGTCATGACGATTTCCGTCTTCGGCGGCCCTGCCATCGTCGACTCAATTCGAACCGGCAATTGCGTCACTGGATCAGACCAAAACGTCATTGGCATACCAGGTACTTCAATGCGTGCGCCGACCAATGTTCTGCCATCGAATTGCTTCTCGCCCAGCGATGTGACCTTGGCGTTTGGATCCTTCGTTGCAACTCGCAACGTCTGGCGGACGCCTTCAAACCAATTTCCGTCCCGCATCCCATTCTTCAGTTCATCCGGAAGATTCCTTAGGCTAAATACAGTGGCTCGCATGGTCTTCGGATCTAGACTGATGCTCTTGTGGGCAGACCAGTCGGAAATGGTGACAACGCCGTCGGCTTCTTCTCGAATATGAACGGGTTCAAGGTAAAAGCACTTCCTTTTTAGTGGCGAATGGTCTTCAACTGTCACGATCGTGTCGTAGCGTGCAGTTTTCGCTTGCATCAACTTTTCGATTAGTCGGTCTAACGCAAACGCTGGAGTGCTGGATGACTGAATCAACCAGATTGCGCAAGCGACGAACAACGTCGCGGCAATTCCGTGGGGAACTTTGTATTTCATGAGAGTGTGTCCTATGGCTTGAAGTGTGATATGCCGGGATCGCGGTGCGGGTCGGCTTTTAAAGGCCCCTAAGACTCGCAGTTTCACGTTCTCGCGTTGTTCAACGCTCGAGGTCGCATCAACCGGCACTTGATTGAATAGTTTTTCCCAGTCGTAATGTGGGTCGTCATGCATTTTCATAATCTCCTCGTGGCGAATCAGAAGCGGATCGCCGTTCCACTTTGCGCTTACGGAGGCGGTCGCGGAGGCTGTCGAGAGCGCGGCTCAACGCAACTCGAATCGTGCCTACTTTCAAATCCAGAACATCGGCAATCTGTTCGTGTTTCAGGCCTCCAAAGAATCGAAGCGAGATGATCGATTGTTCGCGGTCGGACAAACTTCCGAGCTCTTCGTACACTTCGTGCCAATCGATCGGCGACGCGTCGTCCAACAAAGGTGCGCTGACGCTGGCATTGATCCTCCCCATATATGCCGCTGCTTCGAGCAACTCGCGACGACGAATCGATTGCCGCAGTTGGGCGTTGATCGCGTTGGTTGCAATACGAAAGAGCCATCGACGAAAGTCCTCGACGCACAAACCGGGAAAATCTCGAATCCCTTGAGCCACCCTGAGAAAAACCTCGGATGCGACGTCTTCCGCGTTTGCGCGCACCGCCAGACGGCGCATGCAATACGCGAAAATGATAGGATAAAAATGGTCAAATAGCCCGCCAAACGCATCGCGATCGGTACGAGCCAACTTGACCATTTCATCTTCCGGGTCAATCCGGTCTTTCTGATGGCTGTTGGTCATTCTGTAAGTATCAATGCGCGAGATACCAAAGTGTTACAGAAAAAGGGCGCAAACATGCGTTCTTTTCAGTTGTTCTTTGACCGGGTCTGGCATCGCTTCGTCCTTTTGCGATTCAGTAAATCAGCGGATCGTAAATAACCGGCCGTTCAGTCCAAAAACGCGTATTTCGTAATCGTCGGAAGGAACCCACAAAACATAGTCTGTTTCACCATCGCGAAGCATGACTTGATCCACCGCAATGGAACCCGCCGACTCACCTTTCTTGCATGCGCCTATTAGAACTGGCCATTCGAAACCATTCCAAGAGCCTGCAACTCGTACGCGAGAGGTTGGGAAGCGGTGAACACGTTGGCTCGGTCCCCAGACGCTGGGAGGATGCAATATGATCGCGTCGACGGCTCCAGATGGAAATCGGAATTGCGGATCGCTCAGTCCGTTAGGAACAGAAACAAGCATAGTCGCGAAAACCAGCGTACTGAAGTATCGAAAGCGTCTGCTCAATCCACTGACGATGCTTCGGAGCATTATGAGCCTCCATGATGACGATTAGCCGTTCCCGATTGGCAATCTCTGTGAACGTCTCCCGCCAAGGGAGTGTCTGGAACTTGGACGTATCCACCTGATGCGAACTATCAGCCGACCGAGCAGTACGATCACCACCGCTAACGATCGAGCGTGAAACCAGTTCCGCATCGCAACGGCGTATTCTTCCGGAGTCAAGTTCCCTTGCAGCAGCGAATCGACTTGAGACGCTTCTAGACATTCAGTAGAAAGTTTCACTTTACATCACTCCAGACTTCGGATACTTCGAGCACTTTTTCTTTCAATCGCTGCATCACGCGAAAGCGAGCCATGTAGACGGCCCCAGGTGTTTTGTTCTGTCGGCAAGCCACCTCGGCAACACACTCTCCTTCGATCGCTGTCAGCCAAAACATGGCCCAGGTTACTTCGGTGAATTCACTTCGAATCTCGTCGGCCGCCCATCGCATGGGTTCGCGGCGACTCTCTTCCATCAACTGCTAGGTGGTTTCACCGTTTCGCTCTGGCAATTCACGCAGCATTACCTGCAGACTGGTAGAGCCGACCGGAGCGTCCGGTTTTCTACGAGTCAGCGCGTTAACGATTGCATTGCGAGTGATACGAGAGAGCCACACTCGAAACGGTGGCTGACGAGAGTCAGGCTCCCAGTCCTCGATCGACTTAGAAATCGACAGAAACACCTGCTGCATCACGTCTTGCGCGTCAGCGTCCTGCAATCCCCGCCGCCGGGCCATCCGAAAAACCACGGCTGGTAGATTCCCAGAAACTCAGTCCACGCAGCTCCATCCGCAGGGTTTTTGACCCTGAAAATGAGGCTATGGCTGGTGTCAGGAAACTCGTGCATATTCTTCATCCTATGAAGTATCATCCACGAATCCCCGGAATCTTACACCCGAATTTGCGATTCCGCGAAATTGCCGAGCGGAACGGCGTTGGGGCAACCAGCGAGTCCCGTTATGCCATCACCGCCAGTGCCATTCGTATCCGTAGCCGAAATGCTCTCGGTTCCTGACACCATTGTTTCGTTTACCATTGTTTCGTTTAGACGATGATCCGAAGAATCTTCTTTGAGTGGTTTCGTTTCGGTGTTTTATGGCGAATTCTCAAAGTGTATTCGAGCTTGGATTTTTGCTCCAGGCAGCAACAATTTTGGGGGAATAAGTTGCCGCTCCGGAATGTCACCGTCAATCGAATGTATACGGACTGATGCAACAGAAATATTGAGATTGTCTAATTTAGTCTGCAAATCTACCAATCGGAGTTTCCCTCGAAAACTCGATGTAGGCGCGAGAACTGCGACGAACTCTACGTCGATATCTTCGTCAGAATTCACATGACTGCGAATTCGAGCAAGATCGCTGTCAGGAATCTCAAGTTCGACTCTCCATTGATCAGGTAGGCGAGAATCTCGACTGCTCTCGGTAACGGGTCTTAAGCTCCCATCAAAAACGCGGTTTTCTCTCGCAAGACCGTTTAAGAGTGCCACGCACAAAATCACGCCAAGTGCGACTACCACAGTACTGATCCACAAGACTCGACGGTTTTTGATGATCCAGGTCATCGTTCCAAGCATGGCGATTACTCCTTTACGAGTTGAGTTGAAAATCGAACGGCGTCCCTTGGCGTCCGGCACCACCGAAGCTGGCAGAGACACGGACGTCGGTTGCTGCACATGAGCCAGACACTGTTCAAGCAATAAGGCAACCTCGCTAGCCGAAGCAAAACGCTGAGCCGGGTCCTTCGACAACAATCGTTCAACGATGTAGCTGAACCAAGGCGGCAATTCAGGGGCGAGCGAAGCAATCGCAGCGGGCTTGTCGTCGACGATCCGCCGTAAGGTCGCAATCGTTGAATCGGATCGAAAGGGCGATACACCGGTCGCCATCTCGTACAGGACACAACCCAGGCTAAAGAGGTCCGAGCGACCATCCAATGCCTCGCCGCGAGCTTGTTCTGGCGACATGTATTCCGGCGTGCCCGCTACGACACCCAGCCGAGTCATCGAAACGTCGTCCGCCGCGCGAGCCAATCCAAAATCGGTGATCACGACCCGCTCGACCCCTTTTTCGAGAAAGATGTTGGCTGGCTTCACGTCGCGATGGACGAGTCCCTGATCATGGGCCGCAGCCAAGCCCACAGCAGCCTGCATCCCGATCCGCAAAACTTCTGTCAGCTCTAAAGGCGCGCGGGACTTCAAACGCTGAGCCAAAGATTCACCGGTGAGAAGTGGCATGATCAAGAACGGCAATCGGCCCGTCGGCTGAACATGATGAATGGCGATGACATGCGGATTGACCACAGCGGCAGCGGCCTGCGCTTCCCTCGCAAATCGCTTGCGAGCCACCGAGCTATGCGCCAGATGCGGAGCCAGCACCTTGATCGCCACGAGTCGTTTCAATTCGCGATCGAATGCCTTGAGCACGACCCCCATGCCACCACGCCCAATGATCGCAAGTACTTCGTAGCCGCCAAGCTGGCCCAACACATTCGCATCTTCGCTTGGCTCTAAATGTTCGACGCTGAAATCGACCTCCGACCATACCATTGGCTCCGGGACCGCAGCATCCAGCTCATCGGTAGTCAGCAACGATGCTGCTTCCTGCTGCCATTGCTCGCCACCGGCAAGTTGCTCCATCCGAGCACAACACGCCTCGCAACGCTCAAGATGCTCGTACAAGGCCGCTTCTTCGTCCTCCGATAAACGATTCGCGACCGCATTGGTTAGTAGCTCAATGGAACAAACATCGTTCATGATTCATTCTCCAACGTAAAAACGACTTCTTTTAGCCGAGCCAATACGCGGCACTTGGCCACGCGTACGGCTCCGACGCTCATTCCAAGT
>JANMGV010000120.1:0-2956 GCA_031374825.1 Pirellulaceae bacterium
CGGACTTTGCCGAAATATCTGAAGCCATCCGAGGACGCGACGATGGTCAGGGGATGCAACTCGAAGCAGTCAATCCTCGGGAACCGATCTTTGAAATCAGTCGGAAAGTCCGACTCGGACAGATTAAGCAACCTGAGGGCACTGACCGTGCCGAGTGGTGGAAGCAGCAAATTGCAGGGATGAAGTTTACTCCGACGCAGGAGTTCTACCATGGCTATTTGCCTAACCGCATCGGCTATCCTGAAGAACTCTCGGGTCATCTGACTACGGGGCTACATTTGAAGAAGGGACCTTCGCTATTCGATAATCCAGATATCAAAGTCACACTCGACCGGCAACCGCGATTGGGACCACCAGGGACCGTTATGTTTAACATCCGTGTTCAGACCACCATCGCATCAAACGACCTCTTCTTCTGGATCGCCCCCGAGAAAGACTATCTAGTGCTTCGACAGGAAATTCACTTCACTAAGGATCGTGTGGCCTGGAATAACTTGACCCGGATCATCGACACCGTGGAGCAGTCACCGAAAGGTCGTTGGTATGCAACGAAAGCCCGCTACGGCAGAATCAAAACACATGGCGATGATCTACCCAATGTGCCACTACCTCTTGACCCACGTCCGGTCCAAGATCGAGAACCTAGGGATATCGGCCCAATCGACACGTCATTATACCGGTACATTGTTTCGTTCACGGAAAAGTAAAAATGGGCTTGTCCCTATTTGAGAAGTGCGATTGAAGATCTGACACCCGCGCCTCGGTCCTCCGATTCGCGGGTGTTTTTTTAGAGTTCGCAATATGCAAAATCTACGATAGGCAGTTGCAAAGTCATCGAACGAAAACTTCCTGAAATTTCGCCTTGTTTACGAGTCTTGCTCATGAACTACTCCATCGGCAAACGTCAGTGCTTTTATCAAGTAGTTCAACTCCATTCGAACTTCCTCTTCGTCCGCCACGGTTTCAGCAATCTCCGCTTTAACGGCGGCCCGAAATCGCTTGCGTAATCGATGGACAGTCATCGAGACAGCTTCAAGTGTTAGTTCGAGCTGTTCACCAAGTTCCGCCGATGTGGGCATTACTGCATCGCCAGTCAAGCACGGCTTCAATAGTTCGAATTCTTTCGACTTGCCCGCTTGTTGATGTTGCTTCTCAAGCGACGCTAGTACACGACCAAGCAATTCAACCGCCCAATGACGGTCAAAGTAGGCATCAGGCGGGAAGCCTTGCGAATCGATCAACGGCAGCACTCCGGGTTTGTTCTCATCCATTGCAAGAACATGAATCGACAGCGGCATTTTTCCCGCACCACGCTTGGTCGCCATCCGACAATCATTGGCATCGCTGAGAAAGTGTTTTACGCAACCGAGCAGATAGGACCGAAACCGTCCCTTATTCGGATCGGCTTTCGAGAAACCATGTCAGTCAAGAACGCTTGCGAAAAAGTCGTGCGTTAAATCACGAGCATCCTGTGGCGATCGACATGATTTGAGAATGAATGCTTCGACCGGCCGATAGTAAGCATTACATAGCTCACCGAGCGCTTCACGTGCTACAGATGAATCGCCCTGCGCAGCAACAATTCGTGTCCACTGAGTGGTCTCAAAAGGGATAGGCTGGTGATCAGGCAATTCGGACGAATTTGGCATGATTGGCTGACTAATGCTTCACTGTTGTTGGTTCGTAGACTGTGATAGGTTCGCTGACAGCAGTCGAACTATTTGTGACGACGTCCAATCGAGAATATATCAGTATTGCAAGCCCGATCGTTCCAAGGCTAAGGATACAAAAGCTAACGAACAAAGCCAGAATCACTTTCCAGATTCTGTTTTCAATATAGGTGACAATCAACATCACGGTGCCACAGATTCCCAGTACAATCCCAATGACTGAGTACACCAACGCAGTCCACAGCGCTCCGAAGATCGACGGATGAGTACTAACTATCGTTTTGGTTTCATTTATGTGATGGTCTTGTGTTAGTGGGGCAATCCATGCTTCCAACTCTGCCGTATCATTATTGCTGTTGGGAGTAGACTTTTCATTCAATTTCGCCTTCTCCGCTTGTTCGGCGTTGAACGCTGCCTTCGCCTTGGTCATAGCCAGACTTTCGGCATGGAGTTGCCTCGATTCTTTGGCGAAGTGAAGACTGAATCCGAGAATCGGGAGCATGATAGCCAGCAAGATCGCGATGATTCCCATGGTGGCCAACGCTGGCCTGCGAGTTGATGCATTTGCCGAAGCCCTAGTTTTGGTGCTCACTTGGCTGGCTGTTCTGTAGAGCCACACCGAGCAAACCGGCAACGCTAGTGAGCCGCACCAAACGGTGCAACAGACGATCAATTCATTTAAAACCGGACTCCAACTCGGATCGTCATTCACTGCGTCAAGTAAGAAAACAGCCAGCCCGGTGATAGGAACGAATAGTAACGCGCCTGCCCAAGCGATCCAAAGTATCGGTCGATATTGACGCGCCACGCCCAACGCGCGAGCTTGTACCGCAAGTGAATCGTTCCACGCCAAAATAAGGAACGCAGCAAGCATTGAAAGGGGTATACAAAGCAACCAACCAGCGACGAGGAATCGTCCCATCGTAGCCGACGAAAGGAGTACTGCCATGAAAACCGCCAACAACATGAACAGTATCATGCTGGTCGCGGCGAACGTAATACCCCAGTGAGTCGAGGTTTCTGGCGCTCTGGCGGGTAGGGAGATTTGGCGGACTTCAGCGCCAGAGAGTGAGGCCAATTGAGCCTTGAGCGCAGCCGTTGTTGGCCAACGTAATTCCGGATTCCGGTCCAGCGCTCTCATCACAATCTCGTCCAGACGCACGTCGACTTGAACCTTACGCGATGGCATTTCAAAATTTCCACGTGGCAATTCACCCGTGAGCATTTCGTACAACACAACGCCGAGTGAATAGACATCCGCTCGTTGATCAACGGCCTCGGGATGC
>JANMGV010000145.1:0-5080 GCA_031374825.1 Pirellulaceae bacterium
GTTCGGTTTTTTTTGGCGTTGTGTCGATGGATATCGACAACCCATTCGTCAATGTTGCGGATTCGAAGCTCGGTCACGGCAACGCACCTCCTTGTGGTTATCAATCAACTTTGCCACAACTCGCTATCGAAGTCAACAAAAATCGACATGCCACAAGAAGTGCCATTTGGACATTCAACTTCATTGCCACATTTTTGAGTACGCTAAATAACCTCTTTTATGTTACGCCCTGACGAAATCTGCGAAGTAAAAAATTTGTAATCTTTCACGACGAATGGCACCATTTCTTTCATCTTCATTGGCACTCAAGCATATTGACGCTGTAACAGAATCGGCGTAGCGCTTGCTCATGGACGTTCAACACGATGTGAGATGAAGATTTTGGGAACTTCTGCACCAGGTTGGCCTGCTTCTGAAGCATGTGACAAGAGGACAATTGCCCTCTTGTGATTTCAATTGCTTCGCCCTTTCCTCGAAGACCGCGTTCCGCGGTCCGTTAATTCCGTTTGCCAATGTTCTTATCCATTCAAATTCGAGCCGCGAGCGAACATCCTAGGCGCTTGATTTAATAACTCGCAAGAATTCATTCGACCGCAGATTGGAACAATCGGGCAAAGATTTACAAGGAATGAGCGCGTCTTATCAAATGGAAATCGGTTTCCCATTAAGGTACTCGATTTACTCATTTATCCCGTCATTTCCTGCAAAAAATAGGTAATCCAGTGTCATCGGTCCAATATTAGCTTGGTGTTTTCGTTGAATTTTGCTTTCCCGATTACTGGCTAAATCGTGAACCTAGGTGTAAGCTACTCCCTTTTCCACCTGAACGAAGGGGAGGCAGTGAGAATTAAACTAGATGAAGTAGTCGCGTGGAATCGCCGTGATGTGGAGATAGCTGTGGGATTTATCGGCACAGATGAAAAGATGCGAAACCGGATCGTAGATGTTGAGCAATTATCCGGATGGCTATACGGATCAAGTTCATGCACTGATTTTCGAACTGCGCCTTCAATGATTTGTAGAAGTGAGATTGCTCTGCTTGGCACTTCATCACCACGATTCGCAATACGTGCATACCTAAAAGATGCGAATTGTGAATACAAAGGCTTCTTAAACCTTCGACGAATGAGACTGCTGTCGAACCGATTCCTTTCTCAAACTACTGGAAATCAAGCGGCTCTCAATATGTCAACTTCCAAAGCATTCATAGCCGATTCATTACTTGCGGTTCCGGAAAGATTTCAATCAAATTTCCATATGCTGACGACTAGCATCGCAAGTGAATTTTCAGAACCACAAATTGAAGCAGTCCCTTTCTTGCAGATGATTAGGCTCGGTGGTGGCCTTTGTGCTCAAGCGTGCGCTTGGATGGTCGCGGCTCATCTATATGAATTTGTTACGGCAGTTCATGGTCTGAGCGAAATCTCTTATATTGCAAATGTCCCGCTGGACAATCATGGAACAGAAGCCGAAATCAGTATCGATGGTTTAGATTTCGATCAACTGGGCGAATATTTCCATCAAATAGGACTTGTTGCTCCGGTGCATTTCATTAATGCGCGAAGGCATGAAGAACTTAAGAAGCTCTCATTTGTCTTTGACTCCTACATTCGAAGTGGTATCCCGTTGATTGCTGCCGTCGACCTAGGAAGGCTGACCGGTCAAGCTGGTTCGGGATGTGGCATGCTGTCTGTTTATCAAGCAAATGACCTCCCTGACAACCTACGTCCCAGAGTTCAGTTGGCACCCCAGCATCACGCAGTAGTCGTTACTGGGTTTAACTCGAAAAGCGAAAGTTGTATTATCAGCGATCCGGCGTCCGTACCTTTCATTAGTTTGACACTCGCCGATTTAGTTCATCGTCGGAGTTACGGCCGTAATTTCGATGAAGTCAGCTTTCGCCTCGTCGACGAAAATCTAAGCGAACAATTTCGTTTTCAAGCAGTTTTGCCTGATGGGGTTCATTCATTCTTAACTAGCTGGACGAGCGGAAAACGTAACGAGGCGGACGTATGGATTGGGTTGGACTGGATCTTTGATTACATTGGAGAGGAATTTTGGGAATGTCATGGCCTTTCTGCAATTGAGTCTTCGCAAGTATCAAGATCGATAGTTGAAACAGAACTGAGATTAGTAAATTCAAGAAGTGAATCAAGTAAGAGCGTGTTAGAGACGTATTCTTCGCCCGTTCCTGCCGAACTATGGAGAAAGCTCAAAGCGAGCGACATGAGCTGGTTTTGGATTCAGCGAGTTACCCTAAAGGAAGATGGAAGTTCCGTTCTGTGGCTGGTTTGGAATGCCAGTAGGTCAATTGGAGTTAACGCACAGTCAGGTGGGCTCGCGAATGCTTTGGCAGAAAAACTTTTGGTGGCGATGGCAGTCGAAGACGCAATTTCGGGGCTGCGATTCCCAACTGACAAACTGTATGTATCAGATGTTGTTATTCCCGCGTGCGGCTCACAATTGCCCACCCAAACTCGCGAAGTTCGGATAATTAGCTCTTGCTTTCCCTTAAACACGCAAAAGGGCTTCAGTTTGTTGCGAGAGAAATTCGAGCGGGATGATTTGCTTCACATTGGGGACGCATTGCCTATCGAGCTATATGTTGCAATGGAAAATGACTGCGCTCCCTTGGCTGACGAACTTAATTGCGGAGCTCAATTCGCAAACGGTGAGTTGACAGTAGTTGATCTGCTTGCACAAGGATGGAAACAATTGGTCTCGGAGGAGGTAAATGGAAGTCAATCGGCGCTCGAAAACTGGACACGAAGTCTCGGAGAGACTTACGATGCGAATAGATTTCGTATTGATGGGTTGGCTTCGTTCATTCCGGAGGTTTCATCCTCAGATCAAAATATTCGCGATCTTGCGACTAATGCACTCGCTGCACTACAAACCGTTGCTTACTTTTTAAGTCGTTCGCATTGCCCGCAATTCATCGAGATTGTCGGAGGAACTTTATTTGATCGATTGCTTCTAGAAGAGAATGTAGGTACTGGATTGGGAGGGCGCCTTGATTGCTGGAAAGCTAGCGTGGTAAGTCGCACTCAAGCGATTTCAAATATTGGAGATAGTTTAACAAAAGCTTGCTTAGCTTTTCGTATGGTATTTAAAAAGGCACCAATTGCTTTTCTCGTTGAACTTGAACCTGGGCCCCAATTTGTACTGAACTCAATCGATTCATTGAGTGAACTTTCAAAATCAGTCGATATGAACGAAGTGGAATTGGGATTCAATCTTGATGTCGGTCACTTCCGACTCGCAAACCAATCGTGCTTGCTTCTCAAAAGTCCACAGCTATTTGGCGGGTTCAAGAACTGTCACGTTTCTGGTCACGGCAAAGGCCACTTTGGTGATCTACCGCTTTCAAATGAATTGAATCAAACAGACTCTGTTTTACTGTCAGAGTATTTGTCAATGTTTTCTCGGCCGATAAGTCTCGAACTTGAAGCAGCGCCAAGTGTGGAAGCTGTTTCTTCTTCCTATCGAATTCTAAGAGGAGTTTCCTAACATGTCTTTAATTCCCGACAAGATAGAGACATTTTTTTTGCGCGTTAGGTCGAACTATGGTCAAGATATTGAATGCACGTGCCGCCGAATTGTAAATGATTTGGAAGACAAGTCCGATGTCGAAGAACTCTCCGTCCTCGGCAAGGCGCTTTTATTCGTTGATAAAGACGCATTTGTTGAGTCCGCCGTATTAAATGCGACACCATTCAATAGCATGACCGAAGAGTGATTTCATCGACTTCGGTCGATCGGCTCGTGCTTTGTCAAAACGTCCAGTATGTGGGGCAGTTTCAGGCTTCGCGCGATATCAATTGAAGAGCCACTATGTTCATATCCATGGGTAGGATTTGCACCTAACGACACGAGGCATTTGACAGACGCCTCATTCTTTCCATATGTGGCATAATCAAGTGGTGTGGCTCCTCCATTTGCTTCCTTGTCAATGGTAGCTCCCATCTTCGATGCGATCAAGATAAGCTCAGGACGATCCACTTCTGCGCACCAATGAAGGACGTTTGTTCCCCCACCTAGGTCGAAGTCCACGAACGGAAGCGATTTTACAAACGATTCGAACGCTTCGGAGTCATTCCGACTGATTATGTCTTGCAACATTTTTCTTTGACTCGACGACAGGCAAAACTCGGTCACAATTTGCTCCTAATGCCTCCTGAGGAAGCCATGCATTCCATACCTACTAGCTTCTGGTCCATTGTCAAACACTATTAATCACTCAACACTAACTCGCATTTGATCGCGCGTATTCGCTTGACCGACTTTGTAATTGTCGGTTGGCATTCAAGATTGTCATTTTTAACGATTCTAGGAGTCGTGACGCATCGGTTCGACCAGGATGTGGGTGCTTTTGACCGCGCTCCTCTTATTCAATGTTCTCGTTAGCGATTACAGTAAATGATCGACGTTCATGTCAATTCAATCAAATCGATCAACGTCTCATCCGCCAATGCCACCAGTACTGAAGCCGAATCTGCTTCCTGAATCCACGGAACGCGATGGCGTATGATGCCGGAAAATAGTTGCACAGATTGGCGAATTTCTTGATTGAGGTTGCGCCCCTTGATTCGTACCAACGCCCGCGCGAACTCAAGTGCTATGCCGGTGGAGGGGTCAAAATCGGCACGTTCAAGCCACGCGTAATTGAGTGCGACGATGCTCCCATCGCGTCGGCGCAACTCAAGCATGATCGCACGATCTTTAACTCCGCGAAGCCAACCAAAGGCGCCAAGGTCGTCGAGACACTCACTTTCATCGGTTCGCTTGGAATCAATGGTTTCTCGGCGGGGTGTGATGCGATCCAGAATGCTCTCAACCATACATTAATTCCTCTTTGTGAAGCACAACGGGTTCGCTATTGGCATTACGATCTCGATCAGGATTTGTCAGATGAGCCGATCGCATCGCATCACGCACCAAGTCCGTCGCTGAAATTCGTTCTTCAGATTGCTGAATGGCTTCTTGAAGCAATGCCTTGTTGTCGGTGTAAATTGTCGCTTGCTTTTCACCCCGAGAGACTGACACGTAAAACTGCTCTTTGGAGGATGCACCGTAGGAA
>JANMGV010000164.1:0-159001 GCA_031374825.1 Pirellulaceae bacterium
GATCCAGGGCACCGAGTTGCACGTCATTCCCGCGCAGGCGGGAATCCAGGGTCAATTGCGCTGGATTCCCGCCTGCGCGGGAATGGCACCGATGTTCCAAACACGGAAATTATTTCGGGACTGTTCGCTTAATTTACCTATCAGGTCAACTAAGGACCAGATTTTATGCAAAACTAAAAGTGGTGTCAAAATAAGCGTTGAAACGTGAAGAAGAGTAAGATAGGAACTAGAAATAGCCGATAGCTATTAAACTCACTCACGAAAGAATCCACTGAATCGTACCTGTTAGCAATTTGATCT
Organism: Pirellulaceae bacterium; assembly: GCA_031374825.1. Classification (GTDB taxonomy): domain Bacteria; phylum Planctomycetota; class Planctomycetia; order Pirellulales; family Pirellulaceae; genus JANMGV01. The sequence goes on from JANMGV010000164.1 coordinate 301, forward strand.
GAGCAATTTGCTTCAACATTATCCGCGTCAATCACCGGAAACCAAGTTTATTCAAGCGATGTCTAAGTTCACCGGTTACAGTGCGAATGCGCAGACTGAACACATCATTGCCTTGGATGATGAATCAGTCGAAATTGAGAACGAAGTGGAGGTGAGGTTCCTCCCTGCGTTTTTCATCCTTCTATTGGCTGTTCAGTTCGAGTGGTTTAAGGTCGCCTGGTTAGGCGACCGAAGCGCATTGCTAATCGCTATTATCTGCTTGACTTTGTCGCTTATAGGAAATCTCAGAAACTCTTGGGCTCAGTTTATCGTATTTGCTGGGGCAGCATTTTGGGTTCATGTCGCTTATTTGGCGTATTTAGTCTCGCTCGCATTCTCACTTGGGTGGACTCCTAATTTTCAACTTGGAGTATTCGATCTGGGACGCGCGGCATCGCAGTATACGCTTTACATCTTGGTGGGGACTTATCTAATCGACAAACCGGTAAGTGCAATTGCCAAGACTGTCTTGATCACAGTTCCATTTGGAATTACTGCATTTTTGTTCTTCTGTATGTTTGTTTTTTGGCAAGAAGGTAGCAATCTGATTTCGGAATTGTCAATTGCATTATCCTCGGGCAAATCAAACGCAGTTGGAACGCGTGTATTGACGCGAATTGTCAACTTCCAAGTTCAGGGCGGTGGCAAGATCGATGAAGAGATAAGTGGCGCCATTCGAAACGGCATTAGTGCGGGACTCTTGGCGCAAATTACTATGGTCTGGTTGTTTCGAAACGCACTTCCGGATTCTTCAAGCAGGTTGCTGAGAAACTTCTCATTGCTTGTAACCTCTATCATAGTACCTATGATCCTGTTGTTGTTGATGAGTCGATCAAGTGTTTTATCCTTTGCGGCCGTTCCTGTTTTCTGTATGGTTCTAAGTCTGATTTCACGGAACTCGATAGCACGATCGCAATCAGTGAATGTATTATTTTTTGCGATTGTCGTCGGTTTGATTTTGATTGTCATGATTGGGTTTGGTCTCAGCGAGAACGAAGTCGTCCGATTGAATATTCAGCGGCTAAAGGACGTGAAAGATGACCCGCGAATACTCCATTACATTGCTGTCATGCATGGAATACTTGAGCGACCGATCCTAGGTTACGGGATTGGTTCCCCTACTCCGGTTTTGGGGCATGTCCACAATTTTTTCCTGGGTGGATGGTACCGCGCCGGTTTAATTGGTCTAGCTACGTCGCTTTTTTTCTATATCTGCCTTGTTTTTCGATGGTTTGATGCATGTTTGCTTGCAATACGTACTAAGATCGAGACGAGTAGTTTGCCCGGCATTTTTATTTTGCCAGCACTCATGCTAGGTCCTTTGACCCGAACACCATTGGTCGGAGGTGGCGATGGACGTTACGTTCGTGTTGAGTGGATTGCTGTGGCGGTTTTTATGGCAACTCTAAGCATCGTAGAACGACAAATATCCGACTTTGAAACCGCCGAGATTGATGAATCCTCAGATACCCACTGAAATCTCGAAAATCGCCTTCTTACGCAGGAATCTGTATGATCGGTAATCGCAAAATTTCCCGTATTCTCAGAGCAATGTTTGGCAGACATCACTATGTAGCCTTAGGGAATATGTTTAAGAACTACCCAAGATCATTTAACAATTTGTACCGATATTTGACCGCGCAGGGTGTTTATCCGTATGAAATTGAGATTCGAACTCCAACCGGAATCATTCGGCCACTACTTTATTCTCATCATGATTTGTTGACCGTGAACGAAATTTTTTGCCGGATGGATTACGCTGCCGACCACTCGATCAATGTTGTTGTGGACATAGGTTCGAATATAGGAATTAGTGCCCTATATTTCCTGACGAGAAATAAAACATCTCGTGTCCATTTGTTTGAACCGGACCCAAAGAACATTATCAAATTGAAGAAAACTTTGACTGGCTTTGAGGATCGCTACGAGCTACGGGAAAATGCAGTTTCTGACGCAAGCGGTACAGTCGAATTTGGCGTAGAGGAAACGGGACGCTACGGCGGAATTGGCGTCGCAGGGGGCGATTTCATTCGAGTCCAATGTTTGCACATCAACGATGTACTCAAAAATATTTTGGAGAAAGAAGCTTTCGTGGATGTACTTAAAATCGATACGGAAGGCGTGGAAATTCAAACCGTTCGCGCAATTATTCCAGAGTATTTAAAGCGCATCAAACGTATCTACATGGAGGCGACACCAAAAGAAAAATTGCATGCCGCGCTTTTCGATCAGCGTCAATACGGCACTGTTTGCCAAATGATACTCCGATAGAAAATCCCGTAGTATTGGAAAACGATCTTGAATCTTGAGATCCATCGAGAATCGATGCTATAGTTTTGCGATCGATGAAGCCCACAAGGATGGAAAGCGCACCCAATCGCGTTGTGACAAACACAGTATTATATTGGATAAAAGACGATTCGGAGTGATACCAATGAATTCCACAAATCATGCCGTCGAACAGCGAGAATCTAGTGGCCGTCCGTCTCTAAAGAAAAACATACGATCAGCTGGATCACATACAAAATCTAAATCGGATTGTATTGCTGAATTAAGTTCGCTGTACGAGAGAATAAAACAGAAGGGCAACAATCCTTACCTCACCCTACACGGGCAATTAAATTCGCTGCGCCGCCAAGTTGACGTTTTTTTCTTGTACAAAGACTACTTACCCGAAGACGGTACGATTCTTGATTGGGGATGTCGACACGCCCCCGATTCTTGTTTAATGAGATATGTTCTTGGCGACAGTCCAAAACTTCTCGGGTACGATTTTGATTGCGATGAAATGCTGCAGGAATTTCACCGATACGCCAAGCTGGAATTTCAAAAGGCGACGCACACTTTCAAACTTCCGTATGAAGATGAGAGTTTGGACATCGTGCTTGGAAGCGGTGTTTTGGAACACGTCGCGATCACTTCGGAAAGCCTAAAAGAATTGTACCGTGTCCTAAAAGTCGGAGGTGCTTTCATTATTACTTTCCTTCCCAACACATTGTCCTACACGCATTATTTGCTAAAGATGCAGGGTAGCAATCTTTATCACCGACGGTTGTACTCGCGACGCTCCATAAATGAACTTTTGCTTAACTTTGGGTTCGAACCACAAATTTCAGGCTACCATCAGTTTATCCCTGCACAACGAGGCGGAATAGTTTCAGGACGACTGTGGTTTTTGAATCAATACCTAGAAAGACTTTGGCCTTTCAAGAATTTTTGTGCCAATCATTACGTTATTGCAATAAAGAGGGCCTGGATTTGAATTTCCGAGTTATTATGACACTCCTTGCTGATCGCCACCACTTTGCGGGCGTTTAGGCGGCGATAGGCGTGCTATTTTCCTTGCGATTCATCCAGTTTGCGAACTGCAGCAGAATGTGCCGGACGATTGTGCTACGGCGCCGCCATTCGTGTCGTACTTTCTCATGGTACTGCACTTTAGGGAAATAATCTTAGAACGTTAAGTTATTGATCTTGCAATAAAAATGGCTCTCTAGGAATAAGGTGGTTACAACACAACACCAAATCCAGGAAAGCCGAGGATGGCTCAGCGTGAACGATCTGGTCGACCACCGCGACTTCAGCGAGATATTGTCAATAGTTGTGTTTTGGGAAATTTGAATTAAGCGGCGACCTGCAAGATTCCATCGACGAATTTCTTTCCTTCAAAGAGAGCAATAATGTGCTCATGACCATTGAGGCGTCGCCATCGCTTGGATGCGGCCTCGGCAAGTTTGAACATCATCACCAAGCTCGTTTTCCTTGAGCCACTTCCCTTGGTTTTTCGATGCCTCAAGCGGATCGTCGCAAAGGTGGACTCGATTGGGTTGGTGGTTCTGAGGTGCTTCCAATGCTCGGCTGGGAAGTCGTAAAAAGCAAGCAACTCGGTTCGATCCTTCTTGAGGCATTAAAAAGCGCTTTCGTATTTGGCTCTGTACTTCTCTAGGAAAACATCGAATGCTTTGTTGGCTGCCGCTCGTGTCTCAGCCATCCATATTTCATGGATCGAGTCCTTGGAACGTGTTGGTGGACCGATTCATGTGGTGATTTTGGATTGTGGTAACGGCAATTGAGCGGCTTACTACAGCACGGATATCGACATGGAAGTGCGTCGAATCCTAGAAACCGTAGCCGGACGTTGGGCCATCGAAGAATACTTCCACGATACCAAGGAAATCTGCGGCGCTGGCAAGCAGCAAGATCGCAATATCTGGTCGAACATCGCTTGCTGGAATCTAAACGGTTGGCTGTATACGATGGTAGAGTTAGAATCGTGGGAGTCGAAAACAGAGGACTTGGTCGACCGAAGCGCGCGTCCCTGGGACAATCCGGATCGTCGACCATCACACTCTGACCGCCGCCGCACAATCGTCAAGAAAATGCTGGAGAAAAGATTTTATAGGGTACTAGAAAACGTGCACCGTTCGGAAAAAATCCGAGAGCTGATGAACGACCTACAAACCCTCGCCGCATAAAAATCGATGAGGCGAAAGCGATCGATCGCTAAAATGATTCAAATAGGTTCACCTAAAGTGCAGTAAAATACCGACGGCCCCGAAAAACGACCATCAAGTCGAGCCAGCACTAAACAATATTTCAGTACTCATATCATACTCTGTAACCAGAGAATGCAATCGTAAAAGACCTTGCGTCGAGAATGTTACCTCTGGCAAAAGACGGGTCTGTGATTTCTGTTCCATTTGAAAGCAATTCTCGAATGCGTCAATTTCGATTCGGCTCACAGTTCGTTCTCCTGGTAGCGATGTGCTTCTCTATTGCTTGGCCTTCGCCTCCAAACATAATCCTGATTACCGCAGACGATCTTGGTCGACAAATTTCATGCTATGGTGAATCTCGTTTTTCTACTCCCAACCTCGACCGTTTGGCTGAGCAAGGTATCCGATTCTCAAACGCTTACATTACTCAAGCGTCGTGCAGTTCTTCGCGAAGTTCGCTTCTCACAGGATTGTATCCGCATTCAAATGGTCAATTAGGGCTCGCCCCTCAGGGCTTTCATATTCTCGCCGGTACGCCTTCACTGCCGTCTCTATTACGGCAAGCGGGATATTTCAGTGGCATTATCGGCAAATTACACATCGAGCCGGCCAATGAATTCTCATTCGATTGGGCTCCGCAAGAATCTAAACCGAGCGTCATGTTGGCTACTCGACGAGTGAATTGGGTCGCTAAGGAAACGAGCACTTTTATTGAGCGAGCGCGTAGTGAGGGTAAACCGTTCTTTTTGTATCTGAATTTCTTCGATCCTCATGACCCTTATGGAAAAGAGGATGGCCAAGTTGAAGGCGTTCCAAGCCCGTTGACAACAGAGGTGGACGTCGAGCAGCCATTTAACTTGTACGAAAACAGTTTCCCAAACCTAAAGGAAACCACGGCAACGATTATCAATTGTATTCGTCGGCTGGACGTTGGTGTTGGTGCAGTGCTTGATCAAATTTCCAAATCGGGGTTAGACGATAATACAATCGTAATTTTCATTTCCGATAATGGATTACCTGTAAAACGCGGCAAAGGTACATGTTATGAAGAAGGAACTCATGTTCCACTTATCATGCGATTTCCTGGCGAGTCCTCTGCGAGAATGGTGGACCAACACCTGGTTTCGAGCATCGACGTTTTTGCAACGATTCTTGACCTAGCAAGTGTAACGAAACCTGCCAGTTGCGCTGGACGTTCCTTAATTCCGATCTGCAAAAGTTCAGAATCTCCTTGGCGAGAGTACTTGTTTACGGAAATGAATTTCCATAATCCGTTTTTTCTCCTGCCCACACGATGTGTTCGAGACAAAAAATATAAGCTGATACATAACTTGCTTCCGAATAGCTCGCGGCCAGAGTTTGAACTATACGACTTGGACGCCGATCCGATCGAGTTGTCGAATATTGCCGAATCTCCGGAGCATCACCAAATACGCAAACAACTGACACAAGCATTGTTGCAATGGCAATTCGAAACGAATGACCCGCTTCTTGATCAAGCTCAAGCGATTAGATGGCAGGAATCCTCAACAGAATGGTCAAAGACATTTAAGTCAATTGAAAAACCCGAGGGACCGTTTATCATACCAGGTCCGGCATTCGATCAACTGTTTCGGTAGAAAAAACTAGCTTGTAGACCAGAGCGAATGATTGGCTAGTAATTGAAAACGAGAATAAGTGCATTAGCCACTGGTTTATTCGGAGAGCTCATCGCGTTTTTGGTTACTTGGAATTGTTAACCAAGAAAAAGAGGGCTCCATCCAATCAGCACAACGTGAATTTCGTCAAACGCCGGTATGCGTTCATTCGAACTGAACAAACGACTACGAGAAGTTTATGCGATTGCTTCGGAATGCATCGACGCAAAAAGGCGGGGAACCGTAGGTCGAAGTCGAAAGGATGGGTATTAACGCGTCTGCATGCCCGTAACTCAGTGGCGAGCTTGCATTATTCCGTCAATGATTGCAGCAATCACTTTTAACGAAAAAGGCTTCGCGATTACAGAGGTGAGATTGAGCGAATTGGCTTGTCGCAAGATCCCATCATCAAGATTTGCAGACATCAAAATGCACGGCAACTGCATGCCAAATCGGCGAACTTCGGCGAGTGTTTCGAGGCCTCCGAGTCGAGGCATATGAATGTCGAGCATCAGCAATTGGATCGTCTCATGTTTGATGATGTCGATCGCTTCTTGACCGTCTGCCGCCAAGATCGTTTCAAAACCTCGCCGATTTAGGCCTTCTGCCAGCGACTCGCGAAAATCGCGGTCATCATCTGTAATAAGCAGCTTTCCAGCGATCATGGTTTTCGTCGACCTTTCGCCCAGCGGTTGACTCGAGTCGTCTCAGCAAGAGCCATGTGCCATTTCAGCACATTTTTTCCGTTTAGGTGAAGCTCAGCAAATAGTGTTCCGTAAAGTATTATCCGTTAGAATGTGATACAAAGCAAATAGAACTTTCACTTTACATCCATTAACTTCACGTTTGGTGGACCTTCAATCCACCCGTACCAGAATTCTCACTCTGTTCCTACTGGAAATGCCCGTCGTTAGAATGTCCTAGAGAATGACAATGAATTCCAATGAGGGAGAATGGGAGCAAATTCTCCAAACGAAACTCAGTGAACGGCGCAAACAGGGTTTGCTTCGCGAGCGAAGAACCGTGAAACCGGTTTCGGCAACTGAAATTGAAATTAATGGGTTGCGACTAGTTAATTTTGGTTCGAACGACTATCTGTCGCTAACGTGGAATCCGGAACTTGCTGGTGCTGCCAAAACTGCGATGGAGCACTTGCCGACGGGAGCTGGTGCTAGTCCGCTGATCACCGGCCGCGGTCCTTGGATGGCAGCCTTGGAAGCGACCATTGCCGACTTTGAGAAAACGGATGACGCGATTGTCTTCGGAAGCGGCTTTGCGGCTAATGCGGGCACCATTTCGACACTTGCCAATCAAGATGATGTCATTTTTAGCGATGCGCTGAATCACGCAAGTTTGATTGACGGTTGTCGGCTTAGCCGAGGCAAAGTTCATATTTATCGTCACTCGGATATGAATGATCTCGAACAACGAATTCGCCTCCATCGCAATGACGGTCGCCAAGCATTCATCGTGAGTGATTCGGTTTTTAGTATGGACGGAGACATCGCTCCGTTGAACGAAATCGCGACAATCGCGAGACGCTATCGTGCACAAATAATTCTCGACGAAGCACACGCGACTGGCGTTCTGGGAAACGAGGGGCGCGGCTTAGCCGAGCACTTTCATGTTGACGATTTGGTGGATGTGCGCATTGGAACGCTGAGCAAAGCTGTCGGATCAATCGGGGGATTTGTGGCGGGAGGCGACGTTCTGATCAATTTCCTTGTCAATCAAGCTCGGAGCTACATTTACTCAACCGCTATGCCCCCCATCTCTGCCGTGGTGGCATGTGCCGCTCTCAAACTAATTCCTCATCTCAAGCCGGAGCGGCGGAGATTATTGGAACTGAGCAATTATTGTCGACGACTCCTGATCGAAACGGATTGGAAGACTCCCCAAGGCGTGACTCCAATCATTCCTATTGTCGTGGGTGATGCGGAAACGGTTGTAAGGTTGAGTCAAGCACTTTTTGAACAAGGCATTTTCGCGCCGTGCATTCGCCCCCCGACAGTCCCCCAAAATCAGTCGATGCTCCGTATTAGTTTGACCGTTTCGCACACCGTGGAGCAAGTTGATCAACTCGTTTCGCAGCTTCAAAGAACACGCGCATCGTTGGGAACTTAACTTGTTCGATGAGTTCTTTATTGCGATGCCAAACAGGTTTCAACGAATCGCTGCCAGGCAGTATTCCCGACGGTTAAAAGAGAGTTGGCGGGCGCGGACGTTTGTGAATCCCCAGCTCTTCACTCGTGCGAGGTGTTCGGGAAGTTCAGCGGCTTGCTCCCATTTCGATAACTTGATCGTCAAGAGTAAACCTTGGAGCTTGTTTGACGGATGAGTGACGATCGCTTCGACCGTATCAAGCGTATAATTTGGGGCGACATTGGCATCGCAAACAAGCCATCGGAATCTCGCGAAAAAACGACGCTTGATCTGCAAGCTGCGTCCTTGGATATAGGTAAAATCCGAGTGGCTCATAATTTCTTCCGCCATCTCGGCTGGATCGATGCCCGTGACTTTCAAGCCTAGATCGAGTAGTCGCTGGCTTGCCCCCCCCGGCGAACTTCCGATCTCGACAACGGGGTCGCCGACTTCGATTGGCAATTTGCTCCAAGCTAGCGCCTCTGCCATTTTCAAATACGCCCGGCTAATCATGTTCTTGGGGTGTGCTATCGGAAGCACACCGCCGGGCCACCCCTGCGACAACTCTTGCACAACGTGCGTTCCAATCCACCAAGTATTGCTGTCGATGCCTATCAAGTCCAAAACACGCGAGTCCAAGGGCGACACTTTATTGACGGCTTTGTGACGTGCATCTCCCTTCGACGCCATTTGTAATTGCAATATCTGAGCGATTGACTCGGATAGTGCCGAGACGCCCGGTTCAAAATTGTGCCAACCTGGTGCGGACGTATCGCGCTGCCACACGTGAACGGTTTGAAAGTCTAAAGAGCCATAATTGTCCATGACGAACGAGCACAATTGCTCCGCCGTTTCGAATTCACATTTTTCAAAAGCATGGCCTGCGATGCGAATAAATGGGCTAACTGGGATAGCTTTGGACCAAGGACCAATGGCTAAGACTGACTTGAAGGTTACGAAACCGGGACGTGAAAATGATAGCCGGAAAGGACCATTAGGCTCGCAAAGCGAAGTTTTAATGGTAGATTCCGCCCCAACTTGACAAATCACGAAAGTGAAGGGGGTAGTTAACAAACGAGAACTCAACTTATCAATTCAGAAGGACAAAACAGGCTGAAAAACAGGGGTTTAGAGTGGACGAAATGGTCCCGCTAGGATTAAATAACGCGTATTACAAAATGCACAATCTAAGAGCAACAGTCCATTGTGGATCGACCGGAGAATAAATCGAGTAGTTTATGGGAAAAAACGAAGAGGCTTTTGAAGTAGAGGGCACGGTCGTTGCCGCTTTGGCAAATACCCGCTTTCGCGTCCAGTTGGAAACGGGATCGGAAGTGTTGGCTCACGTTGCAGGCAAAATGCGAAAAAACTTTATTCGAATTGTTCCTGGAGATAAGGTACGAGTTGAGCTTTCTCCATATGATTTGACGAAAGGTCGGATTGTTTTCCGCGAACGCTAAACGAAACAAATCAATACCGAACTCGTCGCCAAGCGATGTTCTGATCGGCGAAACTTTCCAATAATCCATGTTAGCCAACGAACACTCCGTTGGTTTGCTGGAAATCTAATAATACGGTTTTTGAGTCAATCCATTTGGACTTTTCCTTTCTGTGGCTGTGTAGCGACAGAATTTGAGCGATTGATTCAGCTTTTCTCAAAAGGGAGTTATGGATGCGTTCCATTCAAAATCTACTTAAGCATCTTACGTTTGCGTCGATGATGACAGCAATGTGCGGTATCTCCGGGGCACAAACAACAACTGAATCCAAACCGATCGTTGTCGTTTCCATTGCACCTTTATCAAAAACCATGCCAGACATTAGCTACATTATGCGTTCTGCAGGCGCTGGTGGCGTTAACGGAATGATGTCTGCCATGGTCAACACGTATTCCGCAGGATTAGACAACAAACGACCTGCCGGAGTGATGGTCAGCATGGGCGAAGACCAAACCCCCGTTGCTGTCGCATTTCTACCTGTCAGCGATCTCGACGCTTTTTTCGCGTCCTTTGAAACCACTTTTGGTGAACCTGACGATTTGGGCGATGGAATGCACGCCATGACCGTTGGGCCACAAACTGTTTATGCTTTGGAAAAAGGCGAATGGCTGTTTGTAGCGCAGCAGGAAGACCAACTTGAGTCTGTTCCTGCCGACCCCTCTGCCCTACTAGAGAAGATGTCGGAGCGTTACGACGTCGGAATTCGAGTCGACGTGAATAATATCCCTGAAACGATGAAGGACATGTTGATGTCACAGATTCGCGACGGATACGAACGCGGCCTCGCCGAACAAGCTCGCAATCAAAGCGAAGAACAAGCTGCCTTGACTCGTGCAACCGGCGAGCAGTCGGTCAAGCAACTCGAAGAAATGATGAAGGACACCGAGCAAGTTGTCGTGGGCTGGGCAGTCGATCAATCTTCCAAGAAAACCTACTTCGATATGGGTGTTCAATTCGTGGCCGGTTCCCGAATGGAAAAAGAAATGCAACTGATGAGCAAACTCAAAACCGAATTTGCTGGATTCCAAAATGCAGAATCGCCTTTCGCACTTCGCATGACGAGCGTGATGAGCAAAGAAAACGTCGAACAAGTAATGCCGATGATTCGGACGTCGTTCGAAAATGCAGTGAAGGAAATAGAAAAGAATGCGAATGACAAACAAGTAGCGGAAAAGGTCGTCAAGTTCTTCAAAGAAATTCAGACATCCGTCGAAGCGACTTTCAAAGAAGGCATCCTCGACGGCGGTGCGATCGCGAATTTCGAAAATGGATTGCACCTCGTAGCGGGCGGTCATGTTGCTGACGGCAAGGCTCTTGCTCAGTCTTTTAAAGATGTTGCATCTTCTTTTTCTGGTCAGCCAAACGCTCCCGTGCTCAAGTTCGATGCATCCAACTATAAGGGCGTGACTTTCCATACGGGAAGCATGGCTGTTCCAAGTCAAGCAGACGATTCCGTCCGCGAGATCTTTGGCGACAATGTATCGTTCGTTATTGGAACGGGAGCAAAAGCTGCTTACGTTGCTGTGGGAAAAGACTGTGAGGCACAACTGAAAGCGATGATCGACAAGAATGCTGCTGGTATGACCGGCGACATCACTCCCGTCGAAATGCGTGTCGAAATTGGACCGGTCTTGCAATTTGCACAACAAGTTCAAGAAAATCCAATCGTTGATAAAGTCGTGAAAGCATTGGAAAAGTACTCTGACAAAGATAGTGTTCTTCTTAGTACTCGCGTTGCACCACGCGGTATGGTGTACCGATTCACAATCGAAGAAGGTGTTCTTCGCGGTGCTGCTGCTGCTCAACCTGGCCAAGGCGGCGGTGGATTCTGATTTTTGAATCCTAGTCCAATGACATACATACCCAGACTACAGTAAAATGTAGCCTGGGTTTTTTGTTGGACAATTTTGGATTGCCTTCGAGTGAATATGCCTATCACAATGGCCGCGATTCACTTTGTGAACCTACGTCGGTTTGGTTAATTTGGATGTGACCGATTATTCTGATTTCCTATAGGAGTTTTTCAATGATGCAACGCAGATTTTTCCTTTGTTTATCAATCCTGTTATGCACGTCTTTGACTGTTCAAGGCCAAGACAAAGAACAAACTTTCACCGATCCAGAAAAAGCGGGGACAGATTTTGCTTATCAAGGCGAATTCACGGGACTCATTCAATCTGCTGGGATGAACTGGGGCGCTCAGGTGATCGCTCTTGGCGACGGAAAGTTTCGATCGATTGGATTTCCAGGCGGGCTTCCAGGTGATGGTTACGTCGTTGGCGAAGAAACCAAATCTTGCGATGCGAAATTGGACGGCGACGTTGTGCGTGGCGAAGGCGATGAGTATCGATTGGAGATTACTCCCAAGGAATTGCGAGTCTTCGAAAAGAATGGAAACATGATTGGTACGCTTCGCAAAGTTCATCGCGAAAGTACAACGGCTGGAGTTAAGCCCCCAAAGGATGCTGTTGTTTTGTTTGATGGCACATCGGCGGATGCCTTTGAACGCGGGAAACTAGTCGATGGAAAATACTTGGCCGCCGACTGTGAAACCAAAGAAAAGTTCGGCGATCACAAATTGCATATTGAATTCCTTTCCCCTTTCAAACCACACGCGAGAGGTCAAGAGCGCGGTAACAGTGGTGTCTATGTCCAAGGTCGATATGAAGTTCAAGTACTCGATTCGTTTGGCCTTTCCGGCGAGAACAACGAATGTGGCGGGATTTATTCAATCGCCAAACCGAAGGTGAACATGTGCTATCCGCCGCTAAGTTGGCAGACGTACGATATTGACTTTACCGCTGCTCGATACAATGACAAAGGTGAAAAAGTCACTCCTGCTCGTATTACAATTCGGCACAACGGTGTGTTGATCCACGAAAACCTTGAGCTAAAGAATGGTACTCCAGGTAAAGATCCCGAAGGCAATTCTGACGGCGTGCTTTACCTGCAAGGACATGGCAATCCAGTCGCATATCGAAACATTTGGGTTGTCAAAAAATAGCGATTATGGACACAGAACCTTCCGATACGTTCGTCGATCCACCAAGTCACGTTTGGCTCAGTCGCCCCAGGATCAAGCATTTGTTGGATCCGATCCTGGACGCGAAACCACACGTGGAACTTGAGATTGGATCGGGTAAAGGATTGTTCTTAATCCAAGCAGCTAAAGAGCATGCCAATGCGTACTTTGTTGGAATTGAGATCGCGACAAAGTACGCTTATGGTGCTCAAGCTCAACTGGAGCGTCTGGATTTAACCAACGCGCGTTTCTTTTGTGCTGATGCGATGCAGGTCGTATGCGAAGACATCGCGAATGATCGCTTAGGAGCAGTGCATTGCTATTTTCCCGATCCCTGGTGGAAGAAACGTCATAAGAAACGCCGCGTTTTGAACGAGAGAATGATTTCGAATATTGAACGAATACTAAAACCGGGTTCGATCTTTCATTTCTGGACTGATGTCCTGGACTACTTTGAATCCACGCTGGATTTGATTGCTAAACACTCGACTCTCGAAGGTCCGATGCACGTTTCAGAAACAGAATCGAAGCATGATCTCGACTATCGCACACACTTCGAACGACGAACACGTCGGAACGGCTTGCCCGTCTACCGATCACAATTTCGAAAGCCATCGGCTTAGGAAGAAAATCTACAACCAGGAAAAAGCTGTAGCAGTTGGTCCTGTGTTGCTCGCCCTGCGTACTCGCTGATCTCGTACGCTTCCACCAACTGCGGCGTGCTGCCCCATTCGCTGTTCCAAAACGACAAACCGCGTTTTGATACCATTTGCAAAAACCAAGTTCGGAGCCATTCGATTCGATGCTCGGTATCGCTTGGCACTTTTCCTAGAACCTGTTGATTGTATGGCAACCAGTCAAAAACCTGCGACTCGTGGCACGCGAGCATTCTGACAATTGTGTCGATGGACTCGGTGGCGTCTAATACAGCATCGGGTCGCAACGGGTTTGGCCTAGTAAACAAGTCCGGCATGTAGGCAACAACCGGATCGCTTCGCAGTGCAGGTACCTCCGGTACTATTTTGGGAACGGTTACCAAATACGATGCATCTTGAACAGCTAACCCTACTGCGCGGTGATCCGGATGATAGTCACAAGTTCTGTGAGTCAACACCAAGTCCGGCTTAAATGTCCGCATTTCGCGAATGATACGTTGGCGGACGTGGAGGTCCGGCATCAAATAACCATCGGGAAAATCCCAAGTGTGATACTCCGCTTGGATAACTTTTCCGGCCCGGGCGGCTTCTTGTCGTCGAATTATTACCAAGCTTTCTTCATCGATCGACTGATGTCCGCTGCGGCCATCGGTAACGCTGACAATTCGAATTTGAGAACCTTGCTGTGCGTGAGCAAACATCAGCCCACCGGCATGAAATTCGGCATCATCAGGATGAGCTCCCAGGACAAGAACTCGCATTTGGGTCTTACCTTATTTTTTAATAGGACAATGAACGAGGGTCTCTGGTCCGGTTGTGAATGAAAATAGTTTTTCACGATCGACAAAGATCAGGACGATTGGCCTTCCACCACTGGTAAGCTCTCTCAGAGTTCCATTCCGGCGAGCAGAGACAACCACGAAGGGCGACAGACATTTCGTGAGCTTTCTGGAAACGGTCTGCAGGCAGCTTTTCAAGGCAACGCAAAACAATTCCATTCAAGTCTCTTGGGATATCTCCAAAGTTGACAGGAGGAATAGGTTTGTGGGATGAATGAGCAACGATTAGCTCGGAAACCGTATCACCTTGGAAAGGCGGGCGACCGGTAAGCAAAAAATAGGCGACTGCTCCCAAAGCGTAGATATCCGTTCTGCCATCCACTTGATCATATTGAGTCGCTTGTTCCGGCGCCATATACATGGGCGTTCCACTAAAGCCCGATGGCTTTTCAGCAGGACTTTCGTCCACCGACTTCTCTTTGACAAGACCGAAGTCAAGAAGCTTCGTTACATCCCAAACCCCGCCGCGTTTGCTCGCGAAGATATTAGCCGGTTTGATATCGCGATGGATGAGAAATGAATCGTGAGCTTCTTGAAGCGCGTCGCATGCCTGCGCCAAAATGTAAACGACGCGGGCTGGCGGAAGAGGCCCGTATTTGGCAACGAGCGAATGCAAGTTCTCACCCTCTAGCAATTCCATAACGTAATAGAAAGTCCCGTCGTCCGTGTGACCGTAATCGTAAATATCGATAGTGTTCCAATGCGATAAACGAGCCGTCGCAATGACTTCACGCTCGAATCGATGGAGCATTGCGGCGTTGCGGCCCTTTTCAGGCTTGATGATTTTCATGGCACAACGGCGTTTTAGCAACAAGTGCTCGGCGCGATAAACATCCCCCATCCCTCCGCTGCCGATGACTTCGTGTAGACGATACTGCAAAATTTGTTTTGCCTTGAAGGCTTCTTTTCGGGTTCGATTAATTATGTGGGAGCCAAACGTTCCGATCATGGCAGCGATAAGCGTCGTTGGAATCGATCCGCCGGCATGATTCTCTGCGACTAGCTGAGCCACTTGCTCATCCATATTGATCTGCAGGTAATAGATTGCGTAAGGGACCAAGGCCATAGTTGTCATGACGAGTGCCCCACGTTTCCATGTATTCGGCATGAAGATACCGTATGTCAAAACGTGCAAACAAAATGCCGTGAAGAAAAACTGCTGCACGGATACTAAGGAAGTAGGATCTTGTTTTCCAGCAAAAAATGCAGTTCGTGAATACATCATCAAGGCCATTTGGATTGCCACGCCACCGAACAAGACAAGTTCCATCGCGCGCAGCCAACGTATCCGAATCGTCCACTTACGACGCAACACCAAATAGCAAGCGATCACCAATACAAAGATGATCGTTCGAAGTGTGATCCATTGGGAATTCCCGGCCAGCATGTTTCCGACGTAGCCGATTCCCAGCACAAGAGTTAAGTCAATGGCAGCCGCTTTTAGACGACCTCGAAGGAGCAATTCCGTCTCGTCGGAAAAATTAACGCGTTTGCCTTCCTCCACAAAGCCCGGCAACTGGCCTTCGCTTGTCGCCAATTCCGAATGATGCGTTTGCGTGAGATCGGTTGGGTCGGTGCCCAATGCCGGCAATAGCATGGTCCGTGTATCGTCCGTTGGCAGCGCAGCTTTCACATATACTCCTCACAACACACTGGACACCGTAGCACTTCAATGCATCCCGGAAATTGCGGTTCTTCACTACGCTACTGAGAGTTACCGTAACATTCGATTGGCCTCGATTGTAAGGCCAAACGATACATCATAACAACGAGCCCGATCAAAAACTGAAAAAGAGCTGAGCGCGAGACGTTTCGGGCGCGATCAAACGACGTGCATTTCCGATCAAACAGTTAGCCGAGCGGGGAAAACCCCTTTTCTGAAAGTTTCTCCCTACCCCAAAAAATCAGGCGTTGCCGCTCGGAAACCTACGAAATCTTGGTCGTTGCAAGATGTAACCAACAGGCGAAAAAAAGACGTACTTTCGAATGCAAGTCTGAGCGTAAAAAAAAGGCTTTCGATTAATCGAACGCCTTGAGATTCCAAAACTAACTTCACATTCGAATCATTCGTCAGGATTCAAAGGTTGTTCTTCCGACTCGGAGGACATGGTGGCTTCATCACCGTCGACGTCATCATCCATGTCGTCCAAATCATCCTCGTCATCGACATCTGCCGTTTCAGTTACACCGAGGCTTGCAAGAATGTCGCTGACCAAATTCGACTCTTTATCAGCCGCTTGTTCAGCTTCTTCTGGAGTTGGGACATTCAGAAGTGGGAATGCTTCTTCGATCGCATCACTGCCACGTTGAACCAGTTCTTCCAAAGCTTCTTTGCGATACGTGACTTCCGAATCTTGGAATGTTCTGAAGCCTGTACCGGCTGGTATCAAGTGTCCGAGAATCACGTTTTCCTTGAGACCGACCAACCGGTCGACCTTGCCTGCCAATGCAGCTTCCGTGAGCACTTTCGTGGTTTCTTGGAAGCTTGCTGCGGAAATAAAGCTGTTACTTTGAACCGACGCTTTGGTGATCCCAAGCAATTGCGTATTGGAAGTAGCGGGCTTCGGCTTCTTGCCCTTGGCAGGCTTGCCACCCAAGGCTTCGATCTGTGCATTCGATTGCTCGACTGCGTCTTTGGGAACGATTGCTCCGACGGCGAATTCGCTGTCGCCTGGATCGCTAATTTTGAGGCACTTTGCCAACTCGTCGTTGATGCGTCGGAAATCGAATCGGTCCATGACGAGCCCAGACAGTAGGCTGGTATCGCCAGGTGATTCAATCTTCAACTTGCGCAACATACGAGCCACGATGATCTCAATGTGCTTGTCATTGATTTCCACGCGTTGTGCTCGGTAAACTTGTTGAACTTCGTGAAGCAAATATTGTTGCAACGCTTCTTCGCCGCTAACGGCCAAAATATCGTGTGGAACAAGCGGTCCTTCGACCAAAGCTTGTCCTGCCTTTACGATATCTCCGGTATGAACTTGGAAGTGCTTGCCGTGCGGCACCAAGTGTTCGATTTCTTTTCCGCTATCACTTCGAACGACAATGGTTCGCTTTCCTCGGCGCTTT
The DNA here is from genome assembly GCA_031374825.1 of Pirellulaceae bacterium. Taxonomy (GTDB): domain Bacteria; phylum Planctomycetota; class Planctomycetia; order Pirellulales; family Pirellulaceae; genus JANMGV01. Next base: position 17,703 of record JANMGV010000164.1, read on the forward strand.
TCGCCGAGGATTTCAACGACACCATCGATCTCGGCGATAACCGAAGGATCCTTTGGTTTGCGTGCTTCGAAGATTTCTGTAATTCGAGGCAAACCACCCGTGATGTCCGAAATACCGGTAGCTTCACGCGGAGTTTCGGCGATTTCCGTACCGGCTGAAACCTTGCTGCCTTCGGCGACGGTGATAACAGCACGTTCAGGCAAGTAGTACACATCGAGTGGCTTTCCATCGGGACCTTCGACTACGATTTGCGGATGGTAATCACCGCGATGGTCAATGATGGATCGACGAATGTTACCGCTTGGATCTTTCTCCAAACGCATTGTTTCGCCTTCGATAATATCGTCATAGCGAATCTTACCGGAGACTTCGGCGAGAATAGGAATCTTGTGCGGATTCCATTCGCAGAGGACTTGGCCCGTTTTGACTTCTTGGTTCTCTTCGACGTTCAGGCGAGCCCCCGTAGGAACTTCGTACTTCTCGAGTTCGCGGCCTTTCGGATCGAGAACGGAGATTTCACCGTTTCGGGTCAAAACGATGTTGACGCCTTCTTCGTTCCGCACGATTCGCATGCGAGTGAATTTGATCACCCCGCTCTTCTTAACCTTGATATCGTGTTCTTCGACGCTCGTGTTGGCGGTACCACCGATGTGGAAGGTACGCATCGTCAACTGAGTGCCGGGTTCGCCGATACTTTGTGCGGCGATGATACCCACGGCCATGCCTTCTTCGACGAGAGCACCTGTGCTCATGTCCATTCCATAACAAAGTCGGCACACACCGAGAGGAGCATCGCACGTCATTGGCGAACGCACTTGGATCTTTTCGAGTCCGATGTCCTCGATTCGACGAGCACTTTCCAAAGTGATCATTTCGTTTTCACGCACGATCGCTTCGTCGCTCACCAAGCTCACGATATTTTGGCGGCTTACTCGTCCATGGATTGCGTCAACTAAACGCACTTCAACTTTTTCGCCGCGATAAACAACGGACTTGGTAACACCCTGAGTGGTCCCGCAGTCGTGCATCGTGATAACCACGTTTTGTGCCACGTCTGCAAGCTTACGGGTCAAGTAACCCGAGTCAGCGGTCTTGAGCGCCGTATCGGCCAAACCTTTTCGGGCACCGTGAGTCGAGCTGAAATACTCGAGCACCGAGAGACCTTCGCGGAAGTTTGCCTTAATCGGGGTTTCGATAATTTCGCCGGTCGGCTTGGCCATAAGACCTCGCATCCCCGCCAATTGTCGAATCTGCTCAATACCACCTCGAGCACCCGAGGATGCCATCAAGAACACGGGATTCACATACCAAGGTCCACGATGGTCATCGTGCTCCATGGCTTGCAACATGTCCTTGGTAATCAATTCACGAGCGTGAGTCCAAGTATCGAGCACCTGGTTGTATCTTTCCGGCGCGGTGATCAAACCTTTATCGTAGTTTCGACGATAGTTCATCACCCGCTTGTCAGCTTCGGCGATAATCTTCAACTTCGATTCAGGAGTGACAAGGTCGTCTGTTCCGAAGGACAAACCGCTCTTAGTGGACTCGCGGAAGCCCAGTTGGTTCATGTCGTCCAGCAGGTTAATTGTTGCTCGACGTCCCAAGCGTTGGTAGCAATCGCTGATAACGCTTGCCAAGTCGCTGCTTTTCAACGTGATGTTGTAATAATCCATACCTTCTGGCAACATCGAATTGAAAAGAATGCGACCGTAAGTTGTCTCGATTACAGCACCATGTTTGGCAGTCGCGTCTTCAGTCTTCAGCTTTCGATTTTTCGGCAATCGAACTTTTATTTTCGCATGCAGATCGACAATTTTTTGGCTGTATGCAAAATCCGCTTCCATGACCGATGAAAAGATCATGCCCTGACCTTTGCCATCGTTTTTTTGGACGGTGATAAAATTGCAACCCATCACCGTATCCTGCGAAGGACTCATAATGGGTTTGCCGTTCGAAGGGGCAAAGATGTTGTGAGTACTCATCATCAATGTATGCGCTTCAACTTGTGCTTCGATAGAAAGCGGCAAGTGCACGGCCATTTGATCACCGTCAAAGTCCGCATTGAAACCTTTGCATACAAGCGGATGCAAATGGATAGCATTGCCTTCGACCAGGATTGGTTCGAAAGCCTGAATACCCATTCGGTGCAACGTGGGTGCACGATTCAACAATACTGGATGATTCTTGATGACTTGCTCGAGAATGTCCCAAACCTCTTCATCTTTACGCTCAAGCATCTTCTTTGCTGACTTGATGGTATCCGCGTGCCCAAGTTCTTTGAGTTTGCGAATGATGAATGGCTGATACAACTCAAGGGCAATCTTCTTGGGCAATCCACACTGATGCAGACGCAGACGAGGTCCAACAACAATCACGCTACGAGCAGAATAGTCCACTCGCTTGCCCAACAAGTTTTCGCGGAAACGACCTTGTTTACCTTTGATCATGTCCGTCAAGGATTTCAGAGGTCGATTGCTGCTGCCCAATACAGGCCGCTTGCATCGGTTGTTATCGAAGAGCGCATCAACCGATTGCTGCAACATTCGCTTTTCGTTGCGAATGATGACTTCTGGCGCATTCAAGTCGACCAATTTTCGCAGACGGTTATTGCGGTTGATGATACGGCGATACAGGTCGTTCAAGTCGCTCGTTGCGAAATTACCGCTATCCAACAATACCAACGGACGAAGGTCCGGAGGAATCACGGGAATAACATCCAGCACCATCCATTCGGGACGGTTATCGCTATCACGAATCGACTCGACCAATTTCAAACGATTGATCAAATCCTTCTTGCGTTGCTTGCTATTGGTTTCGGACATTTCAACGCGAAGCTCTTGCGACAGCTTGACCAAATCAAGATTGGTCAGCAGCTTTCGCACGGCCTCAGCACCCATGTCCGCTTCAAAAGTACCTTCGCCGAACTTTGTTTTGGCTGCGCGATATTCTTCTTCGTTTAGCAACTGACAGGCTTCAAGATCGGTCGCACCGGGATTTACGACGACGTAATCTTGGAAATAGATGATCTTCTCTAGACTCGAAGTCTTCATGTCGAGCAAGTTGCCCAAACGGCTGGGCATAGCTTTGAAAAACCAAATATGAACGATTGGCGCAGCCAATTCGATATGGCCCATGCGTTTGCGACGCACACGACTATGCGTAACTTTCACACCGCAACGATCGCAAATCATTCCTTTGTATTTCATCCCACGATATTTACCGCAGGCGCATTCCCAGTCCTTTTCCGGGCCAAAGATACGTTCGCAGAACAAACCGTCTTTTTCTGGACGATAAGTTCGGTAATTGATCGTTTCTGGTTTTTTCACTTCGCCAAAAGACCAACTTCGAATGTCCTGTGGACGGGCCAAGCTAATCTTGACTGAAGTGTAATCGTTAACGCGATCGTAAGTTGTTTCAGCGTTAGCCATGTACCTGGGCTCCTGGTTACGTGCACCAAATGGTAATTGGGTTGCGTCTATTTCGTTTTGATTCGTGAATACTAGCCCAGCCATAGAGGCGACAAACTAGTAAAATCTCAAGCGATATTGAACGGTTTATATTGGTTACACCGACGGCGTTATTGCACCATCGGTGTTAATTGTAATCTTCTTACAAGCGACGCTTCTCGAGTCGCATGTTCAGACCGAGTCCTCGAATTTCATTCGTCAAAACGTCAAAGCTTGCCGGAGTACCAGCTTCGAGAGTATTCTCGCCTTTGACCATCGATTCATAGATCTTCGTTCGACCTTCCACATCGTCACTCTTGACGGTGAGCAGTTCCTGCAAAATGTAGGCAGCTCCATAGGCTTCCAATGCCCAAACTTCCATTTCCCCAAATCGTTGACCACCAAAGCGGGCTTTACCGCCAAGAGGCTGTTGGGTGATGAGAGAGTAAGGACCCGTGCTACGGGCGTGAACTTTGTCATCAACAAGATGATGAAGCTTGAGCATGTAGATGTAACCGACCGTGGTTTCCTGCGACATCGGTTCGCCGGTACGACCATCGTACAAACGGACCTTGCCGTGAGCCGGCAGCCCAGCTTCCGCCAAAGCTGCATTAATGTCAGCTTCCGTGCCGCCATCGAACACAGGTGTGATGGCCTGAAAACCAGCAGTCGCGCCCGCCCAACCCAAGTGCGTTTCGAGAATCTGCCCCACGTTCATACGACTAGGAACGCCCAGCGGATTGAGGAGAATTTGCAACGGCGTTCCATCTGGCAAGAACGGCATGTCCTCGACCGGCAACACTTTGGAGATAACCCCCTTGTTACCGTGACGTCCTGCCATCTTGTCACCGACGCTAATCACACGCTTCGTAGCGATATATACCTTCACCATCTGCAACACGCCGCTGCGAAGCTCATCGCCACGCTTCATGCTGTTGACTTGACGATCGCGAATATCAATCGCTTCCTCAACTGCAGGCCAAAATTGTTTGTGCACCTTTTTGACGTCTGCATGCAGATTGGCATCCAGCTTGTTTAGGAGTCGCGAAAGATTGAATGTCTGTGCGCGTTCGGCCATGTATTTCGGATCTTGACCACCGGACAATGGCGTACCATCGTGATCGGTAATCTTGCCGCCGATCGCCTTTTCCATTTCCTCAATCAACGTTGTAAACGAGGTTGAGATTTCTCGGCTACCTTCGGTTTCGATCTTCTTGAGTTCTTTTTCGAATTCCTTGCGCTCGTCTTCCGACAAACTCATACGACGAGAAAATCGCTGGGTATCAATCACAATACCTTCGACACCGGAGCTAACCTCCAAGGAATCGTTCTTTACGTCTTCGCCTGCCCGACCGAAAATCGCGTGCAACAATTTTTCTTCCGGCGTAAGTTCGGTTTTGCTCTTAGGCGAAACTTTACCTACCAAGATATCGCCAGGACGGACAAACGTACCGACTTGCACAATGCCGGACTCGTCAAGATTGCGAAGAGCTTTTTCGCTCACGTTCGGAATATCACGAGTGAACTCCTCGCGGCCAAGCTTTGTCTCGCGGATTTCAACATCGAACTCTTCGATATGAATCGAAGTATAAACGTCGTTCTTGACCAAGTTTTCCGAAATGATAATCGCGTCTTCGAAGTTAAATCCGTCGAATGACATGAACCCAACAAGGACATTTCGCCCAAGCGCTAGCTCGCCTAAGTAGGTTGCCGCACCATCCGCGATGACCTGACCTTTTTCGACCTTGTCACCAATTCCAACAATTGGCTTTTGGTTCAAGCAGGTCCGTTCATTCAAGCCCTGAAACTTCTTCATGTGGTAGATGTCAGGTCCAATTTCAATTCGAGTCGAATCGACAAAGGTCACCTTGCCAGCCCTGCGAGCACGCACAACCATCGCGCTGTTCACAGCAACTTCTTTTTCCATGCCGGTCCCGACGATTGGAGGCTCAGCCACCAACAACGGAACAGCTTGCCGCTGCATGTTACTACCCATCAACGCTCGGTTAGCATCGTCATGCTCCAAGAAGGGAATCAATCCCGCCGAAACACCGATCATCTGACTTGGAGCGATGTCCATATACTGAACTTGTGCAGGCTGAACGATCTGGAAGTCACTGCGATGCCGAGCGATCAACGCCGGCCCCGCAACCAACTCGCCATCCTTCACTGCAACGTCAGCAGGAGCGATAAAAGCATTCGCCTCTTCATCAGCTCGCAACCAAACTACTTCGTCGCTGACCGCGCCTTCTTTGACGAGACGATACGGTGTGATCAAAAATCCGTATTCATCAACGCCCGCATAAATTGCCAAGGAGCTGATCAATCCGATATTCGTTCCTTCAGGTGTTTCAATCGGGCAAATTCGACCGTAGTGCGAAATGTGAACGTCACGCACTTCGAAGCCAGCTCGCTTGCGATTCAAACCACCAGGACCGAGAGCCGACAATCTGCGCTCGTGAGTCAACTGCGAGAGTGGATTTGTTTGGTCGACCACCTGAGACAACTCACCTCGACCAAAGAAATATTCGATCGCCGCACTGATGCTCTTTGGATTCACCAAGGAACGAGGAGTCATATCCTCAACTTCCTTTAGGCTCATACGCTCTTGAACCGTTCGACGCAGCTTCAAAAATCCCTTGCGAAGCTCTTCACTGGCCAATTCGTCGATCGTTCGCAACCGTCGATTACCGAGATGGTCGATGTCATCGTAGTGCGCGCCATTTTCACCATCCACAAGATCGATCAAATAACGAATCGAGGCCATCAAATCTTCCGGTCGAAGCGTCATCTCATCTTCAGGCACATCGGAATTCAATTTGCGGTTAAGCCGAAAACGCCCAACACGACCTAGTCGATAACGATTGACATCAAAGAATTTTTCATGAAACAGCGTACGGGCTTTTTCCAACTGCGGCGGGTTACCTGGACGCAATCGTTGATAGATACGCAACAAAGCCTCTTCGTGACTGCTTGTGTTGTCTTCAGCCAAAGAATTCAATATGTACTGAACCTTGGGAGACTCCATCACCTCAACCGACTTTACGCCGGCAGTACAAATGATCTCGGCGACGTTTTTAAGAATCTTTTGACCAGCTTCGACAATGATCTCGCCAGCACGCTCGCTACCGGTTGGATAGACAACGTCATCGACAGCAATCTTGCCTTCAATCTTAGGAACGCTTCGCCCATCAGTAATCTTCTCGACACTTGTGTCGTAGAAAATCTTAAGCAATTCCGAGTTGGTGCTGAGCTCTTTACTCATCGCACGCAGCAGCGTCATCACGGAGAATTTACCGCTTTGGTCAATACGAACTGAAAGACTGTCTTTCTTGGTAACATTGACTTCAATCCAACTACCGCGTTCAGGAATAACTCGACAACTCGGTACCTTCCGGTCGTTTGTTCCTTCGGTCTCTTCGACGAAATCCACGCCAGGAGAACGATGCAATTGACTAACGACGACTCGCTCGGCGCCGTTGATAATAAACTCACCGCCCCCAAGCATTACCGGAATGTCGCCGAGATACACCTCTTCCTCCAAAGGCTGCTCGCGATTCAATCGCAACCATACCTTGAGAGGCTTGCCATAAGTCAGTCGCAACTGGCGACACTCCTCAGGCGTAAAACGAGGCTTACCTAGCTCGTATCGCAAATACTCCAGAGTGACGCTCTTGTCGTAGCTCTCGACGGGAAATATCTCCCGAAAGACGGACTCGAGACCTTGATCTTTGCGCTTATCATACGGCACGTCCTCTTGAAGGAACGCCTCGTAGGAAGCTGTTTGCAAAGTCGTCAAATTCGGAATTGGAAAAGGCTCAGCACCTGACCCAAACCGACGAATACTCTTGGGTTGAAGCCTTCGCTGGGAAGAAGTCGCCATAACGGAACAATACTCCTAGACGCGAGTCAATACCTGACCGAAACATAGAAAAAAGCACCGACGCAAAAGCAAAGCAACGCGCTCGCTCGGAACGAAACGCTTGGGCTGCCAAACCAAGCGCGCAATATCAGCGGTCCATTCATTCGGCGCGAAATTAAGATAGGTGCATGAAGATAGCAAGCCAACATCCAAGGGTGGCAATATACCCTACACAACCCGAACTGGCAAACCCAGTCAGGGTCGATAAATGGGCACAATTAGGAAATTTTTGAAATCATCGAAAGAATGGCACTCGAAATCAACGGGCAGCCTATAATCTGCAAACCACCCATAACCCCGAAACCAGCCGAACTACTTCAGTTCAACAGTTGCACCAGCTTCGGTGAGCTCTTTCTTGACTTTCTCGGCATCTTCCTTGGACACGCCTTCCTTGATCGTTGCCGGAATGGCTTCGACCAATTTCTTGGAGTCCATCAGGGAAGCACCCGTGATGTTCTTGACGACCTTGACTACATCAAGCTTCTTGTCGCCAAAGGACGTCATCACAACTTTGAACTCGGTCTGCTCGGCAACTGCCGCAGCGCCACCGCCGTCACCGGACGGAGCGACCATCATCATGCCACCACCAGCGGCGGCTTCGATGCCGTGTACTTCCTTCAAATAATCGCTGAGCTCTTTGGCTTGCTTCAAAGTAAGTCCAACGATCTTCTCGCCCAAGCTCTTGATATCATCCGCAAACGCAGTTGCTGAATCGGACATGTTTCCCTCTCAATTTCGTCAAAAAAAACCAAACCTCGTAATGTGCCGGCGAGTTTTTAAACCGAGCACTTCAAAATAAAACTCCGCGAGATTGCCTTGCTCTTAAAAGCGCAATCCAAACTCGCCGGACACCACTGTATTTTCAAGCGTGATTTTCGAGCTAATCTCGGCAACCACGCATCATCAAACCTACTCTGCTGCTGGAACTTCAACTTCTTGATTTTCGATGTGCTTTTTAACCTGACTAGCAAGCTTTCTTCCAGGACCAACAATCTGACCAACCAAATTGGTAGCTGGCGAAAGAATCTGCCCAAGCAACAAAGATATCTGCTCTTGTCGACTTGGCCATTTGCTAACGGCACGAACCTTGTTCGCATCCATACCTTCGCCGTCAAGCACTCCACCCTTGATCTCGAACTTGGCGAATCCGCCACGCTTCTCGATAGTTGTAATTTCCTTTGCCAAAGACACAAAGTCCTCGCAACCCCAAACGACCGCGATACTTCCTTCGCAGCTCGCAAACGCAGGCTGAAGACTGGTTGAATCAGTCGCACGGAAAGCCAAGCTTCGCTTGACCACCAGCATCTGAATCCCCTTTTCCCTCAGCGTCTTCCGGATCAAAAAGGTCGCACCGGACTCCATCCCAATTACATTCACAAGAATGGCATCATTGACGCCTTCAAGCCGATTTAAAATGTCTCGGGAAACCAATCTCTTTACAAGCTTGCTCATGATTTGCCTTTAACCGAACCGCCTACCACATTTATTTTCAAACGACGAACTAAGCTGAAATACGAACACTTGGAGTCATGGTCGCACAAATCGACACCGACTTGATGTACGTTCCGCGAACGGCATTCGGCTTGAGCGAATTGACAAACTGAACAAAAGCCCCGATGTTTTCAACAAGCTTTTCACTGTCGAAACTCATCTTGCCGACAACAGCATGCAAATTACCGCCTTTGTCATTACGAAACTCAACCTTACCGGCCTTGTATTCGCGAACAACTCGATCCACGTCCGCAGTCACTGTCCCTGCACGTGGTGAAGGCATCAATCCTCGAGGACCAAGCACTTTACCTAAAGGGCCGACCATCCCCATCATGTCCGGCGTTGCAATACAAACGTCGAAATCGACCCAGCCTTCCTTGATTCGCTTAGCCAAATCTTCAGCGCCGACGGTATCGGCACCAGCCGCCTCGGCCGCCTTTGCCAAGTCGCCCTTTGCAAAAACAACAACTCGCTGAACTCGGCCAATCCCGTGAGGCAAAACAACGCTACCTCGAATCAACTGATCCGCTTGAGCTGGATCGATACCAAGATGCATATGAATTTCTACCGACTGATCAAACTTGCGAGCCGGAAATTTTTTAAGAACTTCAACAGCTTGAGGCAAAGCCAACGGCGCCTTGCCAGTCGACTTCGACAGCATCGCTTTCATTGCTTTTGAAACTACCATTGCGTTGATTACCCTTCCACCTCAAGACCCATACTTCGTGCGGTGCCTTCGATCATGCGACGAGCATGCTCCAAGTCGCGGGCATTCAAATCCGCCATTTTCTTTTTGCAAATATCATCTATCTGCTGTCGCGAGACTTTACCCACTTTTGTTTTGTTTGGCTCACCTGAACCGCGAGCAATACCCGCAGCCTGCTTGAGCAACGATGCGGCAGGTGGACTCTTCGTCACGAATTCAAACGTACGATCCGAATAGACGGTAACAACGACCGGAATCGGAGTCCCGTTAAATTCTCGCGTTCGCTCATTGAACTGAGAGACGAATTGACCCAAATTGATCCCGAACTTACCCAACGAAGTTCCCACTGGTGGAGCAGGTGTTGCGGACCCGCCCGGAACCTGAAATTTCGCCTGACCGACTACTTGTTTCGCCATACCTTATCGCTTTCGCCGCCGAATTTCGACGAACACTCCAAGTGATTCAAAAATCTAAAATTAACGACAGGAAAGAAAGCCGGACCGGCCATCCCTGTCGCTACTAACTAAATTGACTCTATTTGCCAGTGATCTAATTCAACTGGCGTACTGCGACCGAATATACTGATAATCACGGTCACACGACCATTCGCTTCATCGACCTTATCCACTTCGCCTTCGAGATTCTGGAAGTAACCTTCCTTCACTCGTACGCGATCCCCATGCCGGAACGGTATCGTCGTCTTAAGCGATTGCTCTTCTTCGGCATCAGGGCGCACGAGCTTAATGATCCGCTCGACATCAGCGGCTTCCATTGGCGTCGGCTTACCACCCGAACCGGTAAAGTCACCTACCCCTGGCGTTTCCCTAACGAGAAACCAACTGTCGTCATTGACGATCATCTGGGCCATTAGATAACCGGGATACAGTTTACGCTTAACCACCCGGCGCTTGCCCGCACGCGTAAACTCAACTACATCCTCAGTCGGGATGAGTATCTCGCCAAAACACTCTTTCACACCAGAGAGTGCAATTCGCTTAAGCAACGCTTCGCGAATCGAATCCTCTCGGTTGAATGCCACCTTGATGATATACCACTGCTTTTCTTGCGAGGCATCGTCGGCGGTGACTGTATTTTCTTCGGAGTTTGACACTGTTTAGACCTTGCGCCAGTACAAACGATCGCCAAAAAATCACTTCGCTCAATTCGAACGAAAACAATTCCCTGGCAAACCTCCTGGCTATAAACCTAGGCGACCAAAGCCACCCAAGAAACTAGGAAATCTTCAACGAAGTGAATATTGATTGCCACAACAAGTCATAGCTAAACAATAAAATCGCGAGGAAGAAGATGGTAAATATAACAACCAACGAAGCCTTGACAAGCTCAGATCGCCCCGGCCACGAAACCTTATTCAATTCCGCTTCGACGGCTATCAAAAAGTCCGCAAATTTCGGCCAATTAACCAATCGATAACCAAACCAAACTCCAACTGACAGCAAGAGCAACGGCAATCCATATCGTAATGCCTCGCCGACAGCAGACGGCACACCCCAGTCGCTGAACGAGTAATCCTTCAAAGCGAACTCAAAAAGCCGCCAACCCATCAATGCAAATACGATCCAAATCGTCAAGCATGTAACTTGACGCACAGTCCGTCCTTGACTTTTCTTGTAAATCGAAGCTAAGAAAAGCTCGTTTACAAATGACCTGCCACCTACAGCCTCTTCGGTTGACATCGGATCTTCGTTCCAAACCAAAAAATATAATGAATCAGAAATCGATCACACAGCAGGGGCGGAGGGAATCGAACCCCCAACCCCCGGTTTTGGAAACCGGTGCTCTGCCAATTGAGCTACGCCCCTGTTTCGTCCCACTCACGAAAGGAGCCTGCACGAACCGTTAACGATCCGGCAGGCCCATTAATTTTCATTCTATTCTAAAACCGAACACCAATTATCTACTCGATAATCTTTGTCACAACGCCCGAACCGACCGTCTTGCCGCCTTCGCGAATAGCGAAACGGACGCCGTCATCCATAGCGATCGGCTTCTGCAATTCAACCGACAACCGAACGTTGTCACCAGGCATGCACATTTCTGCACCTACCAAATTGGCAGTACCGGTTACGTCCGTTGTGCGGAAGTAGAACTGAGGTCGGTAACCGCTGAAGAACGGTGTATGTCGACCGCCTTCGTCCTTGCTCAAGCAATAGACTTCGGCTTCGAACTTCTTGTGAGGCGTAATCGATCCTGGCTTTGCCAAAACTTGACCGCGCTCGATTTCCTCACGCTTGATACCGCGGAGCAAGCAACCAACGTTGTCGCCGGCCTTGCCTTCCTTGAGTTCTTTGCGGAACATTTCAACGCCGGTCACAATGACCTTACGCTTCTGATCTTGCAAACCGATGATTTCGATTTCTTCGCCGACCTTGACAACGCCGCGCTCGATACGACCTGTTGCTACAGTTCCACGACCTTCGATCGAGAAGACGTCTTCGACAGCCATCAAGAACGGCTTGTCTTCTTCACGTGCAGGCTGAGGAATGTAAGCATCAACGGCATCCAGCAAATCGCCAATGCACTTGATCTTTTCAGGATCCTTTGGATGCTGATAAGCAGCAACTGCACTTCCGCGAACGATTGGAATATCATCGCCAGGGAAATCGTACTTGCTGAGCAATTCACGAATTTCGAGTTCAACCAACTCAAGCAATTCTGGGTCGTCGACCAAGTCAATCTTGTTCAAGAAAACTACGATAGCCGGCACACCCACTTGGCGAGCCAACAATACGTGCTCCTTGGTTTGCGGCATCGGGCCGTCAGCAGCGCTAACAACCAGAATTGCTCCGTCCATTTGAGCGGCACCGGTGATCATGTTCTTAATAAAGTCCGCGTGACCAGGGCAGTCGATGTGAGCGTAGTGTCGCTTTTCCGATTCGTACTCAACGTGCGAAACGGCGATCGTCACAGTCTTGGTCTCGTCTCGGACGGTTCCACCCTTTGCGATATCCGCATAGGACTTGAACTGCGCCAATCCCTTTGCGGCTTGCACAGCCAGCAGCGCGCCGGTTGTGGTGGTTTTTCCATGGTCAATGTGACCGATAGTGCCTACGTTACAGTGCGGTTTTTTACGCTCAAATACCTCTTTGGCCATTGCTCAACACACCTAAATACAAAGTCGACCCAGCCGTGAGGTTGGTTCTCACATGCTTTCGAAAACAAAACTAATCCACGAAAAATATCACAAGCTCAACAACACCCTACCAAGTCGATGCAACCAACCGCACACGAATTCGGATATTACTGAACAGTCTCGCCCAACTGCAAATGCCAGCCGGACTCATTTTACGAAACAAAACTGCCGTGCCTACTGCCCAACAAATTATTGGATACGTTCGCAAACTCCAAAGAGCTGCTGATGGGACTTGAACCCATGACCTCTTCCTTACCAAGGAAGTGCTCTACCAACTGAGCTACAGCAGCCTTTCAAAGCGGGTGAAGGGAATCGAACCCTCGTCTTCAGCTTGGAAGGCTGTGGCTCTACCATTGAGCTACACCCGCGCGATGCTGGGCGGCTTGATGATGTTCTACAAGCCGACGAGTATCTACGTTTCTTATCGTTTCGCCAATGGGGGGTATAGGATTCGAACCTATGTAGGCATAGCCAACGGATTTACAGTCCGTCCCCTTTAGCCACTCGGGCAACCCCCCTAATTATTAAAACCTCAAACTCAATTTGTTGAAATTCAACCAATCAAAGTTCGCCAAGCCGAACTTTGTCAAAATCCCAACAAACAGCCCGACTAGAGCCAGCGAAGGGACTCGAACCCCCGACCAGCTGATTACAAATCAGCTGCTCTACCAACTGAGCTACGCTGGCATTGCCAATCCGGGTAAACTTCCGGTCGAGAACCGGCTAAGTGTACCGACGGCAATCAATACCGCAAGTCGAATTTATGCTTTAAAACTTGACGATCCCATCATTTCTTGGGTTCGCTAAATCACCGATATTCCGACCAAGATTATCGCTTATGATCCCAAGCCATCGGAATTTCATTTCGGAAACTACGTTTTTCTTAATTTTGTCGGCTCTCTACTTCCCGGCAAAATCCATTTTTTAAAGTTCTTTACCAATCTCACTGGGACTCAACGAATCCTGATGGAATTCGCAAATCTTCCCTCTACCGGATCTCTTGCAATTTCCACTCCTGCTAAGGAACAGTCCCGAAATAATTTCCGTGTTTGGAGCATCGGTGTCATTCCCGCGCAGGCGGGAATCCATCGCAATTGCCCCTGGATACCGGCCTGCGCGGGAATGACGTGCAACTCGGTGCCCTGGATCGACATTACGATCAAGTTTCATTATTCGGGAAGTTAATTCGGGACAATTCCCAAATCGTTCCATGGAACAGTATTGCCACCGAGTATCAATCGACCAACTTTGGAAGCAGATTTTTCTCGAAAAATCTGCGATCACTAAGTGCCTAACCAAATGTGTTACTTCTCGTCAACAAATTTGTCGGGGCCAATATCATCTCCCAATCGTGCCGGCAAAATTTTGTGTACTTCACTGATCGCCTGCTCAGAATATTCAACAACCATATTCAAACGCTTTCGAACGGTCAAATGCCAACCTTTGCTCCTGCCAAACCCAATCTTACAAATCCGTAAGAGTTTTCTGGTAAGAGTCATCTCCGATTTCACCATGGCAATCAATTAACGCTTTTATTTTTGAAAAAGCTTGCTTTACCATTCCTGCTTCTCTCCAATGAATAATGAATTGGCAATTGCATTATTTCAGTTTTTCGAAGGGCAAGAAAAAGTCGAATATTGCTTCGGGCATTATTTGATGGTGGCAAATCGAATGAACAGCAATGACGATGGCAAGTCGAGCAAGCGCGATCCAGCACTCGATACCGTTGATGGCAAACGGACTCAACTTGCCGTCAATCCGAATGCACGATCGTCCAGCACATCGATTAACGATGACTTCGATACAATCCCCGACATTACGTTCGAAGAAGTATTGCCAACGAAGGGCGAATACTTGGGCAAGTATCGTGTGGACGGAGAAGTCGCACGGGGGGGGATGGGCGTCGTATTGCGATGCAAGGACACCCGACTAAAACGAGAAGTCGCGGTCAAGATTCTTTCGAGCCATCACGTCAACAACGCTCATCTAAAACGCCGGTTTTTGCATGAAGCAAGGATCATGAGCCAACTGCAACATCCCGGCATTATCCCGGTGTTTGACATCGGCAATTGGAAGAACAACCGTCCGTTTTTTGCAATGGAACTCATCTCGGGAAAGACGCTTGAAAGCCTCATCAAAAACTCGACAGAGAGCGTTGAGAAAGGCCGTTTGATCAAAGCGTTCGAACAGGTCTGCCAAACTTTAGCTTTCGTTCATGCAAGCGGAATTGTTCATCTCGATTTGAAGCCTGGAAATGTATTGATCGGTAATCACGGTCAAGTCTACTTGATGGATTGGGGCCTAGCGAAAATTTTGCGGCAGTCCATGCAAGGCGAGTTCGAAAACAGAAAAGGAGCGAAAGGCAACGATGACAATACAGAACTTCACAACGGTTCGGAAAGCAAGCAAGTCGCAAATCGAATAAGTGGTACGCCCGCGTACCTATCGCCAGAACAAGCGCGAGGCGAGATTGTTGATACACGAACCGACGTGTTCTGCTTAGGTGGAATGCTATGTGAAATATTGACCGGACAACCGCCCTACATCGGAAACGATCTTCGAAGACTTTTCGTCAGGGCGGCGAATGCTGAACTACAGGCTACTTTTGAGCGACTCGATCGATGCGGGGAAGATGCGATGCTGATTCGACTTGCTAAGAGTTGCTTATCTGTCGATCCACATGACCGACCTCGAGACGCCATTCAAGTCGCTTTACAGATCGCTGCTTTTCTTGAAACTGCACTCCGAGACGCCCAAGCCGATCTGACTCGTTTTTTCGATTTGTCGCTGGACCTATTTTGCATCGCAAGTTTTGATGGATACTTCCTTCGCGTCAATTCAAATTTTTCGCGTGTCTTAGGCTATCCTTCGAGCGAACTGGTCTCAAAAGCATTCATGGAATTTGTTCATCCTGATGATCGACAACCGACAGTCGATGCCATGGGCGCGCTCATGACCGGAAACCCTGTCATTCGATTTCGCAATCGGTATCGAAATGTCGCGGGAGATTATGTGTGCTTTGAATGGACCGCCAAATCCATTACCAACGAGAAAATCGTCTTTGCCGTAGCGCGAGAAATTCCAGATGGTTGGCCGCAAACCCCAATCATCGTGACTTAGCTGGTGGTTTTTTAAGCATGCAGATTCTCGTCACAGAACTCGTGATAGACGCGAACGATTTCCGATTTCTGCCTGAAGAAAGCATCCAGCACACGTGGGTCAAAATGCTTGCCGCGGCCTTCTTCCATGATAAGGAAACACTTTTCCAGAGGAATCGGATCTTTATACGGTCGTCGTGTGCTCAACGCATCGAAAACGTCCGCTACCGATGTGATGCGACCTTCGATTGGAATTTGCTCGCCAAGCAACCCCAGGGGATAACCGCTACCGTCCCATTTTTCGTGATGCGTCAGCGCGACGATGGCTGCGAGCCGCATGATCGGTGAACCACATTCGTCAAACATTTTCGGACTGTTCAACTCCTGCGAGGCAACATCGCCAATTTCATCGCGAATAATTCTTGTCCCGGCCACGCAGTGTCCCTGCATGATCTTGTACTCTTCAGCCGTCAATTTGCCAGCTTTGCGCAGTATTTCGTCGGGAATACCAATCTTACCGACGTCATGTAATTGGGCAGCGTGCTCCATCCAGATTACTCGCTCGTTGCTAAATCCAAGCTCACTGGCAATCAGCGCCGCATAGCGACCTACACGCAAAACATGCTTGCCCGTTTGGTCATCCCTCAGTTCGGCTGCCCTGGCAAGACATTGGATTGCTTCGCGTCGCGAAGCTAATAGCTCGGTCGTTCGCAATCGAACTTCTTGTTCCAATTGAGTCGAGTAATTTGCCAAGTGATCCAAGTATGACTTTGCCAAAAGCGTGTTTGCAACACGAGCCAACAATTCCCCCGAGTTCAATGGCTTTTCCAGAAAGTCATTTGCGCCCAATCGTAATGCGTTTACTTTATTTTCTTTGTCCGTCGCTGCGGTAAAGATCAGCACCGGGGTCGTCTTGTGATGCTCGTCTTCACGCATTGCTTTTAGAATATCAAAACCGTTGACATGGGGCATTTGAATATCAAGCAACACCAGATCGGGTTGCTCGGTGCGGATTGTATCTAAAGCCGTGCGTGCATCAGAAATTGACAGGAAACGCGTATAGCCAACGTCCTTGAGATATTTCTTGGCAATCGCTACCGTGGCCGGCTCGTCATCAATAATGGCAATCAAAGATTCTTTGATTTTGCCATTGTGGGTCGAACTTGTCGTGCCTTCAACAGCAACCGAAATCGCTTGCTTCAATCGCAAACAATTCTGGCCGTCATTGAAGAAGCCACAGCCTCGTCCATTTTTCTTAGCGGCACCTAATGCCAGCTCCGCTCGGCGGATTAGCGTGTCTGCATCATCTCCGGGCAAGGCATGAGCTACGCCAATACTAATCGACAATTCGCAGACGGATTCTTTTAGCTGGAAAGGAACTCCCGATACAGAACCGAGCGCACGTAAAGCAACACTTTTGATAATCTGGGGACTAGCGCCAGGAAGCACGATCGCAAATTTATCGCCCGCGTAACGTGCGACCAAGTCCATTTCCCGGGTACTCTTTTTCAAGCGTGCAGCAATTTCACACAATGCATTATCGCCATTGATGTTGCCAAAGTGCTCGTTGAAGTTTGCAAATCCATCGATGTCGATTACCAGAACACCCAACGCACCGTTTTCTCGACCCAACTCCGTCATTCGACGTTTCAGTTCGTAGTCAAGCGCCCTTCGCGAAGCAATCTTCATGAGCGGATCTGTGAGCACATCCGACTCGTGTTTCAAACTGTCCCGTTCAATTCTGTCGCGAGTTAATTTTTCGGTTAACGTGTTGCGGACGCGGGCAAGTAACTCACTACCTGCAATGGGCTTGGACAGCAAATCGGTCGCACCGAGATTGAGCGCCATGACGCGAGTTTCTTCTTCCATTTCACTCGTCAAAACGACAACCGGAATATGCTTGGTTCGTTCGTCGCCACGAACGATTTCCAGAATCTCTAGTCCATTGCGAGGAACCATTCGCAGGTCGAGCAAAATAAGGTCGGGCTTCTTCTCCAATATCTCCGCTTCCGCAATACCCGAATCGGTAATGATCTCGCAGTTCGCAAACCCTGACTTTCTCAAGGTCATTTGAAAAATGCGCGCGACCGCAGGTTCGTCCTCCACGATCAAGATGCGAGATCGCTTGACTTCATCGTCCGTCTGACGCGGAATAGCAAATGGATTCAACTTGATCTTAGACGTCGCTTGCAGTCCCATTGAAAGCACGACTGGGGATGCAACTTGGTCGACATTATTGGATTGTGTAGTCATATCAATTGAATAGCCATTAACGACTTCGTAACAAAAACTAGCCAAATATAGGTTGCGGAAAGTAAATCAAACTTTTTCAATGCTGCGGAGATTCGCCACTTTTCAAAACAATGTTGCGTTTATCGCTCTAAGTTGATTATCCTGAACATAACGAATCAGCTTGCTGGTCGGTTTGGCAAGCGTATTCGGTTTGTAAGGCTCTCGATTTCTCGGAGGAATACATTGCATTCCTCCCGATTGTTTTGCTTTGAATTGATTTCTAACTTTGCCGCAGGGGCCGTCATCTCTCGGAATCCCACCGTCTCTCCAGCGCCTTTCAACCAATGCGCCATGTCACGCAACATGGCGAATTCATCCTGTTCTAATAACGATCGCATTTCCATTACTTTGCCACGAAGCCGCTCTGTAAATTCCGTTACTATCTCATAAATTTCTAAATCATCCATCGGCAATATCGACTCGACAGGGGGCAGCGACGACTGTCCTTCCGAGCCTTGTACTTCAGATTGCGGCCCAGCAAAGGAACTCGATTCCGATTGCGACACCGCACTTACTGGCACGTTATTGCGAACACAATCATCCGATCTTTGATTATTGGTATTCATGGATTGATCGTTCCTAATACGAGAGTTGTGTGACTGAACGCCAGCCTCGACGAGCGATGGTTGCCATGTTTTTGCTCCGCGAGTATTTGCGGCGACGCTATGGGATTCTGTAACCACTTTGCTGGATTGATCGCTCGTGTTTTGAACCACAGTTTCCGCGGCACCGACTTCGAAACTTCGCGGCGGATTGGTAACGAACAATTTAGTAAGGGTGTCAATTAAGCGTTCCATCTTGATCGGTTTCTCCAAAAAGCCCGCGCAACCCGCATTGCGACACTTGACTTCGTCGTCGTGCATAACATTAGCAGTCAACGCAATCACAGGCGTCTTGATTCCAAGTCGCGTGATCTCCTTGGTCGCCGTTACTCCGTCCATCACAGGCATTTGCATATCCATCAAGATCGCATCGTAATGCTTGGCAGAAGCCATCTCGACCGCGATCTTTCCATTCTCCGCCGTCTCGACAACCGCACCGGCGCGTTTCAAGAACAGCGAAGCTAACTGGCGATTGGCTTCTCCATCGTCGACGACCAAGATTCTCGATTTGGGCAATTTGAGCGTTTCGGCAGGTTTAGCAGCACGTTGCAAAGCCGCTAACTCGCGAACCGAGTTTTGGTCGACTTGACTGAGCTTGCCGATCGGTCCCGGATCCAATGTAAACAAAAATTGACTCCCCTTGCCCAACTCACTCGTCACCTTTACTTCACCACCCATTTTCTTGGCAAGCTGCAAACAGATGGAAAGCCCCAAACCTGTTCCGCCGAATTGACGTGTGATCGAAGTATCCGCTTGCGCAAAAGGTTCGAAAATTCTTGCGATTGCATCACACGAAATACCAATTCCGGAATCTTGAATTTCAATGCCAAGTAATGTCTTTTCGCCTGGTATGAGACGTGCCTTGATCCTGACACTGCCCTTCTCGGTGAACTTGATTGCATTACCCACTAGGTTGATGATGGCCTGCCGAAGTCGAACTGTATCCATCAAGACTTCGTCGGGTAATTCACCTTCGGGCTCATAGACCAAATCGATGTTCTTTTGTCGCGCTTTGATCTCGAGCGTTTCGATCACTTGCAAAATCAACAAGTGAGGCGAGAATTTGCGCAGCTCCAGTTCGAATCGGTTGGACTCAATCTTTGACAGATCCAAAATATCGTTTATCAGCGCTAATAAGTGCTCACCGCTATCGTGAATCGTGCACAAATGTTGCTGGTACTGGGCCTCGTCGTCTGCGTATCCCCGTTGCAGAACCTCCGTATAACCGAGAATGGCGTTCATCGGAGTTCGTATTTCGTGACTCATGCGAGCCAAGAAATCGCTCTTTGCCTTATTGGCATCATCTGCAAATTGTTTAGCCACATGCAGATCGCGTTTGGTCTTTTCCAATTGAGTGACGTCGTCGAAACTGACAAGCACGCCTCGATAATTACCATCGACACCTAACACAGGAGAAGCGTTTGCGATCAATGTTTGCACTTGCTCGGACCGATTGACGATTCCCATCATCACTCCAGCTTGTGGCCGCTGTTCATCAAGCGCAGCGACCCACGGATAGCGGGTCAACGGCGTCTTTTGCTCGTCTTGAACCCAGTTCAGCTTGTTAGCCAAGGATCCAATTATTTTCTCAGGTGATTGTCCAATCCATTCGGCAAAGGAACGATTGGCAAGCACGATCCGCTGCTCGCGATCAATGACCAGCAAACCTTCTGCCAACGAGTCCAATGCGGCTCGTACCCGTTTAGGTACGGTCTTTGAGGGATCCAAGTGCTTGAGCATCTTGCCCAAATACCAGTAGAAAAGCAAATAACAGGCACCTGTCACCCAAATCGAAATGCGTACCCATGGATTCTTGAAAAGCCATATCATGTTCTGCGGGTTCGCAGGTTCAAATCGCAACTCGATGCTGCCCCATTTTCCGGCACTCGAATACACGGGAACATGTACTTGCGTTTCCGTTGAACGATTGCTCGAATCCTTTTGCCATTGCCGGACATGATCGCCAATTTCCGTTACAAGTTCACCGGAAACACGTTTGACGCCCGCAGACAATACTCGCTCGTTCCTTTCGACAATGGTTTCCAAAAATGACTCGAGCCGTTTTACTTCGCCGCGACTGATATAGTCAGAACTCGCTACAGCGATCGATTCACAGAGACTCGCACGGCCTTCCAAGATGGCCGATGTACGGTCAGGCAACATCCCCAATAAAACGGCTGCACACATGACGCTTGCGAGCAAACCCGCAAGCCCAATGGTGATTCTCGATTTGGCCGAAAAATATTTCATCTGAATTCCCTCGCTTGGAGGCCGTAACTCTGGAATTTGCGCCCAGGTTCGTCAGCCTCTGACAAGCCAACATAGGTTGCTGCTCAATTGAATGATCCACAATCCACGAAACCGAGTTCGCCGATTACGCCAGTGAATTCGCTTTCGGAGGGTTGTTCTGATTTTGATGATTCTTCTCAAGCATCGCTTCCAGCGAATCGTCGTCGTCTTTGTCGTTACTCTCGTTCAAGTAATCGAGGACAATCAGAGGGTCCATGATTCGCCAAGCTGGCATCTGCGTTAGGATCGTCGAAATCAACCAACCGCTTCTCAAAGCCCACAACACATAACCCACCGTCAAGAAGCTGGTGAATCCGGCCACCGTTCCCACTCCGACGAAATTCGTCGACGTGATGTTTTCTAAGTCCTTCCGTAGCTCCCACAACTCGCTGGATAACAATCCTGGTTCGTAGCTCGCCGTATATTGCAATAACAACGGGTTCGTGGCGCGGCTGGGTAATTGCAGTCCGCGTTCTAATACCGACATTTCCGATGTCGTGTCAGAATCGACTAACGCTGCAAGCTTGGCCGTCGCTGCTACTGGCTGCTCAATGACATTTTCCGGGACCGCCACGCTGCGTACTGATCGATCCCCCGTATTTTGCACTTCGTCTTGGGGCGTCGCTGAGCCGATCAACACATCGGTCACTTTATCATCTGGCAGATTGGTCTTTGTGGTTCCGCCTCCCGTGGAAGTCGTATTCGTGTCATCCTTCGGAGGATTTACAACCGATACACTACCCCCACCGCTGATGTTGATCGTGACCGTTGCGATCGCAGCACTTCCCGAACTATCGGTCGCTTGATAAGTGAACGCAACCGATGCCGGAGACAACACACTTGGCGTGAATTCAAAGGTGCCATCGGCGTTCAATGTCAAGGTTCCTGACGAAGGCCCAGCGACTAAGGCGACTAACAAGGTATCCCCGTCGACGTCGCTATCATTGCCAAGCACACTGCTAGCCACAAGCGTTTGTCCCGTAGCAACCGAAAAAGAATCGGCTGTCGCAACCGGCTTTTCATTTTGATTGACGAGGGATACCCAAATCACCGCTTGATCCATCGCTCCAAACGGGTCCTCTACCTGAACAGTCAGGAACAGCCCTGCAATCGACTCGTAATCCAGCAAACTTGGATCGGCAACGGTTATCTCGCCCGTCAAACTGTCGATCGCAAAAGTTTCATTCAGATTACCGCCCACGATCGAATACGCGAGCGTGTCCCCATTAGGATCGGTCGCAGGAACCAAATCGACGACTGCTCCGATCGATGCATTTTCAGCGATCGAATAACTATGCGGATCGATAGTGGGCGCTACGTTGGGTGGCCCAATCGCTATCGTAAAGGTCGCCGTGGCCACCGAACCGTCCACAGATGTTGCTTGCACGACGATGTCGTGTGACGTAACTAGCATCCAGTCCAACAAGCTTTCATCAAGAACGGTTACAACTCCCGTTACCGAATCGATCGCAAATCGCCCGCCTGCATCATCGACAAGCGAATACGTGACGGAACTATTGGTGGCGTCGCTATCGGTTGCGCTGGCGGTAAGGCCAACGACCGATCCGTTCGGCGTATTATCCGAAATGAAATTTGCCGTGCTATCGATATCGACCGGAACGTTGACATCGAATTCATCCAAGTCCCGTACCGCGATAGTAAACACCGCAGTCGCAAATGATCCGTCGCTGCTGGTTGCGCGAACCACCACGTTATGCGACGCTGAAGCCTCCCGATCTAACAAAGTCCCGTCAAGAACCGTTACGACTCCCGTCGTCGCATCGATCGCAAACCTGCCGCCTGCATTGCCGTCCAAACTATACGTGATCGCGTTATTTGTTGCATCACTATCGGTCGCAAAAGCTGTCACGCCAACGACAGTTCCGCTTATAGCATTTTCGTCAACCGCATTCACGGTCGCATCGGTATCCGAAACGGCGGAGATGCTGAATTCATTTACATCGTTGACACTGATGGTAAAACCACGAGTTACGGTAGATCCATCAGCACTTATCGCGCGAACGGTAATATTGTGCGAAGCAGCACTTTCGCGATCCAATAAACTACCATCGGCAACTTGCACGACACCGGTGGCGGCATTTATCGCGAATCGACCGCCAGCATTGTCATCCAAAGAATATGTGATCGTGCTATTCGTCGCGTCGCCGTCGCTTGCAAAAGCTGTAATGCCAACCACAGTTCCGTTTGACGCGTTTTCATTGACTGAATTGAGTGCAGGATTGGTGTCACTAATTGGCGAGATATCGAACTCATCTACGTCTATCAAATTGATTATAAACGCCTGGGTCGAAGCAGAGCCATCCGCACTCGTCGCTCGGACGACGATGTTATAGGATGCGGCTACTTCCCGATCTAACAGAATACCATCCAGGACGGTAACAATTCCCGTGGTGCCGTTGATTGCAAATCGACCACCTGCGTTGTTGTCCAAACTATACGTAACCGTGCTATTCATCGCATCGCCATCGGTGGCAAACGCCGTCAACCCGACAACCGTTCCGTTAACTGCATTTTCGTCAACCGCATTCACTGTCGCATCGGTATCTAAAACGGCGGAGATGCTGAATTCATTGACATCGTTGACGTTGATAGTAAAGCCACTAACGGCGGTAGATCCATCAGCACTTGTCGCGCGAACGGTAATATTGTGCGAAGATGCGGTTTCGCGATCCAACAAACTACTATTGGCGACCGTCACAACACCGGTCGTTCCATGAATTGCAAATCGCCCGCCTGCATTGTCATCCAGTGCATATGTGATCGTGCTATTCGTCGCATCACCGTCACTTGCAAAAGCTGTAATTCCCACCACTGTTCCGTTTGACGCGTTTTCATCGACTGAATTGAGTGCAGGATTTGTGTCGCTGATTGGCGAGATGTCGAACTCGTCTACGTCAGTTAAATTGATCGTAAACGCCTGGGTCGAAGCAGAGCCATCCGTGCTCGCCGCTCGGACGACGATGTTATAGGATGCGGCTACTTCCCGATCTAACAGAGTACCATCCAGGACGGTAACCATTCCCGTGGTGCCGTTGATTGCAAATCGACCACCTGCGTTGTTGTCCAAACTATACATAACCGTGCTATTAGTCGCATCGCCATCGATGGCAAACGCTGTCAACCCGACAACCGTTCCGTTAATTGCATTTTCGCTAACTGCATTCGCCGCCGCATCGACATCGGAAATCGGGGAAACACTATACTCGTTGACATCGTTAACGTTGATGGTAAAGCCACGAGCGACAGTCGATCCATCAGCACTTGTCGCGCGAACGGTAATATTGTGCGAAGATGCGGTTTCGCGATCCAACAAACTACTATTGGCGACCGTCACAACACCGGTCATTCCATGAATTGCAAATCGCCCGCCTGCGTTGTCATCCAGTGCATATGTGATCGTGCTATTCGTCGCATCACCGTCACTTGCAAAAGCTGTAATCCCAACCACGGTACCGTTCGACGCGTTTTCATCGACTGAATTGAGTGCAGGATTTGTGTCGCTGATTGGCGAGATGTCGAACTCGTCTACGTCTATCAAGTTGATCGTAAACGCCTGCGTCGACGCTGAGCCATCCGTACTCGTCGCTCGGACGGAAATATTATGTGAAGCAGCACTTTCACGATCTAATAGAGTACCATCCAGAACCGTTACCACTCCTGTCGTCGCATCGATCGCAAATCGACCACCTGCGTTGTCGTCCAAACTATACGTGATCGCGTTATTTGTTGCATCACTATCGGTCGCAAAAGCTGTCACGCTTACGACGCTTCCATTCGCAGCATTTTCATCGACGGAATTCAGCACTGCATCAACATCCGTCACGGGTCCTACGTTAAACTCATCCACGTCATTCACATTGATTGTGAACACCCGAACGGAGGCCGAACCATCGCCGCTTATCGCCCGAACAGTAATATTATGTGAAGCAGCACTTTCGCGATCCAATAGACTGCCATCGGCAACAGTCACAACACCGGTCGTTCCATTAATTGCAAATCGCCCAACTGCGTTGTTATCCAAAGAATAGGTGATCGTGTTATTCGTCGCGTCACCGTCGCTTGCAAAAGCTGCAATCCCAACCACGGTACCGTTCGACGCGTTTTCATCGACTGAATTGAGTGCAGGATTTGTGTCGTTGATTGGCGAGATGTCGAACTCGTCTACGTCTATCAAGTTGATCGTAAACGCCTGCGTCGACGCTGAGCCATCCGTACTCGTCGCTCGGACGGAAATATTATGTGAAGCAGCACTTTCACGATCTAATAAACTGCCATCGGCAACAGTTACGACACCGGTCGTTCCACTAATTGTAAATCGCCCGCCTGCGTTGTTATCCAAAGAATAAGTGATCGCATTCGTCGTCGCGTCGTTATCAATAGCCAATGCGGTAATGCCAACGACAGTTCCATTGGCCGCGCTTTCGGTGACATTATTCACAGTCAAATCTATATCGCTGACAGGACTAACGTCGAACTCATCAATGTCATTCACAGCAATCGTGAACAAACCAAGGGAGGAGGAACCATCGCTGCTAGTCGCGCGCACTAGGATGTCATGCGATGCTGAAATTTCGCGATCCAACAAACTGCCATCGAGAACCGTAACAACTCCACTTAGGGCATCGACCGCAAATCGACCACTCGCATCGTCATCCAAGCTATAGGTGATCGTATTGTTGGTTGCATCGTCATCTATTGCCAAAGCAATAACCCCGACAGTAGTCCCTATCGCTGCGTTTTCGTCGACGCTGTTGACCGCCGCATTCAAATCGACAATGGGCCCTACATCAAATTCGTCGATATCAACCACGCTTATCGTGAACAGCCGCGTTGAAAACGAGCCATCACTGCTGGTTGCTCGCACTCCAATATTGTGGGTCGCAGCTATTTCTCGGTCGAGCAAACTGGAGTTCGCGACGGTTACGACTCCGGAGCTTGCGTTGATAGCAAACCTGCCGCCCGCGTTATTGGTTAGAGTGTAATTGATAACATTGTTAGTCGCGTCCGCATCGGTCGCAAATGCCGTAATGCGCACGGCGGATCCGTTCGCCGCATTTTCGTTGACCGAATTCAATGCCACATTCACGTCCGATATGGCACTGATGTTGAATTCGTCGATGTCATTAACCGAGATTGTAAAAATACTCGTCGATACCGATCCGTCGCTGCTGTCCGCTTGTACGGTAATATTATGCGAAGCAGTCGTTTCGCGATCGAGCAAGCTACCGTTGGCGACCGTAACGACTCCCGTACTGGTATCGATTGCAAACCTACCGCCAGCATTATCGGTCAAGCTGTACGTGATAGTATTGTTCGTTCCATCCGCGTCGGTGGCTTGCGCTGTCACGCCTACAACGGTTCCATTGGAGGCATTTTCGCTAACGGCATTCACTGCGATATTGGAGTCCACGACAGCACTGACGTCGAATTCGTCGATCTCAGTTACCGTAACCGAGATTGCCTGAGAATCGATCCCTCCAACTCCGTCACTCACCTGCACGATAACTTCGTAAACATTGTCAAGATCCGCATCCGTGCGCACTTCAAAATTCGGTGCGGCAGTGAAAGACAACGCGCCCGTCGAACCGTTAATAGAAAACTTTCCCGAGTCCGCTCCACCCACGATCGAATAAACAAGCGTTTGAGCTGGCAAGTCCTCGTCGCTTGCCGTAACGATGGTTACTGCGCTCAAATTTTCCGCGATTGTCTGCGTCGCCGATGGGCCAGCACCATCCGAGGTGATGGTCGGCGTATCGTTCAGGTTATTGACATTGACAACGAGCGTTTCATCATACGTAAGTCCGCCAGCGTCGCGAACGCGAACCGTCACGGTATAACTGCTCTTGGTCTCAAAGTCCAATACACCGTCGTCTAGAATTAACTCTTTGCTACCGGCACCGCCAATCGAGAATTTGCTCGCATCGCCGCCGGGCTGAATAGTCAAAGTAAACGAATCGCTAATATCCGGGTCGCTTACCGTCAGTGTGCCAAGGCTGCGTCCGCCAGTCGTATTTATTTGTTCGTTGATCGAAAACGAATTGGGCAAGACGTCCGTCGGCGATTCATTGACGTTGGTCAGATTGATCGTGATCGTCGCCGTCGCATTCAAGCTAGGTGTACCGCCATCCGTAACGGTCACGAGCAAGGCAAAGGATGGCGTAGCTTCAAAATTCAGTTGACTTGCGTCGGCTACCGAAATCTGTCCGGTCATTGCATTGATCGCAAAAGCTGTCGATCCCGTGCCACCCGTGATTGCATAGCTCAGCGAACCATTCGCGCCCAGGTCGGGATCGGAAGAGATGACGGTTCCCACGACCGTACCATTAACAGAGTTTTCCGGAGTGGAAAAACTTTGGTTGGCAATCACGGGTAATTCATTGACGTCGGTGATCGTCACGCTGATCGATTGCGTATCGATACCGCCATTCCCGTCGCTAACTTGAATAGTAACGTCATAAATATTATTGCTACCTAGATCTGCCGGGGTCTCGTAATTGCGGGCGGTCGAAAAACGTAACGCTCCCGTGCTGCCGTTGATTGTAAAGAACGCACCATCGCCACTCGCAACGATGGAATAGGTCAATACTTGCGGCGGGGACTCGGGGTCGCTGACCAACACAGTCGTGACGGCCGTTGTACCTTCGGCGATGCTGAGATTGGCTGTGTTGCCGCCACCATTGGATGTAATAAGCGGCGCGGTATTTATCTTCGTTATCGTTAAGATAAATGTCGTAGAAGTTGCAATAGCACCATCACTCACGGTTACCGTTATGCTAACGGTTCCAGATTGGTTTGCGTTCGGTGTTACTGTAATGGATCGAGTTGTTCCTGAACCGGACAACACGATGCCACTTGGTGATACAAGTGTTAAGTTACTAGATTCAGCGGTTACAACAAGTATCGATGCAGACGAGTCGACGTCATCAACGGTGAAACTTATAGCATTGGTCGTGTCGTTTTCTAAAACTGTCTGATCTGCAATCGTTGATATTGTCGGCGGTGAATTACTAAACTGCCTGGAGTAGACTCCATCGGAATCGGGTACCCCATTACCGGACCAGACGACCAAGAAGTTTCCACCGTTGTCAATTACAGCCGACGCCATTCTCTGAGTCCCAGAAATGGTTTCGCTAACCCTGAACTCAGAATTGCTTAACGGTGTTCCGTTTTCATTGTAACGCCGGCCAAAAACCCCGTCCGCATCGAGATTACCAACTCCTTCCCAAACAATGAGAAAATCTCCTGAATCATCCATTGCAATCGAAGGTGCCGATTGATCACCGAGAAAGGTTGTGTTTACTATTTGTGCAAATGGTGTTAGTGCAGTAGCATTTGAGTCATAACGCCGGAAGTAGACTCCAGCGTCGAAAATTGTCATTGTATAAGCAACTACAATGCCGCCATTCTCGTCCATAGCAACGTCTGCAGAATTAGCAGTGAAATTCGATTCAATGTGAATTACGCCGCCATCAACTGCACCGGCAACGTCGTAACGCTGTGCCCAAACACCATTTGTGTCATTCCAAACCACTACCGCCCTTCCGTCAGTCGTCATTGAGACTGAGGGATCGCTCTGCACACCTAAAGTAGTTGTGTTTATTAGGATCTCCGAGCTTAACGGTGTACCATTAGCCGCAAACCATCGGCCGAAGATTCCGTTCATGTCTCCGGACCCTTCTCCTTCCCAAACTACTAAAAACCCCCCATCACTCGACATACCGACAATTGGCGAATCCTGGCTTCCCGAAGTCGTCGAATTGACGAGAAATTCGTTTCCAACCGCCGAGCCAGTAGAATTAAATCGCCTTGCGTAGACGCCATTTCCGGAACCGTCTTGATTGACACTTGTCCAGGACACTACGAAATCTCCGCGACCATTCATCGCTACTGCCGCAAATTTCTGATCATTCGTTGTCGTTTCATTGATTTGGAATTCAGTTCCAACTTTGGTCCCTGTCGCATCGAATCGTTGACCGTACACTCCCCAGCCGCTGCCGTCTTGATTCAAACTAGACCAAACAACGACATTGCTACCGTCATTCGCCAAAGCAACCGCGCGCGTACTTCCTCTCGATTCGGAAAAGGTAGATTGCGAATTTGCAGGTGACGTGTTTACGAGAGACTCGGATCGGGTTACAAGCTGCCCAAGTACTTCGAATGCTCCAATGTCCGGAGCACTATCGCGTGACATGTTTCGTGCATCTACTAATGGTGCAAAAGCGCTGTCTGCCGCATCAATTGCAGTGCTTCCGAGTAATAGGCGATGCGTTGTAACATATCCACCGTTACTCATAAGGTTAGCATCTAATCGCGGATTGACGCCACTTTGGTCGGCTGCACCCCCGAGCAATGATGTTCCATCGCTATCAATATTATGCCCCAACGAGTTAACAGCTCTGTTAGCATTTTCTCCGGATGGATTAAAGAGCAACGAATTTTTCAGTTGCACTTCTGCCCCTCCACCCTGCATAAAGATACCATCGCCGCTGGCTGCGTCGTTAAACGCGATCGTGATATTGGTGGCGGCCAACATCTTGCTAGTCCATAGGCCACCGCCTTCGTCGGTCGCGATATTCCCACTGAGTGTCACATTGGTCAGTGACATCGTTGCCCCGCTACCCGAATTGTTGATTCCGCCTCCGTCCTTTCCTGCAGTATTGCCGCTCACTGTTACTCGGTTGAAAACTACGTTGCCTCCATCGTTGTACAGGCCGCCACCCCAGTTGCTGCCCGAGTTATTGCTAATAATTGTGTCCGTCGCGACAAGGGAACCATAGTTGTAGATTCCCGCTCCACTTCCTGTGCTATTGCCCGTAACGACCACGCGTGAGAGTGTCAAACTTGCATCATTATCGATTAGAATGCCGGCGCCCCAGTTATTCGAAGCCGTCATACCGCCACGAATCGTGACATCCTCAATTTTTACTGAAATTGCGCCACTTATTTCGAAGACGCGATCGAAATTATTTGCATCAATTATCGTTTGCGCTGTGCCAGTACCAGTAATCGTAAGGGTATCCGTGATATCGAGATCGCCTGTTGACGCTGCATTCTCTCCCTGCCCACTTATTGAAAATGTAAACGTCCCAACATCCAGCAAAATTGTATCCGCCCCGATTGAATTATTCGTGGCAATTATCGCTTCGCGAAGCGATATTCGTCCGTCGATCCCCTTACTTGTCAGCAGCGCACCGATCGACGAGGTATTGCCGTCGACCGTATCCGACGTTGTGTCCACGACTAGAACGCTCGCTTCGACAACGTTGTTGACGGTGACAAAAATCGTCTGAGTCGTCAAACCCCCATTCCCATCGC
Source organism: Pirellulaceae bacterium (assembly GCA_031374825.1). Lineage (GTDB taxonomy): Bacteria > Planctomycetota > Planctomycetia > Pirellulales > Pirellulaceae > JANMGV01. The sequence goes on from JANMGV010000164.1 coordinate 48,039, forward strand.
TCGCCGTTACCGTCACTTCATAAACATTATCCAGTCCAGAGTCAGTCGGTGTCTCAAAGTCAGGCGCTGAAATAAACACCAACTGATTGGAACCGTTCACAGTGAGCTTCGCCGAGTCAGCTCCGCCTGTAATCGAGTACGATATCGTCTGGCCCGGCAAATCGGCGTCAGTAGCCGTTAGTAGCTGGACGATGGTCTGATTTTCGTTGACCGATGGCGTAGGATTGGAGGTGATAGTCGGCGATTCGTTGACGTCCGTAATATTGACCGTCAACATCGCGATGGTGGTATTACCAAATGAGTCCATTGCCTGCACGTTGACGGTGTAGACACTCTTGGATTCAAAGTTAAGTACCCCATCGGTCAAAATAAGTTGATCATTTCCCACTCCGCCGATTGAAAATTTGATTGCATCGCCGCCCGGCTGAATCGAATAAGTAGACGTATCGCCAACATCGGGGTCGCTGGTCGTCAGAACGCCAACCGAGAACCCGCCAGTCGTATTGGTATTTTCTACTATGGAGAAACTCGAGGGACCAACATTCGTTGGTGCTTCATTCACATTTGTCAAGTTGATGGTAATGGTCGCCGTGTCGCTCAAGCCCGGCGTTCCGCCATCTGTCACTTGCACTGTCAGGCTGAACGATGGAGTGGATTCAAAGTTCAATTGACTTGCATCAACTACCGTGATCTGCCCCGTGGTGACGTTGACCGCAAAAGCCGTCGCTCCCGTGCCGCCAATAATCGCGTAACTAAGCGTACCATTGGCACCTGCGTCTGGATCACTGGCCAGGACCGTGCCGACAACCGTTCCATTAGTACTATTTTCAGTGACTGAAAATGCCTGATCACTTACCATCGGCGATTCGTTGACATCGATAACGTTCACCAAAACCGCTTGGTCATAAGAATTGCCTGCGGAGTCAGTGGTTCGAACCGTCACATTGTAGACGCTCTTGGTTTCGAAATTCAAAATTCCGTCAGTCAGAATTAACTCGTTGCTGCCCAATCCACCAATCGAGAATTTTGCTGCATCTCCGCCGCCGACAATCGCGTAAGTAAAAGTATCTCCAACGTCTGGGTCCGTAGTAGATAGTGTTGCGACAGAGAGTCCACTACTTGTGTTGACTAGTTCCGCAACACTGACGGAATTGGGAGCAATATTCGTCGGTGCTGAATTAACAACAACAGGCACAACTGCGATGGAGTTGATCGATTCTGCCCCCGGTGGCATCGCACTCATGCCAACATCGGAGCCATCATAGAACATTGCTGCTGCGCCCGCCGTACTCCCAGGTAATACAAGTTCGGTAGACGATAGAACTAATGAGAAAATGTCTTCGGAGTTGGGTGAAACGGTACCTGCCACGGTAATTGCGACAGAGTTACGTACCGATATCAACAGCGTTCCTGCATTCAGGACAGTGGACCCGACGGATGAAGTCTGCTCGATTAGCTGCATGCCTTTAATTTGCTGGTCGGCCAGGCCAATCTTGCTACCATCCATCAATAATTGGATATTCGAAGTGTTGGTATTGGCTCCACTCCCTATGCCAATTACGTTGAAAACGTACAAATTGTCGTGTTCGGCAGGGGTCGAACGGGCGACGATAAAAGTACCACGTGTTAATAAAGTCCCGCCAACCACAGTGTCGCGTTCGACCAAATGAATCTCGTGCGAATTGTACGACTGAGAAGCATCATGAATACCGTCATCTAGGAGCATAAAGTAGGTGCCGGTCCCATAAGTACCGGGACCAGATGGGCGATAAACCAAAATGTCTTTTCGATCATAGGTCACTCCATCGACCACTCCGCCAGGATCTAAAGTGACGAGTAAATCACCGGGTTGGAGGTCAAATGTGCGCCCTGGTGTGGTTCCAACGGTAATGTATGTCTCTACGTAATGCAGAGCACGAATGGAATTCGGCGCATTAAACCCATCTAAAAGTGTATGGGTTCCTGAAGTCGTTCCATCGACCGGCTCAAATTTTAAGTTAGGATCTGCAAATTTTACGATATCGTTGTTGTCCCAACTGGCTGTTCCCGTGCTACCATTTCCCGAAGTTGTAAACCATAACTGGCCAGCACGTGCGGAAGTATCGACGCTAACTGTTATAGGTCTATCAACAGCAAGTCCGCCGCTATCCGTGCTCCTAACAGTTAATGTATAGACGCTCTTCGAATTAGCATCCAAAATTCCGTCGGTGATGATTAGCGCATTGTTGTTTATTCCACCAATCGTAAATTTTGATGCATCTCCTCCAGGCAGAGTGGTATAAGTAAAGGTGTCGCCGCTATCGGGGTCGAGCGTCGTTAGAATTCCTAAAGTGCTGCCTCCTGTTGTGTTCGTCCCATCATTGATGCTAAAACTGGATGGCGAGATATTGGTAGGAGCTTCGTTTGCGTTGCTCACGTTGATCGAAAAAGTACGCGTCGAGAAAGATCCATCCGTGCTGATCGCGCGAACCGTTATCGAGTGAGATGAGGCTGATTCGAAGTCAAGCAAGCTGCCATTGGATACTGTAATGACTCCCGAAGTCGCATTTATGGCAAATCTTCCCCCCGCATCGTTATCCAAAGTGTAGGTGACTGAGTCACTGACGTTAGGATCCGTGGCAACCGCGGTAACTCCGACCAAAGCTCCGTTACTTGACAATTCGCTAACGTTATCTGGCGATGCATCAGCATCCGAAATTGCACTGACAGCAAGACTAAATTGGACTTGCGCCCTCGCTGCATTGCTATCCACAGTTCCATCATTGGTCTTGAATTCGATCAATCGCGTTGTGGTATTTGGAGATGGCAAAGTGTTGTTAAACGTAACGGTTCGAAGAATCGATTGATAATTTGCAAGGGATTGGGCGGTGACACTTGAGAGGGTGAGAGTACCTGTGCCCGAGTTGTAATTCATCGATATCGAAGGATTAACAACATTCGTTCCAGCTAGGACGTCACCTGCAAATACGTTCATGATCTGAACGGTAAATCGGGTAAGGCTAATGGTATTCGGATCGGAAATCGTCGCGTCCGCTGAATCGACAATTGCGACCGGTCCGGCTGAAATATTGAATATTGTGGCAAAATCGGCACCGGATTGACCTTGGCTATCGTTGGCATCTAAATCGACAAGAGGCCCGTTGCCTACAGCAATGAAAAGGTCTCCCGTCGTTACCAGGGGGCCACCGATTCCGGTGTTTCCAAGATCGTTGACGGTAATTTGTACATCGGCTAGCCCGGCAAAATTAATATTTGGAGTGAACTTCAACGTAGACATCGCGTCGTCGATATTCTGTTGCGTTCCCCGCATTACGATCAAACTATCGTTTTGCCCATCTCCCGTGAGAAAATTTAACCCAGTGAAATTGGCAAGTGTTTGTTGGAAGACACCTTCCCCAGCCCCATCCAATGCATTCGCGTCAGTCCAAACTGCGACAGCGCGGCCATTGTCACCAATGGAAATATCTGCCAGTTGCTGGTTACCTGCTGTCGAGGTATTTATTCGAAGAGCAGTTCCTGATTTCTGGCCGCTCGAATCAAATCGTTGACCGTAAACACCTTGACCGCTTACATCGACATCTTGCCAAGTTACGAGGAACTCGCCGCTGGGTGTTATATCGATTTGAGGTGCAGTTTGGTTCCCTGCGGTGGTAGTTGTTACTCGGAAGTTCGCACCAATAGGCACACCGGTGTTGTCAAACCTCCGCCCGACTATGCCGTCACCGCTTCCATCTTCAAGCACACTTTGCCATACGATTACAAAATTACCAACTGCATCTGTTGCAACATCTGGATTCGTCTGATTGTCCAGGGTTACACTATTTACTAGGAATTCGTCATCTAGAGGAGTTCCGTCTGCAGAATATTGACGCGCAAATATCCCGGTGCCCGCAACGTCTTTTCCTTGCCAAGCGACGACAAATTTCCCTGAACTGTCGATTGCTATTGCAGGGTTTGTTTGCTCGTCAACCACCACTGTGTTTACTTGGAACTCCGATCCGAATTGCACGCCATTTGAATCAAATCTTTGACCAAAAACGCCGTTCTTATCGCCATCCTGTCCATCACTCGCCCACACGACGACGAATGCGCCGGAGTCATCCATAGCGATCGCAGGAATAGTTTGATTACCCTGCGTATAAGAGTTAACTAAGGTTTCCGCAGTCATGGGAGTACCGGTTGCATCAAATAAGCGAACGTACACACCTTCGCCTGATCCATCCTGACCATTGCTCTGCCAGGCAATCGCGAATTGCCCTCCCGCCCCTATGGCAATGACTGGTAATTGTTGGTCGTTCAGTGTCGTGGTATTGACTCGAAACTCCGACCCCGATGGTTGTCCAAAGATAGTAAATCGTTGAGCATAGATACCGTTGCCTGAGCCATCTTGGCTGTCGCTGGACCACGTGACGACGTAATCCCCATTTGCAGCAACTGCGACACGCGCATTCGTCTGATTGTTGACGGTTGTTGTATTCACCTTGGATTGGTTATTAACCAATTGGGACAGTGAAATGTTCCCATTGGAAACTGTGAGCGTTACTTCGATGACGTTGTTGGCCGAATCGTCATTGATAGAGACTAAATTGTTATTTGACGCGCTCATGTTCAACGAGGAATTCACAGGAGTGCGCTGAGGGCCCGGCAAGGTGATGATCGGCGCATCATTTCGGGGATCGGACGTAATGGCAATGCGTACCGTCGCGCTTGAGGAAAGAGCCGGTTCCGACCCAACATTTCCTTGATCGTCAACATTGATTTGGATTGCGGCTTCACCTGCAAAGGTACTTGAAGCCAGCAAGTTCATCCCCTGAAGGGCTGCATTGATATTTGATAACGATCCGGTAAATGTCATTTGATTATCGTTGACACCGTCACCGACCGAGAACGTCAAGCCCGTAATGCGGCTTAACGACACCACGCCATTGTTGGACAGCAAACCAACTTTTACAGGCTCATTTCCGGAAATATCAATGTCACCCACGGCGATCGAATTCCCGTTCGCGGTGGAGAATACGAGAGGAATGCCTTCAACCGCAGAAACCAAGCTGGGGGCGGTAATGGTTGGGGCATCGTTGACCGGTTGCACAGTAATGTTGACAGAATCGGTGTCGCTTAAGAATCCATCGGATGTGACGATTTGTAGGTTAGCAGTTCCCACAAAGTTCGGCGATGGCGTAAAGACCATGTCGAGCAAGGCATCGTTTACTTGTTCGACTGTTCCTCGGAATTGAACAACCGAGTCATCGACGCCATCGCCAGTAATAAATGTCAATATTCGAATATCTTGATATCGCTGACCAAAGATTCCCCATTGCCCGCCTCCATCTTGATTTTTCCCTTGCCAGCCAATGACAAAACTGCCGTCATCGGATAGGGCGATTGACGGCGCACTCTGTTCACTTGCCGTTGTGGAATTTACCAAAAACTCTTTTCCAAGCTTTGTTCCTGCCGAGTCATACCGCTGGGCAAAGACGCCCAATTTGCCGTCGGCGTTATCCTGCTTGGTCGATTGCCAAGCGACAACAAAATTGCCAACTCCGTCCATAGCAACCGTTGGCGTGGATTGATCATTGGTAATCCGGGTGTTAACCCGAAATTCGGCACCGTCTCGGAATCCCAAGTTGTCAAAACGCTGCGCGTAAATTCCTAATTGTTCAACACCCGTGGCCGAATCCTGTTTCTGGCTTTGCCAAACGACGATGAAATCACCATTGTCAGCAATCGCGACGGAAGACGCTTGTTGATTTTTGAAGACGACCGTGTTAACTCGAAACTCCGATTCCGTTGGTGCGCCGAGTGGGGAGACTAATGCGTTTCCATTAGAATCAAATCGTTTCGCGTAGACACCATATTCATCGCCATCTTGGTTTTTGCTTTCCCAGGATATTACGAATTGTCCGGACGCGTTGACGGCAACATCGGGATGAGACTGGTCATCGATGGTATAAGAGTTAACACGAAACTCTTTAACACCAGGAGGTCCGCTTGGAACATCTAGTGCATTTCCGGCAGCGTCGAATCGTGTAGCGTAAATTCCAGAAAATCCGCCATCCTGATTACTGCTTTGCCAAGCAACGACGAAATTTCCCGTTGCATCCATGGCAACCGATACGTTTCTTTGATCGCCGGTTGTAAACGTGTTGACCCGAAATTCCGAACCAATGGCATTTCCATTCGAATTAAATCGTTGTGCAAAAACGCCTTTTGCATTTCCGTCTTGACCGTCGCTGGTCCATACGACCACAAAATTACCCGCATCGTCCATGGCAACATCTGGCTCGGATTGGTCGCCCGGAGTCGTCGTATTGATGCGCGTCTCACTTCCCAAAGGATTGCCCTCAGCATCGTATAGCTGCGCATAGATGCCACCACCACTTCCATCTTGTCCCACGCTCGTCCATACCATGACGAATCGGCCGTCAGCCGCCTTGGCAACTTTCACTTCCGTTTGATCACCTGCGACCCCGGTGTTCGCTTGGAATTCGTTACCGGCTGTATTGCTTAACGAAACGGTACCATTGGTTGCGGTGAGCGTAACGGTCACCGTGCCTGCGCCCGTATCGTCGTTAATGAAGATGGCGTTACCCGGCAGCGAAAATTTAATCGGCGTTTCTTCTTTGGTCGTTTGTCCACCGGGAACTGTGTTCGCGGGCGCGTCATTCGTGGCGTCGGGAACAATATTGACATCAATGATTGTCTGATCGACAGGATCACCGCCTGCTCCGGTGTTCCCCAAGTCGTTGACCTTTATGAGGACTTGTGCTGAACCTGCATACCCGGACGCCGGAGTGAAGATCAAATTGTTGACGGCTGGATTGATCTCGGTCAACTTGCCGCGAAACGTCATTTGGCTGTCGTTTGTTCCATCGCCAATGCTAAAAGCAAGTCCCGCGATTGTCGAGAGAGTCAGTTTACCGTGAGTGCTCGTGAGAGTTACTTCCAAATCCTGAGTGCCCGCATCGGGATCCGCAAAGGAAATTTGATTGCCCGCATTGAATGCAAAATTGATTTCTTCTGTCGCTGTGACCGATGTTGGCGCAATGATCGACGGTGCTCTGTTGCTCGCGAGAACGGCCACGTTCAGCGTGGCAGATCGCAATTTCGGACTTGCTGGGCTGCCGTCGGTATTTCCAAGATCATTAATGGATAACGACAAGACCGAGGTACCCACAAATCCAGTATTGGGTTCAATATACATTCCGTTGATAGCCGCATTGGTCGCTGCAACAGTACCATCAAAGGTCATGGTCGTGTCATCCAACCCATCCCCTATCGAGAACGTCAATCCAGCAACGTCTGCAAGAGTCAGCTTGCCATTTGTAACCGACAACGTGACGCGAACGGGATTTGTGCCTGCATCATCGAGGAACTTGACCTGATTGGACGTCGCACTCGAAAGAATAATGGGGGTATCTTGGACCGTCGTTTGATTACCAGGTTTGACAATCACTGGTTGGTCATTTGCACCGTCAGTCAAAACGTTGATGTTGATGACAGCGCTGTCCACCTGCGATCCCCCAGAACCGCTGGAACCCTGATCGTCCACATCAATGAGTACTTGCCCATTACCTATAAACAGTTGATCGGACGAAAAGTCGGATCCCTCTAGGGCTGCATTAATTTGTGTGAGGCTACCCGAAAACACCATGATGCTGTCAGCGGTACCATCTCCGACATAGAAAGTTAAGAAATTCGTCGAGCCAAGACTAAACGTTCCATTGACGGCGGCGACAGTTACCTTAATGGGATCTAGCCCAATATCGACATCGGAAACCGTGATTGCATTTGCATTGGCAATACGAAAAATTAACTTACCGTCTTCGGTCAAATTCTGCGTCGTTGGCGAAGAAATGATGGGGGCATCATTAACAATGGAAACGTTTACGTTTTTAGTCGCATTCAGACTGACGCCACCATCGCCGTCCGCGACCCGCATTTGTACGATTCTTGCATCCGTGCTGGGACCTTCGGAAACGTTGGAATACGTAATGTTTCGAGCCAGAGCCTGCGCCGAAGAAAACGTTGCATTCGCATTGAGTAAAACAACCAATGGCGTCGAACCATCGGTTCCTCCGGAAAAAGTCCCGATGGCCAATCCCCCAAAAGTGACCGTGCTTGCGACGGTTCCGATTTGTCCTGCACCAACGCCTTGATTGCGAATTCCCAAGCGATCATCGACTGTACCACCCAGAGAAAATTCAACAGTGAACGAACCACCCGCGAAATTCGCCGAGTCGACATCAGTGACCGTAGCGGCTGATTCTATAATGGTTGGCGGATCGCTTTCCGCGTAAAAAAGATCGGGACTGGGCAAAGTGATTGTTGGCTTGACATTTGTGTTCGCCGAGTAAAGCTTGATGAAGACCCCATCTGCATCGTTTCCGGCTAAGTTTCCACTCCAAACTATTGAGTGTGTACCATCGTCACCTACGGCAACGGATGAGTTCGCTTGATTAGTCGTTGTCAAGTCAACGCGAACTTCACTTCCAGTCGGCGTTGCATCCAAATTGAATTGGCGATAATAAACCTGCTTAGTTTGTGAGTTCGTCCAGCTCACCGTGAAATCGCCGTTGGAACTCATCGAAACGTCCGCGTTCTCTTGGTCGGATGCGACGGTATTGGGTACGAGTACTTCATTACTGCGGGCTATGCCGCTCGATGCGAATGTCCGAGCGTAGATTCCGAGGCCGCTACCGTCCTGAAGATCGCTCGTCCAAGCGACAACAAAATTTCCTAAGTCATCCATCGATACGGCTGATTCGCATTGATCCTTGATAAAGAAACTATTGACTTGGAATTCCACGCCCGACGCATTTCCGGCCGAGTCAAATTGCTGGGCCATGATTTCAAATCCATCCCCGCCGAAGACGCGGTCTGCCGTCCAAGTGACGACAAAATTTCCATCGTTCTCCATTGCAATTGATGGCGAGAACTGATCGAAAGAAGTACTGGTATTGATTAAGACCTCTCCGCCGACCTTGGACCCGTTCGAGCTAAAACGCTGTCCATAGACGCCCCATCCGCTTCCATCCTGCAAGTCGCTCTGCCATACGACCGTGAAATCGCCGGTTGCATCCATCGCAACGGCGGGAGCAAGCTGATCCTTTGTGCTGTATTGATTAACTTGAGTTTCAGCCCCTACTTTCGCTCCCGTGGAATCGAACCTCTGCATGTAGATACCAAATCCATCGCCGTCCTGATTATCGCTTTCCCAGACGACAACGAAGTTACCGGACGCATCGCCCGCTATCGACGCATTTTGCTGAGCGCCTAAGGTCGTGGAGTTGACGAGTATTTCGCCTCCCAGACGAGCACCCGTGTTGCTATAAATCTGGGCAAGGACGCCGTTCCTTGTGTCTGCGTTGTCTTGTTTTTCGGCGGTCCAAACCACTACAGTATTCCCGTTTGCCATTCGAACTACGGAGGTTCCGCCGGTAAGCGAGGTGATTTGTAGATCGGATACTTTCGTATTCACTCGCGCCGTGGTATCTAGCGAAGGAGCCGTATAGTCGACAGTCAAAACCGGTCGAAACGCAACGGTGGAGTTTTCGGAAGACGACATAATGAGTGAATCCGGGTCGTCGTTAACAATAACCCATCCAAAATTTGCGCCGCCATCCGCCCAAGTTTGAACCGTCGATGCTAAACCGGTAACCGTTTTTGACCCGTTCGAGTTGGTATTCGCAATTCGCGCATCACGCGTGGTGTTGGCTTCGACTCCGTTCAACTGGACGCCCGCAACCATACTATTCCAAGTCGAACTTTCGTTCCAATCGATTAGCATCTTGTGCACATCGATCTTGCCCAAGGCACTGTTGTTGGTCACTTGAACAGTTAACGACGCCGAGTTAATCACAGAGCCAACTGGGATTTGATTGGGCCCGCTGCCGAAAAGATTTGTAAACTTGAGAAGCGCCTGTTTGGTGGGACTACTGTCAACTTCTGTTTGGACATTGTTACCGTTGTTCAAAGTGGGTGATGCGGAACTGATATCGGTATCAAGCGTGCCACTGTACCCATTGACGCCTTCCTGGAACGTTACCACCGTCAAAACGTTGAACCAGCTTTCCCGAACTTGTTGGGTCAATGCAACTGAAGTCGACAAATCGCCAATGACGTATTCCAAATCCCAGTCGCCGGTTAGGCTTTGGTGCCCAGTGAAATCATCGCTCGCAGCAACATCGCAATTCGACAGCTCCGCCAAACGGTTTACCAAACTTTTTCCGTGCGACGTCGATGCAAGATCGCATCCGTAGAGCAACAGATCCGCGTCTTGACGAACAGAAGAACTCCATGTGGCGATTTCTTGCGCATACTGTTCGACACTCTCTACGGTTAGCCAAGTCGTGCCGATTTGCAGACCATCCGCCGAGCCGTGCGAAAACAAATGTATTGCATCGACGAAAGAAAACCTTGAAATTATTTCCGTCATCTGCTGGAGACCATCGCGAGTGGGATCCAGTACAAAAACCTCAAGATCCCGATTGGGATCGTTCGCTGCCGCCATATCGTCTACGAGTAACTGATAATCACCGGCGCGACTATCGATGAAGACGACTTCCAATCTCTTGTTGGTATCTTCGGCTTGAGGGATTGTTGTTACTGATGATGGATCAGATATCGTTTCAATCGTCGGTAGACCGGCTGGCTGATTTGTCGGCGCCAAACCAGACTTCAATACAATTTCCGGTTGCTCTTGGAAACTCGTTGAAACAGGTACTACCAATAGATCCTGCAATACTTCGTCCCAATGCGAAGATGCAGAATCCGTGGCGTCCGTTCGAATATGCAATTTGACTTGAGCATTCGAACTGAGCGATTCGCTCCAGTTGGCAATCTGGCCTGCGTATCCTCCAACGGTGTCCAAACTGATTTTTGTAGCGCCTAGCTCAAGAACGTGATCTTTCTCGAACGTAACGAGATGAACGGACTCGAGTCCCGTGTAGTTGACTAAGGTGTTACTGATCTGATCGATGCCATCCTTATCGGCGTCTAGCAAGTAGAATTCAAACTGGTTTTGCGTAGTATTGTTTTTAAGTAATTCGTTGACCAGTGACTGCAGTTCGTTTCCGTTCCCGTCAATAAAGACTAGCTCAAGTCCTTGACCGTCGATCCTTCCTGCCGAACTAGAGTTAGGTCCACTTGGTGCCGACTCATCTGCGGGGGTAAATGGACTGTCCTTTGGCAAAACAACCTGCGAGGTTGACAGAGATTCGAGCGCGAGAAATTGTGCTTGGCCACCAATCTCATCCGGGTTTACGTCGATTCCCATGATCGCGTCGGTTACGGGATTCGCATCGTACATGACTCGATCTTCGAGCATCGATGCATCTAACTGGAGGGGCACTGGATAGCGGATGCCGTCCTTATGCCGATTTCGACTCATACGATTCCGGATCCAACTTGCTAGCATGGATTTGCAATCTGAAGGCGACGTTATTGGATTGGAGACCGGTTTCTTTTGCGTCATACAAACCTGCCCGCAGGTAAGAAAATACTGGCGAACTTGAACTTGTCTTTGGTGTTATCCAAGGAATAAAACGATGCTCAGGTGTGCCCAAGTGCTCGTTTTCCCCTATGAAAATCTAGCTTGCTCGCGATCAGTCGGCTTGCCGCAGTTCGTGAAACTTCAATCCAATTTCGAGGCATGACGAAAATGATCATCGCCGTTCGAATTGTGACGAACAGGCAAACTTTTCAATCGGAGAACTGGCACCCTGGTTCACCAAGCAAAGATGTATCGGTTCGGCAAAGTTGCGCGATGAAATAGACGTCACGGATTCCACGTGTAATGCCGTGACTATCGGGAAATTCGAATTGACCATCGCTTTCCCTTCTCACGCTCTAACCCCAGCATGTCGAAAACAACTCATAATCGTTATATCGCTGACCGTCGTGCGAAGCTTTTCAATATGCATCAAGCAAAACTGACAACAGCCACGTTAGCAGCCATGCTGCTTGTGCCTTGCGCTCAAGCGAGCTTGGGGCAGGATGCACTATGGCGACAGGTTCGGCCCAAAGATGCTTTTCAAACGCAGCAAGCATCGCCTTCTCCAAAACGCAATACGATTCCAATACCTCCCGTCGATCCCGCCACGTTGGATACATCCGAGGCCCCTCGCGTGCGACGATCGCCAAACACGCCGAACGGTGCGAAAACGCAGGAAAAGATACCTGTTCCTGAGTTGGTTAATTCCAAAACAGGCGGAGATGCAGAAAAGCAAGCCGAAGTATCCAATCCAGGAATTTCGCTAGTCGCTCCTGCGGACAAAAACACGTCCTCAAAGAACGCGACGACGAATGTTGCCGACCCGTTTGCGCCCGATAGTCAACTAGACCCAAATCGCAACTCTACGGATGATCCTTTTTCCAAGTGGCTTGGTGTCACCAGAAACCCAGTCGCTAGCCAACTCCCTGCGACAGTCATTCCGGCTCCGAATGGATCGATCGGCCCTCAACCTGTAAACGCCCCTTATACTCCCGGCAGCATCGGTTCAGATTACAACGCAAGCCCCATGACGCTCGCACCGTTCATGCCATTACCGATCGTAAGCACGCAGGATCAAGCTCCTCAATCGTCCCAGCCACTGAACCAAGTTTATCCTGGAGAGATTGCGAACAGTTTCACCAACGGGAACCTGCCTCCAGAAACTAATCTTTCAGCGCCTGCCGAACAAATATTCTTTCCTGTTGCTCCGCCGCAATTGCAGATCGACAATCTGCCTCCCGTTCAAAATCCCTACACGCAATATCCACAGGAATCAGCAGGCATTGCAAATGGTGGCCTGACGATAGCAGCGCCTAATCAAGAATTTCCTGCACAGGAACCTTTGGCACCTCCGTACACGCAACAAGAACAACCTGAGTCTGTGATCCCTCAAATTCCTCAACAGCCTCCAATCAGTGAACAGCCTTCCGAAACAGTTGAATTAAACAATCCAAGAATGGTCGAGTCGATCATCCCGATCGGTTTTCAACCGTGGTGGCAACAATACGCGGTGCGACCGATTCGACCGCAATCCAGCAATATTCCAATCGAAATAAATTCCTTGATCTGTGACACGCTTCGGTTCTCGGCTCGAATTCGCGCCGTCAGCGACAATGCCGCGATTGCCCGCACCGCCATCACGCGTTCGGCCGCCGATTTCGATCCGTATCTATTCGCGGAAACCAAGTTCAACAAGGTCAATGTGCCCACGGGCAGCTCACTTGACGCCGGGGCTGGTGTCCAACGATTAAAAGAAGAAAACTGGTTCTACAGTGCAGGTGTCCGCCGCAAAAATCAACTTGGTAGCAAATTGGAAGCTTCCCAGAAAATCGGTACGCGCGACAGTAACTCGAATTTCTTTAATCCCCAGAACCAAGGAAACGCACGCCTATCTCTATCGTTCAATCAACCAATCCTGCAAGGTGCCGGTCGACCTTACAACACCAGCCTGATTGTGCTGGCAAAGATCGACAGCGACGTTTCGATGAGACAGACGGCAAGGGAACTGCAAGACCATTTGCTTGAAGTGACGCAAAGCTTGTGGGACCTCTACTTGTATCGCGCAGGTTTCTTACAAAAACAGCGCAACGCTTTTCGCGCCCAAGCGATCCTCGAACGACTCAACAATCGCCGCAGTATTGACTCGCTGGATAGTCAAATCGCACGCGCTCGCGCTGCGGTCTCGACGCGGAACACAGCTCTCATCCGGGCCGAAACCGTGATTCGGAACTTAGAATCGGAATTGCGTTCGCAAGTGAATTCGCCGAACTTGATCAGTGATCGATCAAGCGAGTTAGTGCCGTTGCAACCTCCAATGTCGGATTATATTTCCGTCAATGCCGAAGAAGCCGTCATCACCGCCTTAGAAAATCGCCCTGAAATCGACGTCGCCACTAAGGAATTAGAGGCAGCTCGCGTCCGTTCCAATGTTGCAAAGAACGAACTGCTTCCCGTTCTCGACTTGGTCCTCGAATCGTACCTTAGCGGTTTGCGAGGAAATTACGACATTGGGCAATCGTTGGCTGACCAATTCTCCGTTGGTCGACCAAGTTACTCGGCGGGCATGATTTTCGAAATGCCCTTGGGTCGGCGTGCAGCAGGTGCTAACAACCAACGACGTTTGCTCGAAATCCGCAAACTCACTAGCCAATACGAAGCGACTGTTCAAACGCTGATCTCGGAAACGGAAATCGCCGTTCGCGAGGTAGACACTTCATTCCGGGAGTTGCAAGCGAGGTTTGAGTCCTTAAATGCCGCTGAAGCCGATCTCCAATATTTGGAACGACGTTGGGAAATGCTGCCGGGCGACGACCGCGCGGCGAGCTTCTTGCTGGCCGACTTGCTTGATAGCCAAGACCGACTGACAGAAGAAGAGTTTTCGTTCACAAAAGCACAAGTGGCCTACGCGGTCAGCCTGACCAAGCTTAATCGAGCAACGGGAATGTTACTTCAACACGAGCGGATAGAGTTGGTCAGCAGTCTCGAGGATGGACTGCCGACCGAACGCTTTGAGAAACAGATTCAAGACAACTCAGCGGACTTATCGCGAGAATGATCAATTACTCAACGTTGACCAACTCCATTCGTATGCTCATGCCGTCTATCCGAAGCGCGGCAGTGCGAGACCAAAGTATCGTCGAAGAGATCCGCAGACACCGACGATCACTACAGAATCTACCAACTCCGGCTCTCGAGCTGGAAACGCAAAAGCTACGAGACCCACTCGTTTCCACCAACGAGCGGATGATCTCGATCATGGCGCTAATGACCGAGGCCATCCATCGAACGATAGGATTGACGCTTCATGACGAGCAGTTGCTGGGTGGAATGGTCATGGCCCGGGAAAGTATCGCGGAGCTTCAGACTGGTGAAGGGAAGACCTTGGTCGCGGCACTTCCTGCAGCCTATTATGCGCTGACGGGTGAAGGCGTTCATGTGATGACGGTCAACTCCTTTCTCGCCGAACGAGATTACAATCTGCTAACTCCCGCTTACAACTTGCTTGGTTTGTCAGTCGGTTTGGTCGATTCCCACGTCGATCAGCATGCCAAACGAGCCGCTTACGGTCGCGATATTACCTATGGGCCAGGTTACGAATTTGGATTCGATTTTTTACGGGATCAAGGGGCTTTGCTCGCAAACAAGTCACGGAAATTGGGCGAGGAATTTAAAAATCGATTGTCGGAAAATGCAAATCGCCGTTTTGAACTTGTTCAACGGGGTTATTGTGCTGCGGTAATCGACGAAGCCGATAGTGTCATGATCGACGAAGCCACTACGCCGCTTATATTGTCGTCTGCCTCGGGCAAGCCTGCATCCAACGCTCACGTCTACCTCGCGGCTGACCGAACTGCTGCAAACCTAACAAAGGACGAGGACTTTGTAATTGACTCCCATGGTGAAATCCTGCGATTGACAAAATCCGGATTCGACCGACTGTTTGCAGATAAAGCGATCGTTCCTGACTCGGGCCTAAACCGTGGCTGGGCAAGCTATGTGGAGCAAGCGCTCAAAGCGCGGCATTTATACAAACTGCATGTTCAATACATCGTCGATTCCAAAAAAGAACTTCGAATAGTCGATCAGTTGACTGGTCGCATTTTTTCCGATCGTTCTTGGGGAGACGGCCTCATGCAAGCAGTTCAGGCCAAGGAACAGATTGGGATTACCGAAGAAACTACTGCCTTGGCCCGAATCACTCGCCAACGCTACCTTCTCAAGTACCGCCACCTGTGCGGGATGTCGGGCACGGTCAAACTAGCAGAGAAAGAATTTCTGCAAGTTTATAAAACCGATTGCCTTAGCATTCCCACTCACTTGCCTTGCAAACGAGTAGTGCATCCGACTCGGTCCTTTATTTCTCTGGAATCTAAAGAACAAGCGATCGTGGCAGATGTGTTGGTGCGACATCGCACGGGTCAGCCAATTTTGCTTGGTACATCGTCAATCGAATCCAGTCAGCGAATTGCCGACAAGCTAACAGCAGCCGGTCTTACGATACAAATTCTCAATGGCTTGCAAGACGCCCAAGAGGCTGCCGTGGTTGCTAATGCAGGGCAATTTGGTGCTATCACCGTTGCAACAGGAATGGCAGGGCGGGGTACCGACATTCGATTGTCTCCAGAAAGCAAGTCTGTCGGCGGACTTCACGTCATCGTCACCGAGCCTCAAGAATCGAGGCGTTCGGATAGGCAACTGATTGGACGGTCTGCCCGGCAAGGCGATCCAGGATCTTGCCAATCATTCGCTTGTCCTCAAGATCACGTCATTCGAGATTATGGAGATGGACTCGGCGATTCGATGGCCAAAATGACAAACGACCTAGGCGAAATCGCAGCCGACTTGGCTTCGCAAATTGAGCAAGTTCAGGTTCGAGCAGAAAATCGACAAGCCACCATTCGCCGACAACTGTTTCACAAAGACGATTGGCTCGAATCGGTCATGGACCGTCTGTATTAATGACTTTCTGAGCGTCCACACGACTCCTTGTTTCGTGCCTTGGTCTCACCACCTTGCTCATTGTGACCGATTCTCCCGTTCAATCCGCGTTTCCTAATCGATGCGATTTTGACGATAAATCTATCTCTGACGACGTTCGCATCGCGTTCAATCTATTTAAGAAAAAATCCGCCCAGTTCTGATGGGCCATATTGGAACTCATCCTACATTTTCGCGGACGAATTCCGTTTGTACTTGCGAATCTACCGTTCGCGATTATCGAATTCTGCAATCAAGCCAGTTACAGAGCAAGTCATTTCATACGATTTGCGCCTATTGACTGCCGCGTTAACTTAAGGAATCCACGACCAATGAAACTCATCAAATCCCTTGGCAAAGTTTGCTTTGCATTTCTCCTTATCAGCGCCGTTTCTCCGTGCTCCAGCAAGCTTTCTGCGCAAGACATTGAAATAGCACTCAATGGTTATACGGAACCGTTTCGCTCGATCGAAGTTGCTTCGGACGAGACAGGGACCATCGACAAGATACTTGTTCGCGAAGGTGAAACCGTGCAAGCGGGACAGCCTCTCGTTCAGTTGAACAATAACATTTTCAACGCGCTTCTTGCCATTGCGGAGAGGAACAAAGAATCCGTCGGCCGGCTTAACGCTGCCGAAGCCGAATTGAAATTGCGTCAAGATCGGTTGCGAAAATTGACCGAATTGCGGACGACCGGAGACGCAAGGCAAGAAGAAGTCGATCGCGCTCAAACCGAAGTCGCTGTCGCCGAAGCAAATCTACAGACGGCTCACGACGACCAAGCTACACGACAACTCGAATACGGGAAAATTCAGTCGCAAATCGATCGACGCACGGTCCGTGCTCCCATCGCGGGAGTCGTTGTCAAGCGGCACAAAGAAGTCGGTGAATTTGTAGCGCCCAATGCTCCCGAAGTTATGACCATCGTTCAGATCGATAAACTCCTAGCCAATTTCACATTGCCAACCGCTCAAGCTGACAAACTTCGAGTCGGTGAAAAGCTGCCTGTTCAATTTGTTGGCGCGCATAAAACAATTCAATGTGAGGTTGATTTTATCTCGCCAACGACGGATGCCGAAAGCGACACAGTTCTCGTTCGACTCCTCGTTGAAAACTCCCAAAACCAATTTAGAAGCGGGCAACGCTGCAAACTGGAATCCAACGAAAAGCCACAAAGCACGCAACCTCGCTCATTCAACTAAACGGCCGTTAACTCCTCAAAAACACGTACGGTTACAACATGTCGACATCAACTGTCAACGTAAACTCTGCTGGAATTCAGCCCGACGCAATATTACAAAACACTTTGCAGTTACGATCCATTCAGCGCGAACTAAAGTCTATCGCGAGGACAAGTGAAACGCGGGGAGTACTGCTTGGAAAAATCGCCAAGATCCTACAACAGCATTCGGACGTAACCACGCTCTTGTATCTTGAGCGGAACGACTCCGACGATCTAACAAAGATTCACCAACTGTTGCCTTTGGACGGTCCCTGCGAAGATCGGCTTCGCCAACAAATGATCATTTCCAGTCATACGGCGATTCGCACGGGTGATCTAGATCTTCGTATCAAAACGAATCCCAACATGTCCATTGCGACAGCACCCGTACTCGCGACGAGAAAATCAAACGACGCGCTCGCGGCAGTATTCGGTAGCGAAACATCGGCCCATCAAATCGTATTGCTAATGCAGTTGCTCTCGACCCAGATTGCAGTTTGGTTGGACCGATCCGAACAGGTTAATTTGTCTTCCGCACAAGCCTGTGTGCCAGTTCTTTCCGCCGATGCAACGATACCCGAAAGCAATCATCCTGCTGCGATACCACTATCGACGAACACGTCGACTTCGATGAGTGGCACCGAGCTGGAAGCGTCGGCAGCGTTGGACTTGATTCAACAAATCATCGCGTGCGACAATCTTGAGGGTGCCACGCAACGATTGGCAACGGCTTTAGCTGCACATTTGGCGTGCCAACGTGTCGCCGTGGGACTTTCTCCTTCACAGCACAAGCCTTGCAAATTGTCGACGATTTCCGATCTCCAACGATTCGACAGCAAATCCGAAATCGCGAGAGCGCTAGAATCCGCAATGGACGAGGCCATCATGCGTGGCGAAATGGTTAGTTATCCAAACGACTCCGACGACGGAGCGCATGGGACACTCGCACAAAAACGTCTATGCTCCACAGGTCCGCACGAAAATTGCATCACACTTCCTCTGATCAACTCCCAAGGTGTTGCAGTCGGTGCCATCGTGGTTGCAGATGTTAACGAAGACGCCAAGCGTCGCGTCCAAGTTTTCTTGAACGCAGCTCAGCCTTCGATTTCTATCGCGCTGCAAACAGTTCGGTCGATCGAGGGTGACTGGTTTGACAAGACGCTTCGTATCTCACGGAAACTTTGGAAATCTCGCAAAGCCCAAATCGCCGGCGTTTGTATCGCACTTGCTTCGCTCGCCATGCTCTTGCCCGTACCCTACAAGATTCATTGCGAAAGTGTCGTTGAACCCGTCACCAGACGTTATGTCGCAGCACCGTTCGAAGGAACACTCGACAAAACGTTTGCAAAGGCTGGAGATGTCGTGGCAGAGGGCGACCTGTTGGCCAAGATGGACGATCAAGAAATCGAGTGGGAGCGTGCAAGCCTTGTTGCCGACAAGAATCAGGCTCTTAAGAAACGCGACTCAGCCCAAGCATCCCATCATTACTCCGATCAGCAAATCGCCCAACTCGAAGCGGAGCGTATCGACCTTAAAATCAAACTGCTTGATCATCGCTCCAAGCTGCTCGAAATTCGGAGTCCGTTTGCTGGTATGATCGCAAGCGGCGATCTCGAACGGGCCGAGGGGGCCAAGCTGAAGATTGGACAAACGCTATTTGAGATCGCGCCCTTGGACAAGATGATCCTCGAAGTAGCCATCGCGGACTCAGAAATAGCTCATGTCGCAAAAGGGCAGCAAGTCGACATTCGTTTGGATGCCTTTCCAGGAGAGCTAATGTCTGCAACCATCACGCGAATTGAACCGCGATCCGAATTGCGGGATCGCGACAATGTCTTTATCGCTCAAGTTGAAGTCGACAACGCTGAAGGGAAACTGCGTCCGGGGATGAAAGGTCGAGTTCGCGTCAGGACAGACAATCGTATGTTGGGATGGATCGTTTTCCACAAGGCGTGGGAAGCTTCGACTAAGGCAATCGCTTGGTAATTTTGGATTAGGTATTTCGATGACCCAAGACTTTGAAAACAGCGTTCGCGACTTTGGTTCGACTCGGCTCGCGCTGCGCGAAGACTTGATCATTACCCCCCAGCCATCGCAAGTCGATCCGCATTACATAATCGAAGACCCAGTCAATCTGAAGTTTTATCGATTAGGTCATGTAGAATACACTCTCGTTTCCCTTTTTGATGGCCAAAACTCAGTTCAGCAAGCACTTTCTCAACTCTCCACGGCCATACCTAACCATCGGCTCAACGAACTTTCAACCGCCGGTCTTTGCCAATGGTTAGTCGAAATGGGATTGGCAAACACCGTTGAGCAAAACCAAGTTATCGTGTCGTGCAATCGAAACGCTCAAGACAAGAAAGCGACTTTGGAGAAATACAATCCGGCCGTCTTCCGTTTACCGCTTTTTTCGCCGAACCGATCCTTCGAAAGTCTGAATCGCTTTGCAGGCTGGCTTTTCAGCTTGTGGGCGTTTCCCGTTTGGCTAGGTTTAGTTGTATTCGCGACCTATAAAGTCTGGTCCGATTGGGACCGGTTTGAACGGGCATCGGATGGAGTATTTTCTCCGTCCAATTGGATTTGGCTTGCGGTCTGTTGGGTGATTTTAAAAATTCTCCATGAAGTCTCCCATGGAATCGTGTGCAAGCGGCACGGTGGCGACGTTCACGAAACCGGTATCCTCTTTGTCTTGTTCGCGCCCATGCCGTACGTTGACGTCACGAGCAGTTGGCGTTTTCGCTCTCGGCGAGAAAGAATTCACGTCGCCAGCGCGGGGCTGTATACCGAACTTGGATTAGCGGCGTGTGCTGCGTTGGTTTGGTCGGCAACGAACGATCCGTGGCTTGCTAATCTGTGTTTCAACATGATCGTCACGGCCACCGTTTCCACCGTTCTGTTTAATGCCAACCCGCTGATGCGATTCGACGGCTATTTTATTCTCTCGGATTTTCTCAAGCTGCCAAATCTGTATACATCCGGGCAAACATTTGTGCGATACCTTGCCAAACGCCATATACTTGGCGTGACCTCAAGTCTTCCACATTGGTCAAATCACAATCGACGTATCTTTGCCGTGTATGGATGCATGTCATGCGTTTGGCGTTTTGCCATGAGCATCAGTTTGGTAGTCGCTGCGTCCGCGATGTTCCACGGCGCCGGAATCTTGATTGCATTGTTTGCCGGATTCCTCTGGTTCGCGATGCCGATTTTCAATTCTGCAAAATACCTGATTTCCGGGAAATCTAACGAGCAACCCAAGATCATGCCTTTCCTTTTAAAGACAGGAATAACGGTTGCATTGCTTGCTGCCGTTGTATTTTATGCTGCTTGGCCGGGCAAGTTCTACGCTCCAGCAGTGGTTGAATACGCTCCAGACGTTGTCATTCGAGCTGCGTCACCCGGCTTTGTCGATTCGATCCATGTCGAAAGCGGCCAGCGTGTCAAGAAAGGAGACTTGCTCGTTGAGTTAACCAATCGCGAGCTGGTTAACGAAATGCGCGATATCGAATTGCAAATCCAACAATCCGAGATCCGATGTAGGCAATTTCAAAAGAAACGCGAAGTCGCCCAGCAACAATCCGAAGAAGAGAACCGTATCGGGCTAATGAAACAATTGAATCAAAAACGCCGACAAGTCCAGGAACTCAAGGTTTACGCTCCGTGCGATGGTTTCGTCGTTCGACGCAATTTAGAGACGCTTCGTGGCACCTACCTTTTTGAAGGCGATTTGCTCGTTGCGATCGGCGACGAATCCCAAAAGCAAATAAGGCTCTCCATAGCCCAAGAAGATATTGACGCTTTTCAAGATCAATACGACACCTCGGTCGTCGTCGACATTCCCAGTTCTCCGTTGATCCGAAGCTCGATTACCAAAGTCATTCCGCGAGCTGATCACTCGCTGTTTCATGAAGGATTGGCAACTGTGAATGGTGGCAGCTTGGCGGTTAAGCCTACGGCGAGTGATGATGAATCCAAAACACAGAACTTGGAACTACTCACGCCGCGATTCACGGCCATCGTCAACTTGACACCGGAAGCCAGCGTCAAATTATTCGCAGGGCAACGCGCGATGGTTAGCTACCGCCCGTTCCACAAATCGATCGCCGCACATTTGTCGGAATCCACGCAACGGTGGTTCCGTCAAAAATTTGAAGCTGCAAATTAATCGACAAAATGTTTATTTAAGTTGCTCGCCATTACCCAAGTCACGATCTAAGTTATCGGTCAACTGAGCCCAGAACCAGTCTAGGTCTTCTTGGCCCTCTAGCGTATCGACATCCGTGTCGTCGGCTACCGTGGCATTTGTTAGCAATGTCGCACCATTCAAGCCACCTGCTGTTGTTCCCTTGAGATGGTCAATGCGCTCGGAATAGCTCGCGTCGGTTCGAGCCCATTCGTTCATAATATTTTGAAGAGCAGCATTATTTGCGTCGAAATTGGTGGTTCCCGCGACAAGCAAATCGTCTTGCAGGCCACCGCGTTGCACGTCGGCTCCCACACCCCCAACAATCACGTCGCGTCCGTTTCCACCTTCCAGCCTATCATTGCCAGCGTTGCCCACAAGGATATCGTTTGCTCCGCCTCCCAACAGGATATTGTCGGCTGCATTGCCTCGGATGAGATTGGCATTGGAGCCTCCCACAACATTTTCAAGGTTGGCTTCTTGACCTGCCAACGCCATGCGAACCGTTCGACTGGCATGAACGCCCGTCGTCAACTGCTTTGTCAAATCCACGGTCAGTACTGTGGTAACGGCTGAGAAATCTAACCAATCCGATCCTTCGTTTGCCAACTCGGTAATCGTATCGGTTTGAGCAACGGTTGCATTAGCAAAGACATAGCGATCACTACCGGTGCCGCCAATTAGCGTGTCATTGCCTTCTCCACCATTCAATTGATCATCACCAGAATTACCGCGAAGTGTATCCACACCAGCGTTGCCCGAAAGCACGTTATTGGCTGCGTTCCCTGTGATCGAGTCGTTTGCAGAACCACCGACAACGTTTTCAAGGTTAGCAACTTGACCAGCACCAACCATCGCAACCGTCCGACGCAAATGGGATGCCGTGCTTGCATCGCTTTGCAGATCCACCGTCACGTTGGTAGTGATGGCGGAGAAATCAAGTGTATCGATTCCTTGACCACCGAGTTCCAGAATTGTGTCTGCTTCGGCAATCGCTGCGTTTGCGAAAACGTAAATATCGTTGCCTGTACCACCTTCTAATTGATCATTGCCTGCGTTGCCCGTGATGCGATCGTTTCCTGCACCGCCCCGTAGCAAGTTGCCCAGGGCATTACCCAAAATCGTATCATCACCGTTGCCTGCAAAAGCGTTTTCAAGATTTGCGGATTGCCCAGCAGCCGCCATGCGAATGGTCCGCCGCAAATGCGTGGCAGTTAACGTGTCGCTCGTCAAATTAATGCTAACAGCGTCCGTTATTCTAGAAAGATCAATCGTATCTGTTCCGGCGTTTACAAGTTCCGTAATCGTGTCCGCTTGGCTGACTGCCGCGTCGGCGAATACGTAAATGTCGTCACCGAGTCCGCCAAGCAACGCATCATTTCCTTCGCCCCCGTCAAGAACGTCGTTCCCGTTCGAGCCGGTCAGACTATCCGCACCAGCGCCCCCGAGGAAAACGTTGTTTGCAGCATTTCCAACGATAATATCGTTAGTCCGACCACCGACTACGTTTTCCATGTTCGCGACTTCTGCGGGAACACTCATCGCAATCGTGCGCCGTAGATGCGACGCAGTCGATGCTCCATTGGTCAAATTGACATTTACTGCCGTTGTGATCGCACCGAAGTCGAGCGTGTCGACGCCTTCGTTTAATAGTTCTTTGACCGTGTCGGTTTGAGCAACGGCTGCGTTTTCAAACACGTAACGGTCATCGCCAGCACCACCGACGAGTGAGTCATTGCCTTCGCCACCATCGAGAACATCGGCTCCAGCGGCACCCGTCAAGGAATCCGCTCCGCCACCGCCGATCAATACATTGGCCACCGCATTGCCGACAATCGTATCTCCGGCATTGCCGCCAATGACATTTTCCATATTCGCAACCTGCGCGGCCGCATTCATTTTTACGGTTCGATTGGCATGAACTGCGGTGGAGACACCGTTGGTCAAGTCAACTTGGACGCTCGACGTCGTGGCACCAAAGTCCAGGGTATCGGTGCCTTGGTTCAATGCTTCAGAAATCGTATCGGTCTGAACGGTCGTTGCGTCACCGAAAACGTAACGGTCATTGCCAATACCGCCGACAAGCAAATCGTTGCCTTCGCGCCCTAGAAGAATATCATCGCCATCATTGCCACGCAGCGTATTATTGCTGACGTTGCCTGCGATCGAATCGTTCCCGCTACCACCATAGGCTGCTTCTAGGTTACCTGCACCACCTACAACGCCAGATCGAACGATTCGCGAATTATGCTTGGCGAGATTAATGTCGTCAACTAAATCGATCGTGATACCAACGGTCAGAGCGCTGAAGTCAAGTATATCGACTCCTTGAGCCGATAATTCAGTCACTCGGTCGGTTTGAGCCGCCAATGCATCGGCAAAGACATACGTATCGTTGCCGAGACCACCAACCAGCGTATCATCGCCTTCGCTATCCGAGATTCGGTCATTTCCGGAGCGACCTTCGAAAGTATTGGCGGCACTATTTCCAATCAAGATGTCGTCAGCAGAACCGCCGATCGCATTTTCCAAATTCGTGTTTTGCCCGTTAAGCGCAACGGAGATAGTTCGATTGGTATAGGTTGCTACGGTCGAACTAGCAGAAAAATCCACGTTGACCGCAGTCGTAACTGCCGACAGATCGATCGTGTCGGAACCTTCGTTGATAAATTCGCTGATGACATCCGATTGAACAACCGCGGTGTTCGTAAAGATGTAGCTGTCATTGCCTTGACCACCAATCATGACGTCATCGCCCAATCCGTCGATGAAGCTATCGTTCCCTCCACGACCATCCAACAAATTGTTCGCTCCATTTCCTGTCAACTGATCGTTCGCATTGCTTCCGATCACGTTTTCCAAGTTTGCAGATTGGCCCGCCAAGTCCATTCGAACCGTGCGAAGTCCATGTACCGCAGTGGTCGCATCGCTGCCAAGATTCGCTACGACGGACTGCGTTGAACTAGCAAAGCTGATTGTGTCAGTACCACCCGCCGCTAGTTCGGAAATCGTATCGGTCTGAGCGAGACTAGTATCGCCGAACAGAAATTGATCATTGCCCCCGCCGCCAATTAACGTGTCGCTGCCGTCTTTGCCATCGAGCACGTCGTCTCCATTGCCACCAGAAAGAGAGTTATCCGCAGCGTTTCCAAGGATAATGTCGGATGCCGAGCTGCCTGTAACTATTTCGAAATTGGCTGCTTGTCCCAGCAAACTGGTTCGCACAGTTCGTAGGGCCTGAGTTGCCAGCGTAGCATCGCTGCTCAAGTCAACATTAACAGCATTGGTCGATGTTCCAAAATTCAAACGATCAACACCACCCGCAGTTAGTTCAATTACCGTATCCGTTTGTTGCGCTATAGCATTTGCGAAGTTGAATATATCGTTGCCCAAACCACCGTCCATCGTGTCCGAGCCTTCGGCACCGGTTATCACATCGTTGCCCGCTTGGCCGATTAATATATTGTCGACCGAGTTTCCAACTAAAGTGTCAGAGCCACTTCCACCAACTGCATTTTCAAAGAACAGCGTCTGCCCAGCGCCAATTTGTATAGTACGATTCGTATGCGTGCCGACCGTGAGCGCTGCGGCCAAATTGACTTGGACAGCGACGGTAACCGCCGAGAAGTCCAGTGTATCGCGACCGCCGTTTGTCAACTCGGACAAGGTGTCCGTTTGTGCGGCTACCGCATTTTGGAAACGGTAGGAATCGTCACCCAAGCCACCAGTCAACGAATCTGCGCCTTCGCCTCCATCGAGCACATCGTTGCCACCGAGGCCAGTTAAGGTGTCGTCTCCAGCATTGCCAACGAGTAGGTTTCCTACTCCATTACCGGCAAGAACATCATTGGCACTACCGCCAATAACATTTTCGAAGAACTCCGCCGAATTCGTCGCTGTACGAACAGTGCGACCTGTATGCGTTGCAAGAGCAGCGGCGCTGGCCAAATTGGCTTGAACAGCGATAGTCATTTCGGAGAAATTCAAACTATCGATGCCTTCGTTTTGCAACTCCGTCAACGTATCGGTTTCGGTACCCACGGCTGCGGTAAAGTAGTAAACGTCATCGCCAAGTCCTCCACTCAGCGTATCGTTGCCGGCATTTCCTTGCAGATGGTCGTTACCCAATCCACCTTCCAATTGGTTATTGCGCGCGTTTCCAAGCAATCTGTCATTCCCGCTGCCACCGATGACGTTTTCAAATTGATTTTGCTGCGTAGCCAGCGTGTTGACTGTTCTATTCGCATGGACCGCAAAACCATTCGATTGCAGCATATTGACCGTCACATCGGTTGATAACCCTGCAAAATCGACAGTATCTATTCCTTCGTTTGCCAATTCGCTGATGGTATCGACTTCGACCACGTTGGTATCTGTAAATCGATACTGATCGTCACCCGCTCCGCCGACCAACAAGTCACTGCCCATGCCGCCAACGATTAGGTCATTACCTGCGTTGCCGGTCAATTGGTTTGCTGAATCGTTGCCGATCAAGGAATCGTTACCAACACCACCGATCGCGTTTTCAAAGTTTCGGCCGCCAGCATCCAACGCGACGATCGATCGCAGTCCATTAAATGCAAGCGAAGTTGTTTGATTCAAATCAAGATTCACATCGGAGACGCTGCCCGCAAAGTCCAGTGTATCGGTGCCTTCATTGAGCAATTCGCGGACGGAATCTGATTCGCTCACCAGGGCGGTTCCAAAGCGATACGTGTCGTTTCCAAGACCACCGTCGAGATAATCCCCGCCTTCTTTGCCGTCGATTGTGTCATTACCCGCACCAGCCACAATGCGATTCGACTGGGCATTTCCGGTAATCGTATCATCCGCCGAAGTGCCAACAACGTCTTCTAAATTCCCCGCCGAAGCAGCACTCAGATTTACGGTACGATTGGTGTGCGCAGCCAGTCCCGCAGTCAATCCAAGGTTGACAACGACACCAGTGGTGACGCTTGAAAAATCAACCGTATCGGTGCCATCGTTCGCGTTTTCGACGAGGGTGTCTATTTCTGCTGCGGTCGCATTGGCAAATCGGTACTGGTCGTTTCCGGAACCGCCTTTCAGCGTGTCGCTGCCCGCGCCACCGGTCAAAACATCGTCGCCTACTCGACCATCGATCGTGTCGTTGCCGGCGTTGCCTACAAGCATGTTCGCACTCGAGTTACCGAGCAACGTATCCGACGCGGAACCGCCCAAGACGTTTTCGAAATTCCCCGCTAAACCTGCATCTGTTTGTACGATGCGATTTGTATAACCGCCAAGTATGCTGTTTTCTAGATCAATGGAAACGATCGACGTCGCTCCACTAAAGTCGAGGGTATCGGTCCCTTCGTTATCGAACTCTCGCACGATGTCAGTCAGTGAGGAAGTCAGCACTCCCGAAAAGATATATGTATCGTTTCCGAGACCGCCGACCAACGTATTCGCGTCACCTTGGCCAAGCAACGTATCATTACCAGCACCACCGGAGATAAAGTCTGCACTACCTCGACCATCTAGCCGGTTGTTCGCATCGTTCCCCGTAATGCTGTCTGCGAAATTGCTGCCGATGACATTTTCGAAATTTGCCGATTGTCCGGTGTCATTTGTCCGAACCATTCGGTTGGTCAATACACCCAATGACAAATCAGAAGTTAGATTCACCGTTAACGCAGCCGTTGCGGTCGAAAAGTCCAGCGTGTCCATGCCTTCGTCTGTTAGTTCGGCCACGGTGTCAGTTTGCACCGTCGTGGCGGCTCCAAAAATGTACTGATCGTCACCAGCGTTTCCGATCAAAGTATCCGACCCTTCCGCACCCGTCAGCACATCATTGCCAATTCCACCTTCGAGGGTATCGTTTCCATTCAGCCCATTCAATGTGTCATTTCCACCGTTGCCAACCAAACGATTAGCTGCGTTGTTGCCAGAGAAGACATCGTTGCCGCTGCCGCCAATAGCATTCTCCATGTTGACCGCTTGGCCAGCGTTTGTTCGGACGGTTCTCAAAGAATGGGTCGCAGTCGCCGTATCACTCAACAAATTGACATTCACGGCAGTCGTAATCAACGAGAAATCCAACGTGTCGAAACCTTGATTACCGAGTTCCGTGATCGTATCCGTTTGGCTAACAATTGCAGGAGCGAAGACATACGTATCATTGCCCCCAGCGCCATTCAACGAATCGCTGCCTTCACCGCCATCGATCGCATCGTTCCCAACTCCACCATTGATCGTGTCGGCCCCGGCCAAACCAGCCAAACTATTATCGGCATTATTTCCTGTAATCGTATCCGCAGCAGTTCCGCCAATCACGTTTTCGATATTCGCCGATTGTCCCGTAGCATCCATTCGGACCGTTCTGAACTGGTGAAGCGAGGTCTGCGTATCGTTAGTCAAATTGATCGTCACAGCAGTTGTAATGCCGCTGAAATCGAGCGTATCGCTGCCTTGGCCCGCCAACTCTGTCAAACGATCGACTTCGGCCACTGTGACGGTTTCAAAAACGTAGCGATCGTCACCCAAACCGCCTACCAACAAATCGCTTCCTCGACGGCCTTGGATTTGATCATCGCCAGCACCGCCCGTGATCGAATTGACTGCGTTGTTGCCTCGCAGGATATCGTTAGAAGAGCCACCGACGATGTTTTCCAAATTAGCCGCTTGAACAGCCGACATTTTTACGACGCGAACTCCATCTGTCGCCGTTGTCGTGTTATTGAGCAAGTCAACTGTCACGGAACGAGTGACGTTGGCAAAGTCGAGCTTATCCGTGCCTTCGGCGGCCCGTTCGTCAATCGTATCAAGCTGGACACCGACACTGTCGAAGAACTGATACGTGTCGTTGCCGAGTCCGCCTACGAGGGTGTCGTCTCCTTCGCCACCATCGAGAACGTCATTTCCTGCGTTACCTGTGAGCGTGTCGTTGCCGCCATTTCCTCGAAGCGTATTATCGGCGGCGTTTCCGACTAGCGTATCGTTAGCCGTTCCACCCAGAGCATTCTCAATATTCGCAACTTGCCCAGCCAATTCCGTTCTGACAGTTCTCAGCCCGTGCGTTGCTGTCGCGGTATCACTGGTCAAGTTCACGGATACCACGAGAGCGGAACCTGTGAAATCGAGCGTATCGGAACCTTGATTGGTAAGCTCGGTGATGCGATCCGTTTGTGCCGCAATGGCTACATCGAAACGGTACGTATCGTTGCCGATACCGCCCAGCAAAACATCGCTGCCTTCTCCGCCATCCAAGATATCGTTGCCGCCAAAGCCCGTTAATCGATCGGCTCCGCTACGACCGGACAAAATATTGTTCGCCGCGTTTCCGCTAATGACATCGTTGGAACTACCGCCGATTACATTTTCCAAATTAGCAGCTTGACCAACCGCAGCCATAGTAATCGTGCGCAGATTGGTGGTTGCGGTAGCCGTATCGCTGCTCAAATTCACTACGGTCGATTGTGTGATCATACCGAAGTCGATCGTATCCGTTCCCGCTCCGGAGAGTTCTTCAATCGTATCGGCTTGGACAGCCGACGAGTTGGTAAAGATATACGTATCGTCGCCGGAACCGCCACCCAGCGAGTCGTTGCCTTGGCCACCATCAAGCTGATCGTTGCCCGCGTTACCCAACAAGTTATTGACGCCGTCGTTACCAGTTAACCGATCATTGCCGGCACCACCCCAAGCTTGCTCAAAGTTTGCTGACTGCCCCGCAGGCGTTTGCACCGTTCGGAATAACTCGCGAACCAAACCAGTGTCACTGCTAAGATTAATATCGACGTCTGACGTCAACCCGCTAAAGTCCAGCGTATCAATACCTTGACCTGGGAGTTCGCTTACGGTGTCTGCTTCAGGTGAATCCGCCAAACCGAAGATAAACCGATCATTGCCAGCACCGCCAGCCAGGGTATCACTGCCTAATCCACCCGTGATTCGATTGTCTGCAGCATTGCCTGTCAGTGTATCATTGCCTCGGCCACCGATAACATTTTCGACGAAGGCCGACTGACCGGCGGTTTGCATCCTGATGATGCGATTGGTTTGCGTTGCCGTCGATGTGTCGCTGGCCAGATTGGCCATGACAGCCGAGGTGGCTGCAAAGAAATCAAGCGTTTCGTTGCCTTCATTGAGCAGCTCGACGATCAAATCCGTCTGCGTTTCCAATGCGTCATTGAACAAATATCGATCGTTGTCTAGTCCACCCCGCACGACGTCGTTCCCTTCGCCGCCATCCAGAATATCATCGCCACGTCCTGCCGTGATACTGTCGACTCCGGCACCTCCGCGAATGAGGTCGGCCAACTGGCTTCCCAGAAGCGTATCGTTGCCAATATTTCCATCGAGCACCGTTTCCGTGATTCCAGCCGAAAGCAAATCGGCTAAGGTAAGCAACGATAAACTCAAGTTATCGTTACCTGCTGCGCCATCAACAGCCAGCTTTTCAAATCCCTCGATGCTGTCTGTTTGAACAATCGTTCCTGCGACAAAGCTTCGATCGACCTTCAACTGATTTGCACTCGTACTCCAATCGACTTGAATGATGTCATTCGACACGTCGCCTAAGATCGTTAATGCGTCTAAACCCGCGCCTGCGGTCACCAATGTTGGAAATAGTAGTTGACCGATAGTTACGTCGTTGTTGCCTTGGCCCGCAAAGACACGTACGTTCGTGACGTCGGCAGCGTCAAAAAGCTGACTTGTTGCGATGCCAGCAACACCACTAACGCGCAACTGCGCACCGATACGGTCGACTTGAATACGATCGTCGCCATTGGAACCAACGACAAATAGAGTCTCCTGATTTACACCTGCACCAGAAACTAAAGCTGTAGTTGCTGATGTCGAGCTGCCATTGTCGTTGTCAATAACAGTTACAAGAATCAAATAGATTCCGCCTTGACCATAATTGTGCGAAGCGGCAATTTGGCCCGCCGATAATGGAACCGTTTCGATCGTGCCATCACCCCAATTGATGCTTGCCGAATGAATATCTACTGTCCCGACGTCGGCATACTGTCCGCTGAGGACAACTGGTTGGCCGACATTTGATGGGACAAAGGATGCGCTATTACCAAGCAACGAAATAGTCGGTTGCAAATTAGCAATCTGGAAAGTTTGGCTCGCCGTTGCCACGCCACTGTCGTCGTCACTTAGGATTGCATTGATGGTGACATTGTCAGGGGATGTCCCAGACGGATTATCATTTAAGTATCGATGTATTTCACTGAACGACGTCGTTCCGGCTGGATAGTTAAACGTCTCCGTGGTTCCATCACCCCAGTTGATCGAAAGAGTTAGCGGGTCGTTAGGACTGACATCGCTGATAGCACCGCTAAAGGTTAACTCGTCGTTTTCATTCAGTGGTCCTACGGCATTGAGCGTGAGCGTTGGAGTTACATTGTTGACGTAAATGTTTCGCGTCTCAGTGTAGGTTGTACCGCTGATCGTCGACTGGCTTGTAACGATATAGGTTCCGTTGTCGATTGGTCGGAAGCTGATATCGGCACCATTAATCGTCAAGTCTGCGGGGGCTGGAGCTCCACCAATCGGCGTAACGGTCCAAACCACTCCCGCTGCGAGTCGCTCAAATTCCAAAGACCAGCTATTCAGAACGCCAACATCGCCGCCCAATTCGTCTGTTATCTCTAGCGTCCAAGTTCCATTGGCAGCGAGACCATCGAATGCACTGAGCGAACCAACTGGTCGGAAGACGCCACGGTATGGAGCGATTCCGCTGGTGATACTCGATGGAGCTTCGTCATCAAAGACCGTTCCTGTAAAGTTCCTGCGTCCAAAACCGACATTGTCCACCAGCGTCACCCGCGTTCCGTTCGGAGCGATCATGACAACATTGAGATCGCCGACGTACGTATGCGTGATATCCAACGTGACTTCCACATCGCGAATCAAACCTGCAACTCCACCGACCGTCAGCGTCGACGTTACAGTCGATGTATCGTTGATCGTGACAGGCACATTCGGACTATTAAAACCGATATGCGAAACGGACTGAATACTCACAACGGAGTTTTCGTCGATCGACGAGTTCGCGGGTTGTCCTGCGACTGTGACATTCGTGGACAGCATTTGTCGATTGCCAAACTGAATGCCTGTTGCCAGAGCCTGCAGATTAGGATCGACGATGTATTCTCCTACGGGGACTTTGGAGACTTGGAAAAGTTCGCTCTCCGAACCATTATTTGCCGCAAACATCAACCGAGAATTGTAGACGTTCAGCCCGATCAACCCTGCATCCACGTTGCCAAAATAGTTTGCAGCGGGAGTCGCCGTGGAACCAGTTACTTTCCAAAGTTCGCCTTGGCCAAAGTCCGATGCAGCAAAGAACACACTGCCATCGTAAACTACGAATTCACGGGAGCCAGAACCGTCTGGTCCAACGCGGAGATCGCCCAAGGAAGTAAGTGCCGTTCCGCTCCATCGATAAGGCTCACTGCCTGTCGTCGGGGTAAAGGCAGAAAAATAAAGACTGCCCCCAACGGCTTTCAAATACGACGGATAACTTGATCCACCAGGATTGATATTGACAGCTTGAGTTGCTGTCGTGCCGTCAAATTTCCACAACTCGCGGTCCGCTCCATCATTCGCAGAAAAATACAATGCCGTACCGAACGGCGTCAAACCGGACGGGAACGAGCCAGCACCCGCTGCCGTGTTGATGTTCGCAGCTTGCACCACCGAAGTGCCGTCGTAACTGTACAGTTCTCGTCCATCCGGTCCATCTGCGGAAAAATACAACTTGCCGCTAAAAGTCGACAGATAATTTGGGTACGATCCCGTTGCTCCAACTTGAATGTCACTAACTCTCTCCAGGGTGCCTGCGTTATCGACTCGCCATAATTCGTTGCCTGCTCCATCACCACCATCAGCACTGAAGTTCAGTTTGTTTAAGAACACTCGAAGACTGTTGACCGAAATGTTCGTAACGGGTTGAACATTTGTTCCATCGTAGCGATAAAGTCGCCCAAAAGTCGTTCCGTCGTTAGCTCGGAAATATAACTTGTTGTCGAAAAGCGTAAGCTGATCGATATCGGAATTTCCCGCCGTGTTGATGTCGGTGACCCGGGTCGTCGTCGTTCCGTTGTACCGCCATAACTCACTACCTTTCCCATCTCCGCCGTCTGCCGAGAAGTACAAGTTTCCGTTGTAGTTCAGCGACGGTCCAGGATTGGAATTCCCCGTAGGGTTGATATTCAGATTTGTTGCTAAGTACCCGCCAACTCCGCGTTTCGTAGCACTCCAATTTAAGTCGATCACTTCACCGATAGCGTATTGTTGAGGTGCAATTCCGGCGAATGAATAGTTTCCTTCGGCGTCCGTTACCGTGAACTGTTCCGTTGGATCGAGAGCGCCGTTGAAGTTCGCATCGATGAAAATCTTGATACCTTCGATACCTAGCTCACCAGCGTCACGAATTCCATCGCCATCGACGTCATTGAATTTGACTCCGTAGATACCTGTTGCGCCAAAATTCAGATCAAAACTTTGCGATGTTGTCCGCCCTTGAGGATCGTTGATTCCCGCAGCCCCAAGATGCTTTGTCACATGGATCTGAGATGCGCCTGCACCAGAACTTGGTGCTCTTAGCCTTAATTCATCACCGACGATAGTCGCACGAACATTCGGATCACTGCTTTCGACGCTGTAGAGTCCCGTCGGTTGCGTGCTGTCAATTGCGACCGACCAGGAGTTGAGCGTGCCTGTATCCCCTCCCGCATGGTCGGAAATTTCCAATGTCCAAACGCCATTTGGATTCATCCCGTCTAGAACATTTAAACCAGCGATCGATTCAGGGCGGAAAATGCCTGTGTAAGGTGAGGTCCCGTTTACGATCGAAACGTTTGCCTCGTCGTCTAATGTAGTAGCTTGGAAATTATCGCTACCCCCGCCGATGGCGGTAAACAACTCAACGCGTCGTCCATCTGGCGCAATCAAGAATACGTCCAAATCACCTTCAAACGTATGCGTAATATCCAATGTCACGTTGATGTCAAACAAATTCACGCCAGCACCAGCAACGGTCAATGTCGAAGTTACCGTAGCGTTGTCATTGATGGCTTTAGGCACATCCGCGCTGTTGGTAGTCGTTGCATCACCGGGTTCCAGATCGATAGATACATTACCCCCAACGGTTGTAATCTGAGGACCAATTTCAATCGCAAACTCAGGATTGACGATTTGTTCAAATTGATCAACTTCGGCAACTTGGCTTCTAAGAGATGCCAACGAAATATCGTTTGCAACATTACCAAGAGGGTTGCCTGCCAGGGTTAAGGTCTGCAAGTTCGGCAATGTGTTTCCGAGTCGCACAAGCCGGATCGCATCGGTCGCGAAATTTCCTACGCCGACATTGTTGATGTCAACTTTAAGTTCCCCGGTGGTGACATCGAACGTGCCAAGACTTTGGTAAGGTCGACCTTCGAAAGTCGCCTGTTGTGGAGCGAATTTCTGATTGATTTGTGTCGCCCCAGCTACAGACGTCAAATAGAACAGTTGGTCGTTAACCAACGCATTGGACTTGACGACTTGCGATGAATCGTCAGCTTCGAATCCTAAGCTAAAATTCCTTGAGCCGTTCGGAACGAGCGTTACAAAGACTTGGCCGGGCAGTAGGTCTGTTACCAGAGTTGGACCCGACCCACCAAAACCAGGGTCCTTTGCAAAGCCGCCGATTTGAAGTGGTTGAATCACGCTCTCAACCCCTAGTCGAGGACCGTGCAAAGTTTGGTTGGAGATATTCGCCAAAATCAACATGTCATACCCGACATAGTTTTGATCGTAACCGCCGAATCCAAGATCGACTCGCAATAGCACGGCGCGCGATCCAACGGGCGCGCTATCAAACACTTCTTGTTTCAGCAGATCGGTCGCAGTGATGTCGACGAATCCGTAAGATTCCGCCCCACCGACGAGTCCGATGATCGTCGGCGTTTCTTCGTTGTTGAGCATGAATGGGTTCGCGCGACGTACGCCCGAGTAAACTTCGCGATTGGTTTGCGTTACGTTTGTATCATTGATCGACGCGGTAGTGTTCGTTCCAAGGATGAATCGACCAACCGATCCTGCTTGACCGTCAGTCCCCCCTGCCAAACCGCCAGCCGTATCGACTACCGGCGATCCCACAATTTCGGATCCGAACAATTTTATCGTTCCGCCGGAACCACCACCTCCGCTACCACCTCGAGCCCCGGAGCCACCTGTTGCACCACTGCCGCCGGCTCCGCCACCGCCACCGTCGCCGCCGTCAAAGTGGTTTGGAGAGTCGCCGTAATTTCCTGCGCGATATCCTTGTCGACTTGACGTTGCTCCGCTGCCGCCTGTTCCGCCGAAACCGGCGCTACCCGTCGAGCCAGCTTGACCGTTTCCGCCGCGTGAAACGAAATCTGCACTTTCCGTGTTGACGTGGCCCAACGCAATTATTTCAAACGCACCGCCACCGCCACCACCCAATCCGCCGATGCCACCGGTACCGCCGTAGCCTCCGGCTCCGCCGTAGCCTCCGTAATTGCCGCTCGCACCCCAACCGCCTTGGTAGTAAATGTTACCGACAAGATTATTACTGGCACCGCCGCCGCCGCCGCCACCGCCGCCGGAACCACCACCTCCGCCGCCGCCGCCGCCTCCACCGCCGCCGCCAGAACCACCGCTTGCACCACCCGAAACGTTCGCTCCCGTTACGAAGTTGCTGCCGCCGTAACCTCCTCCGCCGTTGTAGCCATTGTAACCGCCGCCGCCCGTACCACCGGGTCCGCCGGGATCGGCATGGTCACCGACGCTGCGATAGTTTACCGCGAAACCAGGTGCGCCTGCGTTACCGTAGACTCCACCATAGCCTCCATAGCCACTGAATCCTGCATAACCAGCTGCTCCACCTCCCGAGTTGTTACCATAACCTCCAAAGCCCTGATACCCAGTGCTACCACTGTTGGCGCTATAGCCGCTGTTCCCCCAGTAGCCATAGGATCCCCAAGCACCAGTTGTCCCGTTCAATGGAGTCGCAGCGCTTGGCGTCGAAGCTCCCGCGCCACCATTGCGACCATTGAACTGATAATAGGCACCGCTGCCCCCATAGCCGCCTGATCCTGCGTAATAGGACTGACCGCCACCAGCGCCTGAGTTGATCCCAACTGCGGACGTATTGAACGTGGCGTCGGGGTGGACAACCAAGTTATTACCGACGACCAATGACAAAGGATAATTTCCAACGACGCGGATTGTGTCGGGGCCGATTACTAGATCTCCCGGTATGTAAAATCGTGCAAGTCCGTCCGGCGTGTGTTCGGCAAAAAACGGAACACCGTAGAATGCCCCGTTGTTTGTTTCGCCATCGTTGCGGACCGTCAAATCATCAGTATCGATGATCACGTTGTAAACGTCGGTTCTCGTGGAACCCGGTGTGGTTGGCCCCGTCGTCGGCTTGAACAAACCATTCGCGAATTCATCTTCATCGACGACGCGACCGGAATCATCGTTGCCGCTGATGCTGTATCGCACATTCGATGTTCGGCTGTCTTGCTGCGTCCATGTCGCAAAGACTTCGTATTGGCCCGCAGCTAAGTTGTTGAATTCCCAGAACGCGCGGGCAAATGGATCAGCCCCCGAGTTCAATCGATAATCGTTTCCAAAGGAAGCAAAATTCTGATCTCCCGACCAACCTGTCCCCACTTCGCGATAACCGTTGCTTCGGT
This sequence comes from Pirellulaceae bacterium, assembly GCA_031374825.1. Lineage (GTDB taxonomy): Bacteria > Planctomycetota > Planctomycetia > Pirellulales > Pirellulaceae > JANMGV01. The sequence goes on from JANMGV010000164.1 coordinate 84,599, forward strand.
TGTCGACGATTCGGGTCTCCGTCAATGCTTGGACGTCCGTAATACGATTGTTATTCAAGTACAGATTCGTCAACATCTCCAAACCACTGAGTGGTTCAACATCGCTGACTTGCTGTTCGGACAAACTGACATCGTGCAAATTCGTCATGCCTTTGACGGATTGAAGGCTACCGACGCGAACACCGTCAATCAACTTGAATCCGCCGGAACCGGAAGCGACGCCAATGTCTTGTCCCAGGATGTGAACATAATTCCCAAATCCATTGAACTCGGGCAATTTTGGCGATGTTATTCGATTACGGATTTCGCCAGATCGAGCGTCGAACACCAAAGCATGTCCTTTGCCCGCTGTGTAATTGGCCGTAGCACCTAACACGACCGTCTCGCCCTGAATTGCGACAGATGTGCCGAGGAACGCTAACTCTTCGGGGGCATCATCTTGCAAGATCGAGACAAGCTGACCCGTTGATTTTTCAAACACATACGCTTTGCCGGTATGAGCCAACGTGCCCGTATATGCATTCTGAGCACCCGCGACAAACAAATTATCGGATGCACTAACCGATTCGCCAAATCGGTCGTCGGGATTCGTACTGTCATCCCGATTATTTATTGTTCGAAGCAACCGACGGGAAGCGACATCAAACATGAATACTTCGCCAGCCGAACCGAGGTTCCCTGGGGCTCCAACAACAAGCGTGTTGCCCAATGCCGCCATGGAATAGCCGAATTCAGCCTTGCTTCCCACACCTGGGTTTTCAATTTCAAACAGATAACGGCGAGTGAATCGATCGTAAACGTAGACGGCTCCTTGAAATCCGTTCGCGTTCGGAGCACTGATCGCAATGAACTGGTCGAGGACCGCGATCGACCGACCGTAGTCATCATCGACTGCAAGCTCGGGGCTCAGCAAAGTCGTAATAAATGATCGAGTCGGGAAATCGAAAAAGTAGACGCGTCCAACATTGGAGAAATTGAGCCCACCACCCACCATCAAGATCTGACCGTCCGAAGCGAGCGACGACCCGAATTGAAGACCAGAGAAGACCGTCGGCGCAATAATCCCTGCTTCTTCAATTCCCGTGATTGCATCATAAATGCGTATACGACCCGCGTTCAGGTTTCCGGTTACAGTCGCGTTTGGCGAAGCGATGAGTTGCTTGCCCTGAATTTGAATAGCTGCACTTCCAAGTCCGCTCGTACTTATCCGAGTTGCCAAATCGCCGAATCCATTGTACGGTTGACCCGTTGCGGCGGGTTGCAATTGACGCTTGACGCCGTCGATACTGAGCAGTTCCAGTTTCTTGGAATTGACCAGCGGATCGATCGATCCGATTGGGTTGTAATCCGCACTCAAACGAGTCAGCTCGCGGCTCAAAGTTAGCGAAGAAAAATCGCTAATTTGATTAACGTCTATCACCAATGTCTCAAGTCGGGCGAGGCCAATCGGCGCGCCAACGCTATCGCCTTCGACTTTTCTAGCTGGCTTAAGCACGATTAGATTGGTTAGGTAATTATGCCCCAAATTTAAGTGGCGAATGTTGATGGCATTTTCAAGTCCGACCAAACTGCGCACACCTAAGTTCGCTGCGCTGAGTTGCGTCATTTCCGTAAGTTGACTTGCTCGCATGTCTGCCGTTATTGGTTTGCCATCGAACCCTAAAGTCGACGGCAGTTCCAGCGCCCGACCGAATGCATATTTGAGTGCAGGGTCCGCCAAACCGACGACTGGATCGAGTTCCGCGTATAGTTTTGCTCCTAATTCTTCGACCAACGGCGCAAGAGTTAACTCGGACAACGACGTGTTGAGGTCGCGAATTTCCAGCGACTCGGCTAGGAACAAGTCCTTCCCTGTTCCGCCGAACAGCCGGTCCAGATCCTCGTTGCCGACCAGAATATCGTCGCCATCGCCGCCACGCAAAATGTCGCGATCTGGGTCGCTATAGATCGGACGAGTCTGACCAGCGAATGGAGCAGCAAATTCAAATGCAATCGGTACCGGTGTCGTAAAGCTTGGGTCAGCAGAATAAACGCGAAGGAAATAAGTTCCCGCATCGTAATGTCGAAGATCAGCAGCCGATTTACCTTGAGCGATCAATCCGCCTTGATCATCATAAATATCGACCAACCTTCCAAACGATTCGGGCACGACAGTCAACTGGGTCATTCCCGCTTCGGGAACCGGAACCCCGAGTGTCGGACTGATTTGGCGGCCAGCTCGCGCGGCTAAAACGTCGATTTGAATATTGGTGTTTGGGATCGAGAATTCGACAGCGAGTCGTGTTTTGCCACGAGCCAACGCGTCGGCAACCATTGCCTTGAGATTGACTTGGAGCGTTCCTTGACCAAAGGCCGATTGTCCTCGGCTAACGGGCACGGAAAGTTGCAGAGTATTGCGACGCTCGCTATACAAATCGTTGTTATCCAGAAGGTCATTGCCTTCTGGATTTATCGGAGTGATTACAAGGTTTGCGCCCAACTCGGACAACAGCAATCGCGTTCCTTGCTCACTGCCATCGCTGTAGTACAACGTATTGCCCGCACCCGAGTTCGCCAAAAAGACTGCTTGATTTCCAAAGGCCAAGAGGTTGACTGGAGTCGAAGCGGCGATTCCCGGATTGATGTCCTTAACTAGGCTTGCCACAGCATTGGCCGGCGTCGTCCCCGTCGCTTTCCAAAGCTCTCGGCCCAGCGGACCATTGTCGGCGGTAAAGAACAATGTTCCCGCAACGTTGACTAATTCTGTCGGTTGCGAATCAGCAACGCGGTCCGGGTTAATATCCGGCAGTTTCCTGGTATCCGAAACGCCGTCCGATACCCATAGCTCTCGCCCCGACGCCGAATCACTCGTGGCGGCAAAGAACAGCAAGTTCCCGACCGACGTGAGCAGGTTTGGATTCGCGACTCCGGAAGGATTGATATCCGCGACTATTGCAGCCGAAGTCCCGTACTTCCACAACTTATCATCGTTGAAGAAGAATAGAGTTCCATTCATATCCGTTAGTTCAACATTCGCGCCCGGCACAAACGCCAACTCGGCTCCCCCTGCCGTCGCCACCGCTTTTGTTCCTGCGGGCGATCCATTGCTGACCCACAGCCGATCGTTCGCCAGAGCAAAATAGCGCCCATTTATTTGTCCAGTCGACACGGAGTCGGTTGCCTCATTCGGAATCGTTTTCATTAGCAACGCGACCGGCTGACCGGGATTGAATCTCCAGATTGCGCGTCCACCCACTCGATCGTTGGCAACAAAAAACGCCGTCGCCACGCCCGACGCGCCCACGAACACTTCGCGAATTTGAACTGGGTTGACAATCTCTTCATTGACTGGATTGTTACTGGCAAGGATGACTTGTTTGGCACCCGCGACACCGGTGGTCCAATACATCCGATTATTACCTGTGCCGTTGTCACTAGCGAACAGCAATCGCGTGCCGACCGCCGTCAATTGACTGACAGAAACGAGCCCCGTTTCGATTTCTTCTGAGATGACGTCGGTGTTCGCAATTTTCCGAATCGAAACGCCATCCGTGAAATACAGTGTATTACCGACGGCTACAAAATCAGTAACGCTCGTACTGGTTAGACGAACTGTCGACGCCACTGTCCCGTCCGATTTCCAAAGGGCGTTCGAGGCGTCCCGGAAATATCCCGTCGAACTAATCTTGGCGGTCTTGGTCAAGTTGAAGCTGACTGGGAAATCGAGTGCAGCAGACCTGTAATCCAAGTCCAACGTTACGGTTTTCAAGAAAGCTGCAGGGTCTTTCTGGAAGCGCAACAATTCGCCTAGATCAAACTCCATATATCCGTTGCTGCGGAAACTTGAGTTCAGGCCAGCACTTGCAGCCCCGATATTTATTTCGTTTCCATTTATGAGATTTGCGGACGAATCCGAGTAGCCCGCTTGTTGCGCATGTACTTCGACAGTCGGACTTGGCTGCGGTCCAACGATGAGATAATTCCCCGGCAAACCATCGCCAAGGGTCGTGAATCGGTACCAACTGGCATTCTCCGCCAGCACTTGTTGTGTGTAGCCAAGTCCCGCCGATGGTCCGACAAGAATGCTGTTAGGACGGAACGTATCGAGTACGGTCAGCTTGAGGCGACCATTGCTATTGGACGCTTGCAGTAAACTACCAAGTCCGTTCGTTGCCAGTGCAGCGTTGACGTCGGTTACCAAGTCGGACATGGAGTTATTTTGCTGATCGGCTGCAACCACCACATTAACAGGCGCACCGCCGTTGACCTGAATCGGCAAGACAATATTGCTTGACAACCGACCATCGACTGGACCAAGATTCTGTGCGGTGGCAAACAGATTTGAGGTGTACGTCCAAGGGCGTCCGGTGGCTAGATCAACCACAAAATCACCGCTTCCGGTTACGGTCCGATTCGCCAACACGTCGAATTGCGTGGGCAGACTGAAACGTTCTCGCTCGCCGTAAACCAAATACGCCTTACCGGCATCTTGCTTGACCGAACCTCTGAATACGTCCGCGTTCGCTGACCCTAGTATCAAGTCATCGATCCCGTCGTCGTCCAGATCGAGTCCCGCCTGTGTCGCCAGTTGATCGATAAATCCAAACGTTCCGCCGCTTTGAATTACTTTGTCGGCATTATCGAATGTCAACTGCGTTGGGCGTTCTGCGATCGACCAGAAAACATAGACCGTTCCGTTGGTTATCGTGCCATCCGGGGCACGGGCCGAATCGAGGACCGCCAAGTCTGCTTTACCGTCTCCGTTGTAATCCCCAGCAGCAGCGTATAAAGTTCGATTGGAAGCACTCCCGGTGCGAATGATACTCTTCCATGCTGTGGATGTGGTGATGTCAGCTCCACCAACATAGATCTCGATTTTCTGGCCAGCAGTTCCGATTGCGAAATCGTCGTATCCGTCGGGTCTCGATGAATTCGTTGAGGAAGGTCGACCAATATCACCGAATGCAAACAAGTTGCCGTTAACGGGTGCTGCAAAAGTCCGGTGCAACAATCCATCGCCGTTCGAGCGTGCAAAGACCAATTGCGTCAGACCGCTCGTCGAATTGCGTACGAGTAGATCCTCAAGTCCGTCGCCATTCACATCGCCAGCAGCGATTGCGACGCTGGCAGCGATATTGTCCAGCAACGAGCTAACGCCGGTCGCGCTACCTTGATAAACATTGGTTGCAACGCCCCCCGTCGTGACACCCGACACGACAACGTCACCAAAGGGATCGTTGTTGTATTGCACGACATTGGCTTCAACACTTCCTAATGCCGTGAAACCAATCGCACCAGACGTGCTCCCACGCAGTCCGGTCGCTTCGGCTCGCGTCAAATTGCGTTTGAGCGATGAATAGCTCGCTCCACCCCAGAATGTTCGAATTACAAAACTCGTGGGACCGATGTCGATGAATACCAGATCATCAACACCGTCACCGTTCACGTCGCCCATTGTCTTGGCTGGAATGCCGATGTCATTCCCATTCAAGCTATCGTGATCAATGATCACATCCGCGACGTCACGAACATCGGTAACGGCGTTTTGGTCCAGAGGTCCGAAAACGAGATAACTCTTCGTGCGTCCTTTGAAGATAAAATCGGTGTAGCCGTCCGCGTTGAAATCACCGACAGACTGGCCTTGCGATAGACCTTCGCTAACGACCGTACCCTCAACTCCCCAAGCATCTCGAATGTTGTGAATTCGTCCATCCTGCAAATCGATGCCCTGCGCACCCGTCGGCAAAGCGGAAATGATTGGCGTCGCCAATTCGTATCGATAGATATTCGACGCATCTGGATTCGTTGGTACGTTCTGCACGATCAACTGCGTCTCGCTGCCTTTTATGACGTGAACGGCAGTGCTCACTGACGTGTCCGCGATTGCAAAATCATCCAGTGGGTTTGTACCCGACAAGTCACCGTTAACATTTCCCAAACCGACAAAGAACATTGGCCCCGGCGATGGTGCCGTGAGCGAGAATAAAGGCCGGCCAGTTTCGACAACCATATCCGGCGCATTCAATCGGTTCGTCGAGCGAGCATTTTCGCCACCACCGAATATGACTTGTCCAACAACATGCTCGTAATTCGAACCATCTTCGGGAAGAATCTTATTTCGCCGAAGAACAGAAACGAGTCCCAAGTCGCTCGTACCGTCACCGTTCACGTCGCCCAATGCAAATGGACCTTGCATGATCGGACCAAATGCAGACGAAGCGGTCGAAACATAATTGAGCGAGACGGGCGTTAGCGACAAATTGCCGGCCGCTAAATCGCTAAACAGAACGAGTGGCGTTTGCAAGTCCTTCGTCAGGATCAAATCAGCTTGACTGTTGCCATCGAAATCGCCGATTCCGGACAACGTATAACCGTTGAGCAGGGACGAATGAGTGTGGATGAAATCAGCCGTCGATGCGTTAAGGCTACTTGCCCAATCTGTTCCAGCCGTTCGCCCTTCAAAGATGTAAACTTTGCCCGGAGTGGCTCCAACTCCATTGGACATGATCGCAAAGTCATTGCGACCGTCGCGATTGACGTCCCCGACGTTGGTAACCGACGCACCGAAGGCATCGCCTGCGACTTCGCCGTTGATGACGAATCCCATGCTTGGAATGGTTGGGTTAAGCAACAGCGGCCGAATCGAAACTTTTACGTCGTCGACATACCAACCTTCAAAAGCGTTGAAGGATTCGTCGATCGTGTCCAATTCAAATCGCACTTGAACGGTGCGTCCTCGAAATTCCGGACTCGACAACGAGATGAGGTGCCCGCTCCAAACTCCATTTGAATCCGACAGCGGCACAACACCTTGGGTTGGGTACAGTCCACCGCCCAGCACATAATTGGCGTTCACGGGATCGTCTTGGAACGAGTTAGCCGCCACCAAGTAAGTTCCCGTATATCGATTCTGCTGGCCCGAAAAGAACCCTAACTGCGTTACCATTCGGCTTGCCGGGTCATCGATTTTCAGCAACACCGAATTGCCGACTGTCACGTTGAATCGCATTTTGTTACTGGCGGTGAGAACGGCTGTCAATCGATCGCCAACCCGACCAATGTTCGCCCCAGTGACCGCATCGCGAATGATCGTTGCCGCAAACGCGGTATTAAAATCGGCGATGAGATCGGCTCGCGTTGTGTTTGTATTCATATTGGCAAGCGTGACGTTTACGGTTGCCGCTTGCGTACCTTCCAACGTTATCGTAAACGAAACACTCGCGCTTAATCGACCGTTTGCAGGTACCGTTGTTGGCCCCTCGATGAATGCCTCCCGGTTAAATCCGTCACTGGAAACATACACGCGAGCCAAGTCGTATGGGTTGTAGCTCGGATTTTCTGTATTGAGAAAAGAGTTGAACGCAAGGTCAAGATCTAAGTCCGGGGGTATATCCGTCAAGTTGATGGACGGCGTCGTAATACTTCCGAATACTCGTCGGCCGACATCGTAGTTACCGCCGCCTTGATCGAACTCGCCTTTGCCAAAATACATTGAGAAAGGTGTCGTATGCCCCGAGTCGAATCGTCGGCCACTACTTACGTGCCATTTGACTTCAGCGTCATTGCCTTGGATAACGAATCCTTCTGGACTCGCATCGCCTGCTGGACCTGAAAAATCCGTATCGAAGGCGACGTTTTCGGCTCGCCAACTTGGGTTTCCAAAAAAGACGTACGATTTGTCATTCGCAGGATCTCCTACGATCAAATCGTCGATACCGTCGCTAATTCGATTTCCGCCGACTGTTGGCCCGCCACCAATGTCTCCAATACTGGAGAGAACTTGGAAATCATTTCCGGGCAAGAATCCGACCAAACGAACTGTCGAATCCTCTATCAAATCCAATTGGCCTTGCCAAGCATTCTGTTGCCCGTCTGCAAAACCCATTTGCACCGCCATCGGACTTGCCGGATCAGGCAAAGTCAACAACATCGACTTGCCCGACTTGAGTACGAAACGCAACTCATTTCCAACAGTCGATTCGATCGCGACTCGGCTTGAGAGCGAACCGATGTCGACTCCCGTCAAACGATCCAACATGCGCGTACTAGCCAACGCGCTTTCCAGGTCGCTAATCAAATCCGCAACAGTTGTGTTATTTGCAAACACGGAGCCTGCAATGGCTACTTCGGCAGGCAATGTTCCATCCAGTGTAAATGCAAAACTGACTCCGCCCGACAGACTACCGTTAACAGGCGCGGGGATAGCACCTTCGATGGCAAACGCATCGCTGCGGCCTGGAATTACGAACACTCCACCAGCCGGATAGGTCCCGATACCCGTAGGACCAACGCCGCCCGCGATATCCGATATCCCGTCGCCATTGAAATCGCCGTAAACGATTTTGCTGAAGAAAGGCCCCTGACCACCAGGTAAATTTGCAGGAAGCAACAAGTTCAAGGATCGTTGTCCGATCGACTGCGAACCCCCGAAAGTAATGACCGCAGTTGCCGTCGGATTGGCGTCATTTGTTGAACTGATGAAATCGTCGTATCCGTCGCCATCGATATCGCCAAGGGGAATAACGGCAAGCCGATCATCGGGCACCGGAGGCTCGACTTCATCGGCATTTCTCGTGTCCACGTAGGTCGTTCCCGTATATGCATTTTGCAAGAGCGCCAAACGATTCAAACCAAGCGTGCCGGGAGCCACAACCGATGACTGACCGTCAGCAAATCCAAATGTGTTGGCAGCCGTATTCATATTGCTGATCGTCAGCGACTCGCCATTGCGAGACCAGAACAAAATCGTACGACCCAAAGCGACAGCGCGAACGTCATCTTTCAAGCTCGATGTCGCGAGGACTGAGTTGATGTCCGAGATCAAATCGTTGATTGTCACGTTCGCATTTGGCAAAGACGAGTCATTTCGAACCGTCAGTCCAACGGGAACGGAGGTGCCGAGTTTCAACTGGAATGTCGCTTGTCCTGTCAATTGCGGATTGAAGGCAGGGGCCAGAGTCGCTCCTTGAAGAATAGTCTCCAACCGCTCTTTGCGGAATGTGATCTGGTAATTGCCAATCGCCTCGGGAACTTCGTCAGTAACTTGGCCCGTTGTAAATCCGAGAATAGCCATATCGCCGTTGGCACTTGATAACTGAATCGGCAAACCTTCCAACGACCAAAGTCCGATTCGGTTGTCGCCCAATTTTGCGGCACGGATCTTGTTCGCCAAAGCAGTCGCGTTGATGGCGTTATTCAAATCGATAACGACGTCGCTAAGCCCCGTGTTGTCATTGCCACCATTCGCTGGAACCGAAGCGCTAACAGGGGCTGCACCGTCGATGGAAATACTAAAGCTCGGTTCTCCGCGATAATCGATGTTGCTAAGAATTCCGCCAAGCATCGCAAACTTGTTCGGATTAGGAACGTGGATCATGTAGTAATCGGGCACGCCAGCGAATTGTTCGACTGGAACGATCGATACGCCGCCTGGACTTGGATCGATGTCTTCGCCTGCATACAAGAACAGTTTACGGAACTCCATGCGCGACAAGATACCGGGCAATGCCGTATCACCTCCTACGCTTGCACGCGGATCGGTGAATTGGAGATCCAACATATCCGAAGTCAGCAATCCATTTTGCACCGTACCAAAACGATTAAGTGCTGTCGGTGAACGAACGATAAACCAATCGTCCGAATCTCCGAAATGCAGGCTTAACGCATCCGAAATAACATTTCGCGAAGGAGTCGCAAGCAGAGGACTCAGATCCAGTTTCAAATCGGAAGCGTGATCTAACGTGTCGTTGAAATCCCCAGTCGCGGCCGCCGAAATTTCAAACAGATCGGGCGCGATGGCATTGGGACCGCCAGCGATCCAATCGCGACCGCTTCCGCCGTCAACTTGGTCATTCCCGCCCCCGCCAACAATCACGTCCGATCCATCACCGCCTTGGATATTATCATTTCCTGCTCCACCGAATATTCGGTCAGCCCCCGCTCCTCCGAGAATGACAATATCCGAAAGCGAAGCGCGTTGTGGACGATCTTCAGGATCGATTCCCCATTCGCTGCCGTTGATCAAGAACTCGGGATCGGCATGAATCTCGTCGTCTCCAGCACGTGTGTCGATGACTTGTGATTCGATGTTATAAGGTTGGAAGAACGCTTGAGTGTATATGTAATCGCCCTGCAGGTTTCGAGCGAACTGTTGATTTTGGAAATCCCAAATCCGGCTTGCATATTCGTATCGGTGAAGCAGCGTGTTGTAGCGAACAGCGACGAAGTCAGGTACCGGCTGACCGCGTGAATCCAAATTGCCACCCAAGAACACAACTTGGTCTTGGCCCTCTTGACCGTCAAAACGATCGCTAAAAGTCGGTAGGAAAGTTTCTTGATCTGCGGGGTTAATAAACCGAGCGGTAGTCTTGACCAAAGGCAAATCGTCCGTGATCACTTGGAATGTATCGTCACCGGTGCCACCCCAAATCAAATCGCCAGCTTGACGGTCGTAGCCACCCGTCATCACGTCATTTCCTGGACCTCCGAAAATCCATTCTTCTCCTGATCCGCCGCTGAGAACGTCATTGCCTAGTCCGCCAAGCAAAATATCGCGGCGCAATATCGGCGCGGTCGACGCCAAATTCGTTTCGACTTGGAACGATCGGTTGAGTTCGAGTGAGCCTGGCGTCTGCGAAATTGCCGGACGAATCTTGTACGTCGAAGCACGCGAATCTGTCGCGTCGGCACGCTGAATTTTGAGGAAATACTCGCCTGCGCTTAAACCAGCAAGGGATAGACTGGTCGTCGCGCCTCGCAATGTGTCGCTGGAGGCCACCGTGTTGCCAAGTGAGTTTACTAAGCTAACAAGAATTCCGGCTCCGCTGATTTGTTCGAATCGAATCTTATCCGAGGTCAAGCCAACGGGATTGAGCGGGTCAGCTTGTGGTGCTCGGTCCGGTTGGAACTCGAACTTGAACCAATCTTGATCGGCGCTGCCGTGCAGCGAGAGCCCTGAAACGACGGCGTAATCAGCTAATCGTTCGAGATCGAAAGCTTGTGCTCGCGTCTCGTTTTGTTCCGCCCAGTCGGGAATAGAAAACTCGATCTGATACACCGTGGGAATGCGATCCGTCTTGATGTGCAACCAGTAGGTTCGTTCTTTGCCAATCACGTTGCCATTGAGACGCATCGCGTCCAAAGCGATTCGACCGCCCGCACCAGCTTGTCCAACGACGACTGGATTTGGGCCATCCATCGCGACAATCTCGATGGTCGAATTTGTCAAATCGGTTTCGGAGAGCATCGTTACGGTAATTGCATCGCCAGCTTGGAACGCTTGCCCATCATTGCGGAATTCGATCTTGTACCAGTCCTCGTCTGTTGGGCTGTCGATCGTCAAACCAGTTACCAATCGGTTGCCTTCGATTTGTCCAACTTGTTGAGTGAATGAGTACGCAGTCAGACGCGTGTCGTTTCGGAATGGTCCTTCCGTTTGATCCGAAAGAATCGGCTTGCCGGAACGAATCTCTAGTCGGTCGTCGCCTTTTCCGCCATCGACCCAAACGGATTTCAAAACGGTCGGACCTACTTTGACTTGATCGTTGCCATCCAAGGCGTCGATGATGATTGCCAAGAAATCGCCTTCTGGTGGCAGCAAACTATTCAACTGACCGCGATCAACAATCGCATTCTCGGGCAATTTCAGTTCATCACGCGTCGTGGCGTTGACTTCGGCAATTTGCATCGATTGAGGACCTGTGCTCAAATCGATACGAACCAAGCTGATCTTGTTACCAACTCGACGAGCTTCGACCACGCGGTTCATGCTCACTGCATCAAAAGCAGCTTGCAAAGCCGAGTTCATGTCGTCGACCAAGTCATTGATGGACGTGTTGCTCTCATCAAAAGGCACTCGTACTCGCACTTCTTGAACGCCGCTGAAGGTTCCGCCGCTTAAAACAAGCGTGAACGTAGCATCTGAATTAATGCGACCGTCCTCGGCAACATCGCTGGTGCTGCCAATGGCAAGTGACGTATACGATTCGTTGGGATTCCAAATCAAGTTACCTTGTTCGTCTCGAGCTTCAAAATCCAATTGTACTTGGGCATCGAACGTAAAGTGCCCGTTATTGTTGGTCAGGCGCGTGATCAGGTGATGCTGTTGTAGTGTTCCCGGTTCGGTAACGTAGTCGACGGTAATTTCGTCATCTTTGTTGGTTCCGCCGTAGTACCAAACTTTATCGGTGCTGCGCGCGTACTCTTTCCATTCGTCGCCCGCCAAAGTTCCGTCCCGAGAGATAAATTGAACTCCATGCCGATCGTATAATTCGTCGGGAGCGCCGTTCGAATTGTCATTGCCATACATGAAATCGAGGCCGGTACCTCCGTACAGTGTGTCGAACACGGTCCCGCCCAGCATGCGATTGAGACCGGTATCTTCTGGGGCGTACGGAGACGAAGTTCCATCCGAATCCAAGAACCCGTCGGGAATAGGATTCCCAAACTCATCAACTGCCCCGGATAAGTCGCCGTTGTTATCCGTCAGCGTTCCATCTGGCTTGACGAAGACTCCGAATTGACCGCCCAGTGACGGGTTGCGGGACCAAGCGAATATCGCGTTTTGACCTTGGCCTCCAATCTGATCGTCATTGCCTGCACCGCCGTACAGGGTGTCAAAGTCCGCTATTAGACCTTGGCCTGGCCCGCCATCTCCAAATAGCAAATCGTCCCCGGCCATCCCGTACATGGTGTCGCTTCCGAAACCGCCATCAAGCCGATCGCGGGCTCCGCTGCCGGTCAAAATATCGTTGCCAGGTCCGCCATCGAGAACGCCAACGTAATCGTCGCTTCGCGCGATGAGATCCGATACGTCAAGAGCGCTTGCACCCGCAACAAACGAGATATCGTCGTCGCCCAGCAATCCGGAAACACGAACTTGTTCGACCAATGGCACACCGTTCGGATCTGCTGGATTGGCAAAGTTTCTCCAAGTGGCTCGAATTGACCTTCCGTTGAAACTGACCAGCATCTGCGGTTGAGCGGCCGCAGTTTGACTGATTCGAATAACATCGTTGCCTGCAGTTCCTTCGACCAACAAGATATCGGTCGCATTATCATCCAGCGCATCACCGGATACTTCATTTCCAAAATGACCGTTAAATGATTCCACCGCTGGCGCGGCGTATTCTGGATTCGAGTCCAGAATCAACATATCGATGCCAGTACCGCCACGAAGCGTATCGTTTCCGTTTTGACCTTCCAGCCAATCGGAGTCGAATCCGCCCCAGATTATGTCATTGCCGCCACCACCGTAAATTTTGTCTTCGCCACTGCCACCGAACAGTTGATCATTCGCTCCGGTCACCGCTGCATCGGGATTCGTAGCGTAATCGGCTCCAATTAAGTAGTCACCGAGAATCGTGTCGTTGCCCGTGTCGCCAATAATAATTTCTTTGCGAATGTTGCCATACAGCCAGTCACCGCTGGCTCCACCATGCAATTCATCGCCAACCAAGATCGTTTCTTGAGCGAGATTTTCTGTGCCTGCAAACGCCCACAGATAATCGATACCGTTGCCACCATAAAGTCTCTGTCCTGACAAACGATGCTGCGGCACACCGTTTACGATGATGTTATTTCCGGCATCTCCGAACAGATGGTCAGCGCCATCGTCTCCATACAACTGATCAATACCATCATCGCCGTGAAGGATATCGTTGCCACCGCCGCCGCGAACGACGTCGTCGCCGGTTCCACCACGTACGTTGTCATGCGCCGCTCCGCCATCGACGTAGTCAGCACCTTGCTCGCCATCGAGATCGTCTTCGTCACCGCCCCCAAACAACCAGTCGGTATCGTCACCGCCGCGCAGCAAATCTTGGCCGTCATCAAAAGCACCGATGACAGTCTGTCCGCCCAGCAAACTTGGCACTACGCGAGGCGGAGCAAATCCCGTTGGATTGGCAGCTTCACTTGCCGCCCAGTCCATCGGTAGCGAAACGGCATTAGCATCAAATGGCAAGAACTCTGTGGGGCCGAATGAATCGATTCCACCCCAGAGAATATCGCGACCACCTTGCCCCCGTATATCATCGTTACCCGTTCCGCCCACGACAAAGTCATTACCATTGCCCGCTTGAACGACGTCATTCCCGGCACTTACCCAAGCTCGATCATCGCCATTGCCCAAAAATACAGTGTCGATACCGAATCCTGAATAAACGACGTCGTTGTCATCTCCGGTATCGATAAAGTCATCGCCTTCACCCGTTTCGACGAGATCCAGCCCAGCAAAAGTTATAACACGATCCGAACCGGTTCCCGAATAAACGATGTCGTTACCCAAGTCACCGTAAACGCGGTCCGCATGCGACTCAGGCGCGCCCGGTCCCGGAACATCCGTTTCGATATCGCTGTAGACAGTGTTAACATCTGCTGCCGAGCCACCGCCCGCTTCACTAACACCTGCCAAGATTGTGTCGCTGCCCCATCCACCGACGACGCGATCGCTACCCAGTCCAGCATTGACAAAGTCGTCACCTAGCCCAGCATCGATAATATCATTCCCGGCAAAGGTTTGAATCTCATCATTGCCGGTGCCACCTGTTACCGTGTCGATACCCGTATCACCAAAGATCCGGTCATTACCATCACCGCCATCGATTGTGTGAACCACATCGACATCGGTGCTCTCAGGAACATCGCCAGCCACAATATAATCGTCGCCGTCGCCACCAAACAAATCATCTGACCCCAAACCGCCGTAAATAACATCGCTACCGGTTCCACCCGAGATCTTGTCGTTGCTCGCATCACCTTTGAGAATGTCCGCGTCGGCACCTCCGTCTATCTCGTCGTTGCCGAGTCCGCCTTCGATTTGGTCTCGTCCATCACCACCGCGAATAACGTCTCGACCATCGTCGCCGCGAATGTAATCTTCGCCAGCATCCCCATCGATCGTGTCATTATCCAAGCCACCCTGGATTGCGTCGTTACCTTCGTTGCCACTGATCGTGTCGGAACCTTCTTCGCCATCAATGCGATCGGCACCCGTGCCGCCTCGAATAATGTCTGCTCCCAATCCACCTAAGATTTCATCATCGTCATCATCACCTTCGAGCGTGTCATTGTCGGCAAGTCCAGATAGCTTGTCTCGGCCGGCTCCACCCGATAGCCTGTCAATTTTTGGGCTACCAACCAACTCGTCATCGCCTTCATCGCCACGCAGAATTGCCGGACCACCCCCAGCGAACAAATGGTCGTTACCAGCACCACCGCTAATTTCGACAGGCATGGTTACATCGGATTCGATGCGTATCGTGTCGTCGCCCGCTCCGCCATCGCCACGAATTTTCTGAACGCCACTGTACGTTTGCGTAAGTCCAAACGCCGAAACGATTACTTGACCGGCATTTGGTCCTTTGCGAACAATCACTTCTTCGTTGGCATCGGATGTGTCTTCGTGCAAACGTCGACCAGCTCGCGATCCGACGTTGAGCACCAAATCGCCGCCTTCCATTTCCGCCAAGACCGGTGGTTGCGGTGGATCGACTCGGTGCTGGGTGCTGAAATCGAGAAGGGTGATATTCACTAGCTCGAATCGCTCGTCAATAATCGTTAGCGTGACGTCAAAGAAGCCAAGATCCAACTCGGCTTTAATCTTGATAATGGCTGCCAAGCCCGCGTAGACTTTGCCATCCAAGTCAAAAATGTTTTCGATGCCGCTGAATGCGTTATTCACCAACTCATCGACATGCACTTTGCCGTCGTTGTTCGGATCGTTCAAATTGAAATTGACGGTCGCAAAAACGCCGCCTTCGACCCCGGCGATCAAACTGATTTTTGCTGGACCCAAATCCAGCTCCAGCCCCGCAACGGCTGCTGCGGTAAAGCTGCCGCCGAAAGTAACTTCGGGTACGTCCACTCCTTGGGCGTTCGTATCGGCGACGAAAAATCCGTTGAACAAATCCGTCGCATCGCCGCTTTCCGTAAATTGGCGAATGCCACGTGTGTCGAATCCAAATTCAAAGTCCGCTCGCACATTGATCTGACCACCGAGGATCACGCTGAGGAACGGCGGGAATATCGGCAAGAACTGACTGTACGCCGCGTCGGCTCGCAATTCGGGCATATCGTATCGGAACAAGTCCACGTCCTTGCCCAACAACAATTGGAATCCGGACATCGGGTTGTCAAACAACGGGAAATACAATCCACGGCTGTCAACGCTTGGTACTTCGTCCGCACGTTTCACAAAGTCTTTGGCGATGCCGCTAAGCTGTGCTTTGGGCATTGGAATCTGACCAGCACCTGTTCCGCGGCTCGTGATATCGTTGATCGGCGCGCTCTTTAGATCAGACGTTGGATTCCTAAAATCGAAACCGTTCAGATTAAAGCTGCCGAGCATGATGCTGCCTGAACCGATGCTGGCCACCATGTCGGCAAGGTCCAAGATTGTGTCCGCAGCTTCAATAAATTTCCGCGTAGATGCGGGCAAGTAGCCAAAGAACTCCGCTATGTCCAACAGCGAGGTCGGACCCGCCAAATCAGACACCACTGGAATCGGCGCAGTGAGTACGTCGATAATGGGCTTGAGAGGACGAATGATGTCGGTGATTTCGGTCAAGATCGGCCCGAACAAATTGTTGATCACTTGCCCAGCGTCCAATCGGACGTTCGCAAACGTAATCTGTGGCATGCCACCAAAAGATGCGCTTCCCGTTCCCGTACTCGCGTTCAGGAAGTCCCAGTCGAGCGTAAAGTCCGCAAGGATTCGCGGGAAATTCACGTTGCCTGCAAAACTCGTCACGATATCCAAGTTGATCAATGCATCGGCATTGAACTTGGCGTCGATGATGCTCGACAAAGCCGGTCCGGATGAAATCTCGGCAAAGCTCAATTTGCCGTCGTTGTTGGGATCCTTCAAATCAACTTGGAACGATCCTGAAAAATGTGTCGGATTGGCAACATCGTCGGTGACATCCAGTTGCAAGAAACCCAGTTTGCCACGACCGGCAAACCCCGGCGTCGTTACGTCGATAAAGAACCCTAACTCGTTCGACTTGCGTGTGTCCAAGTACACGCCTTGGGCTTTGCTAACGCCAAACCCAAGATCGAATTCGAAGCGAGTCTTTAATACAACATTACCCGCGACATCCAATCCCAAGCCCGGCAATCCAATATCAAAGTCTATCGGCAAACTTGACAACACCATCTCACGCTGACCAAGTTTCATGTTGAACTGAACATCTTCGGTACTTGCGTTTGGATTGTTCGGCGTGATGATGACGTCTTGGCTGTTGACGGTTCCGTCGCTGTTCGTATCCAACAACCAGTTTAAACCGCCCGGCCCTAGTGCTTCGAAGAAAACCGTTTGGACGACGTTAACGCCCAGTGCACCTGCGTTTTCTAAATTGTCCGAAACGCGATTCTTGAGATCGACAATAAATCTTGCCGCGTCTTGCAGGTTGGTTCCAATCAGCGGCAGATTGTGATTGAACACACCTGTGTCCAACGCAAACTCCAGCAACGAAAAAAGACCTTCCCATCCACCGATCAAGGTACCTAAATCTGTCGATAGATTGATTCCGTTGAACGCATTTGCAAAATTCGGTGCGTCAAACGTCGTGCTGCCTGCGATGTTATTGAGGTCCGCGACGTTAATCGAAAGATTCGGATGCGCAGGGTCCAGCGGCGTAGTCGATGTTGGGAAAAATACAGGCAAAGTGGCATTAAAACCCGCCGTCAACGTCGTACCAAAACTGCTGATGCCGAGTTCCGTAAAGCTGTGCCTGCCGTTGCCGTCATTATCGACTAAGCCAAATCGCATCGACGCGTCACTGGTACTCGGCCCCGCGCCGTCCGCATCCAAGCGAACCGTTCCATTCTTGATGAATAGCCCCAAGGGTCCGAGGCTTGCTCGGAAATTCAAATCCGTGCCAATCACGTGGGCCGATACGGTTGTGTTTGTCGTGTCGTACAAGAAAGGCGTGTAGTCCGACAAATTGATCCCGAGATCGATATCTAACGCGGCCCTTGCCAGCACTTCGAAGTTCGCTTGCCCACCTGCGTCAATCAAATTGCCAATCCCAGATATGTTCAGGCTGGCCAAATCCAGATTGACGGACAGATTGTCCAAGTACTCTTTTGCAGCATTGATTTCTATCTTAAGCGACCGAACGCCCACGGTGTCGATCGAAATCTCGAGCAACGAAGCATCGACATTGGTCGTTACTGCCAAACCAAAGGCTTGTTCAAATGCAGTTTCGGCAATCTCTTCCATCCGATCGATCGTGTCGCTTGGATCCGCGCGGAAATTGCTGACCATCTCGCGGACGTCGTCCGCGATGCCGACCAACTCTTGCAAGCTCTTGTTGACCAACGGGATTTTGTCCCGCATGAACGAAAAACTTTCCAGCGAAGATACATAGGTCAATAAGCTTTCGAGCGCGGCAAGGATATCGCCGGCGTCAAGATCGCCCAATCCCGAAAACAAATTGTTCATATCGGCATTAGGCGTCACCACCAACGTGGCGGCATCGGTGATATCGCTCCAAGTAACTCCCAATGCGGGAGCACCAGTTGTCGACAATCCAAGCACTGTCGCGCGGACCGGGAAATTCAGTGATGCCGAGCCACCGAAATCGGTGTCCACCAAACTGCTGACGTCGCCGATGTTCGAAACCAATTCGGCGAGCGTGATCCTGTTAGCAGTGCTGGGCGAAGTTCCTGGGTCGGTCAGATTTACTGCAATCTGGGCAGAAACGTTGGCGGAGCCATCGATAACTTCCAAGGACGCGATACCAAAATTCGCAGCCGCGTCCACATCGCTGGCTGATAACGTCACATTGCCGTTGAACTGTGGCGCTAATGCTCCTGGGAAATCCGTCGAAGGCAACGCAATAAACAAATTATCGGTAAGCGATTTTCCGTGCAACGGCGTGCCGATAAGCTTGCGAGTTCCGTCATCGGCAAGATCCGTCACTTCGCCAATGATTCCTAAACCGAATCCAGGCATTCCCGCGCGTGAATTGTTGAGCGACTCGACCTTCAGCGTACCAGCACCTTGCGTCTTGTCGATCAACATCAGGCTGTCTTTATCATCGGGCTCGATCTGAGCGATAAATTTTGCAACGCCCGGCGACTGCGAATTGATAATTGCGATCACTTCGCCAATCGTTGACTTGCCGTCGATATTGACGTTGAAACTCGTTCCATCGCTCAGCGTGATCTTAAAATCATCGCCTGTGGGATTTTGTACGCCACGCTCGCCATTGATGGATGCAAGTGTGGTGGTGTCGGTCAATGTAAAATTACCGCCTGGTGATCTTAAATTGACGCCAAACGTAAATTGAGCAGCAACGGCAGTCGACAAACCGACATCGCTCGAACTCGAAATGTTACCCAAGGGGCCGAGGTCTTGATTGAACCCGAACGTAGATTCAAGATCGGCGAGCGTATGATTCAAATTAAAATTGAACGTCAGGTCGCCGGTCGTCGAATTGTATTTGATGTCGGTGATGATCGGATCAAGAAGTTCTTTGACATCTTGAAGAGTAGAAAACGCCAATTCTTGTCCCTGCTTGAGCAATCCCGTAACCTTGCTCACCCAAACGTCTTTGAGTCGCATCAGCCGATTCAACGAAGCTTCGCTGGCAAACGGCAGCGCGTTGCTGAACGCAGCCGAGTTACGGAAATTGTCGAGCCAGTCCCCAAACTGCGAGAACAAACCCATCAAGCTTTGCGGGGTCAAGGAGCCGAATAGACCAAGCCCACTGTTTGAAAATGCAGAGTCGAACGACACATCGGGCGACCCGCCCGCAAATACGTCCGCCATCGACAGCTTGATGGACACGGGAGGCAAAGTCCCGAACAAGGCTAATCGTGGCGTTGCCGTAAACTGCGCCAAAAGATTTGGTTTCGAACCGGGTGTATCACCAGTCGCAGATATCGACATTAATTCCGTCAACGGCTTGGATATCAAATCCGACCAAGTCACTCTCGGTTGATTCATCGTAATGCGAACATTCGCATCCAAATCGATCTTAGCGTCTTCAATATGCAGTCCCAGAATTCCCAAATCCAAGTCAAAATCTTGGTTGTCGCTCGGAGCCACATGGAGATCAGCGCCGAAAACCAAACTATCGATCTTCATGAAAAAGGCTTGCTCAGGCGACAAGTTCGGCGCGAGATCAATTCCGAATGTAAATTGAAAATCGACTTTGGCTCCAAGATCCAGATTGATCGAGTCGGGCAACGAAATACCAAACTTGCGAGCAAATGATCCCAACTGAAGCGCATGGCTTGAATTGAATTGCTTGAGGTATCCCAACGTGTAACTAATCTCTTGGTCGTCGACGAGCGACGTTACCGAATCGACATTGAATCCCGCCCCTGGCAACGTCTGCAAATAGGTCTTTAGCCCGTCCGCAGTCGCGTCCGTTGTCGAATTGAAATAGTCGATGAGAGGCTGAAACAGATTCTTACTAAACAAATCGTCGAGACCAATGACACTCGCTATGGTCGTGTGCACAGCGGCGTCCGCACCTTCGGGAACAGGGCCGGTCAAGCCAACCAAAGGCAGTGGCTCACCCAGCACACCTTGCGTTGCCAGTCCTCCAAAGGATCGTCCTGTCGCAGTAAGCCCGTTGGCGATTTGCGTGCCTTCGATCGGGCTCAGAACTTGCAATCCCGGTGGCTTCAAATCGATATGCACGACCCCAGCGGGGACATCGTTCGACTGCACAGCGTAGTTCGGTAGATCGGTAGCGGCGTTAAACGCGGTTACGGCCGCAGGATCGCGCAATGCAAATTTCCCGATGGCAGTGCCGCCACGCAGATTGTTGACGAATGATCGCAACAAGCCAATCAACCCCACTTCGGTGTACGGCAATCCCGCTATATCGATATCGACATCCATCCCGGCTGGATGACGCGTGCCTGCAGCATTGTCATTCCAAGCATTTACACTGAATCCAATGACCCGCTGGTTTCCTGCAAAAGCCGCCAAGGCAGCGACGGTCGTATCAACCATCCAGCTCGTTCCAAACGCCTCGGTGGCTGGCAGCGGTTGTGTTCCTTCGGGCGTGGTGTACTGAACCCACTTTGGCGCGTTGACCGCATTCAGCCACTTGAGGGTCGTTGCATCCAACGAACCGTCTTCGGATGCGGGTTTGGATTCGCCAGATGAGTCCGTAGCGGCTTTGAATAACTGCATGGACGAAGTTGTCTTGGGACCAAAGATCCCGTCGATCACCAAAGGCACACCGAACTTGTCGGGGAATCCAAGGTAATCCAATCGTTGCTGCTGCGACATTACCGCCACACGCGAAGCCCCCGACATCACCGTGCCTTCACCAGCGGCAGTATATCCAGGCAGCACGTCGATTCTCAAATCGTATGGCTGGCCATCGACGAGAAAACTGCCCGCAGCTTGGCCTTGGAATCCTTTTTCTGCTGGCGTTGCATCAACAAAACTTGCAGAAGTCGATGGCACAAAATAAAAACGACCACTCTGGCTGAAAGGCGTTCCGTCTACTTGGTCCGAAAAGAAAATTTGACCGCCCGTCATCCCGGCCAGATTGACCGACTGATAAGCCGTACCGCGAACCGTTTTCGACAAGTCAACGGCGATCACGTCTCCCGTTCGACCTTCGAAACCAATTCCGAAACGCAGGTTATCGATCTGCACGGTCGATTCGATGGCCGCGCCGGTTGAGTCTATCAACTCGAGGGTTAATGTGTGACCTTGATTTCGCATCGACTTGGGGATGCCCAGCTCGCGCATCGACAGACTTGCGTCAAGCGAATTGAGCGGGATTCGTCCCAGTTCTGTGGAGTCAAGCGACACTCGCAGCACGTCCGATGAACTTGAAGTCGTTCGTCTCAGATCGAATTGCAAGAACGCACCACCGCTAGGCACGTAAAATCGATTGTGCGTGACCTTGGGGGAACTAGTATTTAGCACCAAGTAATTCTGAGCACCGGTGACTTGTGCGATCGCTCGCCCATCGTGCCAATTCCAGCCAGGCAGGTTTCCCAAGCTTGGCGTTGCGTCGACAAAACGAAAATCTCCGTTGAATATTGACAATGGCGTCCATGCGCTAGCGCCGTTCAGCGGAACGGGCCACTTGTACGAAGTAAACTCTTGGGCAGCATTGACACCTGAAAACCCAACCGTGCCCAGTCCCGTCGTGTTGGGTTGGCCCGTCGTCGTATTGACAATCGTCGGCGGGCTGTAGCGATGGTCTTGAAGATTAGTTGTCGAAGTAAAAAATGTTTCCGCAGGGCGATCTTGTCCAACGCCGAATTGGTGAGCGAGGTGGCTAAACGCCCAACCCGTCTGCGTGTAGTTGACCGGCGTGCTTCCGGGACGTTGCAATCCAGACAGTCCACCATGAACCGATGCAGCATAAAAAGTGTTCCATACGTACGAATGATCGCCACCAAAATCCGTAAACGTGTATGGGTTTCCGGCTGGTAACTCGGTATCCAAAAGCCTATTGTAAGCTCCAGGAATGGGCCGACCGCCAGGCGTTGCAATGGAGATCTCCTGTTGGTTACGCGTCTGATAATAGACGTCAGCAAAGCCCACGTTGCCCCACACGGTCGCTCCATAACCGGTCGGTAAATTCAAGACCGATTGTCCTGTTTCCGTCGCACCATCGAAGGGCAAACCAGGTTGATCGAAATCGTGCGGATCGAGAAAAGTCACTTGATCGACCGGGATATTGAAATATCCCAATCTTTGAACCGCTTCGGAAGTAACGGCTGCACCGAAACTGTGCGCGATGAAATGCAACGGGATTTGACTTGCCACGTTTCCTGTTAATTTGACCAATCCCAAATCAACCAGCAACGTGAACAACGCGTCCCCAGCCGCTTCGGTCCACCCGGGCCTGCCATCGTCAGATTCCGTGGCCCAATCAAAGAGTATGACGACTTCGCCACGACCAACCGGCGACGAGCCTTGCAAATCGTAGTATTGTCGACCTTGGGAGTCGACGTCGACATCGATGATCCAAGCTCCGTCGTTTCCGTTCAAAGCGTCGGCGCGATTTTTAATCTCTTCGGCAAGCGGCATCAATGCATCACCTTGCCCAACACCGCTTAATTGATACCCCTGCGTAACGATCGTAGCCCCGGTGAAATTAGCGCCTTTCAATTGCTCACGAACCGCAGGCAAGGTCGAGCCACCCACGCCTGTCACGCTAACGTTGTCGAAAGCCATGCCTTCGGCAGGGACCGGGCTTTGGCCAAATTGTTGAAACTTGATGCGAACGTCCGAACCAAGCGTCAGCCCGTTCGCGGCAGCGATAACGGAAAGATTAAAGGTACGCGTTTGTGCCGCCTCTGTCGAACTCGAACCAGTTAAACTTACAAGTCGGAACCAATTGGTTCCATCGACACTAAACGCGACACCATCGCTATTCGAAGTGCCCGTAAAAGTCGCGGGCATGGGATCGTCGACGTCGGAGAACTCCTGTTGCGTAAAAGTCAGTGTGACATCTTGTTTACCTTCTGCATTTACATGAAGGATCGCTTCGTTACGGGAGACAAGGGTGCTCCCAATCGGAGCTTGGTCCATGGCGTCTAAGACCAAATGTGGATTGTTTACGATCGATCCAGAAGTAGACTGCACTCCAACTCGTCCGTTACCGGTTGAATGAGTCTCCCATCTTTGGCTTAGGGCGCCTGTCGAAAAATTATCGGAGAAATTTATCGGAGAAGGAGCAACGCTATAAACTGCGTCAAAAGCATTAACCAAACCCGAACCGGTCCGCACATCAAATCCCGCTGTATGGACATCCGTTGCGGTGTTTTGAAGGATGGATTTTATTTGCGAGGGCGTTAGCGACGCATTTGCATCAAGCATGAGTGCTACAATCGCTGCAGCGTGCGGCGCGGCGGCGGAAGTTCCGAAAAAGTTGGGGGATGCGTCAGCATCTCTCGCGGAGTCGGTAGCAAAAAAACTGGTGTTCGTACCATCAACTGCAGCAACTTGCGGTGACTGTCGAATTTCTGGCGTAGCTTTACGTGTACCGTTGGCTTCGAACAAATAGGTGGCAGGGCCTGAGGATGTAAAGCTCTCAGGTACAGTTTGGTTGAAATAGGGAACGGCACCAACCGAGATTGCACCGGTTGCTGCAACGTGCGTTACAGAAGTGGGACTGTTCGTCGCAAACTGGGGCGCGATGTTTGTCCCTCCCCAATCCTGCCACTTCATTCGTAGTGGAACAGGACCCGCGACATGCCGAACGAGAATGTCGTAATTTGTCGCTGCAGCATTCGGGTTGGTGAAGGTCATGAACTCTGACGGAATCTGCATCGCAATATTATTACGATTCGACATTGCGACCGTATTGCCAGCCGTATCCAATAAGAAAATGTCGAGATTCGTGTCAACGCCAGTCGTCGTATAGAACGGATCGTCCCATTGAAGAACTAAGTCTGCCGTGTCACCTGCACCTAACGTGATTCTCTGGCGGGTATCCACCACTCCAGAGGGATCAAAATCGTAATACGAAATGCCGAAGGTTGGGTCCGCACCAAAAGTGATCGAAGTTGATTCGTATGAACTTGTCGCGTCGTTGCCTGCCGCAGTTAAATAAACGGCCCCAGAATTGACCACGTCATTGATGGCCGTACTAATCACCCCGTCTTGGAACATTGGTTCTTCGAAATAACCGATGTCATCTACTATCACCTTAGCGTTTCCGATGCCAGGATTTGCCAAATTGCGAACTTGTTGCGCGAAATCTGCTTCGCCGTTTGTGCTGGCGAAGGCCAGTGCAGAACCGGGTGCAATGTCGTGAATTAATTGGGCCATTCCCCGGCCTTCATCGGTACCGGTAGCTCCTCCTTCTTGAATAATGTTTATGCCCGCTGGTAAATCCCGGCTTCCATCAGCGCCGACGCTCGCCTGATCCGCAGCATAGCCGCCTAAAACATTGAAACTGTCGCTGATGATACCGACCGTTATTCTGGTTCCATCGTACAGATCGGGCAAAGTTTTCCGTACGCGTTGCGCTTCGTGAACAATATCGGCTTGGTTTTCAACTAGGCCAGCACGCGTTTTTGCCCGATAGCTTGGAATTATTCCAAGCAAGCCATCTGCTACAAAATTTTCCGCTTGTCTCAACGCATTCGGGCTCGCCCATGCTTCAATCCTGTGAAATTCTTTCGATGATGCAATGATCGAGTAACCGCTTTGCTGCAATTTCGGAACTAGCGCGTCGACGTTTCTCGCTGTGATTGTCACAGCCACTCGACCTTGCGCGTCAAACATCATTGCGTTGCGGGTCGTCGATAATGCATCGGCCTCTTGCGCCGTTAACGCGAGCAAGTCCGATGCAACGCGTCCAGAATCGATAGGGGGCAATCCCTGCTGCCCTGGCAATATCGATGCCGCCAGCAGAGCTCGAGTTTCTAGCGTTTCGATCTGGATGTTTTTCCGCTCTCGGCGCAGTTGGCTGATACCAATCAAACGCGGTTGCCACAGTTGGGCAAACAAATCGTACAGGTAGCGGCGGCGACGCCCGCGGAGAATTTGATGACGCCTTAACTCTAACTGCGGTAGTCGAGTCATGATCTTACCTCGGGTGCAAGTTTGCTAGGTGTGCGGGACAAATATGATGGAACAACTGAAATTTTCAGTCGTCTAATGGTCTCAATCAGCGTGAGACAGAAGAGAGCATGCGAGTCACTCGATGGCAGTTTTCGCTTCTCGTTTTGCGGATGTATCAGCGAGTTCTGAAATAATCCAGCATGTGCGCCTAAGTCATTTCAAACTGACCTGGGTCATTTCAAACTGCTTATCGAAGAAGCTAACATTGCAACACATTGTTGGGTTGCGCATTACTTCTTCTACGCAAATTGTGGCGTTAACTTCACGAACGTTTAATCGAGTACTCGCGCAGGAACTCCCGTCTGATTTCCCATGCGATTCATTACTTCTACGCGTCCGTGCGAATCGGCTCCTTAGCCCTAGGCAATGCTAAATCCCGAATTTCGAATTAAATAAATAATGGTGCCGCGCGCAGTCTATGGAATTCACAAGACCTAAGTCTTGCCCCCCTCGCGCTAACCACTCGAAATTTTTTCCGATAAAGAACTCAGCAAAAAAACCAAAGACTATTAAGCGTCTTTATGGGCCTTGCAATGTCCCTCGTCAACTGCTTATGCGACAATTTGCCGAAATCAATTTCCGTGCCAAGGTCGGGATTATTAAAATGTGACGAAAGGTCATGATGATTTGAATGCACTTCTCCCCACTTCGTCGTGCATCATATGCGGACTATCCTGCTCAATTCTCAAGCATAAAGCGATTCAAAATGGCTTCTCACCCTAAAGTTCGGATGTGCATGCACCGATTGCAGCTCGCGCTCGCTGCTCTCCTGATTGGCGGGTTGCCGCAAGTGTCTGCACAACCCTTGCAAGCAAACAACCATCGTGACTTGACGTATTTCGTTGGCACCAACGGACAACTTCAGCCAATTCAGTCCGTCGCCGATTGGCAACTTCGCCGAACGCAAATATTAAACGGTCTGCAGCAAGCGATGGGAGCATTGCCCGATCGTACCGGCCTGGGTCCTGTCCAATATCAAGTCCCCATGGAAGTGCAAGAAGAGAAATACACTCGCAAAAAGCTTGAGATCCATGTTGGCCACGGAGACAAACTGCTCGCATGGCTATTAGTTCCTACCCGCTCCGTGCAGGATGAGAAAAAATGTTCACCTGAAAAACCTAACGAAGAACCTGCGTTAGCCTCCAACAATTCTTCGGCGAACACAGAAAACAGCGATGCCCCATCAAACGCAGCCCGATCAAACATGGAACGCTTGCCGGCAGTAATCGCGTTGCACCAAACCAACGGGCGATTGGGCAAAGACGAAGTTGCCGGACTGGCCGGTTCCGAGAACTTGCAATATGGCCGAGAACTGGCCGAACGTGGTTACGTAGTTCTCGCGCCAGATTATCCTTCGTTGGGCGAATACCCATACGATTTCGAAGCGGACCAATTTGACTCAGGTTCCATGAAAGGGATTTGGAACCATATGCGTTGCGTTGATTTGTTATGCTCACTCGACAACGTCGACCCCAATCGCATCGGCGCAGTCGGGCACTCTTTGGGTGGCCACAATGCGATATTCTTAGCTGTCTTCGACGAACGAATCCGCGCGACGATCTCAAGCTGTGGTTGGACGCCGTTTCACGATTATTATGGCGGCAAACTGGTCGGTTGGTCTGGCGAGCGATACATGCCGCGCATCCAAGAGGTCTATCACTTATCCCCCGATCAAGTTCCTTTCGACTTCTACGAACTCGTCGCAGCCATTGCGCCTCGCGGTTTCTTTTCCAGTTCACCAACACGGGACGATAATTTTGAAGTGAACGGAGTCCGCAAAGCGATCGCCGAAGCACACAAGATCTACAAACTGCACGATGCCGACGACCAACTGCAAGTTCGTTATCCAGACTCCCAACACGACTTCCCAACCGAAACTCGTAGCGAAGCGTATCGCTATCTCGACAAATGGCTTGCAACACCCGAGCCAAGTCGACCTTGACGATGTATTCAGCTAATCCCTTACTGCAAATCAATGCCGACAAGCTTGACTGCTCGTTGCGGTAGCTTACGCGAAAAATAGTCGGCCGCCTTCTTCAAATCGCCGATCAACTGCAACTGTTCAGTTTGCATGCCATCATTCAAGCTTAACAGGACCTTGCTCGTTGCGCTGGCTGCTAAATTTGTTGAGGCTTCGATTGACTTGGACAACGGCCAGGCCTTGAGGAGGTCCTTTCGAAATACCAGATTTTCTGATGTAAAGTTTCCAATATCTTGATTCATTTGCTGTACATTTATTTGCTGAATCAGGCGTGAACTCGTCTTGAATGTAGCGGCCAAAAGATCGCTTCCCAATTTCGTTTTTTCCTCACCTGATCTTTTGAAACTTCCGGCGTATGGTCGGTCATTCGCCACAATTTGGTCATCCTTTTGCGTATCGGTTCCACTGCTTGACCATGGTCGGGAATACAATGCAATGATCGCTGTGAGAATTGCGGCTGTAGCCAATGACCATTGCCAAATACGTTGCGAGGTAGTCGAATTCGATCCGATTCCGGCTTGAGTTGGATGCGTTATCAAAGGTAGTGATTTCGGCACGAATGTGGGCTGATTGTCCATTGTCCACTCCCCAGCATCGTGGCGCAATCGATTCGCTATTTCCGCCGACCGTTCCGCAAAAAATTGAAGCTCACGATCCCACCGTATCCAATTACGAACCCATGCAGGAATTGGCTTCTCGTGATCCAACGATCGACTGATAAACCATTTTGCGATTTGACGTATCATGAACGAGGTCCTTTTGACCGAGCAACCGCTCGGGGAATTGGGAGATCGCATCCTGCGCTCAGTTTGTCGACCATGACTAATCTAGCCCGATGTAGCAAGACGCGTACACCGACTTTCGATTTTCGCATGACTTGCGAAATTTCCTCAACCGACAAGTCTTCGCCGTAGCGAAGCCACATCGCCGTATACTGATCGGCAGTCATAAATCGGCGGGCATAAGTCCATAGGTTAGCAACTTGTTCTGCACCTGCTATCGTAACGGCAGGATCAGGATCGACAGTGGAAGCCGAATCGTCAAGCGTCGAGGCGGACCACAAAGAATACCAAGGCCGATTTTTTCGGGCATAATCTTGAGCGACCCGAAATGCAATCGTGTAGAGCCAAGTCGAGAACTGATACTTGGCATCGAAACGCGAAATATTCGCAAACGCTTTTGCCAGCGATTCTTGTGCGATATCTTCTGCATCGGCGTATCGCCCACCCGTCCTTCGCTGCAGGACTTGCAACAACCGCGGGCGAAAACGCAAAGACAGCTCCGAGAACGCATCCTCGCAGCCGCCTACAGCGAGTCGAACCAATTCCATGGTATCGACATCGCCGGAATCAAAAATGGTGTGATCGTCGGCCAAGCTCATTGCAGTTTCTTATCGATTAGTGATTGTCGATCTCTTTCTCGATAAGCTTAACAACTTCTTCCGATTCAAAGCTTGCCCCGACGTTTACTGTTGCTCCGTCTCGATTTGCCCGCAGATCTTGAGCGAATCGGCTGAACATCTTTAGTTCTTCGTTCTCCGGATCGGCCGATTGTGCAAATCCGATCATGGCGATTAAGCCTTGTAACATCTGTTGCAGTTGTTCAGCTTGTTTGTCGTTGTTGGCGGTCATTGCCAAAGCGACATCGATTTTGCCGGCAGCCTCGCTAACCTTAAAATTCAAATTTTCAAGCAACTTGGCGATGTTCGCTTGAGGACCCTTGTCGATATGGTCCGATGGGATATCCGACAAATGGAGACTCAGCATTGTGCCAGGGCTCGACGAAAAAGCAATTCCTTTTCTGTCAGTTGATGTCGACTCGCCGTCCATTTGGTCAAGCAAACTGGTGACCACGTCTTCTTTCGGCGAAAGCAACAAACATTTCATTCCTGACTTGGATGTATGCGTTGCACCGTAGACATGCATGTCGTCATCTGGTGATGCAGAGTGAATCTGATACCCGCGATGATCCTTGGCAGAGTATCCAGGCAAGCTCAGCAGCAGACCTTCTAGATTTCCGGTTGTCTTCCTCATAGACACGATAGCGACAAGCGATTTTTCGGGGTTCTCGAATTCTGAAGCAGCCAAAGTGACGCTTTGGATTTCTGTGAACGGATCAAAACCAAGCATATCGATAATCTTGCTCATGTCCGGACCGTCACCACCAGACGAACTCTTTCCTATTTCCTCCATGGCTTTTTCTTTGACCATCGAAAATATCTTGCTCCCGAACGCCGAACTACGAAAAGCTTCGAGATCAAGTTGCAGCACAAACTTGGTATCGCTTGGCAAGCTGAGTGACACCGTGTCGTCAGCCATGACATTCGAACCAGCGCATGCTAGTGCAAGCAAACTGCCTACGAGAAAACCATAAATTCTTTTCAACATCTATCTACCTCCTCAGAAATCGATTTGTCGGCCACTTGACGCCATTCGTTTCGTGTCGCGAAATCTTGTACGGAAACGGCAAACGAAGTGTTACAAAGAAAATTCTAGAATTCGATTTTTGAGCTCGTTTAGAGAATTTCGCGATTATTTCCTAGTCATTCGCGAGATAATAAGCGTTCGAATCGAACTTCAGGCCGAGTTAATCGTTAGGGCTGAGCGTATGTCGTTAATGGGAGAAAGATATCGCTGAATACAGTGAATCGGGAAAAAAACGAAATCGGTTTAAAGCTCCCGATTATTATCGCACGGCCCAATGGGGCCATGCTACACCACTTTGTAACATGGGCCCATTGGCCCGTGTCCGACTATAACGTGCGCGCTTTGGTCCATTGGCCCGTGTGCTTTGAATCGTTGTTTTTTCATCATTGATCAACGAAGCCCCATCCAAGCGATTCCCAACCAGCATCGATCCATCGCACCCAATCTTGTCGCGGAACACTTGCCAACCGCGGGTTACTACCTATGTACTGCACTACACGATATAGATGCTCTTCATCGCGGATAATTCGGTCATACGACTCCTGTTCCCATAAGTTCCCCTTTGCATGCGTTTGCTGATTAGTAAATCTAGAAACCGAGCTCTTGATCGACCCCAATTCGTTCTCCAGCGAAACGCCCGAAAATGGTCGTATTACTAAATGGCAGTGATTTGCCATAATCACAAAGCAACCGACTTCGTACCGTTTACTGTCGTAGTGCAAAATCGCACGCTCTAATTCTTTCGCGAACACTGTTTGCGAGAACCAACATTCCCCTGAGCCTGCATCCATCCATTTTTCGACCAAGCGAAATATTTCATTTGCGTAAACAGTCCATGCCTTCTCGTTACGCGGAGTTGGATGTTTTGCTTCTAAATCTCGACGCAGTGATTCGAGCTCTTTTTTCTTAGCTAATGGAAGTGCGTCGGCGAGGTGGAAGGTGACAAAATACGTCGCACCTTCTTGTCGCCAATGAGGCAGGTTTCGCGAGTACATTTCGATGGGTAAGTCGGGATGTAATCCTCGAAAGCCGGGTGGCGACGGTAGATTGAACATCGGGAATTAGAGTGGTGAGGTGACATTGCTTTAATCGATGCACGGCCCAATGGGGCCATGCTACATGTATTGAGGATTTTAGTGGAGTTTAGGAGCGTATGGCAACGCGGCTATTTCTTATTTTGAGCGGCACGGCCCAATGGGGCCATGCTACACAGCCCGATTGTAACATGGGCCCATTGGCCCGTGAGTATGAAGACATCGCCTGATTAGCCCGTGAGATCCAGTCGCGTTAGATGGTTCGACGACTGAGATATACCAAACTGTTGGAGTTTTCAGGACAATCGGAATAAACGGAACTTGATAGGTTCTGGGATTGGGCGTGTCGTGATTCGGTTTTGATTGGGACCTTAGTGAAAGCTAGGTTTGTGCGATTGAGAAGCTGAATTTTTCGATGTCGGTTTTTGAAACCCGTTTTCCTGATGCAAACAATTGCGGCTACTATAGTTCGTTCGCCAGTTCAATGGTCATGGGTACATCGCTATTTGCGTTGTGCTCTTCCAGTTTGCTTGCTGTGCTTTCTCTTTTATCGCACGTCGGTATCCGTAGTCGACTTGGATCTTTGGCACGAAATGGCGTTGGCGCGGGAATCGATCCAGCAAGGCTCTGTGCCGTGGACGGATGACTTTGCGTATTCTCCGACGGTAGAGACCATCGTGCATCATGAATGGGCGATGGGACTCATTGCACTTGGCGTCGGCACGGCGTTTGGCTCAAGCGGGTTGATTGGACTTAAACTGATCTTGATCTTTGGACTAGCCGTTCTCTGCTGGAGAATCGCTTCGCAACGATGTTCCTCCATGATCCAACTGGCCATTGCCGCAGGATTGGCGATTGCGCTAGCCGATGCGTCTTTCGCAACCGTTCGCGCTCAGATGTTTTCGTACCTGTTTGCTGCGATGTTAATAGGTGGATTCGAACTAGATAGACAGGGCCGGCGTTGGTGGTTGGTTGCCTTTGTCTGTGCATTTCCTGCTTGGGTAAACATTCATGGCGGAGCATTAGTCGGCGCAGCACTCTTAGGTGCCCATTGGTTCGAGCAGCTTGTACGTCGGCAACCGCACTGGCATCTTATCGGAGGCGGGATAGCTTTAATTCCGATGGCTGCAATCAATCCATGGGGATTTGAGTACCACTGCTATCTCGTTCATGCGATGTCGATGCCACGCCCCGCGATTAATGAATGGCTACCGTTGTGGTATGGTGGCAATGAACAGACGGTCTTTGCCTATGCTGTAACAGCGTTCATCGTGGTCGCCTATGCTCGTCAAGTCGGTTGGCATCGGATGCAAGGCATCGTGATTGTCCTTGCAACAAGCTTAACCGCGATGAAGAGCATTCGCTTTCTCCCGTTCTTTGCAATCGCCGTCGCTGTTTATCTACCGAGTTACCTTCAGTACACGCGGCTTGGCGAAACACTCGAACAATATTGGAAGCGATGGTCAAATCAATTTAGCATTGCGATGGTCGTACTGGCGTGCGCGTTCAGCATTTTCTCTGCGAGTAACGAACCCTTCGTCGCAATCGTTCCCGGTCAACCTAGCTCAATGGCAAGGCAGCAACTGTACTATCCTGTCGGGGCGGTCGAATACCTTCGAGCAAATCGTTTTGTTGGCAATGTGCTGACGTCCTACAATCACGGCTCGTACGTGAGTTGGAAACTGCACCCGCAAGCAAAAGTCTTTATCGACAGTCGCTACGAGGTAGCATATCCGCTGGACCGAATCGATGAGCAAACCGAGTTTTTCTTGGCTCAGCCGAACTGGCGCGATGTGCTTGAGCGTTATCCCCACGATATCGTTCTGATACCGACGTCCGAACCGATATACTTGAAAATGAAATCCGAACCGGACTGGAAACAAGTTTACCGCGACACGGCATTTGCCATCTTTGCAGACAAATCCACGGATTTGCCAACTCTCGCTCTTGAGCAACCGGCATACGCGGGGTGTTTTCCATAACTTGAACTTGGCAACTCACGCAATTTCTCGTTTCGGACTTGCAGTTACTGCAAAGAGCGAGAGGAATTGTTTATAGTTGAGGCAGCCTAAGTCGTCCCCCGCGTTTTTTCTTCGGCGCGGAAATTGCGAAACCGCGAAAGTGCGATTCATGATCAAGTTTGCCCTGAGAATTTTCGTATTGCAAATAGTTTTCTGCGTCGCCCAATACTCGCAGTCTTGCGGTGCCGGTGAGCCAAACTTTCAAGTTGGATTTGGTAAACACGATATAACGCCGACCGAACCGATTCGGTTGAGCGGTTACGCAAGTCGCACGACGGTTTTTAAATCGGTTGCTGATTCGCTGTCAGCTCGAGCGATGGTTTTTCAATCCATCGACGCTGATCACAAAACTTCGGGACACCCCAAA
The DNA here is from genome assembly GCA_031374825.1 of Pirellulaceae bacterium. GTDB lineage: Bacteria > Planctomycetota > Planctomycetia > Pirellulales > Pirellulaceae > JANMGV01. The sequence goes on from JANMGV010000164.1 coordinate 117,974, forward strand.
GTACTGATCACGCTCGATTCCATTGCGGTAACTTCCGAGATGACTGCACGCGTCGGCAAATGGTTGCAAGAGACATACTCAATCCCGCGAGCGGATTTTGTCATCTCGGCTTCTCACGCACACACAACGCCGCACGTGGCTGATGGATTGGTGAATCTGTACTCCACCCCGTTGAGTGACGAAGAACAGGCGGCAATTCAACGATACACGGATTTTACTTTCGAAGGAATTCAAGCTGCCGTTGCGATGGCCATGGCGAACAAGAAAGCCGCTTCGTTGAGTATTGGAGACGGAGCGGCTCAATTTGCAAAGAACCGTCGCGGAATTCGAGGTGTGGTTCGTCCCGGAGTTACCGAAGCCGATTTGGCTCCAGTCGATCACCGTGTTCGAATTTTGCAAGCGACCGATAGCGATGGACATCTGCTGGGGCTGTCCTATCTGTACGCTTGCCATTGCACTTCGATATCACCGGACATCAATCAGATTAGTGGTGACTGGGCGGGTTTGAGTGCTTCGAGGTTGGAGCAACTATATCCAGGAATCGTAGCCTTGCCGGTAATTGGTTGCGGAGCGGACTCCAATCCTGATCCTCGCGGGACTTACGAACTATCGCAGCAGCACGCAGCGGAACTTGTGACGAGCATCCAGACAGCGATTGCCACGCCCTTCGAAGCCATTCGGCAAGATCCCGCCACCTATTTTGGTTACGCGGGGCTTGCACCCGAAATTCCAACTCGGCAGGAAATCGAGCAAACGCTGAAATCTCCAGATTACAACCGTCGTCGATGGGCAGAAATCATGATCGAGACGTTGGATCGCAAAGGCCGTTTGCCAGAGTCGTATCCCGCGCCGCTGCATGTATGGCGCTTTGGCGATCAGTTGGATTGGGTGTTTATGGGCGGTGAAGTAGTATTGGATTACCAATTGCGAATGCAGCGTGAAATGCCTGCGAAAAATGTTTGGGTTGCGGCGTATTGCGACGATGTCTTTGCTTATGTCGCAAGCGAACGCGTCCGCGCCGAAGGCGGTTACGAAGTCGACTCTTCGATGACTTACTATGCCCGACCGGGTCGTTGGCAATCTGGGACCGAGGACTTGATATTCAAACGCTTGAAGGAGATTACCGCCGAAATGCCACATGAGGATCGGGCAATGACGCCAGCCGAATCGCACGCGGCGATTAGCGTTTCCGACGGGTTCACGATTGACTTGATAGCGTCAGAACCCATGATAGCCGATCCGATCAATATCGCTTTCGGCACAGACGGTCGTGTATGGATAGTTGAGATGGCCGACTACCCACTTGGCAATGAGACGGGGGGGCGAATTCGCTGGTTACGCGACACGGACGGCAACGGACAATTGGATGAGTCGGTAGTGTTTCTTGACAAGCTTACTTTTCCAACCGGTGTCCAACCATGGAAGGACGGCGTGTTGGTTCTCCAAGCTCCCGAATTGTTCTTTGCACGCGACACGGACGGTGATGGCGTTGCCGACGAACGAACGACGTTGATTCGCGGCTTTGCAGAGTCGAATCCACAGCACCGAGCATCGGGATTTGAGTGGGCACTTGACGGTTGGTTGCACTTTGGGTCCGGTATGTCGACGAAGAGCCTGGAAGTTATGGCAACGGGTCAAACTTTGCAAGTCAACTCGAACGACGTATGTTGGAATCCAGTTGACAACCGATTAGAAAAATCTACCGGCGAAACACAATTCATGCGAACCCGCGACGAGTGGGGGCATTGGTTTGGCAATTCGAATAGCTTGCCGATGTATCACTTCGTAATCGACGAAAAGTACTTGCATCACCGGCATTTGGCGAACGAACCAATCCAACATTTGTTGTACCCTGCCGTCGCTCCACCTGTCTTCCCACGAAGTCGTACTGTGGATCGGTTCAATGATCTCCACGCCCGAAACCATTTCACCAGCGCTTGCAGCAGTATCATTTGCCGCGTCGAAGGACTTGGCAAGTCGATGCGGGATGCTGCACTGATTTGCGAACCCGTCCACAACCTCGTCGGCCGATATCAAGTCGAACAAGAAGGAGTGTCTTTTCATGGCAGCCGGTTTCCAGAGGATAACCAGTTTGATTTCGTGGCGTCGACGGACCCATGGTTCCGACCCGTTCGTGTCGTGAACGCCCCTGACAATACCGTGTGGGTGATCGACATGCAACGTCGCATCATCGAACATCCCGAATGGATTCCGGAAGCTTGGCAAAAGCAGTTTGATCTGCGAGCTGGTTCGGATTTTGGGCGGATTTACAGAGTGCGAAAAAGCGATTTTATACCTGAAACGATTCCGGATTTAACAGCGGCGTCTACCGAGCAATTATTGAAGTGTTTGAGTTCTCGAAACGGTGCGTTGCGCGATTTGGCTCAACAGGCGATTTCGACAAACGACTCACCAGAACTTGAACTTGGTCTACGTGAGTTGTACAAATCAGCCGAAGACCCAGCGACACGACTGCAGGTCGTATATTGCTTGGCGGCAAAACTCCGCGATCCGATGCTCGCTTGGTCCTTGACATTGGATGATCCCGATTGGCATGTAGTTCGGTGCGCGATCGAAGCTGCAGAAGAAGCTGGAAACAATGAGCTTCTCCATCAATTTGCCAGACGCGTGCTGGCGGCTACGGACGCGCCAGACGAGGTTTACCTTCAATTGGCTTTATCGTGCGGCCAGCAACAGACCGAATTGTTCAACCCAATAGTAAATCAGATCGCCTATCGCAAACTGGGTAGTGCATACATCGCCAGCGCTCTCACCTTGTCAGACCCGGTATTCGCCGACCCCATTTTGGCCGGCTTGTTGTCGCGATTATCGAATGATCCATTGGACGAAAACGACACACGTCATCTTGAAAACTGCGTTCGCCAACTGGTGCAGTCGCTGGAAGAGGAGACGACTCGGAAGTATCGCCGCAGCTTGATGACTCGCATGATCGCGCCCGAATCGAAGCAACTTTCCTATGCCGATCAACTTTTGCTTATTGGTTTAATTTCCAAGTCCGCAGGAATAGAGCAAGACTGGCTCCAATCCGCTAGCTCATATGTTAGTCGCGCGATGACGGACTCAGAGCAGCCTTTGCCAACTCGGTTGCGGATGATTGGTTTGCTGGGTTCGCAATTGTTTAGCGAAAATCAAGCGTTAGAAGTTCTCGAGGAACTTTTGGCGAGCGGGCAGCCTCCGGAGATTCGCAACGCTGCCCTCGATACAGCTTTTCGATTGGGTGCTGACGGCGTTGCCAACAAGCTAATAGCCGCTTGGCCTTCACTATTTTCCGACGAACGATCACGAGTATCTGCAACACTCATGCAGCGCAAAAGTTGGCTGAATGAGCTGATGGTTGCTTTGGAAAGCAACACAATCAAGCCGCGTGATCTGGACACCGCCACAATCCAGCAACTTAAAACTCACGAGGATGCAAGTATTCGTAACCGAATTGAGAAGTTGACAGGAACCATGTCCAATGTCAAACGCAAGGAACTTGCCGATAAGTATCTGAAAGAATTTCCCAAGTCAACGGATGTCGAACACGGCAGCAAACTGTTTAAAGAACACTGTGCGAGTTGCCATCTCGGGAAAGATGACTCGGCGGCACTGGGCGCAGCCTTGGCAGGACTCAATCACTGGACCAACGCGCAGTGGGTGAATGCAGTACTAGATCCCAACCAAGCCGTCGAGCCTCGCTACTTGCAGTACAAGGTACTTACTCATGAAGGGCAAGTTTTCGTGGGTGTCATCGAGCGGCGTACGTCGAGCGGTGTTCGAATCGCCGCAGCCGATGGTCGTCGTATGGAAATAGAGAATCGTAATATCGAAACGATTCGCGACTCGGAAGTGTCGATGATGCCCGAAGGATTCGAAGAAAAGCTGCAACCGCAGGACTTGGCGGATATTGTCGCGTATCTTCGGCAGTTGTAATGCGAAGGGCCTCAACTGGATCGCTTGAAAATTCCTTCTTCCCAAAAAGGGCGAAGGATATCGTTTTGCTTGAGACTCAGATCGGGAAATGGGCTAGAGAAACAAGGCAATTGAAGGATTTTTAAAAGTAATAGAATTTTCGTGCAAGGTTTCTAGGAGTCGGCCGTACAGAGAGTGAATCTTGCTTCTTTTCACCTTCTCTGCACTAGTATTTCTCCGAGGAAACCATGAATGGCCGATCTGTATTTCCCTGGCGTCGACACCGAATATCTCGCATACCAGTAGGTGGAAGCCCCCGCCGAACAAGCCGTTTTGAGCAGCTTGAAAATCGATCGCTATTGGCGGCGGACCTGACATTCGGCATGGAGTCGCCGAGCCCCGTTACACCAACCACCTTGGTCGCATCCAATTCGCCGCAGGAACCCATTTCGATTCGCATCGTGAACGGCACGCCGACTTCACAATTTCCATCGGTTGGAATTGTCGGCGACAATACAGGCGGATTTTGCACAGGGACATTGATTGCTCCGCAGTACGTATTGACCGCAGGCCATTGTGCGCAAGGTATTGGAAATACAGCGGGTCGTTTCCAATTAGGGTCTGCGACCTATTCCACTTCTCAAGTACTCGTGCACCCAAATTACAACGATGCAGCGATTGGAAGCGACAATGCCAACGACATCGCGATCTATAAACTAGCATCGCCTGTTAATAACATCGCACCATCGCCGATCTTCCGAGGAACTCCTCAAGTCGGCCAATTGTTGACAATCGTTGGTTTTGGTGCTGGCGGCAGTGGCAATACAGGTCACGACGGATCGTTTGGTACCAAGCGGGTTGGCACAACTCCGATCGACCAAGTAACGCCCAAGTTGATCCATTGGAATTTTGAAAATAACAGCGAGTCGAACACGGCACCGGGCGATTCCGGGGGCCCGGCGTTTCTAGACGTGGGCGGCGTCCTTTACGTTGCTGGTGTGACTTCCGGCGGTGACAAGAGCAACGCAGGCATTGGTGATCATTCGTTTGATACGCGAGTCGATGCATTCCAGACTTGGATCGATTCGATCGTCACAACGATCAACACGCCCGTTGTGTCTGTGCGAGCGTCAGATGCTCAAGCCGCTGAAACACTTGCTTCGCAAACCGCGAATCGCGGCACATTCACGTTTAGCCGCACAGGCTCGACCGACAACGCACTGACGCTCAGCTTGACTGTCGGCGGGACCGCCACCAATGGCTTGGATTATGTTTCGATTCTAAGCTCCGTAACAATCCCGGCGGGTGCCAGCCAAGCGACTGTCAACGTATCGCCTATCGATGATTCGATCGCCGAAGGGAATGAATCAGTTATTGTAGGCGTTCGCACCGGAACTGGATTTAGCGTTGATCCTGAAAGCGGATCGGCGACGGTAACGATTGCGGATAATGAAGCCGTTACTTCGAACGATAAGTTTGCAAATCGTCGCGTCGTCGTTGGCTCCTCGGCAATTGTCTCTGGCTCGAATGTTGGAGCGACGAGAGAAGTTGGCGAGCCAAATAACGCGGGCGTTAGCGGAGGAAAATCGGTTTGGTGGACTTGGACAGCACCAACGTCCAATACCGTGACGATTTCGACTCGCGGCAGCAATTTTGACACGACGCTGGGCGTCTACACTGGCCAACAAGTCGACGCATTGGCTCGCATTCGTGTGAACGATGATGAAAACTACGCCAGCAACATTTTTACGAGCAAAGTTGTTTTTGCACCGATTGCTGGACGCACTTATCAGATTCTTGTCGATGGATTTGACGGAGACGCTGGCGCGATTCGTCTGTCAATCCAACAAGCTACCGGGCGGCGAGCAGACCGCGTGGGAGCTTGGCCGAAACAAAATACGCCAGCGCAAGACGCGATCACTTGGCGACGCGCTGCTATACGCCAAGACAGTGGTCCTGCGAGCAACTTGCAAGCTGATCGCGTGAATGCTGTGGGTCTTTGCCTTCAAAACAGCGAAGAATTTTTTGCTGGATCGCTGGACCATTTTCTAACCCCTGTTGCAACGGCATCGCATAGCCAACCCATTTCAAGGCGACCCAACCTGCGAACAGCGAGTAATTCCAACTTGCGCGATGTTTGGGAGCGGGCGCTGACTGAATGGACGGCAAGCGAGTAACACTGGCCTCACTTCACAGGCTTCCACAACTTGCAAATCGGAGAAAATTGAACTACGATCTCGCCTTCAACTTGAAATTGGCATTTACCGGATTTGATAGCCGGGAATACAACTTTCTCACGCGAAACTCAACTACACTTGGGTTTCGCGTTATCGAGAGTCGCCAGTTTGAAATGTCGGAGGTTGGGTCGGTGCCATCCGAAAATGATTCTTCAACGCGTCTTTCGCTCCTGCTGCGCGTACGCGACTTTGACGACTCCGAAGCTTGGCGGGATTTCGTTGACATCTACGCACCGCGAGTCTTCACCTGGTGCAAAGGACTCGGGCTTCAAGATGTTGATGCATCAGATGCCGCTCAAACTGTGCTGCTAAAGTTGGTCAACATAATTCGTGATTTCGAGTACGACCCGAACAAGGGTAGTTTCCGAAGCTGGCTAAAAACCATCGCTTGTAACACGGCGAACGACATCCATCGCAATTGGCGGCACCGCGGCGCTGCAGATTCGGCGATTGCCAAATTGCTCGAAGAAGTTCCCGAACAAGCGAATATGGATTCCCTGGTCGGGCAGATTGAACAAGCTTACCGAGATGAACTGATAGCGCAAGCTTCGTCTCGGGTCAAATTGCGTGTCAAATCTTCGACATGGCAAGCTTATCGACGAAGCATGGTCGACCAAATCCCCGCCGCTCAGGTAGCGGATGAGTTGGGTTTATCCGTCGCGGATGTTTATGTTGCCAAATCGCGGGTCATCAAGATGCTGCGAGAGGAAGTGCGGCGATTAGACCCCGAAGCAGAGATTGAAAACTAGCCATTGTGTCAGGTAATTATGGTGACTTCACAAACGTGTCCCAATATACAAACGCTTTCCGATTTGCTTGATGAATCGCTTGACGATCGAGCTCGGCAAACGATTTCCGATCACGTCCAGCAGTGCGTTGTTTGCCAAGCGAAACTGGATGAGCTTACCTCGGGACCACACCGAAAACTCGCCCATTCCAAAAACGGCGATTCCATGGTGCTCGACGCCTTCGTAGATCGCATGAGGAACATATCCCCCAATTGCAGTTTAACAAAGCCAGAAGGGGAATCGGAAATTGTATTTCCAATTGCCCCGACTCCCGACGCTCCGCTGGGAAAAATTTCTCATTACGCGATCTTGGCGAAAGTTGCTTCGGGCGCGCATGGCGTTCTGTATCGTGCCCGCGACGAACGACTTCAGAGAATTGTCGCTCTCAAAGTCCTCCGTAGCGACTTGTCCGTTTCTAGCCACGCGCGAGCCCGTATGTTGCGGGAAGCACAAGTCGTCGCAAGCCTAGTCGACGACCATATTGTACCGATTTATGAAGTTTGCAACGAACCCAATTTTCCTCCTTATCTCGTCATGGAATTTGTCGAAGGAGAAACGCTCGCGGATTTGATTGCACGAGAAAAAATCATACCAGAGCGCGACGCCGCGCAAATCGCAGTCGAATTGCTATTGGGGCTTCGAACCCTCCACGCACAGGGCATGATCCATCGCGATATCAAGCCATCGAATATCTTGTTGGACGCACGATCGAAACGAGCGAGGCTTACCGATTTCGGGTTAGCTCGTCAAGAAATGAATGCGAATCTTCTGACGATCGACGGAACGCTTGCAGGAACCCCCGCGTATATGAGCCCCGAGCAAGTGCAATCGCCACAGTCCATCGATGCTCGAAGCGATTTGTACAGCGTGGGAGTGGTTCTTTACGAAATGCTAACAGGACAAGTTCCCTTTCAAGGTTCTGTTCGTGCGACACTTTCCCAAGTGTTGCATGACGAAGCGCGTCCACCACGAACCCTCAACGATGTAATCGCCCGCGACTTGGAAACGATAACTTCCAAGGCCATTTCAAAAGACGCGAATCATCGATTTCCCAATGCACAAGAGTTTATCGACGAGCTAAATCGCTGGCTAAAAAATTTGCCCATTCGCTCGCGTCCGGTTGGGCAAGCCGAACTCTATTGGAGATTTTGCCAGCGGAACCCAGTTGTGGCGGGGCTGGCAAGCCTTGTCATATTGTCTGTACTAGCGGTAGCAATAATCTCGACGATCGCGACTTGGAAGCTGGCTGACGCGAATCGACGATCAGAGCAAAGTGCGCTGTTGGCGTCCAAGCAACGCGACGCTGCATTGCAAACGTTGGGCAAACTTGTAAACGAAGTCCAGCAAGCGTTCGAGCATGAGGAGATTGACTTGGACACTTTACAAAAAGACGTTCTCGAAGTTGCTCTCAATGGCTTGTCGTCTATTAAGCAAGTTGGAGACGACTCGCGCGAGGCCGAACTTCATCGCGCCGATGCTTTGCGTCGCATGAGCGAAATTCTTGAGCGGATTGGTAAAGAAGAAAGTGCGAGCGAGGGTCTGTATCAATCAGAAGCCATCCTTCGGACCCTCTCTATACAAAGTCCAAAAGACTCGAAGGTGAACAGTTCTTTAGTAGAGACGCTTTGGGCACTTGCAGAATTGCCTGACGAAGACGACACCAAGAATCTACAGCGATTCAAGGAGGCTTTGGCTTTGGCTCTCAAGCTGGATTCTGCCGACAAGACGAAGGAATCTCAATTTCGTTTGGCCAAGGCTCGCTACGTGCTCGCCACGGAACTGCGACTGCAGGACGAACTGCAGGATGCTGAGACTTTGATTGATCAAGCCTTACCAACTCTGAACAATCAACCGTCGGGATTGAACGCAGTATCCGATACACCGACACTCCTTGACGGTTTGTTATTGCGTTCACAAATATTGCTTGATCAAAGTCAATTTGACGCCGCGATAAAAGAACTGCGAGTTTTGGTTGACGAGAGCAAGAAAGCCCGCACCATGGAGACTTTGGACCTATCCCTTGCAAAGTATCAACTGTTGGGGCTGTATTTGCAAGGTTACGCAATTCCCCATTCGGTCGTTTGGGAATTCGAACCAGCTAGAAAAGAATTCGCGGTTTATGCGAACGACATCTGCGATCGCGCGGTTGCCGACAGCGATTCGGTTGACGAAGCGATCTTGTTGTTTACTCGTATTTCAAGAGAGCGAGAATTGGAGGATGACTTGGAGGGTGCTATTCTTTTTGACCGCATTGCATTGAAAGTTGTTGAGTCCTGGTTAAGCAATAACCCAAATGACCTTTTTGCGCGTTTTCAACAAGCCCAATGCTACATCGATATCGCCGCCAACAATTTCGAACTCGAAGCGGTTCAGTCGGCGGTTGAACCTGATTTGAAAAAGGGCTTCGACCTAGCAAAAATGTTTGCGATGCGAGACAAATCAGACGACTCCGACTGGGAATTGTTCGTCGAGTCGTGTGTGTTGGCACGAGCGTGCTACGACCGATGGGGAAACCCAGAGGAGAGCCAGAAATTTGATCGCGAGGCAATAGACTTCTTGGATGGGCTACCTAAGAGATTCCCAACGGTCGATCCAGACTGGTTAGATTCACAACGCGACTTGGTTCAAGACAACGTCGGTGCGTCAAACTGAGAACCGTCGAATCGCATCAACCAAAATCGAAATGGACTGGGCGGGATAGCAATTACTGCTTTGGCGTTTTTTCAAGTGCTGTTATCGAGACAAGATGCGCCTTGAGGAATTCGATCGCTGCAGTTCTTGACGGTTGATGCATGAACGTTACAAGGTGGCCTTGATCCTCAACCTCAAAGAACGCCGACTCGATGCCAAGTGACTGGAGCTTTTCAAACATTTTTCGGCTATTCGCGATCGGAACCAAAGCGTCACTAGTTCCATGGAATAACAATGTGGGAGGATCGTCTTTTGTAACAAAGGAGCAGGGAGAAGCTTGTTCATATCGTTCTGGAAAATCACGCCGCGAACCGCCAAGGAACGGTTCCAGCAACCGGCTATTTTCTGGCACATAAGTCAAATCACAGGGAGTCCCTCCAGCCACGCAGCAGCGGACGGTCGGGAGATCGGACTGTCGATCAAAAGCGAGTAGCGACGCCAGTTGCGCGCCCGCAGAATAGCCCCATACTCCGACTCGATCTAAATCAGCATGCCATTCGTCTGCATGCTGGCCAAGCCACTTGAGGGCTTCGCGACAATCATCAATTTGGGCTGGCCATTTCGCTCTGGGAGCCAAACGGTAGTTGATCGACATCGCGACAAAGCCAGCTTGGGCTAATTCTCGCGCATGGTCAGCCAGATTCCATTTGTCGCCTGCAATCCAACCGCCGCCATGAATCATGACAACGACCGGCAACTTGTCATCGTTGTCAGGGCGATAGAGGTCGGCAGAAATCTTCACTCCGCCCACTTCGTGAAAAACGATATTCCGCTCGACACGAAGAACGATTCGGTTCGTGCTAGGCCGTGCCGTCGTCGGAGATTCGTTCTTACTGGGTTCTTGCGCATCGACGGTCGCGGTTATGCCGCTGCACAAAACACAGAGAAAATAAACCGGAAGCAAATGCGTTACGGTGTTTGATCGCGACCAAGCGATGATCGATCGAAAAAATTCAGATGACATAAGTCGTTTTTACTTTCGCAATCGAAATGAATTCCCAAGCTTGCGTCTATTCAAGTTAGCCTGCACGAGAACTTGTGTAAATCGACCAAATTGACAAGGAATACGTAGCCTCCATCGCCATGATAGGCGATCCCCGTCTTTGCAGACTGGCCTTTGGTCTATAATAGGAAGCATCCAAAAGCAGAGAATCCCCATTGTTAGGAGCGATTGATGTCGATTTCGTTCAGTTCTATCCAATCCGCCGTTGACGCGATCCGTCAAGGGAAAGTTGTCATTGTTCTGGACGATGAAGATCGGGAGAACGAGGGCGATTTCGTTTGTGCGGCGGAATTGGCAACGACCGAAACAGTAAATTTCATGCTGAAAGGCCACGGCCAGCTTTGCGTTCCCGTCTTGCCAACCGTCTGCGATCGGCTCGAACTGGAACCTCTTGTAATCCGGAATACGGCCCCGCTCCAGACCGCGTTCATGACTCCGGTTGACTTTCGAACAAGCAAAACAGGAATTACGGCTGGAGAGCGAAGCGAGACGATTCGACGTTTGGTTGACCCAACGAGTGTCGCCGACGATTTCCTGCGCCCCGGCCACGTCTATCCGTTGAAAGCAATGGAGGGGGGAGTCCTGCGGCGAGCGGGCCATACAGAAGCTGCTGTCGATTTGGCGCGTATGGCGGGTCTTAGTCCGGCAGGTGTTTTGTGCGAGATACTCAACGAACAAGGCGATCGCGCGAATCGTGATGAGCTGGTCGAACTGGCCAAGAAATACTCCTTGGAAATCATCTCCGTCGAGCAACTGATCGCTCACCGACGCTTGAATGAAAAACTAGTCCAACGCGTAGCCGAAGCGCATTTGCCAACCAAATTTGGCGATTTCAACATCTGCGTCTACAGTGTTCAATACGAAACTCAAGAGCCCATTGCGTTGGTGATGGGCGATGTCAAAGCTCCCAGTCCACTACCTGTCCTAGTCCGAATGCATAGCAGTTGCTTTACCGGCGATCTTGTTGGCTCGCTCCGTTGCGATTGCGGAGACCAACTGCAGTTAGCGTTGGAGATGATTCGTCGCGAAGGTCGTGGCGTCTTGGTCTATTTACCCCAAGAAGGTCGCGGCATCGGGCTCGCTCAAAAAATTCGCGCTTACAATTTGCAAGAGCAAGGGATGGATACGGTCGAAGCGAATCATGCGCTTGGTTTCAAAGCCGACATGCGTGACTACGGCGTTGGGATTCAGATCTTGAAAGACCTGGGACTCAAGGAAATTCGACTGCTCACCAATAATCCAAAAAAGACCGAAGCTTTCAACCTCCGCGGATTCGATTTGACGGTAGTCGATCAAGTGCCCATCATCCCGCCATCCAACGAACACAACGTTGCGTACTTGGCGACAAAGCGAGAGAAGTTAGGGCATCGGTTGCCAGCGGAGTAATTCGGAATCTGCATACTGAACAGGTTTATGGCGAATCGTTCATCTCGCCAATCGCGATCTGGTTCTGGGTTACCACTTGAACTCGGCAGCCATTCCTGATTCCGTCGCATTTGCAATTGGAAATACACGCCACTTACGATCCGGATGATCAGTGACGTCAACGGCGGTTGCAGCGAGATAAGCGAACCACCACCCCAATATCGCTTGCGAAGGAAAATGGTCGCTATCGTTAATTCGTGACAAAGGAGTCAATGTCGAACCAGCAAAACAGAGTGTTTTGATCGCGACTCGATCGGACATTTTGGCCGCCGTTAAAAATGGCAACGCGCCCATAAAACCGTGGCCACTCACGCCATTGTTGTCCGCTAGAAACTTCCATTCTGAACCGTGTGTCGTCTCCCAAGGTCGCGAAGCTCCCGTTATCCATTGAAAGGCCATCAACGACGGCGCACCGACCACAAACCCACGGACCGACTTGGAGCCCCATTCGCCCATCGGCTCAAGGAGCGCAGGACTGTCGAATAGGTAAGAGGCACCCCAAGTGCCAACATAGATGGGCAACATGACTTTGCCTTCACCAAAAACTTTTGTGCTGTGAATAAAGTCGCTCGTCGTCCTTTGTTCAGGATCTCGTGCCCATGACTGATAGCCGCGAAACATTTCGGAATCGGCCTTTGTATTAGCAATTGCCGCGCCTACGCCTAGACCAAGAGTAAGACCGAGCACCGATTCTCGCGACAAATAGTTCGCATAATCGCGCTGTATCACTCTTGGTAGATTCCCCATGTCGCTACGAAACTCGCCAAACCGTTTATTGCGCTTCGAGTGCAGTACTACGGAATCCGGAGAATCAGATAATGCGACAGGAAAGTTTTCCGCAGACGGATCGATCACGGAGACCGACGGGAGCGAATCTTGGACGACGTCGGAGTCCGCTCCAGCGTTATCGCCAATTTGTAATTGGTTGGTTGCGAAACTGGCAAAGCGAAGCGGACGATCAAACTCTTGTCCAAGACGCTTTTGAATCGTATCGAGTTGATGCCCTGGTTTGTAATCGGCCAAAGTTGACGGCTCGTGGGCGATGATTTCTCTTAAGTCCTCGCCACGGCGCTCTGAGCTTGCTGCAAGTTCTTGGGCCTTGAGAACTGAGAAATTGCCGAGCAAGAAGCAAAAAGCGAACGCCACTTCGCGAGCGAAGTGCATTCCAGATTTTGTGTCGCGCAAGCAGCAAATAGTTTGTGCCGATCGTTTTTCACACATTCGCAAAATACCAACGTGGATTGCAAGCATTTTCTTCTCGTTGCAGATACATCGATACCGTTTCGGAAATTCCCGGGCACTCAAGCGTCAAACCAAATTGTCACGCTTCGAAATCCGGGCAGACGCTTTAATTCCAGTAACTTCCTTGCAGGGCCGGACACCAACTAAAATGCCGTAGTTAGGAATTGGATCGATTATTCCGACGATTACAGCTTGAAATCGGCCCAAGAAACTGTCGTCCATCAATGGAACGACGTGTTAAGTGCAGGGAATGCTCGACATAGCCGGTATAATCGGATGCTAGCATTATCCATCCGAGCAATTGCGAATAAATAATTTCTAGAAAAGCTAAAGCTGATCGGAAATCGAAAAAGAAAAGATAGAGGCTGGAAGATAAAGCCCCGTATGGAGGACGGGTCCAACTCGCATAACGTGACGTTTCAAAACCCGCGAGTGGTCCACATTCAATCCCTGCGATCGAACTATCCGTGCGATCAAAGAGTCACTTTACAAGATGCTTGGGACACGCAAGGCGTACCGCCAGACGATCCATTAGACGATCCGTTAGACGATCCGTTAACGGTTGGCTGGTGAAAAAGGTGCTCCTGGCGAACTTAGTAACTCAAGATCGTTGCGTCGTTGGCAACATCGGAACCGAGCTCATGGCCATAAAAATGATGGGACAATCGTTCGGCAACGTGAAGCAAAAAGATCCTACGAAACTTGGTTTCATCCGTTTCCGTGGTCGTCAGACCGCCCATTTCCGGATAAGCGAAATCCGAATGCTTTTTCCGGAAAACGGTTTTGCCGGACTTCTTTATGTCGTACACGGATACGGCTAAATTTGATTTGCCACGGAACAAGGTCTGACCTTCGCGCAAAGTCAATTGTGTCATTTCCACTGCGACGACCATGTCCGCTTTGACACCTTTTCCCATCGCGATGAAATCTTTTTCACCGCCTTTTTTATCTCCATCAAACCAAGGATCAACTTCGTCTTGAGTAACGAGATCGATTTTCTTGACATTCTTTTCGAGAAGCCCGCGCACAAAATTGGCGAGAAGGATTGAGTTGGGATCGGTGCTAACGCCCGCGTCGGTGATCGCAACTACGGCAACACGTTTGCCTTTCAAGTCACCGAATTCTGCGGGAATTTCGCCACCATGCCAAACATGCAATAGGTTTGCAGCCAGTTGCACGCATCCTGCGTTTGCGACCAGCACAATGAGGCAACCGACAATTGCCGCCGACTTGAGAATTCGTATCGAGTAATGGCTTTGCATAGATTCCCGTCCTTGGGTATCTGAATTTTCACGATTCTAATTTCTTGACGATTCAATGCTTCGAATGTTTTCCGAGTTCGATACTAGGCAGCGTTCGTGAGCCGAACAACCCAATCGATCAAACTGATCACGAGGGCTGTCAACATTCCGACTAATCCAAACTTGACAAACCATCCGTGGTTCGACCCGCGTCCCGTCCACGTCATCCATAAAGTAACGGGAACCGTGACGATCGAAATCAAACACAACAAGGCACCGCCACAATTTGCATTTAAACTTCCGACTACATCGCCATCTAATAAACTTGCCCAGGAAGTAGTCATTCCACAGCTAGGACAACGAACTCCAAAAAAAAATCTTACCGTACATGGCGGCAAACCCAATTGTTGATGTGTTCCCAATCCCATTGGATTCGGCGTCAAAAACTTTGCAACAATCAGCAACGTCAATAAACCGAAGCCGAGGATTGCCAACATGGCTCTTTCCGACAACGTCAAAACAGCCCGATCGAAGACCGTACGATCAGGATTGACCAGAACGGATTCTTTCGGCTGCGGTTCGGAAAATACGATCGGTTGGCTCATAGCTCAAGATCAATCTTGCATAGTTGGTACAGGTTGGTCATTTCTGCGGTCTAAAATTGGTGCGAATGCTCGAATATGGGTCGAATGAGAGATTACTTGGCGTGCTCCTAAGATTGCAAGCTAAAATTGCGAAGTTCGTGAATCGGAAAACTTGGTCGGTCCGAGACAGCAACCACGATCTTGGCGAATTCTGCAGCTTACCGTTTCCATTCACATTCGCAACGCAAGCTCGGCGGTCTCGCGTTTCCATTGTTCAATCAAAGACCACGGCCATTGGATTCGGCCGATTTGGACACAGTGTCCTGTTGCAGGATCGGCGTCGAGCCAGGTCGCCGCAAGTCGAACGTCGTCTGTAGCCACATCAAAACTATTGGGATCAAACGATAAAGTTGTTGCCAGGACCGGCGCAATCTCGCGCCCGATGATACTCAGATAGGGTCCGGTCATTCCAATATCGCATTGAAAACCGGTGCCCTGCGGCAGTATTTGCTCATCGGCTGTTGTCACGTGCGTGTGTGTTCCTAATACCGCCGTAACGCGACCATCAAGATATCGCCCAAGCACTTGTTTGTCGCTGGTCGCTTCAGCGTGAAAGTCAACCAAACGAATTCGAACATCGGCTGGCATTTCTTCCAAGATTCGCGTTGCCGCCGTAAACGGGCAGTCGACAGGTCGCATGAACACGCGTCCCATCAGACTGATCACTCCAATGCGAATGCCTTCAGCAATCTCGAACGAGCACCAAGTCTTTCCGGGTGCCGATATCGGAAAGTTTCCTGGTTTCACGATCCGGTCGTCGTTGTTGAGCGACTCGATAATTTCTTTCTTGCGATAAATGTGGTCGCCTAAAGTGACTGCATCGATTCCGGCGTCTCTCAATCGCCGAAACTCCCGGACGCGAAGCCCTGCTCCATCTGCAGCGTTTTCTGCATTGGCAATGACGACATGAGCATGCAATCGTTGTCGCAACCAGGGAACCGATTCGCAAGTGATTTTCAACCCCGGTTTGCCGACAACATCACCGATCATCACAACACGAACCAGTGATTTATCCGGCGCTGGAGGCAAATGGGTATTCATCAGCGAGCAACCTCAATGAATCGCGATTCACGCACAACCGTCACTTTGATTTCGCCAGGATACGTGAGCTGTTGCTCGAAAGCTTTTGCTATGTCGCGGCACATCTTCGCTGCCGACGCGTCGTCCGTATCCTTGGCACTAGCAATGACCCGCAACTCGCGACCAGCTTGAATCGCAAACGCTTGTTCGACACCGGTAAAGCCTTTGGCGATGGTCTCCAGTTCTTCCATCCGCTTGATATAGCGTTCCAAAGATTCACGCCGCGCACCTGGACGCGAAGCACTGCAAGCATCGGCAGTCGCGACTAGCAACGTATAGGGGTATTCGGTGAACAATTGATCGTGGTGTCCCAACGCGGCGTGGACAACTTCGGGGCACTCACCGTGACGCTTGAGCAAATCGGCACCGATCTTGGGATGGCCGCCTTCGAGTTCGTGGTCTGCTGACTTGCCGATGTCATGCAGCAGTCCGCATCGCCGAGCCAGCGTGGCGTTGAGCCCAATCATTTCTGCCATGAGTCCCGACAAGAAACTGACTTCGATACTATGCCGCAAGACGTTTTGCGAATAACTGGTTCTAAAATGTAATCGTCCCAGCATGTGGATGATTTTTTCATGAAGTCCATTCACGTCGACTTCTTCAGCGGCTTCTTGTCCTTTGCGACGGATGAATTGCTCGATTTCTTTTTCGGTCTGACCAACGAGTTCCTCGATCCGAGTCGGGTGAATGCGACCGTCGGCTATCAGTTTATCAAGTGACTGGCGGGCAATCTCGCGACGCACGGGATCAAATCCGCTAACGATCACCACACCAGGAGTATCGTCGATGATCACGTCGACCCCGGTCGCTTTTTCGAAAGCGCGAATGTTACGACCTTCGCGGCCGATAATCCGACCCTTCATTTCATCGTTGGGTATGTCGACGGTACTGGTTGTGGTATCGGCCGTGTGCGACGACGCGAATCGTTGCATCGCCGTCAATAGAATTTCTTGGGATTTTTGTTCTGCGACTTCGTTCAAGCGACGTTGATGCTTCAGAATGGACGCGCCCATCTCGCTTTGTAAATCTTGCTCAAGGACAGTCAGCAACTGCTTGCTCGCTTCTTCGCGAGACATGCCGCTCAACCGTTGCAGTTCGGATTGTTGTTTTTGAACGCCACGAACTAGCTCCTCATTCTTGCGAGTCGCTTCGTCGAGCCTTTCAGTGAGTTTCCGTTGCGTAGTTTCAACCAACTTCTCTTGTTTACGAACATCTTCGGAAGCCTGTGTTAAAGTTTCCTCTCGACGGTCAAGCGCCTTTTCTCGTTTGCGAATCTCCTCCCGAGCTTTCTGGATTTCTTCGTCGATTTTGTTCTGAAGCTGGAGGGTTTTCTCTTTGGAATCTAATTCAGCTTGCTTGATGATGTTCGCCGCATCCAACTTGGCCTGTTCGGTCAACCGTGCGGACTGGCTCTTGGAATCTTGGCCACGTGTCAAATTGATAACGTAGACAACGATGCCGCCGACGATAGTAGCAATCACGCCGACAAGTATGACCGTTGTATTAACCATACCCTCCGCCAAGAGTAGGGCGTCCGTTATATTCAACGTCTCGAAAATACTGGCGATTATGTTTTGCACTGCGATGTCCTTGGATCATCGCACAATGTTACACGTGGCGTTCGAAAGCGGCTGAATGAACTACAAAGACTGAAATTGACTGATTAATAGTTTTCTGAATCTTGTCGGGAATCGATGCAACCAACTCCCTACGCCCGCAGCCCGTTAAAACAGCCCTTTGAAATTTTGGGCGAGTCGTACGAGCCTGAAAGTTCAGGCCGCGCAATAGCAGCGTATCGACGAATTGAACAGATCGACGTAGGTCAGCAACCGCTCGATACGGAGCGAAACCCTCATTCCGAGTTTCTGTACTCGCAGAACGAACGTCTGTCGGGGCATTGGCCAAGACCGAAGTCCGAGCATGCCGTGCCCCAGTCACTTGCAAAAGCAGTAACGCGCCAATCTGTATCAAAACCAACAACATCAGAATCATGGAACGAAAATCAGAAGAGTCAACGGTAGTCAGGCATTCAGCTACAAATGTTTTTCGACATACTTCGGTAGCATTGTGCTAGGAGTTATTGTTCTTACTCGATAAAACAAGAGCGGAAAGGTCTTTGCAGTTCCGATGGAACGCTCCACTCCTTCTGGCTTGTCAATCGAAACTCATATTACCAGATCGGAGAGTTCCTGAAAATCAGACCTAAGGAAGTACGCTGCTGTCAATTTTCATGGTTAGCGAATATCCTTCAAAATCGAGCTTCTGGGTGATGTAACCCGCAAAGTCGAACCTGGAAACTCTTGCCAAGTCATCGATCCGAGACCTTATTCTGCCTCTTTAGTATGTGTCGGCCCAGCACTTTGATCCAAAAAAGTCGCCGTTAAGAATCCACAGATACCGCCACTGCACCAGACACAACTGTCGGCGATTCCTGGACTGCAAAGCGTCGTTTCCAACAAATGTTGTTTCAAACAATATGAGCGATTCCGCGATTCTAACTATTGAGAATGCTATTTTAGCCGCTTGGCCAATTTCGCATTGGTCCGGAATGACCATCGCGATAGGTTGCAGTGGCGGACCCGATAGTGTTGCTCTGTTGTGCGCTCTCAAACGACTTTGCCCGAGCAATTCCCGGCTCCTAGTTTTGCATTTCAATCATCAGCTTCGAGGCCCCGCAAGCGATGGCGACGAGCAGTTCGTTTGCGACTTAGCAGATTCACTGAATTGTATCGTCTCTGTTGGTCGAGCCGATGGTGGGCAATTCTGTTCAAGCTCCGATCGACCGATGTTGTGGTCGCGTTCGACGGAAATTCGAACAGACGAAGCCCACCTGCGCGCGATGCGTTATTCGTTCTTTGAATCCATGGCATCAAACTTTGGTGCACGCTATGTCGCGCTGGCTCACTCGCGCGACGACCAAATTGAAACAAGTCTACTCAATTTGTTTCGCGGAACAGGCCTAGCCGGCTTGAGCGGAATGAAACCTTTTCGGCCCATTCAATATGGCAGCGAAATTGTCGTGGCGCGTCCCTTGCTAGGTGCCAGCCGACGCGACATCGAACTGTTCCTCTCTGCAATTGAGCAGTCATTTCGAACCGACGCATCCAATTCGGAAAGTGCGTATACCCGAAACTGGCTGAGAAATGAGTTGATGCCTATTATCGAAGAACGAATGGGCTGCTCTGTTCGCGACTCAATTGCGCGCTTCGTTAATGCATCCCAGGAAATTCAACAATGGATTGAATCGTCTGCAAAACAGTGGTGCAACCAAGGCTCTATACAATCCGTACCAAATGGATTCCGCATTAACGCAGCCGAGTTAACAAAACTGCCTTGGCCCGTGATTTTCGAAGTTTTGCGAGCTTCGTGGATCGACAAAGGATGGGGACTCGGGGCGATGTCCCATGAGCATTGGCTTGCCCTGAGAACTTTTATTCATGAATCGCAAAATCAGAAAAGCGTTAGCAAACCGACCATGTTGCCCGGTGCCGTTCAGGTACAATACCAAGACGGCAATTTTAGCTTTCAAAAATTACCTGTCCAATAATGTTTGCCTCAAGCATCCTACCGGTATCCAAGGCACATCTATCAACGAGGGAATTATCCATGGTGCGAAGTTTCTTGCGTGGCATCCTTTCGCTCAGTGCCTTCGTCATCGCTGTTGCCCACACGAATTCGTTTGCTGCCGCGCAAACCGAATCACCAAACATCGTTAGCACCGTAGTAAACGGTATCGTCTTTCAACATGCAGATTCCGTGCAAATCGAAATGGCTGCGTCGGCTCCTTTAGTAAAGTGGCCTATCGTTGCAGACTGGGATGATCGGGGACGATTGGTGATTGTCGAGTCAGCGGGAGTTCGACAAAGTGTCGAAGAGCAACGCAAGACGCGGCCCCATCGCATGGTTCGCTTGGCAGATAACGACGGCGATGGCGTTTTCGATGATCGAATCATTGCAGCAGAAAATTTGGCGTTCCCCGAAGGTGTGCTGTGCCTGGGCAAACAGATCCTTGTCGCAACGCCACCGGAAATATGGAGTTTGACCGACGAGGACAACGACGGCGTCTGCGAAAAACGGGAAATCTGGTTCGATGGAAAAACGCTCACGTATTGTGCAAACGACCTTCACGGTCCCTACCTCGGGCGCGATGGCTGGATCTATTGGTGCAAAGGAGCCTTTGCCGAACAAACGCATGAGTTGATCAACGGCAAGACTTTGAAAACAAAAGCATCGCATGTTTTTCGTCGAAGACTCTCCGGCGGCCCGATCGAACCCGTGATGACCGGCGGCATGGATAACCCAGTCGAACTGGCGATCACTCCCGAAGGCGAGCGATTTTTTACAAGCACGTTTCTACAACATCCTGGTGCTGGTCTGCGTGACGGAATTGCACACGCCGTGTACGGTGGCGTTTATGGCAAAGATCACAACGTAATCGATGGCCATCCGCGAACTGGACCGCTAATGCCGATCATGACGCAACTGGGACCTGCTGCACCAAGCGGTCTAATCTGCCTAAACTCGAATGCGATTCCCCGGGACCTTGGCAGCTTCAAAGACACGAAGAACATTTTAGCTGCCGCACAATTTAACTTGCAAAAAATCTCCCTGCATGGGTTGGTGGCAGACGGCGCATCCTACAAAACCATGGATCGCGATTTGGTGGTTGGAGATCGTATCGACTTCCATCCAACCGATGTAATCGAAGATGCCGATGGCAGTCTAATCATTATCGATACCGGCGGTTGGTACGACTTGTGTTGCCCGAGTTCAGGAGTCGATCAGGAATTAGCGTCCGGAGGAATTTATCGTGTCCGCAGCAGTTCCACCGATGCCATGGATGCGCCGCGAGGCGATGCACTGTCAAGCGGCAAAGGACCAGTTGGTGAAAAATCCTTCTCAATCTTGTCACGTGAGGCAAAGGATTCTCGTTGGTGGGTTCGACGTAAGGCGATCGATCAACTCGTTAGCCATGGCAATGACTCCATTAAGCCACTTGCTGAAATCCTTGAGAACTCCGCCATAGATGAGCGAATACGTCAAGAAACTTTATGGGGCCTTTGTCGAATTGGAAGCATCGAGTCTCTGGCAGTTGTCCAAATGCAGTTGAAAGACAAGAGCCCGAACATGCGGCACGCTGCAATCCATGCTCTGTCGGTACATCGAGCCGGGGATGTCGCCACATTGGCCAATCTCGTCCGCTCCGATTCATCGCCGCCTGTTCGTCGAGTGGCCGCCGAAGCACTAGGGAGACTAGCCGATCCATCTTCAGTTGACGCATTGCTGCAATCAGCGGTCAAGACGGATGGAGATCGCATCCTGCAGCACTCATTGCTATTCGCATTGATAGAAATCAATCAACCCAAAATTTTGCTTGACCGTCTAAACGATCCATCTCCAGCAATTCGGCGAGCCTGCCTCGACGTCCTTGCCCAGATTGCGCCCCAGTCGCTTGACGCGGTGTTCATCTTCAATATGGCTAAGTCTTCGGATGAACAATTACGCAAGTCTGCTATGAATCTCCTTGCAAAAAATTCCGACTGGGCGAAGACTCTGGCCACGGAGTTGGACCGAAGCTGGCAGGCTGCATCTCAAAACGCATCGGAACGCGAGCTGTTGATCTCGCTAACCGGTGCTTGGAAAGATCGCGCTGAAATTGCGACGTTCGTGAATGCCCGTTTGCAGTCTCTTGACACACTCAACCACGAGCAGCGCACGACTGTGGCGGAAATAGTAAAGCAATTGAATGGGATCGCTTTTCCGGTCGCGTGGACCAAGTCCATCTGCTCCTTGATCGCTGACGCCAGCCCGCAAGAACAAATTCACTTGGCAAACTGGCTGGCAAGTTGCAAAATCCCCGATGCAGCGTCCTTGAAGCTAACGACGACTTTGGTCAAGCTGGCCGAAGCGTCGCGACAGGAACCCGCTCAAGCCTATGCGTTAGTCAGCGTTTTGCCGTCTTCGACAGCCATTTCCGAAAATCTAACGGCGGCAATCCTGGGCGATGTTGTTGCCGCCGAAAGCGAGCAAATTAAAAGCCTGGCAGCAAAAGCCCTCGTCAAAATGAAACTCGACGCGAGTCAAGCCAAATCGTTGGCAGACCAACTAACGCAAATCGATCCTTTACGACTTCAGGACGTTGTACTCGCGATCAGTGGAGTGGGCGATGACAATCTGGATGGTGATTTACTGAACAGTTTGGCCACACTGCCTGCAGCACGCACCTTAAGTGCCGATTCGTTGATGTCGTACTATAAGAATAGATCGAGTAAAATTACCGATCTAGCAAAGAGCACTGCTGAGTACCTTGCCCGACCCCCCGAACAACTGGAGTCGACGCTTTCCAAATGGGAATCCGATCTCCCTGCCGGTGACCCCGTAAAAGGCTATCAAGTCTTCCGCAATTCGAAGGCCGCCTGCAGTGCATGCCACAAAATTGGTTACGTCGGCGGAACCGTCGGACCGGATTTGACTCGTATCGGTGCCACGCGTACCAAACGCGACTTGCTCGAAGCGATCCTTTTTCCAAGCGTTCGGTTTGCCCAAAGCTACCAACCTGTTCGCATTTTGACGACGGATGGCCAAGTCTACAACGGCTTGATCACAAACGAAAACGCTAATGAAATCGACTTGCTAATTGCTGCCGACAAAACGGTTCGCATCGCATCGGATACAATCGAGGAACGAAAAACCAGCACCGTTTCTGTGATGCCCGCAGGTCTCGAAGAGGTGATTGGCCGACAAGATATCGCTGACTTGATAGCTCTCCTGCAGGCTTCAAAGTGAGCCCTGAGAGAATTTGAATCCCAATGACGAACGTCTCGTAGAAGTTTTGACTCGGTTGCTGTATCTGCAAAGAAGTTAGGGACATGCTATGCAAAGCGATTTGATGATTCACCGCTTACTGTTGAAGATGAAGGAAGTCGAAGCCTCAGATCTCCACATCAAGATTGGTTCGCCCCCCGTCCTTCGCGTCGCCGCAGTGCTTCATCGAGTCGATCTGCCCACGATGGGTGCAGACGAAACAGAAAGCTTGCTGATCCCGTTGGTGCCTAAAAGATTGCTGCCACAATTGGATCGCGAAGGCGGTGTCGATTTTTCTTACACGTACGATCACGGACGATTTCGATGCAGCGTCTTTCACGCTGGCGGCGGATTGCATGCCGCGATTCGGCGAGTCAATTCCAAGATTCCGAATTTCGAGTCGCTTCATCTCCCGCCGGTTTATGAGCATGTGGCGGAGCATGTGCATGACGGATTGGTAATCATCTGCGGGGTGACAGGTAGCGGCAAAAGCTCGACGCTAGCTTCGATTCTCAACCACATGAATCGCAAACACGCTTATAACATGATCACCATCGAGGACCCCGTCGAATACTTATTCACGGCGGAAAAAAGCGTTATCAGCCAACGTGAAGTGGGCTTGGACGTGATCGATTTCCCAACGGCACTTCGCGGAGCGGTCCGGCAAGATCCGGATGTTATTGTCATTGGAGAAATGCGCGACAAGGAAACGTTGCTGGCCGGTTTGATGGCGGCAGAAACGGGCCACCTCGTGTTTGTTACTTTGCATACCGCCGACACCGTGCAAAGCTTTTCTCGTATCCTTGAGTTCTTCCCCACCGAAGAGCACACGTTTATTCGCTCGTGCTTGGCCAACGGCCTTCGCGCGGTGATGGCTCAACGGTTACTGCCAAGTTCAAAAGAGGGCGTCAAAGTCGTTCCGGCCACCGAAGTATTACTGTCGTCGCCTTCCGTGAGTGAACGCATTCGCGAGGGCCAAGAAGAAGACCTTCACGCCATCATTGCCGATTCAACCCACGACGGCATGCATTCCTTTACCGACAGTTTGACGCGACTCGTCAATGAACATTACGTCGATCTCAACGTAGCAATGGATTTCGCTCCGCATCCAGAACAACTACGCAGCAAAGTCCACGGCATCGACGTAAAAGCCGATGGCCTTATCTCCCGCATCGGCCGGTAATCACTAATCGGTCTTGTGAGGCGCCAAGAGTTAAAGCCATAGGACGATCAAGTATTCCATCGATGTCGTTTTGCAACGTACAACCGATCGGGCTTTGCGAGCGAACAGATTGGAGAACTTTCGCCGATTGAGCAGATTCACCGGAGTGATGAATCAACTGAAGAATGTAAAGCAGTCTTCTACCATATCCAACAAATTGATTACCCGGCGAGAGGTCGGCTGATGCATTCGACCCGCGCATCAACGCAATTTTAAATCTTGCGGGTATTGCGGATCACGATCATGGAGCGGTCGAGACCGAGGGGATTGTTGGGATCTACGGCGGGTAGACTGCGGGCAAGATGACCGGCGATGTCGGAGGCAGAATCGTCTAGCAAGTTTCGGATGGAATTGAGGATATCGTCTTGCTGTAGCGATTTCTGATTCGAAGCTTTACGGCCCTTGGCATGCAGGTCGGCGATGACGGAACCGCTGAAGGCAACGAGTACTTCGCCCGGTTGCAGGATGAATCGTTGCAAGAAGAAATTCGGATCAGGCTGTTCCGCGATCTTGGCACATGGCTGACCCAGCGGCCGATATCCACGATGCGACACGATAAACGATTGAATATCCCCTGCAATGCAGACGCTTCCATAACCGGTATCCGGATTGATCTGCATGAAAGCAGCCGAACTGGTCCAATTGGAATCGAGTTGCCCCCACATCACATCATTGACGCCCATCGCAACTTGCATCGGAGTACCTGCTTGCCTCCACATGGCACGCAGCGCGGATTGTAAACTGGTTGCGACGATGGCACCTTCGGGACCGCTCGTTACCGCTTTGCCGACTGCAAAAGTCATCATGCCTTTAGGGTTCATCTCCCAATCATGAAAGGCACCGCCGACCTGGGAGTTTTGAAACGTCCAACCATCGACTTGGAAGTCTTGATGCAACCGCTGAGAATCCGGCAACCGGCTCGCTTGCGTGATACCCGCCGCTTCTAATTGTTGCCGCGACTGACGCGACAAGTGGACTTCGTGACCAAGCAGAGATCGCTCCAATTCGCACATAATGCGGTCGGCGGCCAAGGATGCGATTTCAATTTCCGAAGAAGAGAACTTGCGAGGTTTATTCGCCCAAAACCACAGCGTCCCGTGCGGCATGGTGGGTGTGCCGATAGGAACGCACAAGGCGGATTGAAATGGTTCAGGGCTTTTCCAATCGGGCGTGGATGCCAAATCTTCGAGCACGACGGCGTTGCCAAGCAAAGCTTCGAGGTCAGCAATCGATCCCCGGAGATCCCGCGGTCCCTCGCACAGTCGGCTTGGCGAAAGGCCCGCAGCGACGCGCATTTTTAGGCTGCTCGTATTCTCGTCAAGGATATACAATGCCGAGGCATCGGTCTTAAGTCCATTGTTGCAACTTGTCAGGATTGATTCCAAGCGATCGGCAATTTCGTCTTGCTCCTCGCTCTTCCAAGACACACCGACACTGGTTGCCAGCTCCGCTTCTTGCCGACGGACGGTGTCCTCCGCTTTTTCCAAGCGATCGACGAGGCGCGAAATGACATGCATGAGCTTCCCAGCCTCTTCGAGCGAAAGGGCAGGTTTGTCAATTCGTCGCTCCACAGTCGATTCCGTGCTGCGAGGCGCACTCATCAATTTCCACTTCGAGGGAAATTTCTTTTGGGCGCGTGCAGCCTGGGACTGCGATACTCGACGCCCAACTTGCTCCGCCTCCGCTTCGAGTTTCCAACCTGTGGCGGCAGCGAACGCAAGCATGCAATCTTCGATTTCATCGTGGATGGGGGGGGAAATCGTCTGATGTTGTATGGAAGATTCGGTATGGATGCGCAGGTGAGAAGGTTGGTGTTTCGTCACGTTGATTAGCTCGGTATCCGAATTGCGACTTGGGAATTTATCCAGTGGTGGAAGACGAGAATGGAGTCTCGTCTGCCCACCACACGCCAACTGATTGGGGTCAGGTGCAAGATGTATCGGCAAGCAACCACCGTCGAACACGCCGGAAAATCTACCGTGTCATCAAAGTTTAGCGTGCAAGCCTTACCCAAGCCGCATAGGCGACACGAACGATTTCAACAAGGATTTCTCAAGCGAGAACACGTCATGGCACAACCGATCGTTTCGATTCGACCGTTATTTTCTTACGCAGCAACCCAGATCATGTATGTTTCTGGTTGACGATACGCCACAAATCTATTGTAGGATGTCTAGTAGGAATCGCGGGATGTCATCGCTTTTCCTTCAAAACGGAATCTAGCCATTCGGCCGTCGCCTTAAGCTGCTCTTCGTCAAAGACATGACCGGCGCGATGGTTGAGAATGCCAAGTCTAGGGCGATCGGAATACAAGAGCCAAGCTGGTCGTGCCTCGATTACTAGCCGCCAAGAGCGATCGCCATCAGCAGCGCCCGACCCCGATTCGCCGGCTAGTATCAAGAATGGTCGGGGCGCGATCATAGCTATCAACTCGTGATGATTAAGTCGGAAACTGTTTTCGTGTATCGCTTGGCCCAAGTACCAGGGCGCGTCCCAGTTGGTCGAATTCAGCTCCAAGCCACCTTCGCTGGCAACAGCCACTTGAATTCGATCATCAAACGCAGCTAGATACAAAGTCTCCTTGGCTCCCAACGAATGGCCCATCGCACCGATCGCGCGAGGATCGACATAAGGGAGAGACTCCAGCACATCGACCGCTCGCTGCGCATCGTACAGCATCTTGGCCATCCCGAGCGAATGAGGATGTCGGTGGCGATGGTTCGCAACAGCTTGGTTGTAGTCAGTAGCGTCCTGCCAAAGAAAACAGCGGGGACAGAAAACAACGTACCCTAATTCGGCAAGCCTCAGAGCAGTCGCACGCGAATCACGGCCCAGCAAGCCAGCTATTTCATCAATGTTTTCAGTAGTGGTCGGATGCAGTGCCACGATTGCTGGCAGCCTCTTGTCTTTGTCCAACGGATGTGGCGACAAAAGGTAGCCTTCGACCTTCATACCCGGCTCGCATTCGTATCGAACCAAATCGCGTTTTACATTTCCAACAAAGTCGGAATTGATCGTTTCGAGCTCAACCTTCGGTCGCGGGTCTGGCATTGGACCGAGAAATTCTCGCCAACGCTGCTGCAGTTGGTTCCGTTGATCCGTCCAATCCTCTCGCGTCTCGATCATCTTTCCCTTCCTTGAAATCAGGACGGGCTCTAAACTTCCATCAGGCTCGACGTTATCGATCTTTGGAGGAACACAAACCTCGGCCATCCATTGCAATCGCCGAAAATCCGCCTTGTCGTTAGCTTGATCCGAAACGTCTTGCCCAAGAAGATTTGAGTAGAGCAAGCAAAGAGCGGTCGTCGTAGTAAAGAGAAACTTTAGCAAACGCATTCCTCCTTCAAAAAATACCTCAGCCCACAAAAAGCGGGTGAAGGGATTCGAACCCTCGACATGCAGCTTGGGAAGACAGTCAGAAAACAAAGAGAATCGCATTTTTCCTGAGGAAAACGGCACTTTTGCACCGTTTCCCAGATTGCAGATCATACCATACCATTTCGAAGAATTGCAGGCGTTTCGGGACTATTCCCGAATCAATCCGGGAACTTTCCCGGAACGAAAAATGGCCGGAAAACGAACGGGCTCGGGATGTAAGCAGGGCTGTTAGGATACTCGTTAGGTGACTTCGGCGTTCTACTTGGGTTTAGCGTTCTTAATCGTTTGGCCTCAGCATGATTGGGTTCCCGAATCCGTCTGGCAACTACACACTTGTAGCCAAGGGTTTTTGGAACAGTTTAGGCACCCATGGCCATATTCGGCCGGAATTTCCATGAGTTCCAGCAACTCTCCGAAGCATGGAAAATCCACCGCGACGTTTTCGGTAGCTGTCGCCAGCGTGTAGGGTTTGATAAGCTGGAGAGCCAGCGTTTTAGATGCTGGACGACGAGGGAAATGCAATGACCAAATTGACCGAATACTTGCAGACGGCGGAGGCAGCCCAGTACCTCGGCGTCCACCACAACACGCTCCGCAAATGGGCAGCCCGTGGCGACATTCCAATGCACCGGAATCCAGCCAACGGATATCGCTTGTTCAGGCGAAGCGACTTAGACCAATTCCTGAGAGAAGTCGCCAAACCGACATCAACGTTTCAGAAGAAACCGAAATAGAACACCCATCGGAGAACCGCATTGATCACCGGCGATATCAAGAGCAAAGTCGACAAGATCTGGGACTCCTTTTGGACAGGGGGCGTTTCCAATCCGTTGGAGGTGATGGAACAGATCACCTATCTGCTGTTCATCAAGCGGCTCGATGACCTGCAAACGCTGGAGGAAAACAAAGCCAACCGCACCAATAAACCCATAGAGCGACGAACGTTTCCCGTAGGCAAAGACCCCAAGAAACGTTCCTATGAAGACCTCCGCTGGTCACGATTCAAGCACTTTGAACCCAAAGAAATGTTCGAAGTCATGGCCGAGCACGTCTTCCCATTCTTGCGGACACTGGGTGGCGATGATTCGACCTACGCCCACCACATGAAAGATGCGCGATTCACGATCCCGACACCGGCGCTGTTGGCCAAAGTGGTCGACATGATCGACGGCGTGCCGATGGAAGATCGCGATACCAAAGGCGATTTGTACGAGTACATGCTGGGCAAGATCGCCACAGCAGGCCAGAACGGCCAGTTCCGTACGCCTCGGCATGCGATCCAGTTGATGGTCGAACTGGTACAACCGTTGCCGACCGATGTCATGTGCGATCCGGCGGGTGGCACCTGCGGATTTCCAGTCGCGGTCGGCGAATACCTGCGTGAGAATCACAAGGAGATCTTTACCGACAGCAAGCTGCGAAAGCACTTTCACGAAAAACTGTTCAACGCCTTTGACTTCGACAGCACGATGCTGCGGATCGGTAGCATGAACATGCTGCTGCACGGCGTCGAGAAGCCGAACGTCGTCTACCGCGACTCGTTGGCCCAAGAACACGGCGGCGAGGAGGAACGCTACTCGCTGGTGCTGGCCAATCCACCGTTCGCGGGCTCGCTTGATTTCGAAAGCTGTGCCAAGGACTTGTTGCAAGTCGTCAAGACGAAGAAAACCGAGCTGCTGTTTCTGGCCCTGATCATTCGCTTGCTGAAGCCGGGCGGACGTGCCGCCGTGATTGTTCCGGACGGCGTGCTGTTTGGCTCATCGACGGCGCACAAGACGCTGCGGAAGATGATCGTCGAGGATCAGAAGCTGGACGGGATCATCTCGATGCCTGGCGGCGTGTTCAAGCCGTACGCGGGAGTCTCGACGGCGATCCTGTTGTTCACCAAGACCAACTCGGGCGGTACCGATCACGTTTGGTTCTACGACATGCAGGCCGATGGCAAGTCGCTGGACGATAAACGCACTGATTTGTTACCACCCGAAAAGCAAGGCCCCAAGCCCACAGCGAAACTCACCAAGGAAGAGCACGCTAAGAACAACTTGCCCGACATTCTGGAGCGATGGAACAAGCGGGACAAGTCGGAGCGTAAAAATCCTCAAACGGCACAGAGCTTTTGCGTGCCCAAGTCGGACATCGTCGCGCAAGGTTATGACCTATCGATCAATCGCTACAAGGAAGTGGTTCATGAGGAAGTCGATCACCGCGCCCCGCAAGCGATCCTCGATGAATTGGAGGGTATTGAAAAAGAGATCACTACCGGCATGAAAGAGCTTCGGAGGATGCTGAAGTGAGGGAGAAAAAAACACAATCCTATCAGCCGATGGGCGTTAGCCCCGGTTATCGTCGCGTGACAACCGGGGCTAACGCCCATCGGCTAAATTGGCGGGAGCATGTTCATGAATGACGAACCGCTCGCGTACTTTATCACGTTTACGGTCTACGGCACGTTCTTACAAGGCGATTCTCGCTGGTGGCGTTCGCGTGGAAAAGGACTACAGCCTCCCCAACCGCTACTGGAGCAGTGGCATCGTAATCGACTGAACCACGAGGTTGTTTTGCTCGACGAGGATCAGCGTGCGGCAACCAAAGCCGAGATCGAACGATTGTCTGGTTATCAAGGTTGGAAGCTGTGGAAGGCAAACCCACGAAGCAATCACGTTCATGTCGTTGTCACCGCAATTGGCTACAACGGAGCGAAAGTGAGAGACCAGATCAAAGCGAACTGCACGCGGGTCATTCGTGAATCGTGGCCCATGTTTGTTAATCGTCCCGTTTGGACTGTGGGTGGCGACTGGCAATGCGTCAATACAGAAGAGGAACTAGAACGAGTCATCCTATACGCAGGCGACGTTCAGGATCGAAAGGATCGCGATGTTCATTGAGTCCAATCTGTCGCACGAAAATCAGCCGCACGGCGTTAGCCGCGGTTATAGCATTCCATATCAGCCGATCGGCGTTAGCCGCGGTTGGCGTCGCGATTATCATCCGGAAGCAACCGGGGCTAACGCCCGTCGGCTAATTGCGTGGAAAGTTTCCGTGCAATTCCAAGCACATGAGATACGTGCCGGAATTGGGCCAAAAGGAGAGATTCTTATTTTCAATCTAAATTCCAAAATTGACCTCGACAAACCAAGGAGCGTCGCAAACCCTTTGCTGCATGCAACTTGCGCATCGGTTTCTTATTTTCGCTCGTTTTCATTTCGTTGTCACCCGCGGTCCACGGCGGAGCCTTGTTTCGTCGCGGATGACGTGGAAACACTTAGCCGCCGTTGGCGTCGTGTGAGAACCGGGGCTAACGCCCATCGGCTAATAGGGATGCCACAATCCGAGATTGTCGCGCAAGGTTATGACCTATCGATCAATCGCTACAAAGAGGTCGTCCACGAAGAGGTCGATCACCGCGCTCCGCAAGCGATCTTGGATGAGCTGGAGAACATTGAAAAGGAGATCACCCAAGGCATGAAGCAACTGCGGGGGATGATTGAAAGTGGAAAGTGAAAAATCGAAGGGCGAAAGTATGCCCGAAAGGGACTTAAAGAAACGGACTCAGCAGTTTGCATTGCGGGTGATTCGGATGTACCGAAAGCTGCCGAAAACCGAAGAGGCGAGGATCATCGGAAAGCAAGTGTTGCGATCTGCAACCTCCGTCGGGGCGAATTACCGATCAGCACAACGAGGAAAATCGAAGCCAGACTTTATCGCGAAGTTGGCGATTGCAGAAGAGGAAGCCGATGAAACCTGCTACTGGCTCGAATTAATCATTGAGGCCGAAATAATGACGGCCACGTTGCTTGAACCCCTCTTGGATGAAGCGAAACAAATTACGGCCATCTTGACCGCATCGGGGAGAAGAGCCAAAGAAAATGAAAAGTGAAGAGTCGAAAATCGAAAGGATTGTTGCGTTGGCAGAAGTCGCCGAACTGAACCCACGTGTTTCGGCAGATCTTCGTCCTGATTCACTCATTTCATTCGTGCCAATGGCTGCGGTCAGCGAACAGTCCGCGTCGGTGATCTCGGAAGAAACAAGAGTAGCGAGTACTTGCATGAAAGGGTTCACGCCGTTCAAACAAAATGATGTCTTGGTAGCCAAGATCACGCCGTGCTTTGAAAACGGAAAGATCGTAATTGCAAATATAGATCATGAGTATGGATTCGGTTCAACTGAGTTTCATGTCATTCGCCCCAAGGAAGGCGTGCTAAACGAACGTTATCTTTTGCACTGCTTACGTCAACCGCATGTTCGCCTTGAAGGTCAACGTCGAATGACCGGAAGTGCGGGTCAACGACGCGTGCCTTCGCAATTCCTTTCGACTTTCGCCCTCCCACTTCCCACTTTCAAAGCGCAGCGCCGGATCGCGGAGATCTTGGATCGGGCGGAGGCGTTGCGGGCCAAGCGTCGCGCCGCCCTCGCCCTCCTCGACGAACTCACCCAATCCATCTTCCTCGACATGTTCGGCGATCCGGTCACGAATCCGAAGGGGTGGGAACTAAAAACGCTCGGCGATTCGCTCACATTTCAACAATACGGGCCAAGATTCTACAACGAGAAGTACAGCGATGAAGGAATTCCGATTGTCCGAATCACCGACCTTGATTCACAAGGCAACCTAGACTTTAACTCGATGCCACGCCTAGTTGTCAGTGAAGAAGATCGGGAAAAGTATCGGTTGCAGACAGGTGACATTCTCTTTGCACGAACGGGTGCGACCGTCGGAAAAGTTGCACTGATCCAATCAAGTGACCCTGAATGCATTGCGGGTGCGTACTTCATCGTAATGCGTTTTTCATCTGAACTCGATCCTCGATTTGTTCGAAGCGTGCTGTCGTCGAGAAGTATCCAACAAATAGTCTGGATTCGTTCGCAGCAGTCCGCGCAACAGAATTTTAGTGGCCCGGGACTCCGATCCTTGCCAATGCCCCATCCACCAACGAAATTACAGAAGGTATATGCTGATCGTATAGCGGCCGTTGAGTCAATCAAAGAACCGCACCGCAGATCACTAACCGAACTCGACCAACTCTTCGCCTCCCTCCAACACCGAGCGTTTCGAGGCGAACTATGATGGTGGAGCAACCAAGCCTAGAGATTGATCGATGAGCAACTTTGACTTTCTAACCACCGAATGGAATGAGATCTACGCGGCGGCCAGCAAAGCGGAGTCGACCGCGATCCTGATGCACGCTCGTTCCGTTTTTACGCTCGACGGGCTTTTGACTTGGCAGTAGGCGAAACTGTCTGAGGGGGCAGAACACCGCAAAAAGCGTCAAAACCGAGCGGAAAACCACCTTTCCATACTTTGCTACCGAACTAATAACTTGACATTTACGTCTAACTCTACACATAGTTAAAGTACCTGCTAAGATATGACCGACAAGATACCTGAGTTCGATGAAAACGGACTGCTGCCAGTTGGTGACTACGAAGTGACGCTGGCGGAGTTGCGTGATTCGATTCTGGTTCAGGGTCCACGCGATCGACTGAAGCATCCGAACTGGGACGCAAACTGGCGTCTGTGGTTAGTGGATCATCTGGAAATGATGGTCAACCAACTGTGGACCGTTGGTGTCAGCGAGATTTACATCGATGGTTCATTTGTGGAGGACAAAGATCACCCCAATCACATCGATGGCTATTTCGTGTGCGACCTAGCTGAGCTTTCAAGTGGTCGCTTGGCGAGAGCTTTGAATCGATTGGACCCGCAAAAGGTCTGGACTTGGGATCCTAGTTTACGTCGGCCCTATCCTGGGTATCCAAAGAAACAACTTCCAATGTGGCATGTTTATCGCGTCGAGCTCTACCCGCATTTCCCCGGATTTAGTTCCGGGATTCGGGACAAGTTCGGAAACGAGCTGGAATTCCCGGCTGCTTTCCGCCAGTGCCGCCGCGACTCAACGCCCAAAGGAATTGTCAAACTGAAAAGGGAGATGAAATCATGATTCGAAACGAACAAGAGTATCAGGAAGCGTCCAAGCGATTGGAAGCCGAAAGAATTCGGCTGGATTCGCATCGGGAGCAACTGGCAAAGTCTGGCCTAAAGAAATCCGAACTGAAACGTGTCATGGATCCGTTGATTTCTTTCCATGAGCAACTTCGTGAGGAAGTCGAGCACTACGAGAACTTGAAACGTGGGAAGTTTCCAAACTTGCAAAATCTCAAGGGACTCGGGGGGTTATTGGTTTCCCTGAGAATCGCCCGAGGCATGTCTCAGCGGGAATTTGCTGCGAAACTAGATGTACATGAATCCCAAGTCTCTCGCGACGAACGCAACGAGTATCATGGGATCACCGTCGATCGGGCAATCAAGATTTTGGATACGCTCGGCGTAAAGCTCCAAACAAGTGTTGTTGAAGCGCCGCTCGGAGTTGAAGCTGACGAACTTCAAAACACCTAGTCCAGCAGACCAACGCCTAACATGTCGCATTTTCAATTTCTATCGGCAGAATGGAAAGATTTCTGTGAATCTGCGACAAGGCCCGAATCGACCGCGATTCTCGATCCCCGTACGTCTTGCTTGTACAACCAACGCGTTTTCGGCCGGATTTCCCAATTTTTCCGAACTATGGTAGACTCGTTTTTGTCAGAAATAATGGGGTGTTTTTCTGACAGAAGGGGTTGCTGAAAATGACTGAAAACATCGAAAAAATGTTGCTCAAACGAATCAAGGGAGGCAAACGAGGTTCAGTTTACACGCCGAACCACTTTTCCGACCTCGGGGCCCGAAACTCCATCGATAAAGCACTCTCCCGACTTGCCAAATCAGGCGAATTCCGGCGGATCGCACGCGGCGTCTACGATTACCCGATCATCGACCCGTTGTTGGGCATACTTTCCCCGACGATCGAGGCGATCACCAAAGCCTTGACCCATCGTGACCGAATGCGACTGCAACCCTCCGGAGCCTATGCCCTCAATCTTCTGGGATTGTCCGAGCAGGTTCCGGCAAAGATTGTTTTTCTGACCGAAGGTGAATCCCGGAAACTGAAGATTGGCCCCATGCACATCGAACTGCGCCGCACGACGCCTAAAAATATGGCGGCAGCAGGACGACTGAGTGGCCTAGTCATTCAAGCCTTCCGAGCACTCGGCAAGGATCATGTCACCAAGGAGCGAATCGCAAAACTGAAGAACAGCCTGCCCTGGCAAGAACGCCAAACGATGATGAAAGACATCGCGTTAGCCCCCGCCTGGATGCACTCGATCTTTCGCGAATTGGCTGAGGAGGTTACGGCGTGAAACTTGGGTTTTTCGCACTCGATGAACATCAGCGTCGGCGAGCCATCACCGAAGCGGCTGTGCGACGTCGTATGAACCCGGTCATCATGGAAAAAGACTTCTGGGTGTCGTGGATGCTGGGCGTATTATTCCAATCGTCTTTTGCCGATGCTCTGGTCTTCAAAGGTGGCACGTCGCTTTCAAAAGTCTTTCGCGCAATCGACCGTTTTTCCGAAGACATTGACTTGTCCGTCTCGACCGAGTTCCTGGGATTGCCAGCCCCGGGTAACAGTCGCAATCAAGCAAACAAGTGGATGAAGCAAGCGGAAGAAGCGTGTACCGAGGCGGCTCGCAATCATTTCTTGCCCGAACT
The DNA here is from genome assembly GCA_031374825.1 of Pirellulaceae bacterium. Taxonomy (GTDB): domain Bacteria; phylum Planctomycetota; class Planctomycetia; order Pirellulales; family Pirellulaceae; genus JANMGV01. The sequence goes on from JANMGV010000164.1 coordinate 153,230, forward strand.
ACAAGAACGAGTCAAACCAATCTTGTCGCCGATGTTGCAAAAGGCTGGTCACCCATGGCTGGAGTTCCAGATGGATGCAACTACGAATTCGCCAGTGATACTGTTTCACTATCCAACGACTCAGCCTTCCGGTTTCGAGTATCTCAAACGATCCGTAAAATTCGAATTCGGCTCCTTGACGGAACAACGACCAATTGGGCTCCACCCGATCAAACCATGGCTGGCGGATGAATTCCCCAATTTGTTTCAGGACTGGAAATGTGATGTTGTAGCGTTAGAGATTGAACGAACGTTTTGGGAAAAGGCAACCATTCTGCATGCCGAGCATCATCGCCCTCCTGGCAAACCAACGCCAGATCGCTTTTCGCGTCATTACGCAGATACAGCTGCCCTGGCGAAACATCCTGATGGGCTGAACGCTACGAAACTGCCGGACGTTTGCCAAAGAGTCGTGGACTGGAAAGCTCGATTCTTCGGCAGTTCCTGGGCTCGCTACGATCTAGCTGTACCCAGTACATTTCGATTGCTGCCTGCTGAAGATCGTGTTAGCGCATTGCGCGAGGATTATCAGGCGATGAAGGACATGTACTTGACCGAACCCCTTTCATTTGATGAAGTCCTGTTACAGTTGAACAGTCTGGAGCTACAAATTAACCAGAAGGGCACCCGATGACCAACTTTGACTTCTTGTCTAGCGAATGGAAAGACCTGCAGGCAGCGGCCTGCAAAGCTGAGTCGACCGCGTTCCCTGATCCGCGCACGTCTTGCTTCTACGCTCGGCGGGCTTTGGAATTGGCGGTGGCTTGGGCGTACAAGTTTGATCGAGCACTGAAGCTTCCATACCAAGACAACATCTCGGCACTGATCCACGAGCCGACCTTCAAACAAACGGCGGGTGAAGCGGTCTTCAGCAAGGCCAAGGTGATCGTCACACTGGGCAATCGAGCGGTTCACTCCCATCGGGACATCCCGCAAACGGATGCGGTGCAAGCGGTCAAGGAACTGTTCCACTTCTGCTACTGGTTCGCTCGCCTGTACGCCCGTGGCAAAAAGCCGGACGCCCAGTTATCGTTTGACGAAGCTGCGCTGCCAACGACCACGATCCCGAAGCAGACGCTCGATCAACTCAAGCGACTGGAAGAACAGCTCGCAGAGAAAGACGAAAAGCTGTCGATCGTTCTCGCCGACAAAGAGAATTTGGACGCGGAGATTAAGCGGCTACGGAAGGAAGTGGACGAGGCGAAACAAGCTGCGTCGAATATACCGGATGATCACAACTACAACGAAGCCGAGACGCGGGATTACTTCATCGACCTGCTGCTGAAAGAAGCCGGTTGGCCGCTGGATCAAAAGCGTGATCGTGAGTTCCCCGTCACCGGGATGCCGAACAACAAGGGCGAAGGTTTCGTCGATTACGTTCTGTGGGGCGATGATGGCAAGCCGCTGGGACTGGTCGAAGCCAAACGAACCAAACGCAGTCCCAAAGAAGGGGAGCAGCAGGCAAAGCTGTACGCCGATTGCTTAGAAAAGATGTACGGCCAGCGTCCGGTGATCTTCTATTCCAACGGCTACGAACATTGGATCTGGGACGATCAAAATTATCCACCTCGCCAAGTCCAAGGCTTCTACAAGAAAGTCGAGTTGGAACTGTTGATCCAACGCCGCACCACTCGGCGATCGTTGCAGGATGCCTCCATCAGCGACTCCATCGTGGAGCGGTTTTATCAGACACGAGCCATTCGCAAAATTGCCGAGTCGTTCGAAAAGGATCACGAGCGCAAGGCATTGTTGGTCATGGCGACCGGATCGGGCAAGACGCGAACGGTGATCGCCCTGTGCGATATGCTGATCCGTGCCAACTGGGTGAAACGCGTGTTGTTCTTGGCCGACCGCATTGCCCTGGTCAATCAAACGGCCAACGTGTTTAAGAAGTTCCTGCCCGATGCGGGTGCGGTGAACCTGATCACCGAGAAGGATACCGAAGGCCGCGTCTACGTTTCGACCTATCCGACGATGATGGGTCTCATTAACGAAACCAAAGACAGCGGTCGTCGTTTTGGCGTGGGGCACTTTGATTTGGTGGTGATCGATGAAGCGCACCGCAGTGTGTTTCAAAAGTACCGAGCAATTTTTGACTATTTTGATTCGCTGTTGGTAGGCTTGACCGCGACACCTAAGGATGAGATCGACAAGAACACCTACGGCTTGTTCGATTTGGAAACCGGTGTGCCGACAGATGCCTACGATCTGGAAGAGGCGGTCAAGGACGGTTATCTCGTTCCGCCCAAAGCTGTTTCCGTTCCACTCAAGTTTGAACGGGAGGGCATCAAGTACGACGACCTGACCGAAGAAGAGAAAGACGAATGGGACGCCAAGGAATGGGACGAGGAGGGGAATATACCGGAGAAGGTGGAAGCCGCTGCCGTGAACAAGTGGCTGTTCAACATCGATACGGTCGACAAAGTCCTGGAACACGTGATGACTCGCGGGCAATGCGTTGCCGGAGGAGATCTGCTGGGCAAGACGATTCTATTTGCCAAGAACCAAGCCCATGCCGAGTTTATCAAGGAACGGTTCGATGCAAATTATCCGCACTACAAAGGCGAGTTTGCTCGGAACATTACCTTCAAAACGGAATACGCCCAGTCGCTGATCGACAATTTTTCTAACAAAGACAAGTTTCCGCAAATAGCCATCTCGGTCGACATGCTCGATACTGGGATCGACGTACCGGAAGTGGTGAATCTGGTTTTCTTCAAGCTCGTTCGCTCAAAGACCAAGTTTTGGCAGATGGTGGGGCGCGGTACGCGGCTCTGTCCCGACCTTTTCGGCCCTGGACTCGATAAAGAGTTCTTTTACATCTTCGACTACTGCCAGAACCTCGAATACTTCAGCCAAAACCCCGAAGGCTCGGCTGGCAGCCTAGTTGAATCGCTTTCGACCAAGTTGTTCAAGGCGCGGTTGGAGTTGGTTGGGGAACTGGACGTATGTCTTGACAGGCTACTTGTGAAAGAGGTTGTCCTGGACGACTTTGACCCCAAATCAGAACGTCAGGTTCAATTGCAAGTCATGCACTTGCTGCACACGCAAGTCGCTTCGATGAACCTCGACAATTTCGTTGTGCGAGCCAAGCGGTGGACGGTTGAAAAATTCGCCAAACAGGAAGCCTGGGTTAAGCTCACCGCGGAAGACCGCCAGGAACTTGCCAATGAAATCGCCAGCCTGCCGACGCAGTTGGAGCGTGAGTCGGAGGAGGCCAAACGATTCGACTTGCTGGTTCTCAACTTGCAGTTAGCGTTGCTTGGGAAAGAGCCCGCCTATGAACGGTTACGAGACCAGGTGGTAAAGATTGCAGGCCTGCTAGAGGAGAAACACACGATTCCGATGGTCGGCAAGCAGATGACCTACATTCAGGATGTTCAGAGGGAGGAATGGTGGCAGGATGTCACCGTTCCGATGCTGGAAGTGATCCGTCGCCGGCTTCGCGATCTGGTTCAGTTCATTGAGAAGAAAGAACGTAAGCCGATCTACACCAACTTCGAAGACGAAATGGGTGAAGAGTCAAACATCGAATTAACGGAGTTCGTAGGCCAGGACACCTTTGAACGATTCCGAGATAAAGCGAGAGCCTTCTTGCGGAAGCATTTAGACATCGACGCAGTACGCAAGCTTCACACCAACGAACCGCTTTCGTCAGGTGATCTTGATGATCTGGAGCGCGTACTAACCGACAACAAGATCGGTAAGGCCGAATACATAAACCAAGCCAAGCAAGAAAATGAGAGTTTCGGTATCTTTGTTCGCACCCTCGTCGGCCTCGACCGTGAAGTTGCCAAGACGCTATTCAACGAGTTTCTGTCCGGTACTAACTACAACGCCAACCAAATCGAGTTCATCAATTTGATTATCAATCAGCTGGTAGACCACGGGATCGTCGATGTCGGGATACTGTACGAGTCCCCCTTCACCGACATCTCTCCCACTGGCCCCGACGCGTTATTCAGCTCCGAGCAAGTCAACCGCATCATGCAGTTGCTTGACGAGATAAAACTAACTGCATTGGCAGCTTAAGCCAACTGGCCAGTATGAATAGGTCAACATAATGGTCAAAGAGCGCCCGCTTGGCATCCGATGGAACTGATCTATCTTCCAGAAGCTTATTCAGCTGTCGGTCTCCGACAGTTGATTCCTTCGATCAGGAGTTTCGAGCTATGAGATCGTTAATTATGGTTTGTTTTGTGTTGCTGTTGGTCGGCTGGACGCATCGCCCCTTCCCAAAACCAATCTCTGGTCGCATCGCCATCAAGGTAATCAATCACCTCGGCGATGAAGTCATGAAAGTATTCCGAGTTAATTGAGAATGAATATGTAGGAATAGGAAAGCGAACTTATGAGTAATGTAAACCACCCTGTAATTGCAATACTCCCTCGGATTAGGTTTCACAAAACCGGTCAGCCACATTGTCCATTTGTTGAAGTGGGTTCAACAATTATCTGGCGAGATTCTGAAGAGCTATGGAAAGAACAGTTTGGCCGCGATCGACCTAGTTGGTTAAAAATTTTTCGTGACTTTGCCGATGTCGTTTACTCATCCGAGAGCGGCGCGCCTGTTGACAATGCACTTGAAGAACAACGTCCTGCATATGGAAGTGTAATTGTTTGCAAAGAACCGAATTGGCTTGAGGCGAACATCGCCAATCTGATTGGCGTCTTGTACTACTTATCGGGACCGACATGTACGTATTGTTGTCCTGCCGAGTCCTTTGAATACTATTTGTTGGCTACCCCTTCGCACAAGAATGATGATGTTGTTTTCGTAAGTAAGAGTGGCCAGATGGTTGAATCAGCGAGTTCGCTTATTCTTAGCCCGCCGCTCGCACTTCGTGGCAGGGCAGGCAGTACAGACCTCGACCTGAAGCTGGATCAACATGCCGAACTAGTGGCTCGGTTTTTTCGGGATCCAAATGATCGCATTGTTGTCGCCTGTCGGCATCTGTTTCGAGCGAGTTTCGATGATCTTTTTCGATCCCCGCTAGAAGGAGACATTGCGGCATATTGTGCGTGCCTAGAAGCTACTTTTAATCTCCCAGAAAGGAGCTATAAAGAAAATCTGGCAGATGAAGTTACAAAATTATTTGATCTTGGGTCCGAACTCCGAGATTTCATGATCGGTGCGTATGCAATTCGATCCGTATTTAATCATGGCTCACTGGAGGATGCCGCAGACCCCCGTTATCAGCTAGTCGCAAAATTTCGCTCGCATTGGGTAACGAACATTCTTACATTACGACACATATGTGTCGAAGCAATTCGAGCGATGCTGCTGGACTCGATGTCTTCGCCACTTTCTGCTCATGATAGAAGGATGCTGGATAGGTTTAGTTTCGATCGCAAACGAGTATTCCAACATTTTCGGTCGGACCAGCTCTGGAAAGATATGGCTAAGATATTTGAAAACAAAGTGGCTTTCGAAGATACTTGCAAGAAAACCAGCGAGTGTAATCTCATTGAGCAGTTTTGCGAATTTGTTTCGTTTCACGACTGGGAATTGGCAACTATACCTCACGCGGGAAGCATTGGCACATTGATACAAGCCCGACGCGCTAGCGAGTGCATTCTGTGATGGTATGAAGGAACGCACTCGCTGGCGCGTCGGGCTTGTATTTGTGCCATTCCCGACTGCCCACGGTATCTCCGCAGTCCCGCTTTGAATTCTCTCACATGACACACACTCGAATCATCCTGGGATCACGTTCGCCGCGCCGACGTGAG
>JANMGV010000170.1:0-64782 GCA_031374825.1 Pirellulaceae bacterium
AAGCATCTAGCTGCCAAAACAGACCGAGAAAGCAATTCGGTCCTCAACCTCCAAGACGGCGCTCGCTATTCTCGCTATCATTTCTTCATTCGCGAAACCAACAAATATCATCAACGCATTAATCGTGCCGAACAGTATTGGTCGATCACTTAATACCGTGATCACTCTCCGCCAGGATCAATAGCGGTTCCGATTTTTCTGCCGACCTACTCAGGATTTCGAAGCACTAAACCGCTTCTCGCTTTTCACAATTTTCTGCGACAGTATGCAAAAGCCACCTTGCTTTGCTAATGTCGATTTCTTATCAAATGGCGAATGTTCGCCAATCGAAAGATTGACTTCGGTTCTCGCAGCAACCGGAAAGGAAATTCCTAGTCTCGGAGCAGCAAAGTCGTCTCATTTCGATGGCAAATCGCCCGAAAACCAATCGAGCGAAATGGAAATAGTCTGAACCCGCTACTTGGTACATGGATGCACCGCAGATGACTCTAGTTAACAGATTGGGAATCATCGTCCTTTTTTTCGTGTTAGCCCCAACGGCCCGTGCCGAGCTGATTAAGAACAGATTTTTTACCGGCAAAGCGGAAATGTATATTGATGCTCCAGGCTATATCGGTGGTGATAACTGGCCAGATATTGAGAATTGGATTCATAACAATTCAAATGGTACGGTCGCGAAATTTGGCGTTAATGGGCCAGGTGTCCCTTTCGCAAACAAATATGTGTTTGGCCCAACGGATGCCGGTGGTCAGTCGTTCGCATTCATTGAAAACTTGACCGGTACAGGATCACTCCGACAATCCTTGCCTACGTTGCAAGCCAATACGACTTATCAAATCTCGTGGATGGCCGCTTCCAAGGCGGGCGACACCGGAACGGGGCGCTTTGCAATCGGCGACGACAGTACGACGCTTTTCAATCTTAGTTTTACGCCGACAAATACCGCGTTTACAACTTACAGCACCACCTTTGTCACACCAAGTTCTTTCTTAGGTACGCCTTTCGTCCAGCTTCAAAATGACACGACAAACTCCACGATGGTGTTAACCGGAGTGTCGATGATTTCGGCCGTACCCGAGCCTTCATCGCTCCTCCTAACGTCACTGTTATTGAGCTCAACATCTGTCGCTTATCGATTTAAGAATCGAAAAAAATCGGATACATCGCCAGGGCAAGTTTAGCGTTTTTAAAAAGCGTCACGCTTCGATTTTCGATCCCAACACACGCAAGAACTCGCGCATCCAAGCCGGATGCGCTGGCCAAGCGGCCGCAGTCACCAAGTTGCCGTCGACATGCGCCGAGTCAAACGCGTCATTCGGCGGAATGTATTTTCCACCACTTAATATCACTTCGGTCTGCACGGCTGGGTAACAACTGCATTGTCGAGCAGTGAGCACTCCTGCAGCCGCGAGAATTTGTGGGCCATGACAGATCGCAGCAATCGGTTTCGTCTGTTGAACAAATTCCTGCACAATCTCGATTACACGTGCATTCAATCGCAGGTACTCTGGAGCACGACCTCCCGGCAAAACCAACGCATCGTACTTTGCGATATCCACCGAATCAAAATCGGCATTCAGTTTGAAACGATGCCCCGGTTTCTCGCTGTACGTTTGATGGCCTTCGAAATCGTGGATCGCCGTCGCTACAGAATCAGCAGAAGACTTCCCCGGACACACTGCATGACAACGATGTCCGACCATTGTCAGCATCTGAAACGGAACCATGACTTCGTAGTCTTCCACAAAGTCACCAACGATAAACAGAATGTCTTTTGCTGCCATAATTTTTTAACCCCGATTTCGTGAAATGAACTCGTTGCGAGTGTAACCTGCTTCGAATGGTTCTCACAATCGCTGGGCCTCCAACGGACCACTCGCGCCCGCAGCCAGAACCCATCTAACCAGTCGTTAAACTTCTCCTAAAACACCGAATCTCTAACTGTCATCCTCGGTTTTTTGGGTTGTTTAAAAAATCTGCGGGAACAGCGAGAATTGCGGCGAATTGGATGAGTTGTCTGACAAGGCCGGTTTTTCCGCTTGTAGGACCGCAGAACCAGCAATTTCTTTAAGGAAAAATGGGAATTGCCTAAAGATCATTGAACGAAATCGAGTCAAACACTACGCTCAACGCCGTTAGCGCTCTAATATTTGAATGTCGATCGACTTTTGATCAGACTAGATATGTTTGTGGAAGGAGCCACCTTGCGTATTTTCGGTGTGGAACTACGTCAACCGTTTTGGTCGACACTGGTGTCGAGTTGGCCTTTTTCAAAGTGGACTTACAGGAATCATGCCACGAACAAAAATCTGGACAGCAGCTTTACTGGCAAGTGGTGCTTTAACGAGCAGCGCCTTAACTAGCAATATTGCTAAAGCTCAAGTATGCGAACCTTCCTATAAACTTGTTCCGACCACTGAAATGGTAGAACGCAAGTACACGACGTATCGGTTGGAATATGAGGATCGTTTCGAAGAGAAAGAAATCGTCTCCTACAAGCCGGTCGTAACCGAACGCGTGGAGAAGCGTCAATACACCGTTCGCAAGCCCGTCGTCGAAACGTCCACGGTCAACGAAACCTACACGGTTCTGAAACCCGTCTACAAAACAAATTACGTTGATCAAAGCTACACTCAAACCGAATACGTAACGGAGACGTCGCAAAAAGAAGAGACGGTTGTGACTTACCGCCCCGTGGTCGAGACGCAATATCAGACTCAGCATATTGTCGTCCAACGTCCAATCACCGAGACGCAATACCAAACACAAAACTACACAACCTATCAACCAGTGACGACCTACCAACCGACAGTTGTTGACCAAGGTGGTTATGTCGCCAACCAATACGTTCGACCTGGAGATACGCGGTACCATTTGCGTTGGATGGGTGCAGGCGCCGTCGCCGATCCCTTGACCGGCCAAGTTGGCTATCGACGCGGCGGTTTGGGATGGGTTCCCTATACGTCGCAACCCCAGGTCCAAACACAGATTGCTTACAAACCAAATTATCAGCAAGTGCAAGTCCCACAGACTTCTTACATGCCGCAAGTTGTTCAGCAACAAATTCCCGTGCAAGTGACTCGCATGGAGAATCAAGTCGTCCAACAACAAGTGCCCGTTCAAGTTCAGAAGATGGAAGCGGTCGAAGAGAAACGCATCGTACCGTACTCGGTACAAAAACCGGTCACCAAAGTCATCACGAACAAAGTCCCCGTTCAAAGTGTTGAGTGGGTTCAAGAGCAACACGTACGCCCGGTCGCTGTCCAACGCGAATCGTACAAACTAGAAACGGTTTCCGAAGATATTCCAATCAAGACTTACTCGACAGAACGCGTTGTCGAAAAAGTTCGCGTCCCTGTCCGCATCGTGCGTCGTGTACCAGTCGAAGAAACCCGCGTCGAGCCGCGAACCGTCTATTATCGAGTTCCCTACGCCTACTACGATCCGTTTGCAACTTCGATTCGAGATAACTTTTCGTCTTTTCCGACTACTATCTCAAGTTCGAGTGCCCCGATCGTCACATCGCAACCTGCAGCCGGAACATCTGACAGTTCGGCTCCTGGTACGAGTAACCCAGGAAATACTCAGACCGTTCAAAAAGTCGAAATAGCCAAACCTGATGCTGCCTCCAGCGATGCCGACAAAACCAAGAAACCGGACGAACAACTGCCGAACGGTAAAACAGAAGAAACCGACGGTGATTTGAAGATCGGACCGAGTTCCGGCGAACAATCTGGCGGCACGGGCTTACGCCCAAGTTCGTCCGGCGAAACAAAGAAGACTTAAAAAATAGCTTTAGGCTTTCGAGGCATGTAGCTTTTCATCCCAGAACCCGCTATTTTGCTGAACCATGGATCGGCTCTGATGAAGATCAGGGTCGTTTCTATTTCCATGCTCGCCTAATCATCCTCCCGTACGAATTAAGGGCCATATCCCATGAAGTGGATTCAAGGTCGAATTGCAAAACGACATGTCTGGAGCGAAGGACTTTTTACTCTTGGTATCGAAGTTGAGGGATTGATCCCGTTCGAACCGGGCCAGTTCCTTCAAATCGGAATGCAAAACGGCGAAGAACATCTTCACCGACCTTATTCTGTAGCCTCGCCTCATGGTTCAACGGTCGAGTTCTTTATCGTCAAAGTGGACGGTGGCGAATTGACTCCGCGGCTTTGGGAGATGCGCGAAGGAGACCCGATCGACGTCTCAGAACGCGCCGCAGGGAGCTTTACTCTCAAGCATGCGCCGGACGCAGAATGCCTGTGGCTCATTGGGACCGGCACCGGATTGGCTCCCTACATTGCAATGCTCCGAACCGACAAGCCTTGGTCGCGATACAAAAAAATCGTAGTCATCCACGGAGTGAGGTACGCAACAGACTTGGCATACCAAGATGAAATGGCGAGCTACAATGAGCAATACGCTGGCCGATTCAACTATCTGCCCGTCGTCTCTCGGCAACAACTCGACGGAGCATTAAGCGGCCGAATCACTACTTGCCTCGAATCCGGATTGCTTGAGGAAACCGTCGGCCAATCCATCAAGCCCGACAATGCCGCGTTCCTACTCTGCGGCAACCCCGACATGCTCGATGAAATGGAAGCCATCTTGGGCCGTCGAGGGCTGCAGCGCAATAAACCTAAAGCTCCCGGTCAAATTGTCGTCGAACGTTATTGGTAAGTGACAGCCTACGGGCAATCCTGGGTTTTGGGTTTTCAAGCTCTCGTTGACCATCCATTGCCTCAATCCGACACAAGCGCGCATCCCTCAGCCGCAGCTCGCCACGATCGAATTAGCTTTGGTGAGCGCTTGATAAAAAAGCATTAAATTGGGACTGAGCTATCTCCAGCTTATCAACCGATTATCGCCCGCTAGCTAACGATATAGCATCCTTCCTCTTCGTAATATGTGTGAGATTGATCATGAAAAGCTTAGTTCTCGTTTTCGTCGCGTTGACCGTTGCAAATTCGCCATGGCTATATGGGCAAACCGAATCGGCAGCTGCCAAAGAGTCAAGAGCATCGAAGGGGTTTTCGCAGGTCGTAGCGGAACTGCTCGCTGACCTACAAGGAGAATGGCAAATAGAATCTGCGACTCTCTTGGGCGCCGGATTACCAACTGATCAGTTTGAATCATTGACGTTTGACGAAAATGGAATTGATCTACAGGTTCAAAAACGCAAGACGCGTTTCGAGTTCACTGAATTTCGGTTGGCTTCCAAAACATTACTCGCTCGCAGTTCGTCTAAAGAATATCCAGAAGGAGTGGTCTATGAGATAAGCAAGTCCGATGGAATTGTGAAGATCCGTTACCGCACGAATGGCACAAACGTCGCACCAGAACAAAGTGCCAAGGATGACCAACTGCTCGTTCAGCGCTGGATACGAAGCGTCGCGAAATAAGCAAAACAAAAGGATACGGTGAACCCCATTTGCTGGGCGCTCAAATTGGATTGTTACGGTAGTCTCCGGCGGGGCCGGCTAAACTGCTTTGCGGGTTTTCAAATCAATACAACAGAACATCGCATTGAATTTGCCAAGTTCGAGTGAAAGAATCGTGCGAAGTCTGAAGTTTGAAGTTTGAAGTTTGAAGTTTGAAGTTTGAAGTTTGAAGTTTGAAGTTTGAAGTTTGAAGTTTGAAGTCTGAAGTTTGAAGTCTGAAGTCTGAAATCTGACACAATGAAAAATCTGACGATTACCTTGGCCTGAAATTCGAACTTCGCAATTCTCACTTCTCACTTCCCCTTGCTCCCACCCCAAACCCAGGACTAACATTGATTCTTTCGCCGCTCATAGATCTGTTTGTCGCGTAACGTGGACCGTGCCATGATACTTCGCTTCCGCGAGACTCCTGACGAAATCATTGTATTTTTCGCGGAAGCAAACATTTCCGACGATCTTCAGATCCTCGAAGTCCGTGATCTATTTGATTTCTGCAAACGGGTCGCAATTACTGCCAAGGGTATGGTCTTCGATTTCCACAGTATTCAATTCCTGACGTCCGCGATGATTGGCGAACTTGTGCTACTCAACAAAGCAACCAAACAACAATCGCTAGACGTCCGATTCGTCAACCTCAGCCCAGATGTGCATGAAGTTTTCAAAATCACTCGCCTCCACAAACTATTTCGTATCGACGACGACGATCCAGGTTTTCTGCCCGCAGGGGTGCCGAATCCAAAACCGCCTAACACACTCGATGGCGGCGCGGAATCGACATCAAGTTGATCCGTCGTGGGATAGAAACTGATTGTCGGTGTCTCAATCTGATAACGTGGTTCTCTTTTCGGATATTATTGTGTGGCGATACGTTTTGCGGTGACACACGGTGAACTAGCGGTTCAACCCGAGCGGCGGATCGGGCGTCTTCTTAAAACAACGGTTCTTCTGCGCCGCCGGGTTAACCTGTTGGTTGAACTAAGCCGACTGCGCTTGTTTTCTGGAGGGGCTTTGGAATGTGGGCGCGCGCTAACGACGACATGCGCGACTCTTGCGGCGATGTGTTGGGTTGATTGTGGGCGATGTTCGTGGTGAGCCGATTTTAGATGCGGCTTGGGGGAAATCTTTTCAGCTTCACTTGCATTCTGATTGCCCCCGCTTCTCTTGCGAGCCACGGTTGTGTCGTTCGACTTGATGTTGGGGCATCTTCAGTTACGCAAATTGACCGAGGAGATTTGTTCAATGACACTTTACGATCGGCAACTCAATCCGAACATCAATCGCATGGCCGAGGACATGCAAATTCGCAAAAAATTGCCAACTCGCATGCGGATTGATAAACTAACTCTCCATTGAGCCATCGCAGCACGAGTGGAGTTCGCAAGCCACTTGTAACGATCGTCCCGCTCCATCGGCTCAGTGCAACGCCCAATTCATGCGTCGGGGATCAACAACGTACTAAAGGGGCCAACAACCCCGCTCCCCGACGCAGAGATTGCAATACCTTGTTATCCGATCAAGACGCCGGCCCCGACCGCAGTATGCTTCACCGTAGCAATAAGTTCAGGGCGATTCGACACTGCACTTTCCCAATGCTACAATACGTTGCGAGGAGATCGAAAATGTCACATGCGACCGAATCTGTAAAACTTGCGGCTAAAGCCGTGCTTGATACGCTTCCTGAAGATGCATCTTGGGAGGACGTGCAGTACCACCTGTACGTTCGCCAACAAATTGAGGCTGGACTGGAAGACGAAGCCGCCGGACGTCTAATTGATACTGATGAATTGCGACAGCGTTTGGTCGATCACAAGAATCATCGCAAAGGAAATGGGAATTGAATGTTCGATGGACTGAACGTGCGTCAAAAGATGCGATTGCAATTTACGACTATATCGCAGACCGATCCGAAACCTACGCCGAATCTGTCTATTTGCGTATTCTTTCCCGTCCCAATCAACTTGCAAATCATCCTGAAACTGGCTCGATAGTTCCAGAGTACAATCGTGCCGACATTCGCGAGCTGTAGGTCCATTCATTCCGATTGATCTATCGTGTGGTTGATATCGAGATACGTATTCTGACAGTAATTCACGGTAGACGGCAGCTTCCAGCGGACGCTCCAGATATCGGATAACAATTCGTGAACCGAAGTCGCGGTCGGCGCTTTTTTGAGATGGAACGTCTCCTTGACGCGACATGGGTCGTTGATTTAGCCGACTGCGCTTGGTTTATGGAGGGGCGGTGGACTTTATGCGCGCGGTTGCGACGACATCTTTGAGTCTCGCGGCGATGAGTTGTGTTGGTTGTCGGCGATGGGAGCGCTGAGCCGATTTTAGACGCGGCATCTGGAAATTTTTTTGAGCTTCACTCTCATTCTGTTTGCGCCAAGTCCTCTCGTGAGCCACGGTTGTGTCGTTCGACTTGATGTTGGGGCATCTTCAGTTACGCAAATTGACCGAGGAGATTTGTTCAATGACACTTTACGATCGGCAACTCAATCCGAACATCAATCGCATGGCTCAGGATACTACCCTTAATTATGGATCCCAATGAAACAGCCTTGCAAGTAGCACTGGAAAATCGCTTTGCCCTTCGGGAAATAGCGCAAGGATTCTTTCATGGTCTTGGATTGTTTTGTGAACAGTTATCATAGCTTTCGCCACGTAAACGTATTCAAATCCAGCTCGAACTTGGATTTGTGAGAAACGAATTCTCCTTCTTCGTTTTCCGCCAGTATTTCCAATTCTCCTCGATCAACGTGGATTGCATTTTTGAGCTTGTCGTAAATTGCTCGATGTCCGTGAATCCAACCGGGCATCTCACCCGAAGTGACGACGGAACTCATCTCCCATGAATTCAAACTTAAACGGTAAACCGGCGTAAAACCGATCCGCCTATCTTCGGAATAGCCGAGGCACCCGACGATGTAAACGTATTCTCCTGCCAGTGTTGCTGAATGGAAATCAGTCGGCGGAAACACTTCTTTTGGATAACCGAAAATCTGGAATCCGCCGCTACCATCGTGAACGACGACGTCATTGTAGATATAGAAGTCTGGGTCGTAAAAATCTTCATGCTCGCCTCCGATCTGAATGTATCGTCCGTCCGGAAGTGGCGTAAGCGAAGCTCCAAAACGGTCGTAACACCAGACAGGAGCGGCCATGTCCATGTCATGAAACTGTTGCCGCGCCCAGTAGGCGTTTCTTCCAATTCTGATCATGTCCTGCCAAAACAAGTTGTCCATGCAATCAGGATTTCGTTTGCCAAAACGTGGTGATCGAAATTCCAGATAGTCGATACGTTTCGACTGAAACGTCGCTTCCGATTTCAATCCCACTAACTCGCGCTTCATTTCATTCGAAGCCAAGCTCGGGTCGTCGCCCGCATCGAGAAACATCTTGAGAATGCCTAGAGTTTGGACTTCGGAGATTACGGGACGGACAACGGGAGTTTCATTGAATTCGCGCATTATCTTTCGCGTCTCTTCGCGCGATTGATTCCACTCCGCTTCGGACATTACACTTCTTAGTTCTTCCGGCATGGGTGTTTCAGGTAAAACGTCATCATAATTGACTTGCTTCAGCGGGTACTTGGGATCATATCCGCGGTCCACGTCTAGACTCAAAAGCAATCGTACACCGTCCGCAAAATCGGCCTGAACCGCATGCATGAGTGGGGTATAGTTAAAGTCGTCAGTCAGTTCAGCATCGGCCCCGTGAGCCAAGAGCAGCTTCATCTTTTCAACATCATTTGCATCGATCGCCACCATGAGCGCCGTTTGTCCGATGTGTCCTTGTGCATTGACGGGAGCGGCCTTTGCCAAGGACTCTCTCAATTCTCCTAATGTACCTTGCTCAACAATTTGATGAAAGCGTTTCGTTTCGTTGTCAATTCGACTGCTCTGTCCCGGCACGATCTTCCTCTTCAAATCTTTAGAATTGCATCCGGTCGCCGTGACAGCGGCGCACGAAATGAAAAAACAACCACACCACAAACCACCCATTAGTTTTCGATTCATCATTCGAGTCTACTCTTTCTCACTTGCTAATGGAGCCATGGACGATCTCGTCATCAGAAACTCGGTACATGCTAATGCATTTCCCCGTCGCAAATCAATTTGCACTTTTCTTAATCACGAAGGCCAATAGCTTGGCAGTAGGTGCGTAAGCAATCTCATGCTTTGCGTTTCCGGAATTCGCTTGGAAGCGGCATACTCATCATTACTCGATGGACGAAGACGGGGGTTATTGGAGAGTCGCAGAAAGGCTGGACAAGTATAGCGAGTGAATGAGACGCTAGTTTTCGATCCATGTCTTACAAAGTCTTCTCTTAGTTTGCGTCCGCTCGATCCTTACGATGCCGGTTGAATTAACAACGAGTTAAGGCTGCTGAGCAACGTCTACCCGTTCGTCGGTAGCGTCTTGCGGGGGAATTTGCGTTTCTCGCGACCGATTTATGGTAAATCGGGAAAGTCTGCGAAGCGTATGCCTTACAAAAACATCCAAAAGCCAAACGCGAAGTTCACTTTTTGGCCTGATTCCTGTACAGTAGAACCTACGCCAAAGGTGGCTACTGTACTGTTCTGTTCTGGAGAGTTCGTGGATGAAACGCCGACTATCAAAATCTCGCTTGATCCGATTTGAAAATCTTGAGCGCCGCGAGTTACTAGCATCGGACTTTGCTAACCTCCACAATTTCGTGATGCCGGAGGATACCGACGCTAGCGGTTTGGTTGCTCCCATCGATGCGTTGGCGGTAATCAACCATCTGAATAGCCGACAATTCCAGCCAAGCACGATCGTGGCGAGCACCAAGCTTTTGGATGTCAACGCAGACGGAACAGTCACTCCCCAAGATGCCTTGAACGTAATCAACTGCCTTAATAAGCAACGCAATGAACCCGGCGGTGTAGCCAGTGGTGTCGAATCCAATCGCCGCATCGCTAGGATCGAACAAGCCTTGAGTAGCAGGCAAGTTCCTTTCAATGTGTCGTTCGAGCGTGCCACAGAGATTCTTGCGACGCTTCGTGCGGGTGGGAGACCAGAGCTAGGTCACCACATGGTCGGCAATGAGCTGTACCAAGAGGATGTTTTGAGCTCGTCTCAAGAAAAGTTAGATCGATTGTCCGCACAGCTTCATGAGCTTGGTGTTGCAGCAACGACAATCGAAAAGATCACGACGAATATTAAGACTGCTTTGGAATCGGGACGAACAGATCTTCGAAAGCTGATAAGGTCGGAACTGGATTCTGCTGGTATCGACTTTTCGGAACTTATTCATGATCGTTCCCACGATGACATGCTGGGCAATTTTGCCGACAAACTAAAATCGGCAGGCGTCGACGCGGCGTTTGTCGACAACTTGGTTACGGAAATCAAAGAAGCGGTCGGGGCTGGCGAAACCGATGTCCGCAGTTTGATAAGGACCAAATTGGACGAAGCTGGAATCGATTTAAGGCAGTTGCTTGGCGATGCTAACTCATCTCGACTTCTCAGCAAACTATCGGGGCGATTGACTGAGCTTGGCGTCGATCCCGTTGTAATCGAATCGCTCATTCAGGAAGTCAAGACGGCTTTGGCAAACGGCGAAACCAATATCCGCGAACTGATTAAAACCAAGCTGGCTGCTGCTGGAATTGACTTGGCGACCTTGATTGAAAACGCGCGTCATGAAGAATTGTTAAACAAGCTTACGTTACGCTTACAAAACGCAGGTATTGATCCGACAACCATTGCCGACGTTATTGCCGAGATTCGCGTTGGACTGGCATCAGGTGCGTCGGATGTGCGAGCGCTCATCAAGTCGACGCTTGAAGAAGCCGGAATCGATCTGTCGACCATCATCAATGACGAAAAGTCGGATGTATTGCTTGAACGCTTGTCGCAACGACTTACGGATTTGGGAATAGAAAAAACGGTAATTGATGCTTTGCTAACGAGCATTCGACAGTCCATGGCCGACGGAAATCCCTTGAGCCTACGACAGCTTGCGGAAAAATTACGAGCCATCGGAATCGATCCTTCTCAAGTGTTTCCGGGTCACTCCGATCACCATGGAAACGGCAATGAATTCAACTTTCGCGTGCTTCTTGAAAAGCTGAGTTCGTTCGGTGTTTCGTCTGAAACCATCGAAGCGATCTCGTCAAAGGTTACAGAACTGACGCAGAGCGGCACACAAATTACCGGACAAGTTTTCCTTAGAATCCTTGTTGAAAGCGGAGGCGTTCGTCCCGAGTTGATTCGTCGACTTCGCGAATTATTGAATCGAAAATAAAGTTTTGTGGTTCTTGGATCGGCCCCGAACTTTTTCAACATGATTGTTAAGTTCAGACGATTCTTTTCCCAGAAAAGTCGCGAAGCGACTGTATAGAAGTCTGTATTTTCAGACGCGAAAAATTGGCCAAAGAACACGTTTCAAATGAGAAATCAATTCAAGGCACGACATAGGATTACTTGAGAATCTCACGGTACTTGAGAATAATTCCCAAAGACGATCGCCGCCCCAAAGCCAGAATGCAAAATACTTTTCATTTCGGATCGTTGAATAGATTCGAAAATATAGGAGATCTCTTCATGTCGATTCCTCGAGAGTTTTATACGCTTGCAACTATTTGCATCATGCTTAGTGGTATTTCGCTCGGTGCAAAATTGCTCGAACCGACTCCTCGATTGTCCGAGGGCCGGAACTATCCGCCCGCCCCGCCTGCCGATACCGATAATGACTTGGTGATCATCAAAGGCAATAAGGCGCCCGCACTTGGACAAATAACCAACCTCAAGGGAAAGATATTAAACCAAGATGGTTCACCAAACAAAAACGTCGTCGTCGAAATCTGGCAATCGGATGCCAACGGCTTCTTTGTTAATGACGAAAAACGCGACGACAAAACGGTCAAGTTCGATCGGAATTTTCAAGGATACGGACGTTGCGATGTCAACGAGTTAGGTGAATACACATTTCGAACAATCAAGCCTGTGCCCTCCGCTGGCCGTGCCGCCCCACATATTTTCATTCGAGTAAAACAAGGCAATCTCGAACTAGTCACGACACAGTTGTTTGTGCGGGGATACGAAGGTAACAAGAACGATGAAGTCTTTAAAGGTATCAAAGACGTATTGAATCGCGAATTAGTGCAGGCGGATTTTAAAGTTCCTACCGACCCTAAAGCAGAAATTTCCTCGCAATTTGATATCGTGATTGGCGGACGTGTACTCGATGCTTCACGTATTGTGCCCCAAGAATCTCCCGAACCCTGAAAACCCAGTCGCTTTATTCGAACTCTAAACCAACGTACGGAGCCGACCAATGAAACCTCGTTCACGACTGATGATTCCTGGCGGACTTGCGGCTGGATTATGCGTGTTGGTTTCATTACCATTCGTCGTGGGTCTAGATGGTGACATCGTTTCTCGTCTCTTAAGCTTTGATCGAAATCGCGATGGAGCATTAACTAGGAACGAAATGTCCGATAGTCGGCTACTTCCGATTTTTGAACGATACGACTCCAACAAAGATGCCTCTCTGACGCGTGAAGAGATTATCGCGGGGGCCGAAGCCGATAGTCCTGGAAGCACCACTGCTGCGCCTGCGGCACCACAACAGCCAGCGACTTTTGGTGGCGAAGGTAAACCGATGATTGCACGGCCGACAGGCATCGGAGGCGGAGGTGCACCGTCGCCTTTGACAAAGGCGAATAGTCCGAGCGTGGCATTTCCAGATGGATTAACGCGAGTCGGACAAGTCGTTCCAGACGATATCAAAGAATCACTTGAGCTGTCGGACAAACAAAAGAAGCAGATCGATGATCTAGAAAAAGACATCGCCTCTCGGCTTGATCGAATTCTAAACGCAAAACAAGCCCAGTTGCTCAAGGATCGAATTAATCAACAAACTAACGGCTCAAAAACGAAGATCGAGTCTCCCGATTTACCATCGCAAACCAATTCCCCCGTCGACGGCGATAAATAAGTTTCCGCTGCGACTGTTGCTTTACGACAACCGCAAAACAAAGGATTTGTAATGAAAAACGCCCTGATCGTTGCTCTAACAATGAGTTTCCTGATGTCCTATCCTCTGCTTGCCGACGAGCCGAAGCCAATTACAACAAGTTCTGCAACGGGCACGTACCCTGCACTGCCAATGCCAATCACAAGCTTTGGGGCTGCTCGCGTCGGTGATGAGCTTTATGCCTATGGTGGGAACACAGGAGATGCTCATTCCTATTCCGATCAAGGGCAGTCCAATCAACTTCTCAAACTCGATCTGAAAAACCTAGATCAAGGCTGGCATGCTGTCGGCGAAGGACCTCGACTTCAAGGTTTGGCGCTCGTGGCTTATGAAAATTCTGTCATTCGCATCGGCGGATTTTCGGCGCTCAACAAAGCCGGTGAGAAACAGCGCTTAATGTCGATGAATTCTGTTGCGGAATTTAATGTTCAGAACAATACGTGGAAAGAATTGCCCGCGTTGCCCGAACCTCGCTCATCCCACGACGCGGCGATTATTGACGGCGTCATCTATGTCGTCGGCGGCTGGATGCTTCGCGGCGAAGATGAAACCGTCTGGCACTCGACTGCGTGGCAAATGGACTTACGCGAGCCAGCACCAAAATGGGTCGCCATGGCTCCGCCGCCATTCGAACGTCGAGCGCTCGCGCTCAGTGGTTACAAAGGCAAATTATTCGTCATTGGCGGAATGAATCAGAAAGGTGAGCCCACCACGGAAGTATCCACATACGATCTCAACAAGAAAGAATGGTCCGATGGTCCTCGCATTCCTGGAAAAGGCATGGACGGTTTTGGCGCCGCTTGTTGGAATCTCAACGGAAAGCTGATCGTGTCGAATATTGATGGCAAGCTTTACAAATTAGACGATGCCGGAGCACAATGGACCGAATTGCCCAACACGCGCGATGCGAGGTTCTTTCATCGTCTCCTGCCACTCGATGAACATCGCTTAATATCGCTTGGCGGTGCCAACATGGAATCTGGGAAATTCACTGAACCCGAAATTATCGAAGTTCGATGAAAATTGCTCGTTTCCGTAGAAATTGCAAACGATGTTAAGCCACGAAGAGTACGTCGAACAAGCCTATCTGTTTCGTGTCCTTCACGAGAGAATGGGGTCGGATACGCCTGTTCAAGATTTGCTGATGCAAACCAAGCTTGAGTTGTTGGCTACAACCAAGCTGCCCATGGCGATCGATTTCTTGGTGGCCGAATTGAAGCATCATGGAATCATGACCGATGGCATGCGTCGACTATCGCACTACTTTTCCCCCTTTCAAACTTTCGTCGTCAGCGAAAGCGAAACGGATCGCGGTCGATTTGAGTTTCGAATCGCGCTAAAAATCTTGCAAGCGGAAGCGGAATATCGGAGCAAATCGGAAAGCCGTCAAGGCTTGTTCTTTTTTCAATTTGAAACGCTGTGCCGGAATCGCCTCAACTATGACCGTGGATTGAAAGCGATGTCCGAAGATCCGACGTACGATTCGGCATGGAAGGAATGGATACTGATCGTTCGTCGGCAGCTTGGGCTCATCGACTTGGCTGATCTTATTTACGGCCGCAGCGAAGAGTTCGTTGCTTATCGAAAAAAGAGACTTGGCCCAGATGCCGAGACCGAGGTCGCCATCCTCTTTGGTGCCAAAGAAGGAAAAATTGCTTTTGCGAATCGCCGAAAAGATCCGCTTTACCTCTTCGCTGCAATGCAACGCCACCTTGGCTATCCTGCGGTACCCCGCGCCGAGATATTCGACGACAATCAACAACTCATCCCCCAACTCCAGCGGCGTGTCGAGCGAATGGAGCTCCGGATAAAATTGTTAGAAGAAGAACAACGGCAAGGTATTGACATTTCGAAATTTTACACCGGACCAAACGGACCTCGCGTCGAATTGCCGCCCTCCGATTAACAACACTCGATGATTCATCCTTGGACCATGCGTTTATCACTACGTTAGAATGGCTCGCATGCGGCCGCAACTTCGTGATTTCCCGCCGCGCATCGCGCAAGCCAACTACAATTGCCGGAGACGATTCGTAGAATCGGGCGTTTGCTTGTCGCCAAGAATAATCGCTAGCAAATTCTCAGTAAACTCTAACGAGGCGGATTTACGATACTTCATGAACGGGCCGTGTTTCGCTCATAGCCAATCTCTGACAACGACGAAGACAATTTAAGCTGTCGCTGACCGATCGATCGGAGGCTATATTTCGTTCCGAGTAATCTCTAAATTGCACGGTGGCAAATTATGGCCTTCAAGGTTTCATGTTCACTTCCCGTTATGTTATGGAGCGGCACTTTTTGGACTTTCCTGCATTCCGGTGCGTTTCTATCAGCCCAAGACAATCTGATTTTTCAGCAACCGCCTCAGTCGGTTGAAATTCGTCAAATCGTACCTGAGCCTGTTCCGGCTCCAGCGTCCTCGCCCGAATTTCCCCCCCCCACAGATATCCAGCAAAGTCAAGTGCAGACCTTGCTCGATCGAATCGAGACTTTGGAAAAAGCCGAGAAGGATCGTGTGGCCTCTGAACAAAAAAAATCGGAAGCTGAGAAATTAAAAAAAGAATCAGAAGAAGCGAAAAAGAAGTTAGAAGCCGACAAAAAACTCGACTCGGGGTGGACCGACGTTTCTGATGAAAAATGGACGGTCAAGCTAGGCGGTCACGTCCAAGCCGACTACATCAATTGGGCCAAATCCGACCCAGCAATCCCAAACGCCCAGGACTATTTTGAGTTCCGACGACTTCGTCTTGTTGCTGACGGAACTGGATACGGCGTATTCGATTTCCGATTACAAATGACGCTGGAGCCAGAAACGGTTGGAGAAAACGCTCCCGGTATCGTCACATCGCCGGATGTGAAAGACGCGTACTTCTCGGTAAATGAAATCCCATTACTCGGTCGCTGGAGAATTGGTAATTTCTTCGTACCCTTCAGCCTCGAACAAGTGACGAATGATACCAACAACATTTTCATGGAACGCTCGATTCCCACTCAAGGAGTGTTCGCGGCCGATCGCGAAGTTGGAATGGCATTCTATAACGCTACGGCCAATAAACGGATTACATGGGCATCGGGTATCTTCTTTGATAGTATCAGCGAATCGCTCAAAGAACGCATCGACGACAACCAAGGATACCGCGTTTCCGGACGTTTGACATTCTTGCCCTATTATGACGAGCCTTCTGACGGCCGCTACTTAGTTCATACGGGAATGGGAATCCTTCACACGGACGATCAAGACAACCGAATACGATTTCGTGCTCGCCCTCAAATCAAGGAAGGCCCTAGGTTGATTGATAGCGGCGTGCTGAATGCGGATTCCAATACCACTGGCAACTTAGAGCTTGCCATCGTATGGGGCAGAACAACTTTGCAAAGTGAAGCGTTTGCATCCAACGTCAATTTCCTTTCGGGCGACACACAAACCGTTTCGGGAGCCTACGTGCATTCGAGCTTTTTCCTTACCGGAGAAAACCGCGTTTACGAAAGATTTGGCCAACACGGCGCGCAGTTCGGAAGAAACAAACCCTATAGCAACGCATTTGCTGTTCCAGGATTTGTTAGTTGGGGTGCTTGGGAAGCAAAATCGAGATGGTCCTACCTGGACCTCACGAAAGTGAACGCAGGCCAATATAACGATTTGACGGTGGGAATGAATTGGTATTGGAGCGACCGCACGCGCGTTATGTTCGATTGGATCCACCCATTCACGAGTGCTGACAGTTCCTTGGGTCCAGTCCAAGCTGACATCCTTGCCACTCGTTTCGATTTCAATTGGTAACTTCACGAATCTCCGATTTTCGTTTTCTGCAGTCTTAAATCTCACGATTTCATTTTGTATCTTTTGGTGAAAATTATGCGACTCATCCCAGCAACGGTCTTCTTTTTAGCAATTTTGTCCCTTGGCAACCTAGGGATGGCCATCGCCCATCGTTGCCGCTGCGCGGGCTGCGGAACCGAAAGGGAGTGCTGTAAAGTTTGCCATCTTGTTTGCGAAGACAAAAAGGTCACGGTGACAATGTGGGCCGGCAAAGCCGAAGACATATGCGTTCCGGGACCAAGCAAACCGGTATGCGAACGCTGCAAGATGGTCGGCTGCGAGAACAAAGACCCAGACGTGCCTTGTGCCAAAGCGAAAAAGTTCACTTGGACGACTTGGAAACCATGGCAAGCACCTGAAATCAAAACGACGAATAAGCTGATGAAGCGAACGGTCACGCAAAGCGTTCCCAGCTATAAATGGGTGACCGAAGATCTTTGCCCAGAATGTAAGGCAAACGCCGACGTCAAGAAATAAAAGTAGTTCAAAACTCGTGATGGATCGACTAGGTTTACTTGCCAAGTTAGTCTCAAGCGAACGACTCTACACCAACACAGCTATTCAGCAAGAATTGGCTTGACGATTTCTCCGTGAACATCTGTCAAGCGATAATGACGTCCTTGAAATTTGTAAGTCAGACGTTCGTGATCAATTCCAAGGAGATGCAGGACGGTAGCTTGGAAATCATGAACGTGCACAGGGTCAACGACTGCGTTGAAGCCAAACTCATCGCTTGCCCCATACGTCATCCCTGATTTGATACCACCTCCTGCCATCCAATGCGTGAACGCATAGGGATGATGGTCGCGCCCCCATTGAGCACG
This sequence comes from Pirellulaceae bacterium, assembly GCA_031374825.1. GTDB lineage: Bacteria > Planctomycetota > Planctomycetia > Pirellulales > Pirellulaceae > JANMGV01. Next base: position 18,090 of record JANMGV010000170.1, read on the forward strand.
ATCGTTGATGTTGCCTTGAATAAATGGCGTTCGACCAAATTCACCACCCCAAAGAACCAGTGTGTCTTGTAGCAAGCCACGTTGCTTGAGATCTTTGACTAAGGCAGCGCTCGGTTGATCGGTATCGCGACATTGGATTTCAAACTGAGTTGACAAATTGCGATGATGATCCCAACCCGCATGAAAAAGCTGGACGAACCGCACGCCTCGTTCAACCAGTTTTCGGGCCATCAAGCAATTGTAGGCAAACGATCCTGGTCGCTTGACATCGGGACCGTACATTGCCAGAACACTTTCGGGTTCATTGGCCAAGTCCGTCAATTCTGGAACGCTCGCTTGCATCCGATATGCCATCTCGTACTGCGATATGCGAGTAGCAATTTCGGGGTCGTGTACTTCATCCAATCGGCTTTGGTTGAGCGCCGCTAGATCATCCAGCAGTTCGCGACGAACTTCCCGCTTTAGACCACTTGGATTGGAAAGATATAAAACAGGCTCGCCGCCACCTCGAAATTTTACTCCCTGATATTTCGACGGCAAGAATCCGCTGCCCCAGTAAAAGTCATAGAAGATCTGTCCGCACGTTGCTTCCTTGTCGCGCGACGTCATGACGACAAATCCTGGCAAGTTCTCGCTCTCGCTTCCCAATCCGTATGTTGCCCATGCACCCATGCTAGGCCTGCCCGGCATTTCCGAACCTGTCAAGAAAAACGTAATGGCCGGCGCGTGATTGACGGCGGTCGTATGCATGGATTTTACAAAACACAAATCGTCCACAATTCCGGCGGTATGAGGTAGGAAATCACAAACCCAAGCACCCGACGAGCCATACTGTTTAAATCCCGTGAACGCCGGCAACGCAAGCTTTGTTGCCCCTTGGGTCATCGTCGACACGCGTTGGTTCTTGTGAACACTCTCCGGAATCTCTTTACCTCGCCATTTTTCTAGTTCCGGTTTGTAATCGAACATATCGACATGAGGCGGGGCACCGTTCATTAGCAGGTAGATCACATTTTTTGCTTTGGGAGCATGATGCGGCAGTTCTCGCAGGCCGCCTACTGCGCTTTCATTCGCCCGGGCACTCATGGAGCCATTGAGCAACGACGCCAAAGCCGCAACACCAATCCCGCCAGCCGATTTCGAGAAAAGGGCTCGCCGGGTCATCAAATGAGCATGGTCTAAGTTCATGTTCTAACGCCCATTATTCCTTGGTCAACGTTTCGTCCAAGTTAAGAAGAATCGATGCAACAGCCGCCCAGGAAGCTAACTCGGAAGGTTCCAAGCCCGCGTCCGCAACAGATTCGCCAACCGTAATGAGCGACTTGGCTTCATCAAGATGATTTGCAAAGTGCTCCCGCAAACGTCCAAGCCTGATTCGAATCCGAGTCACCTCATCGACCCTTGGTTTGCGACTATTACACATTTGCCACATCCATTCAATTCGTTCGTCGTCCGTTTTTAAGGATTCTATCTTAAGGGCTCGTTGTGCAAACGCCCGAGCCGCTTCGACGTAGGTAACATCATTCAAGGTGGTCAATGCATGTAGTGGCGTATTGGTGCTAACGGACTTTACTGAGCAATTTTGTCGATTCGCAACGTCAAAAAACATTGTGGGCGCAACGATCCTTCGCCAGAAAATGTACAAGCTTCGCCGATACAGCGATTCTCCATGATCTTGTTCATATCGAATCTGACCAAAGGTCGCGTCCTCCCAAATGCCTTGAGGTTGATAACCTTTGACGGGCGGCCCTCCCAAATGCTCGACTAACAATCCGCTAATCGAAAGCGCTTGATCGCGCAACATCCAACTTGGAATTCGTATACGAGGAGCATGCGACAGGAATCGATTACCGGGGTCGCGCTCAACCATGTCGGGCGACAAAACCGACGATTGACGGTAAGTATGGCTGGTTACGATCAACCGAACCAACTCCTTCACATTCCATCCGCTTTCGCGAAACTCCACAGCCAACCAGTCAAGTAATTCCGGGTGACTTGGTCGCTCGCCCTGCAAACCAAAATCTTCTGCCGTCTTTACCAAACCCGTACCGAAAAAAGTCTGCCAATAGCGATTGACAATGACTCGTGCGGTTAACGGATGCTGGGCAGAAATCAACCACTCTGCAAGTTGCTTTCTATTTCTAGGCTCATCTCCTTTTGACGACAGCAAATTCTCCAGGACCGCATGTGTGACTTTTTCGCCTGGTGCGTTGTAGGCTCCCTTCGCCAAGACAAACGTTTCGCGAGGTTGAGCCCTTTCTCGCATCACCATTGTCTTTGGAAGGCTGCGTTCGAACTCCTCCCGCTTCGAACGCGCTTGTTCAAAGGCAGCTTGAGCCTCGGTGTACGCTGAGTTCAGCGAAAGAAAAAACTTAGTGAGTTCTGCTTTCTCCGCATCGGACCGTTCCGTGACTGGCTTCGCCAAAACCGTTTTCAGATTTCCTGAAATTGGGCGAACTCGTTCTGCCGAAATTGTCGTCGCGAAGATACGGAACTTGCCAAGCGAATGCTGACGTCCAAAATGAAATTGCATTTTGATATTCAATCGATCCTCACCTGCGCCTTCCAATGGCTGATTGGATACGAGAATGAGTGAATGCGGTTTACCAAATTCGGGCATGACGGCCCAACCGGTTTCCGATTTTCCATCGATTGCACCGGAATCGGCCCATCCGGCTTGCGAAAAATCGGCCATCGCCGTCTTCCAGCCGATACGATTCCCGTTTAGTTCGCATTGCAATTCGCTCAAAACAAAGTTGCCATTGTCGGCTCTGCCGGGACCCGAGTTAATTAAATCCGAGTCCGGCAAGCACTCAAGCTTGATAGCCGTAATACCGCGAGCATCGAGACTGAAGTCGAGAGAATAATTTTCTGTATCTGGAGAATTCCCTTTGGCGAAAAAAATCTCTTCAACCTGTTTTAGCTCGGTTCCGTTATCCGTATGCAACATCGCTGCGATCAATGGCCGCCAGTCGCCATCGGTCTGCGAATCGTCGTTCGAGAAAGACTTCTCCCAACTTTCTTGTTCGGAACGCAACCGCTGCTCGACGACATCTCGCTCACTCTTCTTCTGTCTTTCTTGTTCGCTAAGATTCTGCAAATTCTGAGATTGCTCCGGCGTTGCCAGAACTTGAATTGGGTTTGCCAATCCGCCCGCATCATTGCCTCCGCTTTCATCAATCGAATTAAAATAAGCCGATAGCGCGTAGTACTGTTTTTGTGTAAAAGGATCGTATTTGTGATCGTGGCATCGGCAACACGTCAGTGTCAGTCCCATCCATACGGTGCCGGTTGTTTCAACGCGGTCCTGAACATATTCGACTCGGGATTCTTCGGCGATGCGTCCACCTTCGCCATTGATCATGTGGTTCCGATGAAACCCGGTAGCAACGAATTGGTCCATCGTGGGATTCGGCAGGAGATCGCCAGCAAGTTGCTCAAGGGTGAATTGATCGAAAGGCATATTCGTATTGAAAGCACGAATGACCCAGTCTCGCCAATACCACATTGGTCGTGTTGGATCACCTTGATAACCGTTGGTGTCCGCATATCGGGCGGCATCCATCCAATCCCAAACCATCCGTTCGCCAAAACGTGGTGAATCCAATAATCGCTGCACGACTTGCTGATATGCTGATTCACTTGGATCGGACAGAAACGCATTTAATTCGGCAATTGTCGGAGGCAAACCAGTTAGATCCAGAGTAACTCGTCGAAGCAATTTTTCTGCGTCCGCTTGAGGTGACTGTTTAAAACCCTCATGATCGAGACGCTCAACGATAAAGTTATCGATTGGGTTATGAACTATCGCGGTCGCAGGAACTTGTGGAACATTTGGCCGAATTGGGGCGATGAAGGACCAGTGCTCTTTGTACTGAGCGCCTTGCGCAATCCAATCAGAAAGCAGCTTTTTCTGTCGCTCATCCAATGTTCGATTCGAACTTGGTGGAGGCATTTGTTCGTCGGGATCTGTCGATCTTATCCGCGATAACAAGGTGCTAGCCGTCGAGTCCTTGGTATTGATTGCACCTTTCTCCACTGCCGATTCGCGCTGGTCCAATCGCAAATCTGCTTCGCGATGATTGGCGTCGGGTCCGTGGCAAAAGAAGCAATTCTCCGAAAGGATTGGCAGTACGTCGCGACCAAAATCAATAGTTTCCTGCGACCAGCAAAATGCGGATGCTAGGGACAGCAACAGGAGAACACGAAATGGTTTCACAATCATCGGAACGAGCTATTTATCAGGGCAGGGAAGCTAATAGGCAGGATCGCGATCGTTCGCGGTACCCCCATTGTAACCCGATCCAGTATCGGTGGCCATTGTGAAAAGCCGTTCAATCGTTATTTCGAATCTGCCTTCGAACGATTCCAGTATATTTTTGCATTGTGCGTCGCCCGACCGACTGCCACGATATCGATCAAGCCATCCTCATTGAAATCCGCAGTCACAAGATCCTCGACTGCTACCCCACCAGGATCGACCAACAAGCGATTCCATTTTCCTGCAGGACCATCCACAGGGTCGTAGATCCGCACGCCCCGCCGATGTTGATCGCCCTGGTCATCTCGAATTCCAATTATCAATTCTTGGTCAGCATCTCCATCTAGGTTGGCGGCAGCAACGGCATGCCCCCAAGCCAACTGATCGTCTAAGATCGTACGTGGCCAAAGTGTGGATTCCCAGTTCGAAGTTGGGGCAACATAAACAACAACTTTATCGCCATGCCAAGGTTCCACGGTCGCTATAAATTTGCGATCGCCTCCCAAATGTCCCAAGCGAATCTCGCTCGCACCGCGAGCAGGTACAGGTTGCTCTTGCCCCGAACCCAGCTTGGTTAATTGCAATGTTTCTGACGGCTGCGTCGAGTGAATCCAAGTTACGCCTTCGTAGCTCGCCGCAATCAAATCCTTGTGGCCATTGCCGTCCAAATCGACTACATCAAAATTATGCATGACGTGCAACTGGTCCGTCACCACGCGAGATTCCCAAGGCTCCACCGCAGGCTGCTTAGGTATTTGGAAGCTTAGAAGCCGAATTCCAACTTGGTCAAAGCCTGGAGGACGCGAACCGGTACCTTTCAATGGAGCCACGACCAATTCCGGCCTGCCATCGCCGTTCCAATCAACCCACTGCATGCGATGGGTTGTGGGTTCATGAGCGATCAAGTGATATTGCCAAGGACCTTGCTTGGTATGCTCCAACCATCCAATATTGCCTCCTGAATCGGAATTGTTAAACTGCCAATCAGAACCGAGCGCAAGATCGACGAGGCCATCTTGATTGATATCGAACGGCGCAAAACAAACATTATCAAACTTGGCATCGGGCGTTTCATGGATTACGTGCTCCGTCCACGATGGATTCTCAAGCCACAAAACTCGCTTGCTATCGGCGATTGCGATGTCGATCTTTTTATCGTTGTTCATGTCGATGGCTCGAACAGCATAACCGACTTGCAAGGTCACGGGCAATTCCTGTGGCTCGAACCGCATGTTGTCTTGTGCATGCCCGCACCTGGTCATGACACAAACTACTGCAATCTGCATAACGAGAGACCATGGCAACAAGCGTTTGGCATACATGACAATGGATCACTTTCAATCGTATTAGAATTTCAGAACTGCCTAAGAATTAACTCGACGAATAACGACTGCAGTTATTGCACGAACGTCAGCAAAGTGCCGATTCCTTCTATAGATGCCTCGATGCGGTTTCCTGATGCCAGATACCGCCCGCTCGCATTCCCTACGCCCGATGGCGTTCCTGTCGAGATAATATCGCCCGGCTCTAACGTAACAAACGTGCTGATAAAGGCAATTACTTCTGCAATCGTAAATACCTGCAAGCTCGATGAAGCATCTTGTCGAATTTCGCCGTCGATGGACAACTGCATTTTCAGTTTTTGCGGATCGGGAATCGAGTCCGCCGTTACTATACACGGCCCGCATGGGCACGAGCCATCATGCCATTTTCCGTGTAGCCAATCAAAGAACTTATCGCGTGGTCGTTCTTGTCGTGTAGGGTTCGGACGAAATCCGCGATCAGAAATATCGTTGACGACTGTGTAACCCGCGACATGCTCCAAAGCTTTTTCGGCAGGCACGCTTTGGCATTTCCTTCCAATCACAACGGCCAATTCAAGTTCATAATCAATCTTGGAATTAGAAATCGCGGGCAGCTTAAACGTCTCGCCACTCCCAATCAGCGTGGTAGAAGGCGGCTTGGAAAAAACGTAAGGAAAAGTTTGCTCGCGTTCGGCCGAAATGTCGCCTTGCTCTTTGACATGCTCAATATAGTTGCCCGCGAGCAACAATAATTTTGGGGGACGAGCGATCGGCGGCAACAACCGAAAACTCGATAGTTTTCGTCGCGCTCTTGATGATTCTTCCTGAACAGCTTTCTCGAGTCGATCTCGCCATTCGCGAAGAATTGGCCAGCATGTCCCATCTGGCGGCAAGAACGAGGTAAGGTCATCACAGCCTTGCAAACGTCTTACCACATCATGCTGTGATGCGGTCTCAAAGAACAGGACTAAGTCCAGAACGGCATCATCGCCATACAATCCAAAACGATTCACTCCGCCATATTCGAAACGACATAAACGCATAACATTTCTCCCCGTCTGTCAAACGCTGATAGCTCAAGTCATCCAATTGCCATGCCATTCTTCGGTGAATCTACAAGTCTGCAAGGTTACCAGTTTAACCCTGGCCTATCCAGCCTGCAGGACAATTCGCTCGGTGGCGAAAACATTTTGCGATGGTGGAGCGAAGCAAAAATTGCGATGCCGAGGCCAGCACTTTCCCACTGAAAAATTCATACTAATGCTTACTGGATGGGACTGTATTTTCTACCGCACCAACTTGATTACAAGTCGGCGAATGACGGCATTTTCATCACAAGCGTTATGACACGTTCGCTTTGGCGTGTTTCCGGGAATGAAAATCGAATTGGCACGCCGTGAGCATATGGTTTGGCACGGCGGCATTGTTGCTCGTCATATTATTTTTTCGAAATCGCTGCGGAGTAGACCATGAAAGTTTTTGATTCCGGAACCCAAAACCACGATGACGCCTACGAATCGTTTTGGGCGGATGTCGATCAAGCATCTGTGCCTGACATTTCTTTCGTCATTCCTGTCATGAATGAAGAAGCCACGCTAGACGAATTAACTAGCCAGATTTTTGCGAACGTGCCGGCTGGCAAGACATTTGAAATTCTGTTTATTGATGACGGCAGTTCGGACCACTCATGGGATGTGATCAAGGCACTGTCTGACCTTTTCCCAAGGTGCGTTCGCGGTTTGCGTTTCCGTGCTAATCGTGGAAAAGCCGCCGCACTGCAATCCGGTTTCAATGCAGCGCGCGGAGCAATCATTTTCACGATGGACGCCGATTTGCAAGACGATGCTCAGGAAATTCCTCGCTTCCTTGCAAAGCTTGAAGAAGGCTTTGATTTGGTAAGTGGCTGGAAGGAAGTCCGTCATGATCCTTGGCATAAAGTTTTGCCAAGCCGAGTATTCAATCGCATGTTGAGCCGGTTTAGCAAGGTAAATCTGCACGACCACAACTGCGGCTTCAAGTGCTATCGCAGCGAAGTTGCCAAGTCGATTCGTCTCTTCGGTGAATTACATCGCATGGTTCCATCGCTAGCTGGAATGCAAGGTTTTCGCGTTACTGAAATCATCGTCAAGCATCATCCTCGTCGCTTTGGAAAATCCAAATACGGAATCGAGCGATTCATTCGCGGCTTTAGCGACATGATGACCATGGGCTTTTTAAGGGTCTATCGCGAGCGACCAAGCCACTTTGCCAACTCATTAGCCGCTATTTATTGCGTCATTGCAGCTTGCCTGGTCTTGGTCGGAATGGCAGCAGGCCCAATGACCATTTCCAGTCTGATGTGCTGTTTGGTTGCTATGTGTTTTGTTGGGGTTGCTGGCGTTAGCGTCATGGCTGGATTGCTTGGCGAACTGATGATTCGTGCGCAACATCGCCCTTCAAGCGCGGTTGTGGAAGATACACGTCACGTGACAAACCGTACCTGCGAAGAAACTTCCGAAACCCACACGGGCAAGAAAGTCACGCCTCGCAAAGTGCTGGCTCGCGCTTAACCCATCTTCGAAAACGCGTTTGCGAAATCGCTTTGTCGAATTCCAAATGCGTTTTTTTATTCGTTCATTTACAAATCGTTTGGAGTGTTACTTACAATGAGTCGGAATCTTCGAATACTAGTCATTACGAGCACGTATCCACGGCATGAACAAGATTACGCTGTGCCCTGGATGCGTGAAGCCCATCGTCGAATCGTCGAACGCGGGCATCACGTGACAGTCTTGGCACCATCCTATCAAGGTTTAAAGACCCACACGATTGATGGTGTAGAAGTCCAACGATATCGGTACGCTCCTAAATCGGTTGAACGCCTGACACACGAAGAAGGCGCGACTTACAAAGTACGCAAAGCCTACATGCAGTTGCTCGCGATTCCTTACATCATCTTAGGTTGTATCGCGGCAGCACAACTCGCAATGACTCGCAAGTTCGATGTCATTCACGTTCACTGGCCGTTCCCCCATGGAATTATGGGCCAAGTCGCTCGATTATTCAGCGGTGCCGCGTTGGTGATCATGTCGCACGGAGCCGAGTTCTCGCTGGCGAGACGCAAGCGCTGGGTACTTCCTTTCCTCCGACAGTCACTTCGAGCCGCTGATTTGCGAATCTCAAATAGTTCCGATACCGGTCGGATGGTAGAAGAATGTTGTGGAAAACCTTGCAATGTCCTGCCCTATGGAACAACTGTGCAGTCCAAGGAAAAAGAACGGCCTGAAAATCCTGTCCCACGCATCCTGTTCACCGGACGGTTGATTGAACGCAAAGGACTCGAATACTTGCTCGAAGCGGTTCCAAAAATTCTCCAACGAGAGAAAGCTGAGTTTGTCATTACCGGAAACGGAGATCAACGAGAAAAGCTGGAACGCATTCATAAAGAACTCAACCTTGGCGACTCGGTGAAATTTCTAGGCTTCGTTTCGAACGAGCAATTGGCCGAAGAATATGCCAAGTGCGATATTTGGGTGAACCCAGCAATCACCGATAGCTGGGGAGACGTCGAAGGCTTAGGCGTCGGCTCGATCGAAGCGTACAGCTATTTCAAGCCGGTGGTTGCTTGCTCCGTTGGCGGTATTCCCGACACGGTTCGCAATGGACAAACCGGTTACCTTGTCCCAGAAAAGAACGCCGATGCTCTAGCAAATGCAATTATCGACCTGCTCGAGAATCCAGAAAAGCGACGTGAGTTCGGCAAAGCTGGATTCAAGTTTGCGCAAAAGACTTTTAGCTGGAGCCGCATCACAACAGATCTCGAAGAGCTCTACTCGATCGCTCAAGTTCAGTCTTCACTGCCTTCGAAAGTCATGTTACCTGCACTATTGCCAGTCGAAACTGTTGCTGCGTAGTGTTTTCGAAGGTGTGAATTCTCGGCTGGGATTCGCAACCACTGCATCATTGATCGAGTCGGTTGCGATCCCAGCCTCAAGCCAGGTTCAATTACTCTCCATTGTCCGCGTTGCTGCAATGAAAAAAATCACGAACATCGTTAAAAATTTACCCCCGTGGATGCAAGCGATTGTGCGAACCATCATCACGGTTTTCATTTTGGCGGCCATCGCAGCGGCTGCTGGCAAGTTAATGGCCAAGACCGACATCAGTGGCGCGCTTTGCTCGCCTTGGTTCGTGTTCGGGACATTGCTTGCCATCCTATATCGTTTGGTGAATCCCTACGGATGGGCGCTCGTACTTCGCGGGCTGGGATTTCACGTCAGCGGGCTGGCGGCGACAAAGACTTGGCTTCACGCCGAGTCGCGCCGCTGGCTGCCAGGTGGAGTTTGGGGCTATGCATCGCGTGCCGTGCAAGCCCAGAAACTTGGTGTTTCCGTAGGCGGCGCGTCCGCTTCCATGCTGCTCGAGCTATTGATCACTGTTCTCGCCGCTGCCATTGTGAGCGTCATCGGCGTGATCATTTACCGGGACAAACTCATCGAAACAGTAATGAAAATGACGAGCGGCTCTACTTTGCCGTGGCTTATCGGCGGAGGCGTCCTGTGCATGATCGGTGGTTGGTTGGTTCGCAAGAAATTATTCTCCAAGCTCAAACGGCTTTCGGAAAAGTACGAATCGCTTCGTGGAATTCAGCTACGTTCACGTCAGCTTGTCGCGGCCACCGGTTATATGATCGCTATGGCGTGCCTCAATGGCACGGTGAATGCCGTCCTCATTCGATCGTTAACAGGCACCGAACAAGTCCCCTTTCTTGTGCTCCTGGCTGCAACCTCGACGGCTTGGGTCATCGGGCTAGTCGCGTTTTTCTCGCCAGGCGGAATCCTAGTTCGCGAAGCAGCCTTGGCCGCACTTCTTTCGCCGTGGATTCCTTATCCGATAGGGTTTGCACTGGCCGTGATGTCACGACTGGCACAGCTCATCGCCGAAGTTGTCGGTTTGGGATGTACGATTCGCGTTCCTGCCATCGCAAAACTCTTCAGCAAAGATGGCGAGCAAGCGGCAACCTATTCCTGCAACCGGTAGGGCCGATAATGTCCGCGGGCGGGGTCCCAAAGGTAAACGCTCCAGAGATACGTCCTATGCTTCAACTCGCAGTTTTTGCGGATAAATTCCTCGAAGCGAGCACCCGGGTATTCCCATCGTAGGTTCTTGCCACGAGTACGGAACTTCTCGCGATTAAGAATGATCCAAACGCGTTTGCCTTTGCTGACAACGCCGATCAACTGGTCGAGGTTGCTGATGACTTCGCCACTTCCGTTTCGGTCAACAAGAACGCCATCCCTAACGACTGCAAAATCGTAAAGTAATGGAATAGCCAAATCATAATCGCACTTGTCGCCTTCGATAAATGCACAATGCGTGTGGGGCTCAGTGATGGCAATTTGATCGCCAGGACGTTTTTGGCTCCGAACCCAGCGCACTGCGCCGGTGGAATCTCCCAACACGCGCAACTCGTACGATGACGGAATCCGCCACAGCGACCAAGAGCACAATACACTGATTATGCCCGCCGTCATACAAGCCCCCACTGTCACAACGTATCGGTTTTGATTTTTGCTTGGCGGATAGACAACCGAAACCAAAGTCGAAAAAACCAAACGCATTCCGTCAACGCACAGAACAATCCAGACGGGAAACAGCCAATACATGTAGCGCAGGCTGACGTTGGTGACAAGCAGATTGGTCAATATAACTCCCGATATTAAGAATGCTAGAATCGCTAACGTATTTCGATTTTGCTCCCGCCACAATAACGGCAAGCCTGCGAAAAAGAAAAGACTTGGAACGACATGCAATCGCGAATAACCAATGAACATGGACAGCATGTTGAGCGGGTACCAAAAGTGCGGTTTGACAGCCGCTTCGATCGATGGCGAAACGCCCTCGGTTCGCGTTAAACACAGCGTCTGAAAAACGATGAAGTCCAGTGCGATAATGCCGACGACGATGACGCCCAAAATGCCGAGCTGGACGTTCTTTGTCCAGCCGAGATCCTTCGCAAAGACCAAATAGCCGAAGATAATCGATGGCCCCATTGCGATCGTGATTTCTTGACTCACGACAGCCGCAAGGAATGTGATAATCGTCGCAATTCGATATCCCTGACTTTGATCGCTTACAAATCCGCGACAAAAAAAGTACATCGTCAGCAGCGCAAAAAATTGCTGCATTTGGTAAAAGCGAATTACATGGCAAGTAAAAATTTCGAACGGATGCACCGCTACGAGCACCATACTGAACAGACCGACCCATCTACTCCCTAACAGTTGGGAACCAATCAAGTAACACAACCAGGCAGTTGCGACTCCCCACGAAACTGTTTGCAATCGAAATGTCCACAAGTCACCACCGAATGGCAGCGCGACTACGGCCGTAATGTAATGGTACAGAGGGCTTCGCGTGTAATAAACGTCTTTGGGTACAAATGCTGGAGCGCCCGTTTCCATGATGCTCATCACTGCCTGCGTCGATGCATATTCATCGTCATCGAGAGGTTGCAGGTCAAGCTTGTAGCCCCGCACGAGGAAAGCAAGTGCCGCAACCCAGATCAATAAGTGAACCCACACGCGTGTTTCCGGCAAAGCGCGTATAACGCCAGTAAACACGTGCCCGCGATCACGCAGACGATGTAAACCAACGCGACCTACAATGTCGAGAAGCCCAACAAACAAACTGATGACTATTGCTCCACCGAAAACGTATCGCCACATCGTGCCGTCGAGAAACAACAGGATTTCCTGACGTTCAATCCAGCTAACTTCCAGCAACAAGCCCGCGCCCACGGTGACCGTGGCGGCTAGCAGCATGGCATACAACATCTGGGATACCGAAATCCACAGAGGCACTGCCGAGTTTTCGTGAATACCGTTCACACAAGCGCGAAACTGGTCGCCTAGCCAATCATTACTATTTTGCGAGGCACGTCGCTCGGCAAAGTACGCGAATAAAATGATGGCTCCGATTGCCGCCAAAGTGAGCAAGGTAACTGCAATGAGTGTGCGGGGCAGCAGGACGCTAAATGTTGCGGGATGAAGTGCATTCCCACGATACTGCATCGGCAAGATCGATTGGCCATGCTGATGGGCGGGGCCAAAAACGATTACAGGCGAAGCAACCCCAGGAGGACTCGTAGCGGCAGTCGAAACCGATGTGGTCGGCAGTTTTTGCAACTCGCCTGACTCGACCGTTGCAGCCTGCATTTCGTTTTGATTTTGGTTTTTGCGTTTGGCAACCTCGGCTGTCCAAGTTGCGTTTTGAGGAAACTCTATGAACGAGCCGTCCAGCAGCCGAAGCCCGCCATCGACTGCGATCTGTGTGGGCCAGCTAGCATCTGACTTGCCAAGGCAACGAATCTCGATGATGTTGCGACCAGGATGAACGAGGTTGGCAACGCTGTAGCTTAAAAAACCGCCAACGCTTTGCTCGTGTTTCAACGAGTTCGGGATTGGCCGCTCGGGGAATAAATCCGGTGTCTTAGGCGTTCGTCGCGATTCGGCCAGCGTCCGCTTTGGTTCCAGCACACCTGCTTCCTGAGCGCGGTGGTTTGTTCTCTCGTAACGAAACGGCGTGATGGTCGGCGAAAACGGCTTCTTGAACATTTCGAGCCCCGGCGCGGCATCGCGTGGCGACTCAAAACTCTTGCCGACAAACGTCGTTCCAACTTCATCGGGGTCAAGCAACTCCGGACTTGCGCGAGGATCCAATGCCGACCCACGGCCGAAAACCCATTCGCCATTATCCAAATCGGGTGGCTTTGTGGACGCAACGGTAACGCGAGTATTGTTGATGTATAGCTCGTAGGAGCGGTTGGCCATCATGCGCATCCAAGCTTCGTCCACCTTGCCAGGTACATCCCATTCGACGCGAAAATTAATGGCTTCTTTGGTAGCTGCCTTTGTCAATCGCATCCACTTGCCAACAAACGGTTGCGAGTAGATTTCCTCAGGCATCGATCGTGTGCCATGCGTCGTGGGCCCTTTGCAAGCTACTGCGTGACGCCATTCTTTGTCCCAGTAGTATTTCTCTGTCCAATCGACTAATTGAGGACCGGGAGGCGCAGGTTCGCTCAGCCACGTTTCGTCACTGCGGATCGGTATCACTTGGCCGCTCCACATGACAATTTCACCCGTGAAATTCACCATGGCAGGCGCGGAACGTGATTCTACTTCGACCGCGATAACGTTTTTGCCAGTGACAAACGAAGGTGTGAGGTCAACGTAATAGGGAATAAGCCAGTTATCGTGCCCGCTCCATTGATATTCCCGAGGGAAATTAAGCGCCAAAGCTGGATCTTGTGGCAGCAGGATCTGCCCCTTCTCACTTGATCCACTTTGAAAAGGTCGCGTCGGTCGCCAAAGATACTGGCGGCCCATCGGATTGCGGTTCACGTTGAATTCAAGGGCATCCGCGGCAGTGATCTTGACCCACGCATGCCGGACTTTACCGGTCAAGTCATACCGCTTGCGAAAGTAACCTGCATGCGTCAATTCACCGGGCGCACGAATCCATTCGCCTTTGTACTCTGTCCGGCGAAGCGAGTGCGATTGGGATAATTGCCAGCGTGCCGAGGCGTATCCTACTACACCGATAAAGGCGATTGTAATTGCGGACAATGCTAAGATGAATCGAATGCTAGTGCGATGAATCATGGATTTTTCGCTTTCTGCAAAGCGGACCAAATCACTTTTTCGTCATTGGTCATCCCAGCCGTGATCGCGCAGTGTTGCTGTGCTGCAGCTCGAAGAATTTTCTTCGTGTTGAACTGAAAATGGTCAGTAGCCAGATACATCCAGTCGCGCATTTCATCTACGTATTTAGGGCGTCCCTCGCGAATCCCGACAAGCTGATTGAGATAGATTAACTTGACGTTGCACGGTTGAGCTCGCAAAACGGTATACAAACGATTGCGAGCCAATTCGAATCGAGCGCAGTTGTAGTCCTGGATCGCAAATCGCATGACGGCACGAAGTGCTTCGCGCTTGACAGATGCAATTTCCGAATGGATCAGAGGCTCGATCATTGCATAGGCTTGATCGTAACGCGCTTGGCCTTCCAGCGTCGTGGCTTTCTTTAACTTGAAGAAATCGCTTTCGACTCCCATCCGGTCATCGAGAACTCCGCGTTGCGCCACGTAGTACGTGTCTTGCGCCAGAACCGGTAAAAGCGTGACAGCTTTCTCAAGTTCTTGTAGCGATTCTTGATAACGACAACGACTCATGTGTTCCGATGCGATTCGAATGTGGCGGCTGGCTTGAAACGGCAGCGACCAACCTACAATGGCAGCGATGACAGATAGCCCTGTGAATAATGCAAGTGCTGCTCCAGCGCGACTAAAAACTAACTCGCCGTTTTTTTGTAATGACACAAGGAATAGGATGCAACTTCCCACGACCGACATGGACCAACCCGATCGAGTGAATTGGCAAAACGCATTGGAGTAACCCAACCACAACAGCAAGTCATAACATCGATCCAGCCCGATTTCCCACGGCGACCACGAAGGCAAAGGGATTACGGCAAGTTGGCGAGAGGGATCGATCAAGTAGACTTTGGACTTCCAGCCTGACTGAGCGAATTCCGCATTGTTGTGGATATCGCCACCGAGCCACAGCAAGTTGTCATGCTGCGACTGTAGCCAAGCGGCTTCGGCGGATACGATTGGGCTACGCACCATTACAAAATACGGGTAACTGAGCGCGGCGAAACATAGGAAACTGGCGAGCATGGTACTTAGCAAAGTCCACTGCCGTCGATGCAACCAGGACGCAAAAATACAGAGACCTCCCATCGCAACCAATGCTTGAAAGTAGGGCGTAATGGTCGGTGCTAGTTGCAATATTTCCTTGGCCGAGGCAGCGCCGTCCTCTGGTCCGACGGGAACGTAAAACCAAGATTTCTTGACGCCTAGTAACAGCGCCGCGAATCCAATCCAAGACAATCCCAAGAACAACAGTCGGTTTAACGAAAACGCCAACAGGAGAACTTGCGGAATCAATTCTCGTGCTGCCACTGACGCATGGTATCGAGCGACGACGAGCGAATTGCGAAGATGAGGAACACGACCCGTCCACATCGTCGTCAGGCAAGGCTTGGCAGTGTTGTCTGCTATTGCCAAGAATGCCATGACGATCGCTTGCAGGGCGATGGCTTTCCTCGTAGCAAACCCGACAAGCTTACTCGGTTTTAGAATCATTTTTTGCCTCGCCCGCGGCAACCGCACTAGTTTGTGCTGATTCAAATTTTACGGGAGTCAGTTCGGGAGCCTCTTCTCGAGGAGTTGCAGCGATTCGATCGCCAAGATTCAATACTTGGTAACCATCCGTAATGACCACTTCGCCATCCGCTAGCCCTTCGCGAATCTCGCACCAGTGATCGTCCGTCAATCCAACGACGACATTGCGAGGTTCAAACGATTCTCCGTCTTTCTGAATGACGTAACAAATTCCACGATTGCCAGAGACGGCAGTTACTGTACCGCGAGGTACTGCGAGGGAGCGGCGGTTTTGAAGGACGGTGGCGTAACCGGTCAAGCCAGGGACAATCATTCCATTTGGATCGTCCAGTTTAACGCGAACAGAAAACGTTGCGGGCCACTCGGGTGAACCAGTCCCCAACGGTCGGATAGGCCTGTTCGTCTCCGGGCCGCCTAACGAGAAATTAACAAGCGGCCGGACGCGAGTGATCTCACCTTGGACCAAGCGGTCCTGAAAAGCGCTCAAGCGAACTTCGACTTGATCTCCAACAGCAACTTGACCTAGTGCCGTCTGGTCCAAGTAACATTCGAACCACAAATCGTTTGCCAGGAGCACAGCTGGTCGGCCTGGGTCTTGATTGTATTCTCCGGCATGGACTAAAACGCGCTCGACAACACCGTCGCTAGGTGCCAGCGAAGTGTAATCTTCCATTTCCGCCAAGCGATGGTCTAACGTCATTTGCGCTTCGCGTATAGCGGATTGCGCGATGGCAATACTGCTGAGCCGACCTTGCTCGGCTTGATGTGCGGCCAGTACAGCTTTACGTCGTTCCACTTCTGCGCGAATAGAACGAAACTCCATTTCAATGTGTTCAGCATTACTGATGGAATTGGACGTGGCCAAAATATCGTACATATCGAGCAATTTTTTCGAAACGCGCGCTTCTGCATCCGCCGATTCGGCTTCGAGCTTCAGCAAATCCGGTCGCTCTTGTTGCAAAACATTGACCGTCCCCAACTCGACACGTTCCAGTTCCGCCCTGGCAGTCTGTAACGCTGCTTCCGCAGACGCAATTTTCATTTTTAAGCGAATCGGATCGAGCCGAACGATAACATCGCCTTTCTTGACGCGATCACCTTCGGTGACCGTAACATCTTGAATTCGGGCTAAAGCAATCATGGGAACTTGAACTGGCTCGCTCTGCACCAAGCCTTCACCAATGAACCGACCATGGATTTCGCGAGGCACGACGGTTGTCGACTGCACGGGAAATGCACCACCCGTTTTTCGAAGGACGGTCGAGTAGCCAAGTTTCGAAGTGTACATTCTCGCAATGGGATTTTTATACGCGGGCCATACGATGAGGTACACCGTGACTAGACACAGAAAACCGGTAATGACGCACAGCACTAACGACCACAAATGTGGACGAATTAGGCGGAACGCAATTTTGATAATAGCTCTTATCATGTTCGTCTAATCGTTTTCATTAAGGCTTAAAGGCAGTCGCGTAAGTTCTCGCAGTTCGCTCACCAACTGACGTATGCCGTCAAAGAGTGTTTTCAAGATCGCATCCGCGTCATCTAGATCGCCCGTTTTTCCACAGGTTTCTAATCGAAATGCGCAGTCGACCAGCACCGGCGTATGGAAATAGCCCAAGCGACTTTTTAGCTGATGAGCCGCTTCTCGGAGCGATTCACCGTCCCTGTTATCGATAGCCAAATTCAATCGTGCCGCGATATCCGGGTAATACTGAACGAACAAAGTCGATAGATCGGCAAGGAGTTCTTCGTCACCCTGGATGAACTGCTCCAGGGCTTCGATTTTGATAAGTGACATGGATTGCCTTTCGGAAGCCAATTTCGCACCCTGCGGCGCGTGCTGTTGTAGGTTGCGATTGCTGGGAGCCAAAATCGTTTTCCTGATGCGAGACGGCAAAGCTGTTTGCGTGTTCATGGCGTTTTAATAGTCGATCTTTAAACGGCGCATTTTGTTGTAAATACTCTTTTCACTTATACCTAAACTGCGAGCACTTTTAGCTTTGTTTCCCTCGCAGGACTCGAGTGTTTCAAGGATCGCGCGGCGTTCGATTTCATCGAGTGTTAAACCCGCTAGTGAAGCAATTGTTGCCGTGGTGGCAATAGAATCTCGCGCACGTAAATCGTTTGGAACCGAAACCACATTTCGTCGATCTAGATTTCGGGCACTGAAGAGCAATTCCGTAGGACCGATGTAATCGGACTCGGAAAATGCCACTGCCCGCTCAAGAACGTTTTCAAGTTCGCGTATATTGCCAGGCCAATCGTAATCAACTAACAACCGACTTGATGATTCCGTCAATCGTTTAATTGGTAGTCGTTGTCGCTGACAGATGTTCGTCAGGATGGACGAACCGATCGAGGCGATTTCCGCTTTTCGCTCGCGCAGCGGTAAAAGTTCGATGCTGATAACCATTAGACGAAAAAATAAATCTTGACGAAAAATATTGTCGCGACACATCTCCGCCAAATCGCGATGCGTTGCGACGATCAACCGAACATCAATCCTTTTGGACTCGGCAGAGCCCAACCTTTGGATCATACGATCTTGCAGGAAGGTCAACAATTTGGGCTGTAGATCTAATGGCAAATCCCCAATTTCATCGAGAAAAAGCGTTCCGCCATCCGCCAACTCGGCGTGCCCCACTCGATCACGAACAGCTCCTGTGAATGCGCCCCGAGTATGCCCAAACAACTCCGACTCCAGCAAATCGCGTGGCAATGAAGCGCAATTGACGGAAATAAACGGACCACTCGCGCGATGCCCGCGCTGATGAATCATCCGAGCCACGGTTGATTTTCCAGTCCCGCTCTCGCCGCCAATAAAGACCGTGGAATCTAAGCCAGATATGCGAACGATTTGCTGCAACAACTCGCCGCTTAGATCGAATGCGTTGTCGACAATCCTCACCGGTAGTGAGTGATTCAGCGACTCTTTTAAGTTATCGTTTTCGCTCTTGACTCGTCTTGTTTCAATCGCTTTTTCGATCGTCACAAGAAGTTGATTGGGATCAAACGGTTTGGTGAGAAATTGAAACGCACCTTCGCGCATCGCCTCAACTGCATCCTTGATATCGCTTGATGCGGTCAAGATAATTGTCTGGAGGTCCGGATAGTGTTGCCGGATATATCTAAGGCAATCCATACCGGGGAGATCGGGCAGGTGCAGATCGACTAAAGCAACTGCGGTATCGTTGGTGATCAGTTCCAGGCCTTGCATGGCAGCATTTGCCGTTGCGACCCGATATCCGCCACGCTTGAGATGTGCTTGTAAAGACCGAATGGTCAATGGATCATCATCGATCGCAACGATCTCCGCAGACGGACGTGATCCAACAGTACCGGGGGATAGTAACGGCTTGGAAAGACTAGGAAAAGATTTTAGCACAGCAATCTTCTATGGGAGAACTGTTGGTGGACTCGAATATAAAAGTGAAGATGAGTCGCGTTCCAATCGCCGCCCCACGCCCCGCGCTTGTTCAACTTATCAAGTAACCTTGCATTCGTCGCGCAATCACTTAATCCTACTGAACCGGCAAATCCGTTTTGAATATTTGCTAAAACATACCTTGCAGGTAAACATTACCGTCCAACTTGGCGAACATGCGATACAAAATACAGTCCAGTCTTCGATACAATCCGTTCACGCTGCACAAGCCTGCTACGTCTACCCGCGCCTTGCCAAAACCGAGCAAAATGTTCTGTGTCCGCCGTCATTCCGTAAGGTAATTTTTTCAGTCAAAGTCCGATGCCGCTCGGCAACTGCAGAGATGGTCCGGAGTGACCAAACCCTGACGACTGCAAATTCCTCCATAGGCTTTGATTTCTGCATTGGCGTTCAGGCACTGCGGCGATCAGACACTGCGGAGATCAGACACTGCCTACGAAATCGGACAGCTAGGTTCGATGCCGCCTTGCGAGTAAATCCCAGGCTTCACCGATTTACGAAAGCGAATGGATACTTGATGGCTCCTCGTGTCGTTTTTATCGATGATGATCCTATGCTGCTAGCAAGCACGCGTCGGGGACTTCGTGACCTGCTAAAGCACATGGATGTTCGGTATTTTGACAGCGGTCGCCCAGCTCTTGACTACCTCGAAGAAAACGCAGCCGATATCGTCTTTAGCGATATTCGAATGCCAGAAATGGATGGCGAAGAACTGTTAAATCGAATTGTCGCAACATTTCCCGATACGATTCGATTTGCCATAACAGCGCAAGCCGAACCCGACCAACTCAAACGCGTCTTCGCTACCGCCCATCAAGTTTTCGCAAAGCCTTGCGCTGTCGAACAACTGAAGGAAACAATTCACGACGCGATTGCTTTGCGATCCAGAATACCGGCGGGTAACTTGAGGAAATGGATTACGAGCTGGCGACTAAACAGTGTAGAGAGCACGCGGTTGTCTTTAGACGGCCAACAATTAGCCGTTATACGAATCATCGGCTTAGCGAATTCGTCCTATTTCGGACGCAACCAATTGATTGAATCTTGGCCAGAAGCGATCGATGTCTTAGGCTCGGAAATTCTAGATGCTCTATTTCGCGATGCCCCACCAAGAATAACTTGCTACAAATCTTCTCAGGAAAACCTTGCAGATTGGAAAAATTTGTTTGACTATTTGGAAAGTCGCAAATCCAATTTTCACGAAGCAATTGCAACGGTTGGGCAGTGCCTCATCAACGTGTTCCGCGAGGATTCCGTCAGCGGTCAACAATCATGTCATCATCCGGGCACGAATGAAGCTGGCGACTCCCATAACCCTGAAGATTCTTGCTATTCGATTTATGATTTGGGGGCTTATGCGATGTGTCTATGGGGTTTTCCAGAATCGGTTTTTAAGGCTTCCGCAAACAATCCGCCGCGAAGTATCCCGCACGCGTTACGCCCTCATGCGACTGGTTGGCCGACGCAAGTACGATCGCATTTCTAAGTTGTCATTCAAGCATACTGCGGACGAAGCGTTTGGCAGCGACTGCGGGTCTTGACAATCGAGTATACCGAGGGTTCGGATTCGTAAGTAAGGACGATCGACGATGGAAACGATGAGCTTTGGTTGCTTGCGACATCTATTGGAAGCTGCTCCAGCGTGTAGAAGTCGAAATCCCCAAACGCCATCCATTTGCGGTCCAGGCAATTGCAACAGTCGACCACGACTGCTTCTTTAAGGTGCCAGCGAAGCATTCCGGGCTCGACCCCCGAGTACTCATCACGCGCCGACATTACCAACAGGGCATCGGCATTACGTACTGCTTGCCATTTGTCGTCGCAGTATTCCACATTTTCAAACTGAACTCCCGCGCAACTTCCTGCTGCCGAAGTGTGAATCGCAACACTCGCACCCGCTGCAATCAACCGTTCGATAGCAACCCGTAGACTTCTTGTAGATTCGGACATGTCTTCGGAGTTGAGTTCTTTTGACCAAATCGCAATTCGTCGTCCTACTAAGTCGCCTCGAAAATGCGAAAGCAACGCATCGCAAACGGCTGTGTCATCCGTGCCTTGGCGATCTGAGCCACCATCTGCTTGCCACGGAACATAAGCTTCGGTTTCGTTAATCGCAGGATTAAAAAAGTTGGCAGGTGCAAAAGGCTTCACAGTCGACTCTCCAAGATGCAAGTTTTGATCAAGTATCCATGTGCGATGCGTTCCTTAGAGCGATTGCCGTGCCAAACAAAAGTTCATTGTGAAAACATCACTTTCGTCAAACAAAATCCCAGGCAACGTGAACTTGCATGTAATTTTTACCGTTCGCAAAAATCTCAGGACGGCAGTTTCTACAGTATTTTTTACCGTAAAAGCATGCTCGAACTTGCTCGTTGTTTTTAGCATTTGATGAACGTTCTGCCTTTTCAACCATTGCGTCGATACAATCATTCACAAAGCGCAAAGCAACAAGTCTGGCGTCCTAATGCCCGCCACCCGATGTACCAAAGCCTTTTGCCATGCTTTGACGCAAAATGGCAGAAGACATCTTTCCCAATAAGGAAGCGATCACATGAACAAGAAAACAAAGATAACGGTATGGATCGGTCGCGGACTCACAGCTCTCATTGCGTTGGCGATGACCTTTAGCGCAGCGATGAAAGTTGCGAATCCGCCGGGATTCTCGGAACAGTGGGTTGATAAATTCGGCTATCCCGCAGACCTAGCTTTAGCGATTGGGATTGTTGAGATTACTTGCGTGATTATCTATTTGATTCCCCAAACAGCAATTTTGGGCTGTGTATTACTGACAGGATATTTGGGTGGCGCTATCGCCACGCATGTGCGAGTCAACGATAGTTTCATTCCTGTCATCGTGATCGGTGTTCTTGTGTGGCTTGCCTTGTTCCTTCGAGACGAACGATTGCGCGAGCTGCTGCCGATTCGCAGACACAAACCGGATACAGGCAACAACTGAATCGCAGTCAATCGTCTTTGTCGTAGCTCCGCAGATAATTTAGCAGCAAAGCGGCGTGATACGGGATTGTTTGTATTCGCTGCGAGAAAGCAGTGGCCCCGATTCTTTTGCGGATCAAACGGCCACAATGATTCGTTTTAGGATTTATCACTGCTCTTGCATCGGTCCGAGTTTGGGCAATCGGTAGCAAGCAGCTTGCTCTGCATTTCGAATGTACAGCTTGTCGCCAACCACAACGGGATGATTCCAAGTCTTGCCGTCGATCGCTCGAAACTTGGCGACTTCCTTATGTGCCGAAGGATTGGCTTCAACCAACACAACATCACCTTCTTCGCTGGCAATTAACAGCACCCCCGAGTCTTCGAGCAACAAGACTTGGCCTTTTCCGTAGCGGCCGCCTTTCCATTTGCGTTCACCAGTTTCCAGGCTAACGCAAGTAAAAATGGCGGCGTCGAAACCGTAAATATTGCCTTGATAGATAACGCAATCGTTGAACTCAGGCTTAATCGCCCTCGAACTCCAGACCTCTTCGGCAATGAATTCTTCACCTTGTCTTTTGACCCGAATACGGCGAGAGCCTTCTCCCAGTGCGGTTGGCATGAGGATCAGATTGCCATCTAAAATCGACGGTTGCAAAGAACGATAACCGTCGATCGCATATTCGTAGTTGAGCCTCGTCTGGCCGTCATCGGCCGAAACGAGATTTAATCCCGTATTGGTCATCATGGCGATCAACGATTCACCTTCGATTTGGAACACCTCGGGCGAGCTATAGGTATGATCGCCACTTTTTGCTGACCATTTCAAATCGCCACTCTGTGTATCGAAAGCAAGTATACCTTTATCTCCTGCTCCACCAGCGTGAACAATAACGACATTTTTTGCGACAAGCGGCGATGAGGAGAATCCCCAAATCGGCGGCTCGCGCCCGGCGACTTTCCTTAAGTCCTGCTTCCAAAAGATTTCGCCTGAGACAGGATTGAGCCGCAAAAGATAACCTTGTGCGCCCATGGCAAATAGCTGGCCATTAGCAAGCGTGGGAGTTGCCCGAGGACCAGGTCCTCCCAGTGGATCGTCAAAGCGCGACTCGATTTCTTGAATCCACAGCTCTTGGCCTGTCAGCGCACTGTAGCAAGTCACGGCTTCCATCTTGCCTCGCTGTTCCTGTGTGAATAGCAAGTCTCCTGCAACGACAAACGAAGACCAAGCAGGACCTACGGCGATTTTCCAAATTAACTCGGGAGGATTCACATCCCAGTTCGTCGCAAACTTCACTCCGCGTTGGCGGGCTTGATGATCGGCGCCTCGAAAGGCCGGCCACTCTGGATTCGAAATCATTTTGGCCATATCGGTTCCAAGCGTTTCCGATGTGGCGTTCTTTGGCAAACTAACTTTCGCCGCCAATAGCTTTTGCTCCGATGAAGGCTGCCATCGCCAATGCAACGCAATAGAGTAGTCGCCCCACATTCCTTCGGCGCGCAAGAGAGTCGCAAATCCAAATCCACAAAATGCAAACACCAAAGCGATCAGAGTACGGGTGAATGAAAGCATGGTTGAGAACATGATCTGGGCGATTCCAAAGGCGGCCAATCCCAGCGGGATCATCACCACAATCGTTGCTGGACCTTGAATCGATTTATCGGAAAGGAGCAGTGCCACATAGACTCCTCCCGCAAGACCGACAATGCCTAAAATACGTTCCGTCCAGCGAGCGCGGCTGGCCAGTAGCCACCAAAGCGCCACGAGCAAACAACAAGCCAGGGGTCCGAAGGCGGCAACCATCCAAAGCGAGTCTGGCCCATTTTGAATCCACCCCGGCACAAACCTCGTAGCAGCCATCGCAGCTAAAATGAGGACCAACGGCCAAACTCGCAGTACTCGGTACCGACTTTCTGTCGCCACCTTTGTGCTTTTTCCTTCGATCGGGGATTCGTTGCTCATGGCTACTTGCTCACTCTAAAAATCATTTTTGCTCGAACGACGATACATCCATTTCGTTTCTCGCCTGCAAATCTTGATTGCCGGGAAACACCGTTTACATCCGCAAATGGTCACCTATTCTACCCGTAATCGAACCCGAAACGTCTTCCAAGCGTGTGAAGGCAACTGGAATTTCATGCCCTTTCCGACATGGGGTACTTCGCGAATATCCGTTTCAATGTGAGACGTTTCGATAGCCTTCTCAATTGGAAACGCCCAATTAAGATCGCCAGTTGCCGGGTGCGAGGAAGCGTTCCACAGTCGCACGATGAAGCCTTGCTCAGCTCCATCTTCCGCGACTTTGAACGCCCACACCAACACATTGGGATTGGAAACTTGCAACAACGACAGTTCGTTTTTTATCATCGACGACGCGTCGACTGAGTCCGTTTTCGCAACTTGACATGGGCCGCATATCAACGGATTCTGATGTTCAAACGAAAATCGCATCGCGTTTGCGGCCGAGTACGATTGATGCGTCTGAATTGCAAATCGTTGCGTGAAGTGCGAATCACCACCTTGCTTCAGGATACCTAATTTCTCGCCATCGACTTGGCCACCAATCAACGGTTGGATGCTCGATGTTTCGGTATCAAGATGATGAACATCGCTTTTGCCAACTCGCATAAAGTAACAATCAGCGTTTGAAACCGTAACGCCAGTACCTTGTGAACTGGATATGTCCGCAAAATGATTCAGTGTCAGCCAGTCGTAGCGAGCTTGTGTCGGCGCGTAGTGCCCGCCCACATCAAGCAAACGAGCTTTGAGAACCGCACCACACTCTTCGTGATGCACAACTGGTTTGTCGATATCGAACGCAAAGCTCCAAGTTCGAACGTCGCCAAAGTTCTGGATTATCTCATTGTGAAGTTCGATTCGCGGATGGTCTCGAATAATGCGAATTGTGCTTTTATGAGCAAGTGGTTTATCGGATTCCGCAATAGCCGTAAACGATACTGGGCCCGATGAGACAATTTTCACTTGTCCAGTGCCCGGGCCGAGGTCGTTGATTGTGCGACCTTCAAGTCTTCCTGCAAAGTCGATTTGCAATTCTTTTCCCACCAACTTGTCGATCGATCCTCTTCCCGTAAAAGTCAGTTGATGCGATGCAGTTTCGATTTCTAAATTCCCGTCGGCCACGAATTGGGGATCAACCACACTTGAGAATTGTCGCGATTTCCCTGGCCGGATTTCATAAATGCGATAACCGCAAGCGGGAACCTTGGCGATGAATTCTAATTGACGTTTCGGCCACTCGACGATTTGTGATGGCACTTCAATTTCCGTGACTGCATCGAACACTTGTATATCGCTTGTTCCATCGTAGGCTAATGTAGCAATATCGGAACGAGACCACGAAAGCGGATTGAAGACCCAAATTGCGTTAGGCTCGTTACTCTGAATTGTCTCTCCCAAAGCCTGCGATGATTCCAAAAACAGTTTGTCGACGTAATCCACGATACGGACTGCCAATTTCCTTTGCCACTGAGCTCGCGATTCGCGCGATACTGGCCCATCCGCCGTCCAGTCATGTTCCCAGTAGAGCCCTAGATCCGCCCACGCTCGATCACGTTGGCTTTCCCACCCCCGCATGAAATCCGGCTTATGTAGACTGACTACCGCAGCCATCGCTTCGGCAGAACGAAGCTTTTCCATGCTGCGTTTCACGCTAGCCGATACCTCCGCTAACGAGGCACACAGCAAATCCCATTCATTACCGTAGGAACATCCAATCTCTGGAAATTGAGCTGGCGGTTTAAGCGAAACATCTTCAAAAAAATCAACTTCGTTTGAAACGATAACTTTGCGGTCTTTCGTGGTCAAAGATATGGCCGCTTTCAAAATCGCATCATCCTTTGTTGCCAAATCATCCCAGCCCTGACCGAACAATCCGATCACTTGACCTCGATTCCGCTTTGTGAACCACTCTTCCTTTTCCGCTATGCGAATAGCATCGGCCGGACGACGTGCTTCGGAGTAACCTCCGAGACTTTGATTGTCGCGACATGGATACCATTTCATCAATATGCGACTTCCATCAGGTCCGATGCGATAATGGAGAGGATGCTCCCGTTCGCCAGCGTTGACAACACGAGTCGCACAGTTGCAAATGCCCTTCCAGCTATACTTGGCTCCACTACCTGCCCACAGCGAAGTCAAACCAAAGGGGTGCGTTTGATTTTCCATAGCGACCGCCAAAGGGATCTCGAGTTGAAACTTGCGTTGTAGCTTTCCCGGAAAGTACATTCCTCGCAACACGGCTTCGGCGGGTACGCCTCCATAACACGAGACTAATGCGTTAAGTGGAAAACTGATGTGCCCGCTCTTTATACGCGCGACCAACCGTTCGAATTCCGCTGGTGATTTATTTTCTTGATAGACCCAAAGCCAATACCAACCATCGCAGTTGAAACGGCTTTGGTGCTCGACTAGATTCGTGTCGGTCTTGTCGGCCAGGTCCAAGTAGTAATCGAGCATCTCTACAAAGGCTCGCCTATACGCTTCTTCGTCACCCGTCCACATATAGTCCGTGTGATCATCCACAGCCAAGTAAACTCGCCGCTCCTGAGCCGCCACGGGTTCGACATCATTTACTGAAAGCAGCACCAGAGCTAACAGTGTGTAGTGAGAATAGCGCATTCGGGGTTTCCCAATTTATTCAGATGGAGAGGTGACGTGGCGTTGCGATTCATTGTGATCGCGAAGTGCCGTCAAGGCTCAGGACCATGGTGGCAGACTCATCTTACAATAAATGGCCCGCGAAGATTACGTGCGATTCTGCAAGCGGAATGGCCAAGAGAAATAAACAGCCGGGTCGTTCACCACCTACCAAGGAATCGTTGCTCTCTCAGGCACGCGACCCACGTTAATGTATGTAGCTAAATGCCTTTTATTCGCACTACTTAATTGAGACTTTCTGAAGTCGCTAAGTCCCGCCTTGCAACCACCGATTCAACCACACCGACTGCACCTGGTTCCGGCTCGGAGGCTTTGTCAGTGATGTTGGCGGTTACTTCGGCACTGAACAACATGAGGCTCGAAGTGTAATAAACCCACAACAGGATGACGACCAGTGATCCTGCGGCCGAACCAAGGGGCTTGCCGGGATCGGCTGCCGAAAGATAAGCGAACAGCACCCATCGCCCAACGGTAAACAGAACTACAGCCAACAAGCCACCGATAAAGGCGTGCTTCCACGGTACTTTGGCATCGGGCATGAATCGAAAAGTCGCAGCAAAGAACGCCCAGGACATAGCAAAGCTGACAGTTTGATTTGCAAACATGGTCAACCCTTCTTCGAGTCCAATCCAGCGAGCAATCTGTCCAGTAACCACTGACAAGATAGTCGCTATAACGAAAGACACGAGCAGCATGAAACCAAAACTCATGATCATTGCTAACGAGATAAACCGCTTTATGACAAATCGCCATGCTAACGGCCCCGGCCGAGGCTTAACTTTCCAAACACGATTGAGAGCACTCTGCAAAGCGCCTACCAATCCAGTCGCCCCAAGCACAACACCTATAATGCTCAACATCGATTTCCACCAAACGCCGTCCTCTTGCGCGCTGTTTTTTATCATCGTGCCGATCTCTTTGCCGGCAGCGTCACTACCGATTAGCTGACCGGCTTGTTGCTGAAGGAATTCCTGCGCTCTCTCCGTTGCTACATCGCGACCATACCCAACCGCCATTCCCCAAGAAACCACCGTCACCAGCAAAAAAAGCAAGGGTGGCAGCGCGAACACTGTGTAATAAGCCAACGACGCCGCCAACGTCAAACAGTCATCTTCCATAAACTGATTGGCGGCTCGTCGAAGCTTTTCAATTGTAGAAGTTGTACTGGCTTGCATAATTGGCAAAGTATTCTTTCAAATACTTGAAATCGAAATTAGTTTACGTCTTACAAATCCCTGAAAACTCTCGGTCCAACAGTCTCGCTTGTGGCTGGTAAATCTATAGTTGCCGCATAAAGGCGATGAGATCAGATTTCTCTTGAGCACTCAGCTTGAGTTGGAGTATCAGATTGAAGAACTCGACCGTATCATCCAAGGTAAGCAATCTGCCATCGTGTAAGTAAGGTGGCGAGTCCTTGATACCTCTCAAAGGAAATGTTTTGATGGGGCCATCGCCAACCATGCGATGTCCATTGACTTCTTGGGACTTATAGAAACGCTCCGTCTTCAAGTTGTGCATCAGGTTATCGGTGTAGTATGGAGCGGGATGACAGACCGAGCATTGAGCTTTGCCGAAGAACAAAGCTTGGCCGCGTAACTCCGATCCATTCGCTTGATTCGGATCCAATTTGCCATAGATGTCCAACTTCGGAGCAGGGGGAAAATCGAGCAAAGCTTGAAACTCGGCCATGAAATGCACTTGGCTCCCACGTTCCAAGATATTAACACCCTTCTTGGTTGCCAAAATCGGATCACCGTCAAAGTACGCTGCACGTTGTTCGAACTCTGTGAAGTCCTCAACGCTCGTTAGCGCTCGCTGCGACCCAAACAACCGTTGAATATTCACTCCGCGAAGTGCAGGTGTGTCGACGCGATGTCGAACGTCTTGAGGACGCGCGTCACCTGCGAGGTGTGTCGCGCCATTAGTGTGTCCATTGGCATGACAATCGAAACAGGCGACACCACGACTCGGACGGACGGAACGTCGATCGTCGGTTTGATTGAATTGTTGCTGCATGAACGGAGTTACCAAGAGCCGGAGCCCTTCAAGTTGCTTGGGGTTCAAGATGCCGTTAAACAGTTCGTAAAAATTGTCCATCGTTACCAATTTCCCTTGTGAAACATCACCCAACTCCGGATGGGTGGTCAAGAAAATTGGAGGAGGAAATTCTGGCAACAAGTGATCGGGCAAATCGAAGTCCAAATCAAATCGAGTCAAGTCTCGCGCTTCTTGTCTTTTTAGCTCATCAATCTGAAATTTCGGAAATAGCATTCCACCTTCGGGATGATTGGGGTGGGGCAGCGGGAGAAAGCCCGCCGGATAGACGCCGTCCTTAAGAATAGTTTCCGGCGTCATGTCACTGAGCTTTTCCCAAGTCATGCCTTTCGGTAATCGCGTTCTCACCCCTTCTTGAACTGGTTTCTTCCGAGTCATTGTCGCGTCCGATGCAGAGTGATCGCTCAAGTCGTAGCGTAAATTGAGCAAGTCCGCATGCCGTTTTTCGATTTCGGCCTTCGCGGCTTGCATGCGTTTCATAACACTAGCGAAATCTTCAACAGCAGCAGGAACAGCTTGAACATTTTCTTTCTTAGGATCTTCATCTAATGCTCGTACAGCTTGACCAAGTACACTGCATGTCAGAGCACTCGAGACAACAATGAAGCTGCATACAAATAACGGCAAGGTTTTATGAAATAGAAACATACAAGTGCACCTGAAAAATTCTCAAAGAAAAAAAATGTATCGAGGACGAACCAAACTCGCTCTACGGCTTAAAATAACTAAAACCTACTTGTTGCTTCCTAATGACTTCAACGGCCCCAGAAGCCACAGTGTTTACGCCTTTCAATAGTTTGTCGCGCGGAATCGATTTTTCCTTTAGCGTGTTATCACAAGCCACGAATCGAACGCCCTGGTCGATTAGCTCGCTGACTTTTTCTGAGTGTTTCGACTCACCTTCGACAACCAGCTTGATTCCGCCGCCATGGCATACAACCTCAATCTCCGAATCCGGAGCTTCCTTTAAAATGTTCGAAACATTTTTGAGACCATGACCTTGTCGTTCGGCTTCTTCAAAATTCACATGCACAACAGCTTGAATCACAGCGTTTTCTCCACTTGATTTTGGTGACTGGGAATGCGCGGCAGCTATCGCAAAGCTCACGAGCACCAAACAGGACAAGGATAGTAATATTCTCTTCACGGCATGAACTCTTTTTCGGAAATTCTGATCGCGTTTGACGATGGAGCTATCCTTACAGAGCTATCATCGTGCCGAAATTCGTCCGAGCGCCGGAGTTTGTACAGCAGCTTTGGAACGAATCAGTTCTTTGATGTGTTCGTATTGCGACTTATGTTCCTTGCGATCGATACCGTGCCGGAACGTCTCTTGATTGTGCCCGCCGTTAGACAGCATGGAATTGGTCACAATTTTTAAGCGATCTGAGTCGTTCCATGTGCCATCCAGTTTCTGCAACTCGACTACTCGCGCGCCTTTTGCGGCATCCGCTACGTACCGAAAGCGGATTCCCGAGATTTGAATCATCCCCCCGACGTTAATTGCAGGGTTTTCAGAGAAGATATTGTCAAGCGATTGCTCCAATACTTCCCGAACTTGCAATCCTGACAAGGACAGCGTCACCACTTTTCCATCGTGCGGAATCAACTGGCGAAGTTGAGCTGCTGACATTTCACCTGGCGGAATGGCAATGCCGTAGCCGACTCCTGGGAGAAAAGCGACATCAGCTTCAAAAGCCTCACGCAGTAAATCTGCAAATAACGAATCCACAGGCGACTCTTCGTCGCGCTTGCGTGCTCGTTGCCCAGCCAACGCCTGAGCGCGAATCAACCAGCTTGACGCGTTACCGACAACTTCATCCATTTGTTTCCGATAAGGTGCAATCTGCTCTTTAAGCCAAACTTCCGCCGCAGGATCTGGTGTTAGAACGTCATGGTCTAGGACAATCAACTTTCTCTTATAGCTTTCAATTCGACCATTAACAATTTCGAGGTCGAGCCTTCCAAGATCAGATCCGAAGGCGCCCGCTTGCACGATCAAGGTTTCTTTTACCTGCTGTGCTGAATCCATGCGATTGTGGCTATGGCCACCAACGATCACGTCAATGCCATCGACGGACTGGGCCAATCTCACGTCTCCAATAAGTCCCAAATGCGATAGGACAACGACGATTTCTGCGCCCTCGCTACGCATCTTTGGAACGTAAAGTTCAGCCGCCTCAATCGGGTCCGTATAATCTAATTCGTTGATATTAAGTTTAGCCGTTGTCCTAGGTGTTTTCGGATAAGTTAACCCTAAGATTCCCACCCTCAGATCTGCGACATCGCGAATCGAATAGGGCAAAGTGAATAATTCACCCGTTGCTTTGTACTTTAAATTTGCCGCAAGACACAAAAATTTCGCTTGTGCAACGCGTTGCCTTAGGACATCCTCCCCGAAATCCGGTTCATGGTTACCGAATGTCATTGCGTCACAGTTAAGGCAATTGAGGGCAGCAATCATGCATGCACCTTGGGTGAAATCTGCCAACATCGTGTCCCCAATCAAATCACCTGCATCGAGCAGCAATATGCGTTCACTTTCTTCCTGTCGAATCGAACGGATTCCCGTTGATAGGCACGCAAAGCCTCCAATCTGCCGGTCGCGCAGCGGCCCCTCCCAACCTAGCCAACTTTCGAGATGTCCATGCAAGTCGTTGGTGTGCAAAAGCACGAGTTTGGTTTTGTTTTTGTCGTCGGTGCACATGTTAGTCATCTTTACTGGCATTTCACTTGGCACTGCATGGCCAGGCAAGCTGAGCGTGCCAAGCCCGACCGAGCTTGCCGCCATTCCCTTGAGCACTTCTCTGCGTTTCACAATTGTGCTCCTGAACGGGATGAGTCGAAACTCAAATCCACTTGTGGGCCAAGATGATGTAAAGGCCCAGACCGGCTCCGAGAATTCCGATGATCACCGAGAAACATACACTGAGCGATTTGGTGCCGATCTGAATAGGCTTGGGTGATTTAAGCTGATTGATGAAGATGACATGCTCCACGACTGCGAGGAGCGTAAATAGCGCAGCAAAGATGATTACTGAAACTCCAATCCACATGCCGATATCGGCGGTCTTGTACACTTCCGTCGATTGGCCCGCTCCTTCCAACTTGGCGGACAAGCCAAACCGAACAATGATGATGCCCACTCCCATGAGCGCCATCGTCGTCCTCACCCAAGCCAATAGTGTTCGTTCCGCAGCTTGCAAATTTTGCAAATCGCCAGGGTTAGCGGTACTCATTTTGTTGTCACCTTGTGGCAAATCGATCCACAACAACGAGCAAAACGACTAATATGGGTACCCATATAAGCAAGAAGGTTGTCAATGGCATGGCGACAACTTCGTGTAGCATCAGCTTGCCACGATCGCCCCATTTCATTACCGTTTTCCCGAGCTTTTCGGACATCTCGGCGAAAAAATACGATCCGGCCATTAACCCTATCACACCTACAATTGCGTCGTAGTTACCTTGCCCCAATGCCGCCGCGCCGGTGCCTGGACAATAGCCAAGTAATGCAAAGCCCACACCGAATAAAAGTCCGCCGATAATGTTGGCCGCATATCGAGTCGGCTTGATATGCAATTTAACGAGCCCCATGGAGTGCATCGTAAAAATCCCCACTGTTCCGACCACGATTGCCGTCAGCATGATTTTTACGACAGTGAAATCCTCCAAGAGCAGAACGCCCAACAGAATGTGATACTTGGCCACGCCCCCTTTTTGAAGCAGATAGCCAAACACGATTCCAAATAGGGCGCCGAGAATCAACTGCTTGGCGGAAAACTCCATCTTGGCCTCAGAGTCCTTATCGGGACCGCCTTTATCAAGCACTTCGCGGCTTGGTTCATCAAAAATCTTTTTCGGTGTTTCCGTAGCTAGCGACATCGACTCATCTCCCTTAAATGACCACTCTTAGATTCGATACATTAGTAGTGCAGTTGCAATTCCACCGACAAAGAAACACACTACGGCAATCCACGAACCGACAGACAGTTGCAGCGTTCCGCTAATCCCATGTCCGCTCGTGCACCCGCCAGCCATTCGAGACCCGAACGCCATCAACATGCCGCCAAGCAATGCCGCGCCTAGTCGTAATGCGAGACTGTCTTGCCCGAATCGTGCGGCCCACATGGCAGGCACCCATTCACCCGTCAATTCGCCTCCTTGCCAAGCAGCAAGAAAGGCGCCAACAATCGCACCTATCACGAGCATCACTTCCCAGTCGACAGCGGGTTTGTTGTCTTTGTAGTACTTCAACGACTCCGTATGTTTCGGGGCAATCAATTTTCCGATCATACCCGCGACCCGTGCATAACCGGTCGATGCACCAAGCGGCTTGTCAGAGAAGTAGAAAGTGAACATCGACAAAACGCCGATAAGAGCACCGACTAAATAAGGTGACCACGCAGGCCCCGAGTACTCAAGCGCACTGGTCCCCGCATCTGGAACTACTCCAAGCAGCGATGGGATTATCGCAAGACCAGAAACAATTATTAAAAGCGTCTTCATGCTTCGGCACTCACTTTCTCGCCTTCAATTGGATACCCAGCGTTCTTCCAAGCTTGCCAACTGCCGGGCACATTCATAACCTCAAAACCGAGCGGCTTCAAAATGCTCGTGCCGAGACTAGCCCGATAACCACTGTCGCAGTAAACCGCGACAGGAACCTTCTTTTTCAGCATGCGTGCTTTGGCTTTTTGTTCCGGAAGGAAAATATGAATCGCATTAGGAACATGGCCTTTTTCAAATTCTTCTGGCGACCGAACATCGAGGATTTGAAAATCTTCCTCGCGATCTTTTACTTCATGAACGCTGATTTGACCAATCGAATCGATTGGCAGTGCCGCATTGTCCCAAGCCTTCATACCGCCCACTAAATAACCGGCAAATTTCGTGAAAGCCGTTCGTAGAAACATAGGAACGATTTTGGAAACATCTTTGTCGTCGTCGAGCACTAGCAGAATGGATTGGTCCGGATCAAGAAACCAGCCTGCCCAGATCGACAACTCAGGCAGTCGGCCGATGTTCATAGATTCCGGAATGTGACCACCGCCAAATGCGAGCATCTTTCTCGTATCGATAACCACGGCTTTTTGCTTTTTAATCGCCGCTTGAAACTCTTTTGGTGGAAGGCCTGGCACGAGTGGCAAGTTACCCAGCACCTCAGGGCCTTTGGCATTCAGGACTTTCATAGGCTTGTAATAGGTGGGCTCAGGCGGCGCGGTCGATAGCGCGTACGCTTTGAATTCTGCCTTGTCCGGAATCTGTAAGAATGGATTAAACTTACGTTCATATCCAATTGTGCTGGTCAAACGATCGCCAATGTCTGCACCACATGGCGAACCAAGACCGTGCGTTGGGTAAATAATGATGTCGTCATCAAGCTCAAGATAGTAATTGTAAAGCGTTTCATAGAGTTGCTCGGCCAAGACTTCTTTTTGATTATCGCCCATCAAGTCTGGTCTGCCCGCTGAATTGACGAAAAGCGAATCGCCTGTAAATATTCCCCAGATTTTAGGAAGGCGTTTTTTCTCCGAAGCTTCGTAGGACATATGTTCAGGGGTATGTCCTGGAGTATGACGCGCGGTCAAAACCAAGCTTCCCAACTCGAATGCATCGCCGTCGCGAATGCCTTCGTGTTCAAACCCATATTTTGCCCGCCCTTCGACGCTGACGTAAATCGAAGCTGTCTTGACTCGCGCTGCCAGTTCTCGCGATCCGCTCATCAAGTCAGCATGTATGTGTGTTTCGAAGATATGCGTAATGGAAACTTTTCGTTTCCTGGCAAGCTCAAGATAAATTTCGACATCGGACCGCGGATCAATTACAGCAGCAACGCCCGCCTCGTCGTCACCAATTAAGTACGATAACTCCGCGATTCCCTCGGTTTGAACGGTTTCAAAAATTAGGGCCATCATTCAAAATCTCGCACGCTGAATGTTAAATTTGTGAATAAAAGGACGCTTGAAATAGCACAACTTTCCGCGCTGCTTTGCGCTACCCATGAAATACATGACCAGCCCAAAATCATTTGTTAGAAACTGTTTACGATCGAAGTACGCAACTTTTAGACCAATTCGAGCGAACAGGCATCATTCTCATTCTTTACTCATCCACCTGCTTTCGAAAAAACCATCATGCTTCAATACAAACCACAGCAAGCCTAGTCGTGACCGCTGAAAGCGCAGTCCCGACAAGTTCAGCCCTGACAGCGATAGGCCTGACAACCTCGCCTAGACATGAAACGAATAGCAAGGCCGACAATCACCCTATGAATTGACAGGCGAATAAAAGGACAGACGAATTTCAGGATCAATGCTGATGACGGACCCAAGGCTCATGCGTCAGACGATTAAAAGGAAAGACGAATTCAAATCGCAATTCAAATGACGAACACAATCTTTGACGGTCTTCAGGATTTTTTGACAGGCGAATGAAAGGACAGACGAATTTCAGGATCAATGCTGATGACAAATTTTTAAATTAAATGAACCCACAAATCAAAACGTGGATGATGATCGAAATCTATTGACAGAGGAATCCCAGCATGAATTTAGTTGGCGAACTTAAACACCGACAATCCCCTGGTAAAACTTGAAAACAAATCCCAAAATCTATCCCTCGAAATGTCTCCTCCAAGAACATTCGTCTGTCCCCAATTCGTCTGTCCATCTCTAATACGTCCAACATCCAACAAGAAAACACAATATGCCGATCATCCCAGACTACAAACCGCGAAACCTAAGCAAAACTGAATTCGATGAACGCGATGCTGTAGTAATGGCCTGCGCCTATGCTTCACAAAACGAACTGGGAAGACTTTGCGATGAGCACAATTATGAAAAGGATGTTGCGGCACGACTTCGCGCAGCTGGATTCGTAAACGTTCGTACTCAGGTACCGATCCAACTAACGCACGGTGCTTTTAAAAAGGAGTATCGCATCGACCTGCTAGCGGACGATGCAATGTATGAGCTGAAAGCGGTAGCTGCATTGCGACCCGAACATGATGTTCAAGCACTTAACTATGCAATGATGCTGGATGTCAGCCACAGCAAACTGATCAACTTTCGTGAAGAACGCGTCAAAGGACTTTTGCGTTTTAACGCCATATCAGCAGCTGACCGCTACGGGTTTGTGATCGATGACACAGCATGGCTTCCTCAACAAAGTGAGTGTGTTACGATCCGTGAGTTGGCCACAAGAATCCTCGAAGACTGGGGGGCGTATCTTGATTTCCGGCTTTACGAGCAAGCTATTATTTTTCATTTAGGAGGAGATGAGAAAGTCGTTGATCAGACTCAAATCAGTCGTGATGGAATCGACCTAGGTGCGATGCGTTTCACTCGCTATTCGGATTACACATGCTTCGCGATCACTGGCCATGCCGAACGCGTACCGCAGCGATCGCACCTCATGCGACGATTGCAACTTTCACCCTACCGCACGATGCAATGGATCAATTTTCGCCATCGCAATGTTACGTTTGAAACAATCTTCAAAAAGTTGACAGACGAATGAAAGGACAGACGAATCCCCGACTCTTTTCAAAAAAACCTCCTCTTCCCAACCCTCCGCCCGTCCTCCCTTCGCCTATCCTTCATTCGTCTGTCCTCCATTCGCCTGTCCACAATTTACAAATCCGCCCCAGACAAAAAAACAAACGCGTTTGATTACTTGAGTGAATTATTCTCTGGGAATGCAGCACAGAATACTTGCAATAGGCAACTTAAATAACAGATCCAGAGGCATCATCGTCGAATAGCGAATCGACTAAAAAGCACTATTGCAAATATAATCCGTCTGGGTCTTTAGAACGTTACCACTCAGTCGAAGCGAGTCGAGTGCGGAGGCGGAAGTACATGAACCAGAGAGTAAGTGCGGCGCAGGCGATGCGCTCGCGAAAACTACGCCCTCAAGCTTGCGGTGTTTTGGACGGGAAAGCGATGCAACCACATCATGGTTTCGCATCTGCAGTTTGAACACGTCCATACTGATGAACGATCCACGAACTATCATCAAGCAGGACTGACTGGGCGCGACGGACGAGATTCTTGGCTCGTCAAATCGGGGTGGCGGGATTTGAACCCACGACGAATTCTGAACTAAGTTGCGATGGACCATCCACTTGCGGCGATTGCCCCCTCCCCTGCGCTGCACAGGCGCTGCATTTTAGGGGCAACGACTGTCGCTTATTGGCATCTATCGACAGTGATTTGAGACGAATAGTCGAATGTTGGCCGACATTGCCGCAACTCATTAAGCGATCAATACTGGCAATTGCGCGAGCTCAAGAATAACCTGCACGTATCGTTATTCAATTTTACGAGTCGAGTGAGCGCAACTTATTGGTGTGGATGTAACCGACGCAGGATGGACTTATCGATTTGGGTAAGACTCCGTACAGCAAGGCAAGCTGCTCCAGCTTGGCAAAACAATTGCTCTTTGGATGTGTTCTACTGATGTTTCTTAAGTTTTTGAACGCCTCCTGAAGGTCTCGCGTGCCTGAGTCGACGGTTTTATTAAGAACTTCCATGAAGGTCCTCTTCGATTCTCTCCCTTTCGTGATCAAGTTGATGTTTCGCGTTTTCCAGAGCTCGCTTGCGGTATCCTATGAGCGGCGAATCGCTCGGTTCGTATTGAAGCAACTCTTTGGCTCGTTCGACTGCGTCGACATAACGTCCCGCAACTTCTCCAGGCATGCTGTAGTACGCGTCGTCGTCGTTATTCTCCAGACATTTAAAGATGTAGTCGCGGTCATCGCGATTAAGATCCGCAGCGCGGGCACAGATTGGCTTTGCTATTGCTTTCCATGCATCGGACTGATCTGCATAGGGTGCGGCGAGATAACTTAGCCGCGCCAAATCCTCTATTGATGGGATATCTGTATTTTCCTCCAGCGACTGCTGTACAAATCCAGACGTAAGTGTCCCAGACGGGTCGAGTTTGGCTATCCATTTTGGAATTAAGTAGGTTGCAACGAAACCTTTATCTTGCGTGAGTTCGCAAAGCTCAGCGAATCTGCTTGGGTCGGTCTGCTCGCCGCACCAATCAGCGACCTTAAAATCATACGGAAAAATCGCAAATCTCTCGAATGGCGGACCGTTTTGGTCAAACTTCTTTCTCGACCGGATAAATGAGCACAACTTCGAAATAGGGAGTCGGTAGTTCGATCTTTTACGTAGCACATTTAGTTGGTAATCCTCAAGTATCTCACCACTCAAGTCATACTTTTGTATTGCGTCGAATATCCAGTTGACCGGGATAAGACTAGGTTTCCACTCCCACCAATTCGACATCGTAGAGATGACTCTCACGAATCCCAGTATGCAGTCTCCCTTTTTCTTCTGATCGAGACTGCCATCTTCAATTAACGATTCCAAATGCTTTAGCACTCTCGCACAATCCAACATCAGAAACGGCGTCAAAAGTTGAAACTGTCTTTCAGGTTCCAGTTCACCGATCTCTGCGAGAATCAGATCTAGCTCATCGATTTTTAGTTCGCCCAGAGTATCACGATGGGGGAGGGTGTAAACGCCTTCGATTAACTTCGATTTGTCGCTTGCCCAATCAATCCCAGTCTTCAATGCCGCTAAATAGTTTGCCCCATCGGCCTTTTTTGCTTTAAGCTCTTCACAGATGAGTTTCAGGACAAAACTGAAAGTAAACTCTTTCTCTTCAAATCGTTCCGTGCTTAAGAATTCGCGTACAAAACCAGTAACGGGAGTAGCAGGTTTTTTTTCGTCCAGTGAGAAACTTGGGCTGCAACTCTTTGCGAGTGGCACAATCGCTCCACGATCATAGCTCTGTGAATTATCCTTGCCTGCACTGAGAAATTCCTCTGCTTCACCAAAGAAGGCTGCGACGTCATTTGAAGAAGAACAGCCAACTAGATGTTCTACAACTTTTCGACGTTCTGGGGCTACCTTTTCTTCTGAATCGTATGAGAAGAATACGCGGAAGTCCCAGTTTGAAAGCTGTCGGTAGAGCTTCTCGCAATTTGCTGCGACGTCGATGAATCTCTTTTTCTCCTCAGGAGCGTAATTTAGATACCATTCCCACATTTCCTGAGCTGCGGTTGCCTCGGTGAACTCTAAACCAATGCCACGCATCTCAAGAATCTTTTTGGTTCTCTCTAGGTCTGAGATCAACACTTGATCGAATTCTGCAAGGTCTTTGGGGTCAAGTTTTGATTGGATGGCGGCGTGATTGAGCGAATAGTGTACGCTTCGCAATGAATCCCAGAGTTCGACTCTCTGCTGCATGTCCGTCGAATTCTCAAGGGTCTCAAAACAGGTCTGGCGAAGTTGCTTTAGACTATCCCAATGCGAACCGACTGGAAGGATGACGGATCTCTGAAAAGAGATAGTGCTAGAAGCGGTCCAGACAGCGGATTCGCGTGATGGATTCATCAACGTCTCCACTAATACCTCGACAAACGGCCATTTCGAAAAATCCTCTACATCTTGCAACGCAAGTTCGAAAGCAGGCACCCCAAATGCGTCTAGTCTGCGTGAATCGCTCAATAGCTGGCTTAGCAGCTGTGCTGGTTGCTTCCCCGCTGGCGGATCGTCATAGGCATCTGCGTTCAGGATCAGCCATTCAAATTCTTTCAGGAAGCGCTTGGCATCAGCTGACTCATGAACGAATTCCGCAAGACAATAGAGCATCCACGGCATTCGTGAAATTAATTCGCGATGCGTGTAGGTGTGTTTGCCCCAGAACGAGCCAACCTCTTCGTCTGGCTTCGGGGATTTTCGCGTTTCCATCAGGACTTCAAGCGCAATTTCCGGATCCGCAGGGCCTCCTTTTTCGACAAGATCTAAGACTCGATCTTGGTGGACCACGGTTTCTTTCCTAACGATTTCCTTTAGCTGTTCGAACACAGGCTTAAGGAATTTACTTGCTATCGAATCGTCAAGCCGAGAGCAAGAGAGTTGTGCTAGCGTGAACATAACAGCGTTTGGATTCGGTATTTTCAGGTCGGTCAAGTCATCAACGAGTTTTATGCCCTCAGGGCTGATGACATAGTCATCCTGCCGCTTCTCCAATATCCAATCAGCCAAAATTTGGTGACGTACAATGAGTTGTCCGATACTGTAGAGGCGCTTCCCAATTCCAAAATTCTTCACGAGGCCAATTCTGACGAGGTCTTTGAGAATGCTCTGGACATCTTGGAATTCGATCTTCCATTCATCCTTCAGAAACTGAAAATCTGGGTATTGCTGCGAGTCCGGCGTAAGTGTGAGACGTTCCCAAAGAGCTAAATACCGCAAGATGACTTTGGCATTTTCACGTTTTGTTTCCAGCAGCTTGTCCAAGCAATGTTGCACATACAGCTTAGCAACACTGTCGAGTCTCTTTGGAAGTTCATTCAATTCGTCGCTTTGAAAGGATGCTCCAACCAAAGCGATCCAACCTGGTATCCCATTCGAGAGTTTGTATATCTGATAGTCTCTTTCTTCGCGTTGACCTCCATACCACTTCGAAACAAGTAGCTTCGCATTATCCTGGGAAAGGGGCTCAAGTGATACAGGCTCTTCGGCAAGCTTCGTCTTTTTCAATTCATCCAAGACGTCTTTTTCTTCCGACCCACAAGAGATTAAGACCTTCCAGTTTTTTCGCTCTGTCGTTGCTAGTTGCTCCATGACCACACGAAGCAGTTTTTTATCTCCAATCCCATCAAGTACTACCACTGTCTTTTGTGATCCGTTTAGGAGGCGAAACCATTTCGACGAGCGCGCCATAGAAATCGGGAGGCCCCAAAGGGTTCGCCATTCTTGTTCGGCGAGGTCAGCGAGCGACTCGTAAAACAACCTCGTCTTGCCGATTCCAATGGGGCCTACAATGGGCAGAATCTTTTTTGCACCCATGGTCACGAAGTCGAGAATCTGCTTTTTGCCATTTTCACGACCGAGAAACGGGATTTCAAGCGATCCATCGACGCTTTCAGCCTCAAGAAGGTCTCGTGCTTCCTTGAGCCCAATAAGCACTCTGTTTTCACCCTCGAAGAATACGTCGGAAATCCATGAATGTTTGGCTAATACCTTCTCTAGTCGTTCTTTCGACCAGTACTCTGCCTTCAGACCTTCTGCTTTGAACGCGGGAAACACTAACTTCTGCCAATTGTGCTCGTCGTTCGGATTGATGGCAATGTTGGCCACCAATATCCAGTTTTCTACATGCTCCCAGTGCTTGTAATTCGGATGTTTAGGGTCCTTGTACTTCTTTATTGACTCCAATTCACCTAAAGCAAGTTTCACGGCCCGATTAATGTCGAGTCCAGATGCTGAGAACTTGGCTTGATAGACGGTTTTTCTGTCGGTAGAGCGCGCGTCCTGACCGCTATCCTTTCCGGGTCGACCAAACAGCAACGTTCCCGAATCCTGAGCGAACAGCAAGCAATGGACCAAAGATTCGAACATGCCGCCATCAGAAATTAGACCCCAATTCATTGCCATTCGTCCGTCCCAAAAGGTTCGTTGTAGATATCTATTCGTTTACGAATATTAACGTCAGTGCTCGCAACGAAGACTCAATGCAAAGAATCTACTTCCACTTAACATCGGTAGCACCGAGTAGGTTGCCAGAGAACAACGCGTCCATCACGATTGACATCGCGCGGAAACAACTCGGCAAACCACCGCAGTATGTTGGTTCGAGCGCGAATGTAACACCTTTTAGTTCGCGCTGAAGAATGGCGGTCATGAACTCGGATTCCACATCCATCAATTGGCGGATTTGTTTTTCAGATACCATCTTCTCATTACCCCGAACTTGGCT
This sequence comes from Pirellulaceae bacterium, assembly GCA_031374825.1. GTDB lineage: Bacteria > Planctomycetota > Planctomycetia > Pirellulales > Pirellulaceae > JANMGV01. Next base: position 59,784 of record JANMGV010000170.1, read on the forward strand.
TTTGTCTTCGAAAAAGTAGTCGACGTCGAGGTCAAAATAAGTACATCGATCCGGGATCTTGCTCAAAGCCTTTACAACTTCGGAGGGTTGGTTGAAGTACCGAATGTGGTGCAGGTTTCCGTATTGATCCTCAAAGGACCGTTCATTGGGCTCTCGCTGTTTGTATAAGACGAAAACGTCGCCAACGGCGTTAAGATACTGCGCGGGAAAGATGTGTCCATCGTTCAATGCACGTAGCCCAAGCATGCTGTAGGTTGCGACGTTGCGTTTTGCCTGATCGCGACGCCGTGCAGCGTCTTTCAATTCGTGTTTGTCATCGACGTCCCCAACTTCCAACTTCCCAATCAACAATTCGAGTTCGTCAAAAACACAATCGCACTCACCACCAACGTCATCATGATAGTCAATAGTGACCAAATCGGGCGGAGTCTGATCCAAAGAAAGAGATCTCGTCCAATCTTTAGTCGCCCATTTGAGCCAGTAAAAGAAAGCGAAGCGATGATGATGAATAACGGCCACCTCGATTGCTTCACGTTTTGTTGGCGACATTACGAATGTCGAGTCACCGGGAATCGGAACGACACTTGATCGATCGGCAAGTTTCTTAAGGAGTCGCTCATCCACTTTCGAGTTCCCCAATCCTACAAAAGTTGTTGCCCTGGCATTACTTATTGGCAATGCGGACGCTTCGACTAGCAAAGATTCACTGAATGGACATTCTATCTTCGCCTTTTTGATCTCCCATCTCACGTGAACAAAATGACCGATCTTGTCAGGAGTCAGTTGAAAAGAGACGATTTTCTTGAGAGACAGGCACTATGCGGATTGTTATCATGTGCTACGAGTATAGAGACGAATGAGCGTCACCGGCATGTTAACGTTTAGCTATGCGTGTTTATCATTCTGGAAGCCGAAAGAAATGGCGTGCATCTAAGCCGCGTCTCTGCGGTTAGTAGCATCAGATAGTTTCAAACTTACGAAAACAGTTTGACGGGGCTGGCCAATGTTAGTACAAGCATCGTCGATAAATTTCGCAACTTCAGCGCCAAAATTATCCTCAATCACCCGTAAGACGTCATTTCGCCGAAAACTGCGAGCTCCTTGGGATTCGCCATAGTACACACGCCCGTTCTCCAAATCAACAGATTTGCGCTCTTGGATCAAAGGGAGCAGCGCGGCCTTAAACTGCTCTTGCTTTTTCGATAGCTCGCCAATCTGTAATTTAATGGTCACTAGCTCTCTTGCAATCAATTCGACCGCATCCATTTCTCGATCTCCTTTTGATGGTTGCCACGGAAGTAGCAAATTAGGTGAATTGAGACAAGACCATCCGGCAGGGCACTCGAAAGTCTGTGATTTTCCGTGATGCACTCCGGTCACCCAAGCCGGCGTGTCAAACACGTTCGTGCTAGGATTGCCCAAGTCACCACACAAGACCTCTTCGTCAAAATGTTGTTACGCCAGGCATTGCTGCAATTGGCTTTCCGCTTCGAAAACGATAGCCCCCTCGGTGCGACCAATTTTGTCAACGAGGAGCATGTAATCGTTGTCACCCATAATTTTCAAAGGCGATCACTCCTTAACAGAACTCAACGGAAATGCTCCAATGGTTTTTTCAGTGCTTTTTGACACATTTGGCTACACTGATTCTCCAAACTTCCTGCGAAATGGAACGCGAGCGTTTGATACCACCGCACGAGTCGATCATAACTTTCGATCAGCTGCGAAGTCAAACTGCGGCTTAATCGGAGTTTATACGCACAACGATGTAGAAAACCCAGTCGCGAAGACATGCCCCGTTGCCTATGTCTTTCGAGCGAAGACGGAGCAAGCTGCCGACCAAGTCCACAGGCTTGTGTGGAATCAATACTTCGTTGCATTCATGATCGTCTAAACCGATTGTAAGGTTTCTTCACATCGTCAGCTGCTCTGCAACAAATCTTTCGACGTCACGAATCATTGAATCAACATCGGCGGCAGAGAACTCATCAGGTTTGCCATGTGCGGCAGAGTTCCGGATATCTGCTAGAGCGGTAATTTGCTTTTGAATCAATTTATTGTATATGCCTACTTTGGCCAGATCAGCATTCATTTTGTCGAGTTTTCCGTGTGAAATAGCATGTCTGTCGCAAAGTTCGCGTAAAGTTGTTTCCAGTACAACCCCAGCGATGACGGCAGCGGCAGACTTGTAACCCGTGTCAAACAATGCACGCGCTTGCTCCAATTCGGAATCGAATACTTCCGCTTGCACCAGCATGCGCGTCGATCTCAGATAGCCGCCCTCGAAATCTTCCTTGGCGGCGAGAAAGACTGCTCTAATTCGCAGGAGAATCTCTAAGTAAGTGTCGTATGACTGCGTCTGCTCGTTTTCGACGAATGCGAGGTAATGTTCAGATTCGGGTCCACATGCCTTTGATAAAAGGTTGCGAGCCTTGACGCTCCACTGGATCAAAGCATCTGATTCAATTTCGTCTTGCTGTCTTCTGAGCGTTTCGTCGTAGTAGCTCCTTTTAGACTCGATGAGCGACTGCAATTGCGCCGCGAGTTCGTCAAACCGTTGTTGGTGGAGCTTACTCATTGTGCTCTTGAAAAATATTGTCTGGGTTCAGCGAGGACGTGTCAAGAGACTCAACATAAGTCAAAACGCCCGATCTCGGCCTTCGTCTACAAACCATTCTTCTGCTTTTGCGTTAATGTGCAAGATGCGAGAATTCGAAATCGATCATTGTTCGCAGCATGGGACCACTACAATTAGCGTCATCACCAATTTCGAGTCAAAATGTGTATAAGCAATATGCTCCTACGATCTCATCGAACTCAACTATTCCGGCATCCTGGGACATGCACAACGCGAACTGCAATTCCCTGTTCAATGTCATCAAACCGATACCATTGGATTTCGCGAATGCAACGGCACTCGATTGGAACCCTTTTCTGGTAACAACAGTGGCCTTATGCGCACCAACTTGCATTTTTTTCGAGTGAAGTTCTTCAATTTCATCAACCTTAACCTTGCGATCTGGATAGTCCTTGCATTCCCAAAGCCAAACAAGTAACGGTTCGGTATGGTTGAACGCCGCATATACTTCAAGCACAACGTCGAAGATAATGTCCGTTCCGCGATCTTTGGAGAACAGTCCTTTTTTACAGTCACGCGCGAAAGCTTCTTTTCGATACCTAAATCACCGCTATCGAGCATTTTGGACAAATAACGAACAACTTCATCCTCGAACGACTGCCACGCTTTCGGGACAGCTTTGAGTGATGCAAGTGATTCGATTGAACTTGATGGCTCATTGTCGTTGTCCATCACGCCTCTCATCGCCTCCATTCATCGAGTGGCGGCAAGTATAGTTTCTAGAAGTCGAGCCGGCCGATCCGCCATGTCGATGCAATGGATTGTAACATGGCGTTTTACAGGGCAGCTGTCGGTGCCGTTACCGGCGTATTTGTTTTTTGCCATTCTTGATTAACGGAAATCTCGCCGCCAAGGTTCTCGGAACTTACCTTTTGTGTCTGAACGATCTGGCCGTTGAAAGTAGAATCGACAGCTTTGGAAAACACGGCGCTAAATTGCCGCAGTTGATCCGTGGACGTGGCATACCGGATGAGTTCCTGTGAAAATTCATTCGTGTGTAATCGGAGAACTCGTTTCTCAACGGCATGTGCGTCAAACCGTTCGCCTAATTGGTTAATGCCGTCAGCAAGCATTTGGGCGGTTAAAAATTGCATTGTGGTCTCCAGGGCATCTTACGCATTTGCGTCAGCGATACAGTTTGAGCAGGCTTGTCCAACGTGAATTGGCACACCGGGATACGCAGCTTGCAATTGCTTGTGGATAGTTTGAATGTCGTTACAGGTCCCGCGTGCAACGAAGAATTTCGGGTCGACAATATGCAAGCCATCCATAATCGAGCCAGCCTCAAACGATCCTTCGTCGTTCTTCTTGCATCGCAGTTCGAGTTTAATGTCTTTTAGCATTTTAGAAGCTTGATTCAGTGAAAGGTTTTAACCATGTAACGAACAAGGTAATCCGGCGGCCAAGAACCTTCACTTTGTAAATCCGCCCGAACCGCCGCTTGGGTTGACCATCTTGTTATACCGCTGTTAGTTGTGAATGTGGCCCTTTGGAATTGTACTCGGATCTGTTGTTCCAACCACGTGGGGTGTCCAGAATGAAAGAATCTCGCCAACAATATGGGTGATCAATGGCAATCGTTCGAATGCCTTTTCTTCTGAAAGCAGATAGAAACCCCACGCATCATTGAAGTCACCACCATAGGCGCAGAATTCATCGACGACGTCACTTATCTTTTTCGGGATTGTCAATCATCCACTTTTGGATCAAAGAGTACTAATTCCCGAACACTCTCTTCGCCCATGTAAATTGGTTCGCCACGCAAAAAACCACGATTGGCCATGCAGACCGCATAGCAGTTAAGTCGGTGCAAGATCGCGATTACCGGCCCGGCCTCTCCATAATACTTGTTCGATGGCTGTCCGACTGTAGCAGTCAAAGGCATACCATTGTGAACGTATTCCAATTGATAAATTCGAGGCTCCGGAATCCCGAAGTTAGTGAACTTGGCCGTGCCGTCAAGTACAGATTCAGCCTCCTTTTCATCTTTTGCGTGCGGAATGAAGAACTTCATATTTGTCTGATCCGATAGGACATACAAAGGAGTTAAGCAGCCCACCGTGTTGAGGTGGAATCGGCTTCAACGACTGGTTGGCTTGATCGTAGCGAACGTCCCAGACCACTAATTCTTCGGCTAGGTCAAGCCAACTATTTAGTGTTAACGATTATTTAGGTAGCTCCCAGATCAGTTATTATATCGCTTTCGTATGCTGAAATCAAAAAGAGTCGACTTCGATTCGTTAGTCGATGTGACGATACACACTGCCATCACACTGACTTGATTGATAATAGATTGTACCAAGCCAACGCAGGCGACTTGTTGACGGAGTGGTTTCCTATCGCTAATCTTTTTTATTGTGG
>JANMGV010000189.1:0-25326 GCA_031374825.1 Pirellulaceae bacterium
GCATTTCGAAAACTCGAGCGAAGTCAAAAATTCCCAAACCGCTCTCAAACACAAGCGAACCCCTGACTCGCTCGAAACTCTCTGCCCCCTCATCCCCAACCCATCTCCCCCGAAGACGGTGGAGAAGGGAGTGAGCTATCAACGGGCCATCGTCAATCGTAGGCTTGGTGTTTATGACTACTCCATGTTTAAGCACCCATGCATAAGTTTACAGTCACTTGAGGTACCCGTGGCTAACGCCAAAACGGCTGATAACGCAGGATAACTTGTGCTAGGGTGCTTAGCTGCGATCGACGCCTTGCTCTTTGGCGATGTCCTCGAGGCCTTCGAATTGCCCCGATTCCAGTTGCTCCTGCCACGCATACCTACCGGGCGGAGGTGCGAGTTGACGGAGAATCGTCTAGAATCATTATGTGATGAAAAAGGCTCTCTTCAATATCGAATCAACCTCACATGACCGACGTTACTCGCATCCTATCACTAATCGAAGCCGGTGATCCGAGTGCGGCGGAGCAATTGCTGCCTCTGGTCTATGAGGAATTACGAAAGCTCGCCTCAGCGCAGATGGCCAACGAAGCCCCAGGTCAAACGCTCGACGCGACGGCTTTGGTGCATGAAGCCTACCTTCGGCTCGTAGGCGACCATGCCTACACCGATCGGCGACACTTTTTCCGCATTGCGGCGGAAGCAATGCGGCGAATCCTGATCGACCGAGCCCGGCGAAAGCAGCGAATCAAGCATGGCGGCCAACGGGCGCGGGTCGAGTTGGAAGACGTGGCAATAGAGGAAGATGTTCCGTTCGAGGAGATTTTGGCCCTCGATTCGGCATTGGAACAATTCGCGGCCATCGAACCAGTGAAGGCCGAATTGGTGAAATTGCGCTATTTTGCTGGGCTTTCCGAGGAACAAGCAGCATTGGCCCTGGATATCTCGAGAGCAACCGCAAGCCGCTATTGGACCTACGCCCGCGCCTGGCTGATTCAGGCCATCGAAGAGGAAAAGAAATAATTTGGCCCCATGTTGAGGCGCGCGGTTGCACTTCGGCGCTTATGTAAGGGAGACTATCAAGCGAATTGAGGGCCGAACTATGTCAGACAATGCCGATCGAATCGAATCTATCTTTGCGGCGGCGGTCGCACTGCCTCTGGAAAAGCGAGGCATTTATCTCGACGCCCAATGTGCGGAAGTGCCACAGTTACGTCAGCAAATCGATGCGCTGCTACGGGCGCACGACAAGGCGAACCACCTCCTCGACCGTCCGGCCGCGAGCCTGAACCCAACGGGAGTCCACGTTTCACAGGTGCAGCACCCGGGAGAATTCATTGGCGGCCGTTACAAGCTGCTTGAAGCGATCGGCGAAGGGGGCATGGGCTCGGTTTGGGTGGCCGAACAGTCCCAACCGGTCAAACGCAAGGTTGCGCTAAAGCTGATCAAAGCCGGAATGGATTCGAAGAGCGTCTTGGCACGCTTCGAAGCTGAACGCCAGGCGCTGGCCGTTATGGATCATCCGAACATTGCCAAAGTGCTCGACGGCGGAATTACCGAATCCGGCAGGCCTTACTTTGTGATGGAGTACGTCAAGGGAGTGCCCATCACCGAGTATTGCGATGCCACGCGGATGAGCGTCCCCGAACGGCTGCAGTTGTTCGCACAGGTTTGCCAAGCGGTGCAGCACGCGCATCAGAAGGGGATCATCCATCGCGACTTGAAGCCCTCGAATATTCTGGTCGCCCCTTACGACGACAAGCCAGTTCCCAAGGTCATCGACTTTGGACTGGCCAAAGCGATCAACCAGTCGCTGACCGAGAACACCCTGCACACAGCGCACGACATGGTGTTGGGAACTCCGTTGTACATGTCGCCCGAACAATCGCAGCTGAACAACATCGATATCGACACTCGCTCAGATATTTATTCCCTGGGTGTGCTGCTCTATGAACTGTTGACTGGGAGCACGCCGCTGGAAAAACAACGCTTCAAGCAAGCGGCTTGGGACGAAATGCGACGAATGATCCGGGAAGAAGATCCGCCTCTGCCCAGCCTGCGGCTGAGTTCGGTCGAGACGTTGCCATCGGTGGCTGCCGGCAGGCACACGGAACCCGCGCGGTTGACCAAACTGGTGCGTGGCGAATTGGACTGGATCGTCATGAAAGCTTTGGAAAAAGATCGCACGCGACGATATGAAACCGCCAGCGATTTCACTGCCGATGTGCAACGCTACCTAGACGGCGAGCCGGTGCAAGCAGCGCCGCCTAGTCGTCGCTATCGGATAAGCAAGTACGCAAGTAAACATCGCGCGGCTTTGGCGACATCTGTAGCGATCGTCCTTCTCCTTATTTTCGGGATAGCCGTTAGCTCCTGGCAAGCGTTGCGTGCTGTGAAGGCCGAGCAAGCTGCAATTGCAGATCGTGATCGTGCGAAAAATTCGGAGTCGGCCGCTGTTGCAGCGTCGCATCGCGCCGAAATCGTAATTAACTTCCTCACGCAAGATTTGCTGGCCCAGGCTGACCCGGAGAACAATCCCGTCGGTGACAAAGTCACCGTGCGTGAGGTGCTAGACCGCGCAAGCGATCGCATTGGGGACAACATGACACTGCAGCGCGAGCCGGAAGTCGAGGCCACGATTCGCAAGGTTTTGGGTAGCACCTATGATACGTTGGGACTGTACCAACGTGCAGAGATTCACTATCGTCGCGCTCTTGAAGTATTCCGTAAGATTCAGGGGGAAAAAGGAGATGATACGCTGGAGGTGATGGCAATTCTTGGTCAAGTACTGCGGAACTTGGAACGGCTTCCGGAAGCGGAACAAATGACTCGCGACGCGCTGATCCTACGTCGGGACGCATTCGGCAACGACCACCTCGAAACCCTTGCATTGGAGAGCAATCTTGCCATCCTCCTTAAAGATCGTGGCAAGCTGGTCGAAGCCGAACAGATGTTCCGTGAGAATTTGGAATCGACGCAGCGCGCCCTTGGACCAAAGCACGAAGAATCGCTTGTAAGCATCTTGAATCTAGCCTGGATGTTGATGGGAACAGGACAAACCGAAAAGCTGCGTGAAGCGGCTTCACTTCTTCGAGATCATTTGGTGGAGTTCAAAAATGTCTTTGGTCAAGACAACCCCAAATTCCTAATGGCACTGAATGAGTTTGCCGAGTCGCTTCGTCTATCGGGCGAATTGGTCGAAGCCGAAAAATGCCATCGACAATGTCTGGAGAGGAAAGAACGCGTCTTTGGTCCAATACACGATGAAACGCTAGGCTCCATGAACAACTTGGGCCTTTCCCTTTTGGGCCAGGGGCAGATCGTAGAGGCGGAGGAGTTGTTTCGAAAAATCGAATCTGTGGAATCGAAGACCCTTCCCGATAGTGTTCGGTTAGCAATGACTCGCAACAATCTGGCGCTAACGTTGGATCGCGGGGGCAAGCTTACGGATGCAATCGAGCTTTACCGAAAATCCCTTCCTGTTTTTCAACGTGTTTTTGGCGGCAGAGATTCTCAGACGCTGCGAATTACGCTTAACTTTGCGAGGGCGCTTCGCGATGACAAACAGTTCGAAGAGGCACAATCCGTCTATGAGACAATCCAAGCGGATTCACGACTTGGATCGATTCCGGATGTTTCTGACTGGGCAAGATTTCCTATCGATTGGGGAATTCTCCATTTACGCCTCCAGGAATTCGAATCGGCAGAAGCCAAATTTCGAGAAGCGATATCGTACTGCGACAGGAATTCGCCAGATACTTGGCTTCGAGCGTACGCACATACTTGTTTGGGAGATGCTCTTCTTCATGAAATGAAATTTGCTGAAGCCGAGCCGTTGCTACTCGCCGGTTACGAAGGCATGAAACTGCGTGAAGCTATGATTCCATGGCAAGGAAAGGTGTTAATGCCCGAAGCGCTCGATCGACTCATTGAACTCTACACCGCCACCGACAAACCCGACGAAGGGCAGAAGTGGCGAACCGAGCGGGCCAAGTATCCTCCGAGTTCGGCTCGAGCGATGGAAAATAGGTGATTCGCTCAGCCGAGCAAATTTCCGACATCACTCGGTATCGTCAAAATACTCGAGCTAGAAAAAACAAAGGTGTCAGGAGTCATTGTTTTTCTCGCGGATGATTACAACCACTTACAACAATGCTGGCGAAGTCGCTTTGATTTCCGATCCTGCGGCGAAGATCAGCTATATACGCGATAATCTAGGTCGAGCGAGAACGGTCTTGAATACCATCGCGGGATTGACTCCCGTTGTCGCTTTTAACCAAGTATTCGACAATGCAAGCAACCGAACCCAATTGTCGGCCGTCGTTGGCGGGACGAGCGATTTCGAGAATGATTATACGTTCGATTAGGTCCGTCTCACCAACCTAGTAGACATTCGAAGCCCGAAAGATCCACACTGTGTTATTGGGCGTTTGAATGGCTGACCGCGCGGCACGCTTCTAGACGGGGTTGTTCAATAGGTGTTGAATGAATACGAGTGGAGTTTTGAGCGAACGGGTTGAGCGCTTTTTTGCTTGGGTGGTTGACGAAATTCTTTGAGGTCGCGTCATTTGTTTTCGAGCTTGGCTCCTCATCCCCCGACCCCTTCTCCTCGGAGTACCGAAGAGAAGGGGAGATAGTAAAGTAGGGTGTGTGAAGTGGTTGTGTCAGAAATAGACGTCCATTTTTCCAAAGCATAAAAGCGTTAATCACCAAATCGCATCGATACAGCGATGACCAGGCAACACACCATTCCACATCTTCCCTTGCGGTGGAAACGTAAGCAAAGCTTCTAACGGCGAGGTCCTCGGCCCGGGCGCGTGGGCAGCGCCGCAGAAGGAAGGGGAACACTAATCCTCGCTAATCTGCACTTATGAAGAAGGAGCTGATTCGAAACAAAGGTGTCAGGAGTCTTTGATTCGACATCAAGAACAAAGAACACGCATTGTTTCCACATTGTTTCCACATTCGGACTCAAGGGCGCCATGGCAACCGTCAACGAGAATCGGCTATCGAACGCGGATTGGTTAAGTAACTTCGGCAACTTGCAGAAGTGAGGAGGTCTATTCGAGCCTCAAAGAAATATGACGGGCGCAGCATTATTGCAGTTTGCTCCTCGCAACACCTAATCGCATGCTAGATGCGTTAGGCCTGGTTCAAACCTTAGCCGGTCGGTTTAGTACAGAGATTGGCAAGACGCTGGACGCCAACCGCCGATGCGACATCGCGCAGTCGCTCACGCGTACTGGCTACAAAATTACCAAAGTACTTGCCGCCAACAAACCGCTTGATGCTGTCAACCGTAGGGCTCGCGCCCTTACGCTACATTGCAGACTCTAAAGTCAGTGCCATTGCTCACTCACACTTTTCTTTCCCCTCCGTTCGGGCTTGTTCGCGACCGACTCCGTTTTGTTGTACTGAAAGCGAAGGACGCGCGATCTCACTTAATACTCCAAAACTCATTCGTTGTCCGTGGAGGGAAACTCGTTGCAGCTCTCGAATAACGCTTTAAGGAAATGCGACCATTTATTTTCCGGGGCGTTTGGGGCGAGTTTGGCGGAAAAGATGAACTTTTGAATTGACTTGAATCTGTCGCTAAATGATGATTATGCGAGTTTTCATGGGGTCAATTCGGTTTGAAAGATACTTTCAAAAGTATTCTGAAGTTCGAATTAATTGCTTCGTTTATGTGAGACTTCTCGCTGATCGCCGGTATCGATCGTATCAAAATCGTGCTCGTACTCAGTGAAACGGTACTCGTACTCGATCGGGAGCCATAGTCGAGTACGAGTACGAGTACCGCCTGTGGCTGAGTACGAGTACGAAAATGCTGTCAATTCGCGCATTTTGTCGTGCGAAGCACCGGCGATCAGCGAGAAGTGTCGTTTATGTTGATTTTTTTGGGTTGGCGATGGAGTGTAGAATGAATGTCTAGATCGTTTTCTGAGCAATTGAGGACGATTGCTCTACATTCAAGTCTACATACAAATCCCAGGGTTCTGAGCAATTGAGGACAATTGCTCTACAATGAAAACCAGAGAAACCTGAGCAGTTGAGGACAACTGCTCTACAATGGGCAAGACGCTTGAGTTTGCTGGACCTGCCTCATCTAATTTCTCATCTACTTAATTTCTCATCTACTTATAGTGCAGTCTCATTTGGAGTACGGAATGAATCGCATTCTCCGATCGGTCGAATTCTTGCGCACCTTTGCCACTGGAACACGACAGCAAGAATTGAGGCGTAGGAGGATGCGAAGGCAATTACAGGTTCAGGTTTTGGAAGGTCGGCTGGTCATGGCGACCATGCCATTGATCTCTGAATTCTTGTCTTCGAATAGCGGTGGTCTTCAAGACAGCGACGGCGATTCAAGCGACTGGGTCGAGATCTACAATCCAACCTCGGCTGCAATTAACTTAAACGGTTGGTCGTTGACGGACACGACTTCGGACCTCAACCAATGGCAATTCCCTTCGGTGTCGGTCGAAGCAAACGGGTTCTTGACAGTGTTCGCGTCGGGCAAGAACCGAACGGGGACGGAGCTGCATACCAATTTCCGGCTTTCGTCCACCGGCGAATATCTTGCATTGGTTACTCCGACGGGAACGGTGGTGAGTGAATTTTCTCCGAATTTCCCGACTCAGGTCAACAATGTTTCTTATGGCGCTTTGTTTGACTCAGCGCAGTTAATCCAGCCCGGTGCAGCCGCACAGATCATTGTCCCTTCACAGAATATTGGAACTACTTGGCGGAATCACAATTTCAATCCCGTTGGTTGGACGAACGGCACGACGGGTGTTGGTTTCGGTGTTGTACAACCCGGATTCAATGTGACTTATATCAAGTCCAATATCTCCGTTGATGATTTGGACGTCGCACGCAATGTCGCTTTGGATTCAGGGTTGCAGGAGCAAAAAGTTTTGACAACTGCTCCGGTTGTGAACTATTTAGGGAACGGTGGCGGGGCGAATTTTGCAAACGACTTGCCTTTCCCGACTCAGAACATTGGCGATGACTACAACGATTTTATTATTCAAGCGGCTGGTACTGTAACGATTCCTTCGTCGGGCAATTGGACATTTGGCGTCAACAGCGATGATGGTTTTGGACTGCGGCTAGAGCGGAATGGAACGGTCTTTCAATCTGAGTTTCCTTCGCCTCGAGGTCCAAGCGATACGCTGGCCACTTTTGCGATTCCCGATGCTGGTAACTGGGATTTATCGCTAATATTTTATGAGCGAGGTGGCGGCGCGAGCGTGGAGTTGTTTGCAGCATCGGGCACTTTTGCAAACTTCTCGCCAGCCGACTTTCGTTTAGTTGGTGATTCCTCCAACGGTGGACTTGCCGTTTTTTCAACGGTTGGCGGCGGATCGACGGTCATTGTGGGAACCGATATTGGCCCCAGCATGAAGAACGTGAATGGGACGGCTTATGTTCGCGTTCCCTTTAACATGACGAACCCGACGGCTTACGATTCGATGATTCTCAAGATGCGTTACGATGACGGTTTCGTCGCATACTTAAACGGCGTCGAAGTGGCTCGCCGAAACGCTCCTGCAACAGTTAGCTTCAACTCCAATGCAACCACCGACCGGACCCTGCTCGAGGCAGTAACTCCCGAGACGATCAATCTAACTGCATTTATGGGGCAACTGCGAGTCGGAGCAAATGTTTTGGCGATTCAAGGACTTAATTCGTCTCCCAGTGACGATAGCTTTCTTGTCCTGCCGGAACTGAACGTTTTTGGAGTTCATCCGGAGACGCAACGTTACTTTGCAACGCCCTCACCGGGTGCGGCAAATGCAGATCCATCACTGGGAATTGTAGACCGGCCAACGACTACCCTGCCTGCGGGCTTTTACACGACGTCGATTCAAGTGGGACTTAATGTGCCGACGAGCGGCGCGGAAATTCGATACACGGTCGATGGCAGCCAACCCAGCGTGACGAATGGAACTGTTTACGCGGGGCCGATTACTGTCAGCGGGACAACGACGTTGCGAGCAGCGGCGTTCAAAACTGGTTACTATTCGCTTCCATCGATTACGGCCAGCTATTTGTATTTGGAAGATGTGATACGTCAATCGCCCAGTGACGACGTTCCAGGTGGCGATCCGGATGTAGGAGCGCCTCCGCCGGGCTGGCCGGCAAGCTGGGGCAACAATGTTGTCGATTACGGCATGGACCAGGCAGTCGTGAATCAGTTGGGAGCGGAAACCGTCAAGAACGCGCTGCGAGCGATTCCGTCCATTTCGATTTCAACGGATCTTGCTAATCTGTTTGATCCAGCTCATGGCATCTATGCCAATGCAAACCAAGACGGTCGCGATTGGGAACGCCCCGCATCGGTCGAGTTACTCAATCCCGATGGTTCCGCCGGATTTCAAATCAACGCGGGACTTCGCATTCGAGGCGGCTACAGCCGAAGTGGCGACAATCCCAAGCACGCATTTCGGCTATTCTTCCGCAACGAATACGGTGAGTCGAGTTTGGATTATCCGCTTTTCGGAAACGAAGGTACGAACTCGTTCAAAAAGATCGATCTGCGGACTTCGCAGAATTACTCGTGGAGTTTTGGCGGTGATCCTTCCAATTCCTTTATCCAAGATGTTTTCGCTCGTAAATCGCAGGGAGACATGGGGCAGCCCTACACGCGCAGTCGCTGGTATCACTTGTATCTTGACGGCCAATACTGGGGTGTTTACCAAACGCAGGAACGCGCCGAAGCGGAATATGCGGCAAGTTATTTTGGCGGCATCGCTGCCAATTACGACGTCATCAAGCCAGAAGCTGGTCCTTACACGATCTACGCAACTGACGGTGATCTGAATGCGTACCAACGACTATGGGACGCCGCCAAGAATCAGGACTTGTCGAGCAATGTGAACTATTTCCGATTGCAAGGCAAGAATGCTCAGGGCGTCGACGATCCGACGATTCCAAACCAAGATGTCCTGCTGGATGTCGACAATCTCATCGTTTACATGACGGGCGTCCTGCACGGTGGTAACCTTGACGCACCCATATCTTGGTTCCTCGGTAACCAAGGCGTCAACAATTTCTTTGCCGTACGCGATCGAACGGGCAGGGCGGGCTTCAAGTACTTCCAACACGACGCCGAGCACACGCTGCGGAACATCAACGAAGATCGCAATGGACCTTTCCCAGCAGGCGAAAACTTTGATCGTTTCAATCCACAGTACCTTCATCAACGGTTGATGGCTAACCCGGAATATCGCCTGCGATTTGCCGACACGGTTCAGAAAGTTTTCTTCAATGACGGCCCCATGTCAGTGGCCAAAGCCCAAGCCAGAGCACTTGCCGTTGTAGCGCCATTAGACCAAGCCATCCATGCTGAGAGTGCGCGATGGGGCGATGCCAAACGTCAAACGAGTCCACTTGGCCGCCAGGATTGGCTAAATGCCGTTGACGGCGTCGTCAACGGATTCTTGCCAAACCGCATGCCAGTCGTCTTGCAGCAATGGCTGAGCAATGGTTTGTTGCCTGCCGTCGCGGCACCTCAAATGCTCGTGAATGGGATTCCGCAGTACAGCGGGCAAGTCGTCGCAGGTAGCACGCTACAATTCGATGGAAATGTCCCAGTTGTTTATACCACCGACGGCAGCGATCCTCGACTTGTCGGTGGCGGTCAAAACCCAAATGCGATGACGTTTGTACCTGGCAGTACGGCGACTGCGCTCATTTCGACCGGTAGCAACTGGCGATATTTTGACCAAGGAACCGATTTGGGGACATCGTGGCGTGATAGGACCTTCGATGACACAGCTTGGTCAAATGGAAGTGCTGAACTTGGTTACGGAGATGGCGACGAGACGACGATTGTCAGCTACGGCCCGAACCCATTCAACAAGTACATCACGACCTACTTTCGCAAGGCTTTCACTGTCGCTGATACGCGATTGGTGAATGATCTCACGTTGCGTCTCAAGCGAGACGATGGCGCGGTCGTCTATTTGAACGGCGCTGAAATCGCCCGGTCCAATATGCCTGCTGGTGCCATAAACGCTGCAACTTTAGCGTCCTCGACAGTTAACGGCCCCGGAGAACAACAGTTTTTAGATTTTGTTTTGGATCGGGCGCTGCTTCAAAATGGTAGCAACGTTTTGGCTATTGAAGTTCATCAAGATAGTCCCAGCACACCTGATTTGTCGTTTGCTGCCGAGTTGACCGCAAACATAAAGAATTCAATTGGCATCGTAATCAATAGCTCGACGCATTTCTTCGCGAGAGCGTTCGATGCTGTTGTTTGGTCGCCGCTTGTCAAAGCCACCTATAGTACGGCCGTTCCTGCGAGTGCAGCAAATCTTGCGATTACGGAATTGCATTACAATCCATTGCCGCTTTCGGGCGCAACTACTCCGCCATTAAATGACAAAGAGAATTTCGAGTTCATTGAATTGAGGAACATCGGTAACGAAACAATTCGTTTGAATGGAGTTCGTTTTGTAAATGGCATCACTTTTGATTTCGGAACTGGTACCGTTCCATTCTTAAACCCCGGGCAGTCTGTTATCGTTGCAAAAAACAAACAAGCATTTGAGGCACGCTATGGCATCAACCTGCTTGTTGCTGGCCTTTATACAGGAAGTTTGAACAACGGTGGCGAGCAAGTTGTGTTGATGGATGAGAACAATGTGCCAATCAAGGATTTCGTTTTCGATGATGATCCCGCGACGACTCCGCCTTGGCCGCAATCTGCGGACGGCCTGGGTTATTCGCTGACCGTCGTCAACTTGCAAGGTAACTACAGCGATCCGGCCAATTGGCGTGCAAGCTATTTGATTCACGGAACGCCTGGTTACGAAGAAAACGACTACCCGACGCAGATTAATTTGTCGAACGCGACCGTTCCTGAAAACGCGCCCAATGCATTGGTCGGTTTGCTTTCGGCGACTGATCCGAATGTCGGTGATGTCATTGCCTTTAGTCTGTTGCCTGCGGGCGACGGCAGTCAATTCCGTTTGCTTGGTAATCAACTGCGAGTGGGACCAGTTGGTCTGGATTACGAAGCCGCCGCGACCCGATCCGTCACAATTCGTGCGACGGACACTGGGGGACTTTTCATCGATCGTACTTTTATCATTAACGTCGAAGACGTCGTTGAGTCGGTGGTTGTCGGAACGGCCGGAGATGACATTTTCGAGCTCACTCTGGTTTCGTCCAATTTGGTTTCCGTCAAACGAAACGGAATCGTGCTCGGTACTATCAATTCAGCGCAGTTCACAGTCGATGGACTTGGTGGAACCGATACTCTGCGATTGCGAGGGACAGCAGGAGCGGAGCAATTCTTAGTTCAAAACAACGCCATATTCGTCAACGGAACGCGATTTGGACATTTAAGCATTGAAAATTTTGCACTGCTTGGATTGGCGGGCGCAGATTCCGCAACTGTTCAAGGTTCCGATGCGGATGATGTCATTACCTACGGCGGTACTTTTGCAAGTTTGAATTCGGTTGTTTACTCTCTATCCGAAATCGAACAATCGACCATCGATGGTGGATTGGGTAACGATTCAATTGGATTACGAAGCTTTGTTCGGTTTACCTCCGCTCTGGGTGGCGGTGGGATCGACACGCTTACTTTTGTAAATCTTACGGAGAGCGTCAACGTGGATTTGGCGAGGCGGACGGCGCGTCCTAACGCACTCCCATCGACGGAGAACCGCACGGTTGATGGCTTTGAGAATTTGACCGGCAGTCCGTTTGACGATCAGCTTTTTGGATCGAGTGTAGCGAATACGATTCGCGGAGGCGCAGGCAAAGATACCATTCGCGGCGCGGCGGGAGCAGATCTACTATTCGGCGACGCTGGAAATGACACGCTCTTTGGAGATGCCGGTGATGATCAATTAAAAGGAGGTGCGAATAACGACATCCTCTACGGGCTCGATGGACTTGATCAAATCTTCGGTGACGATGGCGATGACAGACTGTATGGCGGCGCAGATAACGATGAATTGCAAGGTGGCATTGGCAATGACACGCTCAGTGGTGACACAGGAAATGACTTACTAAAGGCTGGCTCAGGAACGGATCGCTACGAATTCGATGCGGATTTGGTTCTTGGCGTAGACACGATCGACGAGTCGGCTGGGGCTTTAGGCGCCGGCGTCGACTTGCTGAATTTCAGTCAAACGTCCGCCAATATTTTCGTCGATATGTCCCTTTTCAGCACGACACAGGTAGTCAATGCCCAGCTTTCATTGATCATGGTGGCCGGCAGCGATCTTGAAAATGCGAATGGCGGAATCGGAAACGATCTGATCATCGGTAATATTCTTAGAAATACTCTCAACGGCGGCGCTGGCAATGATCGACTGTACGGCGGCGTAGAAAACGATTCTCTCATTGGCGGTATTGGCGACGACGAACTTGATGGTCAAGACGGCATCGATACGTTAAACGGCGGAGATGGTAGTGATCAACTATTCGGTCGCGCCGGCAACGACGTATTGTACGGAGGAATTGGCAATGACATCTTGCAAGGCAATGAAGGCGGCGATTTACTTTCTGGCGATGCGGGGGATGATTCGCTCAAGGGTGGCGACGGTAATGATCGCTACGAATTCGTCGCGGACGTTCTGCTGGGTACTGACACAATCGACGAGTCTGTGTCTGCTGCTGGCGCCGGCGTCGACTTGATCAATTTCAGTCGAACTATTGCTGCAGTCAATTTGAATCTTGGTTTATTCGCTATTAGCCAAATGATAAATGCCAATCTATCGTTGGTAATCGTGGCCGGCAGCGAATTGGAGAATGCGAACGGCGGTCAAGGAAGCGACATGCTCATCGGTAACGACGCTAGAAACATTTTGAACGGCGGTCTTGGAAATGACTCGATTGTTGGCAAAGGTGGGAACGATGCACTGAGTGGAAACGAAGGGTCGGATGTGCTGTTCGGTGGTATCGGGATTGACGTTCTCACGGGGGCCAGCGGACAGGATCTATTGGTCGCTGGCACCACGGATTACGATTCGAATTCGGCTGCCTTGAATTCAATTCGGAGCGTCTGGATGGGGCCCGGGACTTTTGCACAGCGAGTTCAATCAGTTCGCACGAACCCAACTGCGCCATTAACGGGCCACGTATTTAACGACTCTTCGCGGGATACACTCCGTGGGGATAGCGGAACTGTATCAACGGAACAAGACATGTTCTTCGCCAACTTCCTCGGTACGGGAGTGCTGGATTCATTTCTCGATTTCGCTCAAGGTAGCGATGAACGCGACGACGTATGACCTGGTCGGCAGGAGCGAAACCGTGGTGCTATTCGATCTGTGCTTGATCACTTTTCGTTTTTCGGTCAAGTTCTTCAAGTAATGGAATCTGGGCGGGAATGATTTTTTGCGCCGCCGTTTCCAAGTCGAAAAACTGTGCTTGGTCAATCTCTGGAAATTCGACCATATGTCCTGATTTGGGCGGCCATTCCATTTGAAAAGTATTGCTTTCAAGTTTGCTTGGATCGCAGTCACCTTTGAAAGCCCAAACGTGTACGACCTTGCCACCTTTTTGTTTGATTGGGCTGAGAGTTAGAAATGGTCCGTTGGGTCTGATTCCTGTTTCCTCTTGAAACTCTCGCAGTGCTGTGGCGAACAAGTCTTCGTCCGGTGCCACTTCGCCTTTGGGGACTGTCCAACTCCCCAAATCTTTGTTGGCAAAGTACGGGCCACCCGGATGCACCAATAAAACTTGCAGCCGTTGCGCTACCACTCGGTACATCAAAAGTCCGGCACTTTGTTTCAGTCCCATTGTTGCGATCCAACGTTTTTTAACATGGCGGGAGCTCGATCAACTTCTGCATTATCCCCGTGCGATCGTTAACATTATCACCTTCGGCGAGGCTTCCAAAGTGGCTTACCCAATACCGCAGGCGATTGCGCCGCGATTATCGACACTTCTCGCTGATCGCCGGTGCTTTGCACGACAAAATGCGCGAATTGACAGCATTTTCGTACTCGTACTCAGCCACTGGCGGTACTCGTACTCGTACTCGACTATGGCTCCCGATCGAGTACGAGTACGAGTACCGTTTCACTGAGTACGAGTACGATTTGATACGATCGATACCGGCGATCAGCGAGAAGTCTCCGATTATCCAGTATACTTGCCGTCATCGCTCCCCTAGAAGTTTTTCACCGACAGACCACAATGTGAATCGGTCTTCTGCGCGTATCGAGCAGTTCGGAACGGACTCGATTATCGATGCAGGTGTTTTAGAAAGAGAATCGTCACGTGTATATACCTCACCATGAGAGACATCGCACGGATCGTATAGGCTGGCTGCGAGCTGCCGTTCTCGGCGCGAATGACGGCATTGTATCGACGGCTAGTTTGATCGTTGGAGTTGCTGCGTCAAACGCGGGCAAGAATGAAATTCTAGTAGCCGGGATAGCTGGGCTCGTTGCAGGTGCCATGTCGATGGCCGCAGGCGAGTATGTATCTGTAAGCTCGCAATCGGATACGGAGAAAGCGGACTTGGAACGCGAACGCCGCGAACTGGCAACGACGCCCGACTCGGAACATGTCGAGCTAACTGAGATCTATGTTAAACGCGGGCTTGACCAAAATCTCGCTTCTCAGGTTGCTACCCAATTGATGAAACATGACGCGTTGGGCGCACATGCACGCGATGAGTTGGGAATTTCCGAGATCACTGCAGCTCGACCCGTACAAGCTGCGATGGCTTCGGCGGCTACATTCGCAGTGGGTGCCGTTGTGCCTCTACTAACGGTCTTAGTAGTCCCTGCAAGTTGGTTAATCGGGCTGGTCGTTGCAATTTCGATTGTGTTGCTGGCTTTGCTAGGTGGTTTTGGCGCGTATGCGGGTGGTGCTCCTGTCCTGAAAGCGGCTATTCGCGTCACTTTTTGGGGTGCACTTGCCATGGGCTTGACGGCGGGAGTCGGTGCCTTGTTTGGAGCGGTGGGATGAAGTGCTGTTCGCATGCGACATCGCGAGGATGAATTGTTTACTGTCTAGATCGCGTGGAAGCATTCCATGGAAACAATCGAGCTGGCCGATGCTGGTCTCCTATACTTCGATCCTACTTTTCTACGTTCGGACATTGCGGATGGTTACTTCGCCACTTTGGTGAATCAAATAGCATGGGAACAAAAGCCCGGTATATTTGGACACATGCAACCCCGATTGATCGCTTCGTATGGCGACGCTGGCGTCAGTTATCGTTATTCAGGACACGATTACTTCGCGCTGCCGTGGATTCCCAAGTTGCTGGAAATTAAATCGAGGATCGAATCGTTTTTTGGCAACTACAACTTTTGTCTGTTGAACCGTTACCGAAACGGCTCGGACAGCATGGGCTGGCATGCCGATAACGAACCTGAGATGGGGCCGGTTATCGGGTCACTCTCGCTGGGTGCGACTCGCAAATTTCGAATTCGCCATAACGTCAGTCGAGTGACGCAAACCTATTTGCTTGGCCACGGATCGTTGATCGTAATGGCAGGGACAATGCAAAATTTCTGGCAACATGAAGTTCCTAAGACAAAACAGATTGTCGGCGAACGGATCAACCTCACTTTCCGGCAAATTATCAAGTAGGAGGGTGTTCCGGTGTGTAAGTCAATCGCCAAGCTCATCGTTCTGGCAAGTTGTTTCATCGTAGTTGGCTGTTCCGAAACCCAACCTCCGTTTCACATCACAACAAAACGCGATGACGACAAAGTCAACGTACAGGTTGAAAAAGATACTACCGTTTTCTCAATTCGCAGCCCATTCGGGATCGGGCAAGCTGTCATCGAACGTAAGCTTGACAAATGGCCCCAATCTCTCAACTTGCGATTGCATTTGCAGGGCCTTGAACGTCTGCGTATTTCGAACGATGTGCTGACACTGGAAGCATCGGCAGCGATTCGCGACGGCAAGCCGGAAATTCGCGTTTGGGTAAAGGACAAGGAAGAGACGCCGTTAGACGATTCGAGCCCACTTTGGATTGATATTCGCATGCTTGAAAAAGACAACAAGCCGGCAAAAAATATTCCTCTGCAAGATGGTTTGTTTGAATTTACTTTGCCAAAGCCTATGTTTGAAAACAACCCAGAATATTTCAGAATCGAGTGGATAGATTTCTATCGCACTTGACGGACCTTCGTGACCTGCGTAATTGTGCTTCATTGTTGGAGCGAATGCCCTATTTGCAACGCTCAACCAACGACTTCTTTTCGGCTGTTAGAACTGCGAGGGCCTCTTTTAACATCCCTTCGATCGCAATTTGTTTCAATACGGCAACCGCTTGGTCGAGTAGAATCAGTGGCACCGCAATTCTTGTCACTTTATGATTTTCCGGAGGATAATGTTCGTGAGAGCTGCTATTGGACCTGCCATCCCGATAGCCACTCCAATGTTGCTCGTTGCGAGCCATATGAGCCACCCAATACCGGAACCGGCGCTCGCGCCCAAAAGAGCCGCGATAGCTTCAGAGCGTACCGATGGTTTGCCGTTTGTTTTTTGTTCCATAATGCTTGTCCTTTTGATGTGTTGAGACGCCGAATGACCAAGCTCAGCGCGGCGGGCCCGAGTGAGCGATGAGTCCCAAATGGCCGTCACGCCCCGCCGTCTTCTGCCGCGTCTGGTTCAGGGTCAGCGGCGCATCCGTACATGGCGATGCGAGCGCACCCCGCACACATGAACGCTTGCACCACACCGGCGGTGGGGTACTGGCCCGTCCAGAAGCTCACGCGGTCTTCCGGCAGTCGATAGGTAAGCGGTCCCGCCACCGCGCGTCGGGCCAGACCGGGGGCCAAGTCCATAATGACAATGGGAGACATCGACCCCTGACATTCCACACATGTTCGCACTTCGGCTGCCATTTGACACTCCCGATGACTAATTTAAAGATCAACGATCACTGTCGCCGAACGACCTAGCTCAGCAACGTATAATTCGGCGTTACTCGGCGGCGAATTCCGGGCGTGCATATGACTCGAGGAACCCGCACGCCGAACAGCGAAAGACCCCCACGGGAACGCACTTGTCCGGCGGAGCTTCGACCTGTTGGAACAGCCAGCCGATCTTCTCCGGCGCCCCCTCAACCCACGTGCTGACGATCCGGTTGGGGCCCTCTCTCCCGAAAATGAACCCCTGCACCATCTCGCCATTGCACTTGAGGCACCGATTCGCTTCTGCGCTCATACTCAAACCTCCGATAAAGGGACCGCTGTACGTCTTCCGCCGCCGCTGAACGTTTGGGTTCAGCAAGCCCGCAGAGTTGACTCAGCTCAATTCAATATGGCTGATCGAGGGCTTCATCTGTAACCCTTTGTTCATCGAGTTTACCATACTTGATGGTTTCGAATACAAATGATTGATCGGTAATGACTTTATTTCACTAGGAGCCCAAAGACGTGAGTCAGCAGATCGGAATTCCAAGTATTGTTCAAAACGTTGTAGTCGCTCCGCAGTCGAATGCGCCATTGCCTGAAGGTAGCCACGTGGAAATTCGGCTTCAGCCCGGAGATATGCCATCGGCATTAAGGACGGAGATCGAAACATGAGACAAAGCCAGCGATGAATCATGGAATTGGATCGAAAAGTTGGAAGTGGATGAAAAATGAAGATTGGCGACATTCTGGCATTTCTTCGTGCTCGTGCTCAGTATCGCGGTGCTCATGCTCGTAATCGACTCGTGCAGTATAACGTGGCGGCGGCCAGACAACGTCACTTCAAGTCGGACGTGGACCGCTGCTCACGTTCAACCGATTGTTCTTTCACATTCTCCGTTAACGGCTCACTACCGTAAATGTCATACCAACACTCGGGTCGCTACTAGACATAGTTGTCCAACCCATTCCGTTGGGCCAGTCGGAATGAAAATAAGTTCCCTCAGGCATCCCCTGTCCGACATACCACATGCCGGCCTGTCGCATCAAAGGCGGCGCGTAAACAATGCTTGTCGCGATTGGTTGGTAGATTCGATGATATAGCGCACATGTCCGAGGACGGCGATGATCCGGCGTATTGTACCTCGCAAGAAACCAGGATGCCGGACCGACCGTCGAGACGAAGAACGCACACATTGATAGCAGCAAAAACGCAACCCAAGCAATCCGTTTTGCCCGCATAGTTTGTTTCCCGAATACTCGCCACGCGCCGAAGATGACCGCGAGAGTAATAACCGCAAAGACATAGTAGTGCCCGATACTCGGAAACGTGGCAACAACGACTGCGACAATGAAGATGGTCGCCAACAGTGATTTAATACTGAATTGATATCTTGTTGTCGTTGGCATTGATGAAGCGTGATAGCGCGAGTTGGACATAAGCGAAAGAACGACACACGTCACCAAGTCGCGGCAAGTTGACGTTCGATTTAAAAAAGCACCGACCGCGATTTCGGT
The DNA here is from genome assembly GCA_031374825.1 of Pirellulaceae bacterium. Classification (GTDB taxonomy): domain Bacteria; phylum Planctomycetota; class Planctomycetia; order Pirellulales; family Pirellulaceae; genus JANMGV01. The sequence goes on from JANMGV010000189.1 coordinate 18,357, forward strand.
GCACGATACGACCGGCACGGGCGTGAACTCATGGGGTGCAAATCCCCTGTACGAAAATGGGAATTGCTTGCAGGACAGTATATCAAATTACAAATTCAAAGGGGTCAAAGGGCGAAGGGGTCAGGCCTCTTTGCTGGAGGGGAAGTGGATCTGTTGGCGACCGCGGGGACGGATGGTCGATTCCAGGTTGAGCCGACTTGCAATGGACTCGACCCAGTCAGGGTCACCAAGCGGTCTGCTTCGTTGTGCTGAAAGCCGGACTGCTGCCAACTCTGGTTCCGTTAGCGGAGTGTTGACCCGCTCCACCCATCCCGGAAGTCTTGGGATCGGCCAGGGCGAAAGCAGCGGTGGCCGCAGTGCAGGTTTGTGAAGCCAATGCCAAAGAGAACCCCACCGCCATTGTTCCGCTCGCTTGCCCAGTCCAGCACGCAGCGCATTGCGTTCGACGTACCGGCAAACTACGAAGAAGTGTTCGTTGTCTTGAATCGGAAAGCTCTTGTACCTTTGCTGATAAACACCCATGCATAAGTTTACAGTCACTTGAAGTAACCGTGGCTAACGCCAAAACGGCTGATAACGCTAGATAACTTGTGCTGGGGTGCTTAAGTGTGACCCAATCCGCTGGTGTGATAGTGTGCATGATAGCGCATCGTATGAGTGCATCCAATCCAGCCCATGAACCGACTCATCTCGCCATCAACCAAAGGACGCAGCACCAAATGATAGTGGCTGGGCATCAACTGAAACGAAAAGAGTTCGACTTGATAGATTTGCAAACCTTCGTGGAGGATTCGTTCAAACGCTTCGAAGTCAGCATCTTTGTGAAAGATAGTTGCTCGCAGGTTGCCGCGATTCAAAGCGTGGTACAGTCCGCCAGATTCATCAGCTCGTGGTGGTCGTGGCATCGGCTTTCCTCTTCAAATCCAAACCGGGAAAACCTCGTCCTACACCATCACAACACCCAATCAAGAGGCCGGCCCCTTTGTTTGTCCCCGGCAATTTGCACCAGAACGAGAATCGGCCAAAAGTGGTCCGCCGCCACGCTGCTTCACTGGCATCCCAGCGAAGCGGGGCCTTGTGCCCCTTGCTTCGCAACAGGTTTGGGGTGCTAACATCCTCGCTGGCTACTGGCCGAATCAGCTCCTTCTTCATTAGTGCAGATTAGTGTTCCCATTCCTTCCTCGGCGCTGCCCACGCGCCCGGGCCGAACGCCTCGCCGTTCGAAGCTTTGCGTACGTTTCCACCGCAGGGGAAGATGCCGAATGGTGTGTTGCGTGGTCGTTGCTTTATCAATACGATTTGGTGGTTAACGCTTCTTGCTTCGGAAAAAATGGACGAGTACTTCTAACACGACCACTTCACACACCCTACTTTACTCAGCCCAAGCTCAATGTACGCGCACAAATAATTCCGACAGTGCCATTCAGACCTGATCCCTTAGATTTCTCGGAACATTGTCGCTGTTCCGAAAAAGATTGAACTTAGTTCGCGATCTAAAAGGAGGATCTTTGGACCCAAGTTCGGCCTCGCGATTGAATGCCGCCTGAAACTTGGTACCCTGAACTCAATCCACTGAACGATTTTGCAATCCCGCGTTGTTTGAGCGAGAACCCAAATGGGCATTCGCGGCGGATGCGAAACCCTCGTGGCCTCGATGCCTTGGACAAGAACTGGGCGAACTATCAGGGCTTTAAACTCAGGGAGCCTAGCCGTGTCAGCGCATGACCCATCAAAGGATCCGCACCGAACGCTTGACCACGTTCCACTCGATGGCGTGCCTGATTTGGAAACGGTCAATGTTAGTCAAGAACCCTCCACAGATAAGACAGCTCCACACCATGTCAGTCCGCCTTTAGATACGCCGCTAATTTCTGGTTATCGAGTCATTAGCGAAATCGCTAAAGGCGGGATGGGTAGAGTCTTCTCGGGTATTGACACGAAACTCGATCGAGAGGTGGCGATCAAGACTTTACTCCCCGGTGCCGATTCTGAGCGATTCATCACCGAGGCAAAGCTCACAGCTAAACTGCCACATCCAAACATTCCTCCCGTGTATGCGTCCGGGACTCTAGATGACAATACGCCGTGGTTAGCAATGAAGCTGATCCGTGGTCGCACTCTCGCGGATATGCTGAACCAACGATTGCCTGGACAACCGGAGTTGTCTCGCTACATTCAGATCTTCGAGCACATTGCTCAAGGTGTTGGGTTCGCTCATAGCCGGGGGATCATTCACCGAGACCTTAAGCCGCTGAACGTCATGGTTGGGGAATTCGGCGAAGTGCAGGTCATGGACTGGGGGCTAGCAAAGGACCTGCGCTGCGAAATCGTCCACGATGATGCATTTGCTCATCTTGATTATCGACAAAACAGTATCCAACAAACTGCGGTCGGCTCAGTTATGGGAACTCCAGGCTATATGGCCCCCGAGCAAGCGCGTGGTGAAGTAGTGGACGAACGTTCTGACGTGTTCTCTCTCGGTTCTATCCTCGCAACAATCCTAACCGGCAAGCCTGCCTTTACTGGCCGTTCGAGAATGGAAGTGATCAGCAAATCTGCCGCAGCGGACTTGGCAGAAGTGGAGGCTCGATTAGCAAGCAGCGGGGCAGATTCTGAACTGGCGACTCTTGCCCTGCGTTGCATGGCCGCTCAGGCAAATCAACGCCCCGTAGACGCTCGTGAGGTCGCTATTGAAGTGGCGTCCTACCGTGCCAGAGTAGAAGCAAAGCTTAAGCAAGTGGAGTCAGCACGGACTCGAGCGGAGACGCAAGCGGCTGAGTATCAAAAAAGGAAGTTGGTAATTCAGAGGTCAGCTATTGCTTTGAGCACTGTTCTCATAGTAGGTCTGACGGTAAGCCTTTGGCAAATGACTCGTGCGATAAACGCAGAACGCCAAGCATCGGAGAATGAGGCTAAGGCGATCTCAGAGCGTGATCTGAAGGAGCAAGCGCGGGCGAGGGCAGAGAAGAACGAAGTCTTGGCAAATGAAGCACGAAACCGTGCAGAGCGAGAAAAAGCTAACGCGGTAGCCGTCAGAGACTTCTTAAGAAATAACTTGATAAGGCGATCAAGCGTTTGGGAACAGGTAAACGTTGCTAATTCAAACAAAAGCGAGCCGAACAATCCACGCCATGACATCACAATACGCGAACTATTGGACCAAGCTGCGATCGAGTTCGGGGCTGAGAAAATTAACGCAAAATTCCCAGATCAGCCAGAAGTGCAGGCTGAAATTCTCGATACCATAGGCGAAGCGTACGAAGCCACTGGAGATTTTCCAAAGGCCGTGAAATTCATCAAGGAAGCTACTGAACTGCGAGAGAAATGCTTTGGAGCGAACAATTTCGTTACATTGGCAAGCAAAGTCAATCAGCTTTTCGTCTGCTTGAATGCGTCAGAGGAACCTCAAGCCATTAGTTTAGCGATCCAGGTGCTTAGTCGATTGGATGAATTAGCTAAAGCAAACGTTCCGGGGAAACCGGGTGATGCAGCAGAAATTGCAATTGATGCCGTCATCGAAGCGTTGGAACGGCGGATGGATTTGCGTCAATATTCGCTACCAACCATTGAGATCGGCTTGGCCGAAGGCGCAATGATACTATTACAGGTAGGGCAGGCACTACCGAAGATTCGTAGTCTTATCGCCAATGCTGAAAAGCGTTTCGGCCCCGAGGATAAGCGAATGATTTACTTTCGTTTAATGCTCGGTTTTCAATATCACGCAATGGGCAACCTAGAGAGTGCTTTGGATATTTACCAGACGGTTTTAGACAACGCCGAACAACACTTTGCCTCGAAGGATTTGCGACTCGTTGTTTTCCAATGGATTGTAGCGGTAACGCACTCCTCACTTGGACTAGATACCAAGGAAAACATAGATCTGTTTCTAAAGACTTATGAAGTTTTGAACGAAGAACTGGGGCCGGAGCATCCGGCAACAGAAACAGGCCGAAGCAACCTAGCGACTGCCTATTACGCTGCGGGGGAATACACTACGGCATTGCCGCTTTTAGAGGAAATCCTTCAGATTAGTGAAAGGAAGTTCGGTAGCAGCCATCCGATCACGCTCTCTCATCGTAACAATCTAGGCGACACGTATAGTGCTGCGAGGCAGCTTGATAAGGCGCTTCCGATCCTGGAGTCGACTCTCCAAGCTCGCAGGGAAAAGTTGGGGGAGAATCATCCTGATACAATCATCAGTCTCAACAATCTTGCAGGCGCATACGCTGTTGCTGGGGATCTTGAAAAGGCCATTCCCCTCTTTCAGAAGGCTCTCAATTCCAGTGAAGCTCAGCTTGGGGAGAACAATTTGGATACGACCCTTATTCGGCACAACCTAGCTAATGCTCTCCACCTAGCTGGGGATCATGTTACAGCAGTGCCCCTCTTGGAGTTAACGTTCAAGGCAAGAGAAAGGAAATTAGGGGCCTATCATCCTCACACGATCATAAGTCGCAATGACCTAGCGCACGCGTACAATGTCGTCGGTCGGTCCAATGATGCGCTGCGACTCCACGAAGATGCTGCGGCTAGGCTTGAGAAACTTGACTACAAGCACGGTAACGCTGGCAGAGTGATTGCAAACACGATTATCGCCTACGAGAAGTCGCAACAGTTTGACAAGGCTGACGAGTGGCAAGAGAAGTGGTTGATGCACCTAAAGCGGAGCAAAGGCCCGGAATCACCGGAATTCGCTGATGAGCTTTCTGCTCAAGGAGGAAGCTTGCTTGCACGACAAAGCTGGCCAAAGGCAGAGAAAGTTCTCCGTGAATGCCTGACCATTCGGCAGCGTTTACAGCCCAACCGCTGGACAACATTTAACACGATGTCGCGCCTTGGTGCTGCACTCGCCGGCCAAGGCAAATACTCCGAAGCCGAGCAGCTTGTCGTGCAGGGATATGAAGGCCTGATGCTTCATCAAGCAAGTATACCGGATTATGCCGCAAAATATATCCCTGACGCTTTGGATCTCGTTGTCGATGTGTGCATTGCGCTTGGCAAAGACGAGCAGGTGCAGAGGTATCGCAAACTGCGAGAAAAGTACCCCGATAATGAAGAGAACAACTGACATGTATAGTAAACTCTAGCCGTAAACTCCAAAGGATTCCTCTTTCTGAATCAAGGAAACTTCGTTGGGGGTGCTTCGCCCAACAAGGCGAGTCCAACCCCAGTTTCTGTTGGCAACACTTCATTGCATTGCATGCCCGTACTTGATCCGCCGCCCGCGACAAGCAGCGGCAGATTGACGTAGTCGTGAGCATTAGCGTTTCCGAGATTGGAGCCAATCAGGAAAATGCAAAGGGGTCAGCGACGGTCTTAAGTTTGGTCAATATCAGATTTCAAAATCATTTTGAAATTCCTTTCCGAGGCGACAGGGATGTTGGATTTTTTTAGGCATGGCGACGGTGTTCAATGGCTGTTGTGAGCGTGGTTTTTGATTTGGATTAGGGTGGTGTATGGTGGTGTATACTGTGTCGGTTCGGTGAAACGGAGTTAGGCTCTGTGGGGACACAACCTTATGAGGGATAACCAAGTCGACGATGCGTCAATGACGTGTCTGTGAGCGTTTGGATGTTAACCGTTCAAACGCTCATTTTGTTCTCCCACATTTGATCTGTCTTGACCAACAGATTCAGGATGGCGATGAACTTTCGCATGCAATCCACGATTGCTACCTTGGACTCTTTGCCCTTTGATTTTAGGTGGGTATAAAACGCTCTGATGACAGGGTTATGGCGAATCGCGACAATAGTAGCCATGTAGAGCACGCGCCGTACCTGGCCACGTCCACCACCGATGAACCGTTTGCCAGATTTGCTGCCGGAGTCCCGATTAATTGGAGCAACCCCAGAAAATGCAAAGGGGTCAGGCCTCTTTGCTGGCGGGGAAGTGGATCTGTTGGCGGCCGCGGGGACGAATGGTCGATTCCAGGTTGAGCCGACTTGCACTGGACTCGACCCAGTCAGGGTCGCCAAGCGGTCTGCCCCGTTGGGCGGAAAGCCGGACTGCTGCCAACTCTGGTTCCGATAGCTGAGTGTTGACCCGCTTTATCCATCCTGGAAGTCTTGGGATCGGCCAGGGCGAAAGCAGCGGTGGCCGTAGTGCAGGTTTGTGAAGCCAATGCCAAAGAGAACGCCACCGCCATTGTTCCGCTCGATTGACCAGTCCAGCGCGCAGCGCATTGCGTTCGACGTACCGGCAAACAACGAAGAAGTGTTCGTTGTTTTGAATCGGAAAGCTCCTATACCGTTGCTGATAAATGTGACCCATTCCGCTGGTATGATAACGTGCATGATAGCGCATCGTATGAGTGCCTGCAATCCAGCCCATGAACCGACGCATCTCGCCATCAACCAAAGGACGCAGCACCAAATGATAGTGGTTGGGCATCAACTGAAACGAAAAGAGTTCGACCTGATAGATTTGCAAACCTTCGTGGAGGATTCGTTCAAACGCTTCGAAGTCAGCATCTTTGTGAAAGATGGTTGCTCGCAGGTTGCCGCGATTCAAAGCGTGGTACAATCCGCCGGCTTCATCAGCGCGTGGTGGTCGTGGCATCGGCTTTCCTCTTCAAATCCAAGCCGGGAAAACCGCATCCTACACCATCCCAACACCCAATCAAGAGGCCTGACCCCTTTGCTTTCCCCGTATGGTCAAAATACTCGAGCGAGGTGGAATGGAATGTATTACTTGTATTTGCTTGCCGCAAAGTCCTCGAAACTCCGACGAGTTGAGTGAAAACAGCTTGACCAAGGTGATAAAAGGTAGCCGCACCGATCGCTCAGATAAGAACCTCCCAACGACTGATCGGAACTGCCGCTCCGAGTGTTAAGGAATTGTCCCGAATTAACTTCCCGAATAATGAAACTTGATCGTGATGTCGATCCAGGGCACCGAGTTGCACGTCATTGACGCGCAGGCGGCAATCCAGGATCAATTGCGCTGGATTCCCGCCTGCGCGGGAATGACA
>JANMGV010000216.1:0-32673 GCA_031374825.1 Pirellulaceae bacterium
GTGATTGAATGGAAGATGAATGACACCAACGCCGGTAACCCCGGATTCCCCGGGCACGGCGTGCGGTTCACCAACTGGGCGACGATTAAGGACCATGTCGAGGTCGAGACGGTCGCCGGGCAACAGCCGTTCAATGCCACGACCGGAAAGAACGACGACGAGTCGAAGACGCTCGGTCAACTGCTGCTGCGATTGAAGATTAAGTCCGTTCCCCCGGCCCCCGCGGAGCTTCGGTACAACTGCACGTTCCACGGCGTCACGATGGCCGGAAAGCTGACCGTTTCTGCGGCGAGCACGGCTATCGCAGAACCGGACAAGCTGCCGGTTTCAGTACAGCGCCGGATGCTTCGATTCGCGAATAAAGCGTACTCGGTCTCGGATCTAATGAAATCGCCGCAGGAAGTCCGGATTCCGAACGAGCATGCGCCGCCGTCCCATCAAAAGAATGACTTCAGGATGTCGAGCGGTATTTCACCGTCGACCGCCGAGAAAATGATCGCCGGCCGGCCGATTAACGGCTGGTCTGACATTCGTGAGTGCTTGAAGAGCTATGGAACGGCGCAAAGCGATTCGGCTTCCATGAGCGATTTTGTAAATTCGGTCGGACCAAGGGTGTTCGGACAATGGCGAGAAGTCGCTACGGTCGGCGTCAATGGAACCGAAGAACCTGTGATGAATGCCGCCTTGCTGAACAATGGCAAAGTGCTGCTCATCCCGAACAACACAAACACAGTCCTGTGGGACCCTACCGCTCCGGCCGCGACTTCAATTCAGATTATTCCCGGAAGTACTACAGGGCTCACTGCGAACCTCTTCTGTAGCGGACATTCATTTCTCCGCGATGGACGACTCCTAGCCGTTGGCGGTGGAGGGGGCGGTCCCGGACAACCGTCTTCAATCGAGGGCTGGAAGTTCGATCCACAAACCGTCAAGTGGAGTCGTACAGCAAGTGACATGGCTTTCAAGCGTTGGTATCCCACGTTAGTTACGCTTGGTCATGAACCTAGTCGTGTGCTGGTTGCATCGGGGTGGCAAGAGGTTGGTGACGATCCAGCACCACGAATGGAGATTTATTCGGAAGCTTCTGACAAGTTTGAACTTGTTACAGCAACTGGCCCTGCTGGTGATCTCTCATTCCGGCCAACATATCCTGGTCTCCACCTACTTCCAGGCGGGGAGATCGTTCATGTACCGACAGGATTTGAGCGTTGTGATCAATCGCCAAGCGATGCCATCGCTGACCCCACTGCGATATTTACGTTCTCCAATTCGAATACCGGCTCTTGGCGGACCTTGGAGAACAACCACCGTGTGAAGGGCATGTCTGTTCTGCTCTTCAACCAAAGTTCTCCTTTTGTCCAGGCGATGGTCATAGGTGGCGGCGACGTTGGCACAAGTTCCACTGCGCAAACGATGGACTTATCTTCTTTGTCGCCAAGGTGGGGAGACCGTTTCCCGCTTCTTGAGTCACGAGTTCATCCAAACGCGGTCGTTCTACCAGACGGAACAGTTTTTATGTGTGGCGGCAAAGAGACAGGGCCGAACCCGCCTCCGAATGGCGGCAGATGCGAACTATATGATCCGCGTTCCAACCTCATTCTTGAAATGGACGAAATGATTCGGCCGCGCCACTACCACTCGATGGCAATCTTGCTGCCTTCGGGTGAGGTAATGGCTGCGGGAGGTGCTCAAGACGGTGGATGTTCGGTGAGCGTCCAAAACACAATCGAAGTGTTCAGTCCGCCATATCTTTTCAAGGGGCCACGTCCAGTTATCAGTGCGGCTACTAAATCTGTTCGGCATGGACAAATGATTAATATAGAAACGCCGAACCCAAGTCGTATCTCACGAATTGTACTTGCGAAGCCAATGGCAGTGACGCACCAAACGGACAGCGGCCAAAGAGTAATTCCACTCACGTTTCGAACTACAGGCGCGAATACAATTGAAGCTCAGGCTCCAGGTGGACTTCCTCCAAATTCCATCGCCCCGTCAGGATACTACATGTTGTTCATTCTTGATCAGGATGGAGTGCCGTCTGTAGCCAAGTGGATCTTTCTTGGAACTCCGCTCCAGAGTAATCGAGCCATCGGGATGGTCCCTGCCAGCGAATCTAAGGCGGCGGTACTCATTGACGGAAATGGAAACAAGCGTTCGCTAGACGAATTTTCTGGCCGCGCCCACATGTTGGTGTTGGTTAAAGGAGCGTTCTGCAAACACTGCAATGCACAACTTGCCGAATTCCAGAAACGAATCAACCCGGACAAATTTCCAGTTGTTGTGATTACTCCTGAAAATGACCTTGCTGATCTTGAAGGCGTACAGTTCACGGTCCTCGCAGATCCGGACCGGACAGTGTTCCGGAGCCTAAACGCACTCGGCGCTGAACCACTGCATGGAACATTCGTGTATGACGCGAGCGGTCGAAATCTCCTCAAAGAAAACATTGGCGAGGAGCCATTCACAAACTACGAAGAGGTCGAGCGAATTATTACTGATCTTATTGCGAAAAAGTAGGCTTCATTCCACTTCAGCGTGCCAATAAGAGTTGAAATCATGCCAATCAAAATGACAGTTAATGGAGCGAATCCTGGGGTTCTGATCTCGCCACATGGGAAACGAACCTTTCCCGCGTTGCTTCGGCTTAAATCGACCTCAAACGACACCGTACAAGTGAAGCTCGCGGTTTCCGACGCTGGGGCGGGCATATCGCTGGATCAATCTGACGTTGTTGTCGATTCCGTCGGTACTGATGTTCGGATTCACGCCCTTTCTATCAGCGGGAGACGTAATGACGTCACGATCAACGCTTTCGTCAATGGGGTGTTGGAGGGATCCATTGGCATTACCTGCATTGATCGACCACGACTGCTGTTTGATGGCCGTTTCGAGGTGCGTTTCGCAACTGGCAGTGGGGCATACAATCACCCACGAGGAAATCCGGACGGAACTGGTTCGGGCTGGATGTGGGCCTTGGAGGGTGAACCGGATTTTGTGCCAGCCGATAGTGTGCCCGAGCGAATTGAGAAACCTGTTGGTCGAGTGATTCGTTTTCATAATCCTGTCGCTCCACGAGCTCATGTTCCACCAATTGGAGTGTTTTGCGGAGCGATTCACGGCCACACAACGTCTGGCATGGAGGTGTTTACCAGCGGAGACCCGGTGATTGGAATGCCTGTGAATTTGGGCGCGAACACATATTTTGGCTCGAATCAGCCCGTTAGCAATGCAGACCGCGCTGCTGGCAAGCTTCCTGAGGAGCAACATGACGATGGCTTCCAGCCGCTCGCATTGTTCGAGCTTCATTTTGGAAACTGGTTTTCGGGCACATCGAAAACTGGTCCCTATGTGCCCGGTACAGTCGAAAGTAACAACCCACGTTCACCTGATTCACGGCCTCGTGGCCAAGGGCTTGAGCCTCTGACTTCTGGTGAGATCGCTGCTTTCCCCTTTCCATCCATTGAAGAGTTTTCCGAGACTCGTTTGGGGAAGCTCTTGGTGGACTTTTCTGCACTTAAGGCAGCAGGACAAACTGGAACGGTCGAATTCCGTAATCTGAAGATACGGATTGGCCATTTGCTTCCTGATGTGAACACAGTCTTGCGGTCGCAGGTCCTCACGGACCACTCGGACGTAGGCATGACAGTACTTTCAGGCAATGCTCCTTTCGCATATGGACAGTTTCGCGAGGTTTATCGTGGAATGATCGACCAGGCGATTTCCGTCAATAGCGGCGAATCACCGTTCCTATCGTACTTGGTGGGATTCGGTGCAATTCACTTTCTAGGAGTGTTTTTTAATTTCCACACGGATGAGGCATGCGCCCACGTATACGGGTCAGTTGATCCCACCCAGGCTCCGCCGACTCTGTAGATTGCGAAACTAAGCACCCATGCACAAGTTATCTAGCGTTATCAGCCGTTTTGGCGTTAGCCAGTGTTACTTCAAGTGACTGTAAACTTATGCATGGGTGTTTAGACTTCCTTTTTCATCCTTGAGAATGTGTTTGGGAATTTTGAAAGCCAGAGTACTGGGCGATTATTCAAAGAATCGCGATGCAACAACCGCGCCGCATATCCAACGCTATTTTCTTTGCCCTTTCTTTGGATATTTTGAAACGAACGAACTTTGATACCTGTTTTAACCTCGGAATGTGATCGTCAACCATATCTGTCTGGGTGAGTAGCAGGACTAATCATCAGTAACGCTGCATCGACGGAACGCCGTCGTAAGGTACAAAGTCAAAACATCGCTCATCCTCATCATAAGTATCGTGAAATTCCCCGGCCTTTGGCCGCCATCGCATCTATTTTTTGCGTGACTAGGGGATCTTCAAAAAGACCTGGGGCGTGATGCGGTTTGATTCTTGCGTCAATGACCAGTGGTCCGCGGCAGCCCCAGTGTTTGTTTTCTGAAAACTCATCAACTCCGTGAATGTCGCGGGCTGGGTCGCTTCGCGTGAAAGTTGTCCATAAGAAGTTTCGCAAATTCTCTGCAGTAAATTTTGCATCATCCACAACGACGATCAATGCGACTCCCTCGCAAGTACAGGACCGCAAATGCTCTATCAAAATGTTTATGGGACCATTGTCTGAGGCAGTTTCGCTTGGACCGCTCGATTGACCCGAAACGCCTGATATGGCGATAACTCCGGGCATCACCAATTCAACTTGCCGTACCGAATCGGGCAGTTTCAGCGTTGAAGGAATCCGCGTGGCAAGCTCGCGCTGTTTGTGACCGCGTGCTGCGATGACTACTTTGGAGCCACAATTCATTGAGTCGCCCGAATAGTCGAGCGTATCGACAGTGGTCTTTGTCTGGAAATGCAAATCGCATGACCAATCGACACGCCCGAGTAAGTGCTGAAAGAAGTCGTGGATGTTGTGAATGTCCAAGTCCGGCGAGTCGTTTCCATTGACAATCAGAAGGTATTTGGCCAACGACAGTTGCCCTTGTCCCAAGATCGCATTCGCTTGAGTGAGTAGTTCCTGCGGACGATTCGATTTTTTGAATGGCATGTACCGTTCACTACCGATAGCCAACAAAAGAGGATGCACGCCAGCTTCATCGACTGCGTGGACGGCTCGTACTCCGGCTATGAGGGTGGGAACGACCGGACCCGTCAATTCGTGAATCATCTCTCCGAACATTGTATCCTCTTGAGGAGGACGACCGACGACTGTAAAAGGCCAGACTGCGTCGCGTCGGTGATAAACACGTTTCACTTTCATGAAAGGAAACATGTGCTGCAAACTGTAATAGCCTAAATGGTCGCCGAACGGACCTTCGGGTTTTACTTGGTTCGGGTCCACTTCGCCGACAATACAGAAGTCGGCATCTGCGTAGATCGGCGCGTCGCCGCCCCACTGGATCATCGGAATACGATGACCGGCAAGTGCCCCTGCAAATGTCAATTCGCTCATGCCTTCAGGTAGCGGCATAACGGCAGACAGCGTCATTGCGGGACTGCCGCCGACGAAGACGTTCACTTGAAAGGGTTTGTTCGCTGAGATGGCTGCTTGGTGATGCACGCCAATGCCGCGATGTATTTGGTAGTGCAGTCCAATTTCTTGATTTTTAATATACTCGTTTCCAGACAACTGAATGCGATACATTCCCAAGTTGATTTCGGACAATCGTTTGTATCCGGGTGGAACCGATAGAACTTGAGGAAGTGTTACAAACGCCCCGCCGTCCATTGGCCAAGAAACTTGTTGGGGCAATTTGTCGATTGTCGTCTCATTGCCAAGAACTGGTCCAGTCGAGACTCGTCGAGGCATCATTGTCCATGCAACCCGAGGAGCCCAAGCATATCGAATGGGGTTTTTCCAGAAAGCGTTTGGATCAACTTTCAGCTCAATTGCGCGTCGAACGTTTTCCCAGCTCTTGCGAAAAAGAAATCTCGCTCGTTCCATATTGCCGAACAAATTGCCGAGCATCGGAAACGAACAGCCTTGAACATTCGTAAAGAGAATGGCTGGACCGCCATTTAAAAAAACGCGGCGTTGGATTTCCGCAATTTCTAGATTGGGAGAAACCGGTTCATCCACTTCGATCAATCGATCGTGACGTTTCAGGTCGTCAGCTACTTGCCGCATTGAACGATACATTCTCAAATTTCCCCTCATGGGAAGACCGCAGGCAATCGATTAAACTAACTAAAACGCTTCGAACAAAGGCATTGACTAAGAAAATGTAGTGCAATCGACAAGGCCTTTAAACCAAACATTTGCCCAGGAAACCGATATGCAGTTCGAATGTGCGACAAAATCCCCGGAATCGTTGGACGGCGACGTTTTTGTACTCGGGATTGATTCAAATTGGAAGCAATCCGAATTGATCCGGCGTATCGACACTGCGATGGGCGGTTGGTTAACGCGTGCTTTGGAGACGGAGCAAGTTGTTTGCAAACCCTTTAAAACGACAACAATAATTCTACCCGTTGGCTTGAAATACAAATCGATGGTGACGGTCGGTATTGGAGATACTGCCAAGTTTAACGCTGGTGTTGCGTATCGGGCAGCGTCTGCAGGAGCAAAAACGGCTGGCAGCAAGAAATACGAATCGTGTTCCTTCGCTGGATTTTCCGGTGATGAGGGAACGCTGCGAGCAGCAGTAGTAGGCAGCTTGACGGGCAGCATCGGTCAACGGCTTTTCAAATCCGAACCAGGCCTCTTTGCTCCCGATAAAATTATTTGGCACAACATTGAACGGCGGATCGTCGATCAAGGTCTGGCAATCGGCGACAGCGTGAATTTTGCACGCCAACTCGTGAATTTACCACCTAACTATCTTTATCCCGAGTCCTTTGTCGAAACGGTTGTGGCCGAATTGTCGCCTCTTGGAATCCAATGTGAAGTTTGGGATGAAGATCGACTTCGCGAAGAGAAATGCGGTTCACTGTTGGGTGTTGCTCAAGCATCTGAGTATCCGCCAAGATTGCTTATTATGCGATACCACGGTGCGGGATCTGATGATGCGCCGACAGCACTGGTAGGAAAAGGCGTCACGTTTGATAGCGGCGGACTGTCGCTCAAACCTACGGACAGCATGCTGACTATGAAATGCGATATGGCGGGTGCAGCTACTGTAGCGGGCATCATGCGCGGTGTTGCATTGCTGAAGCCGAACAAGAACGTTATCGGCGCGGTGGGCTTGGTCGAGAACATGATCGCCGGCAATGCCTTCCGCCTGGGCGATGTCTTAACAGCTCGCAGTGGTAAGACGATCGAAATACACAATACGGACGCCGAAGGCAGATTGGTCTTGGCAGACGTCTTAGATGTCGTCTGCGATATGCAACCGGAAAAGATCGTCGATTTTGCGACGCTTACTGGTGCGTGCGTCGTCGCCTTGGGTAACGACGTTGCAGGGATCATGTCGAATAACGAATCATGGCAATCAGAGATTTGCAAATCCGCGGAACAAGCAGGCGAGTATGTTTGGCCTTTGCCAATGTACGATTTCTTCTCTGAACAGATTGCTGGGAAAGTTGCCGACATCAAGAACGTCGGTGATGGCCGTTGGGGCGGGGCAATTACGGCCGCAAAATTTCTTCAGGAATTCGTCCGCGATCGCCCCTGGGCTCATCTCGACATCGCGGGGCCTGCCTTTTTGGATTCCGAAAAACCTTGGCTGGATGCTGGCGGTAGCGGAGTATTGGTTCGTACATTCATCGACATGCTTTGCCGATAATGCAACTTTTTCGCGACACTTTGCGCGGATCGTTGATGCTTCGAACGACGAATAACGCGAGTTGCCAGTACTTTTCGTACTCGTACTCGTACTCAGCCACAGGCGGTACTCGTACTCGTACTCGAATATGGCTGCCGATCGAGTACGAGTACGAGTACGAGTACCGTTTCACTGAGTACGAGTACGATTTTGGGACGAGCGATACCGGCGATCAGCGAGACTTCTGCTTTTCTCGCTTGATGGATTCACGCAACATGAACCCCTGTATTTGAGTCGTGTGCTCTTGGGTTAAGCAGGTAAACGCAGCGGCGATTTGACGGCTAAATTGCATGTCCGTCGATGTCGCGAGCGTCTTTGAGCATCCAATGCCAAAGCGATTTGCGAAGTCGATCGATGACGGAAAATATGGACTCATGTTGTTTTGCCAAGCGTATCGTGCAAAATTGGCCAGAGCGTAATCCCCCTGAGTCGGCTTGAGGGATTTGAATCCTTGCCGTGAACCGAGCTTGTTTTGTCTCAAGCTTATCTTTGCCGTCTTCATGCGGAACAAGGCGAACAGGAATCGGTCCTCCATAGATCGCTGCTAGCGTAGGATTCTCCAATTCATCGCTTCCTCGAGGCAGGACAGTGAACAAGGTACCCGTTATGGCTTGAATCCCTTCGATCGTGACGCGAACTTCCTCACCGATGCTGGCACGCATTTTTGCGATGTCGGATTGCGATATGGATCCTCGGACTTCAAAACGATCCGACTGAGCGATGGTTCCCAGCACGGTTCCTTGTTTTAGAAATCCTCCAAGCTGACTATGGAGGACGCGTGACTGAAACCTACCGGATTGAACTGCACGGATGGTCAGCAAATCTACTTCATGATCGAGCTGTTCGAGCTGCTCTCGATGAGATTGGGTATTCGCTTCTTCGGCTTGCAGTTCCCCTAATTTGCCTTGAGCTCGCAGCATCCTGCAGCGACCTTCACTTGTCGCTAACTCGCTCGCACGCTCATCACGTCTAAGCTGTAATGCCAAATTTTCCAATCGCGCAAGTGGTTGGCCTTTTTCAACCAACTCGCCATCCTTTGCGAGGATGCCAATTACAAATCCAGGCGATTCATTTCGAACCGTCACTGGCTCAACGTAACTAATATAACCCGGCGAGACAGGTTGGAATGGTGACGGCAAAAAGCACAGTAGCCCCAACCCAAATGCAGCTCCCGCCAACAGTATCCTGTTGCGATTTCGAGTTACCGGCGATACGTCCGACTTGGGAAGCAATCTCGCAGCAATTCGTGAACGTTGCATGGGTAAGACGTACCAAAGGTAGACTGCCAGCAAGACGACGGCAACTCCAATGCCATGCCAAGTTGCTATGGTCGCAACCGCAAAACCTACCACTACCGAAATCCGATACAGCAAACAAAGTCCGCCGTAAATCGCCAACAGTCGCTTGGTTCGATCTGCCAGCATTTTATGCGGGTTTCTTAGGATTTGCGAAAAACTAAGTTGTCCGTCAGCCCAAAGATTTGGCCGATCCAGCAAATCACTGATGACAAAGTAACCGTCAAATCGAGACAATGGGTTGGCGTTAAACGCTAATGTGGAGATTGTCCCAAGTGTTGCGATTGCCGCTGCTGTAAATTGTAGCGTTTCACTGTCGCTGCAATAACACACGATCACGGCGATACTCGCGACGACCATTTCTACAAGAATCCCGGAGATAGAACATAGGATTCGTGCATTTCGACTTTTGAGTCTCCAGCTATCTGTCAAGTCGACGAAAGGGACCGGCATCATGAACATCATCCCAATGCCCGCCGAGCGTACTGTGCCTCCCATGCGAATACAAGCGATGGAATGGCCAAGCTCATGAACAGTCTTTAGCAGCAGCCAAGCGATTAACCAGAACAACCAACGGTCCGGTACAAATAGCTCGGAACTAAACGCAGCGAATCTCGGGAAATCGCTTATGAGCAGCGAGACTGCGACGGCAGCTACAATTGCCGATGCAGCAGCCATAAACGGCGAAAAAAGCCATGTCAATCGACGGGCGATCGACTCCATCAGAGATCCCGGAATTAACGGGATACGAAAAAAGAAAGGATCCACTCCTCGCGGCTTATTGATCTTTCGGCCAGCGGGCGCAGTCTGCTTTTCACTGTCTGTGATTAATAGTCCCGATCCAGCGAGCCACCGTACAGCTTTTTCGGTGTGTGCTTCGTTCCAATTCAGCTCGGGGGCGGATGCCTTGGCGAACTTTAAAGCAGCATCCAAATCCCGTTTTCCGTCCATCGCGGATGCGATCAAATACTCGCGTCGACCAACGCGGTAGAACTTTGCGGTGATTGGGTCTTCGACGACATAGCGCAATTGGCCACCGA
Source organism: Pirellulaceae bacterium (assembly GCA_031374825.1). GTDB lineage: Bacteria > Planctomycetota > Planctomycetia > Pirellulales > Pirellulaceae > JANMGV01. Next base: position 10,070 of record JANMGV010000216.1, read on the forward strand.
ACGTCTGCGGTCGCAAACGAATATCATCCCGCAGTTTAAAAGTCGGCATTTGCATTTCGAATTACCTTATCGCTACCAAATCCATTGATGTTGTAGCCATTGATAGGGTGAGCGAAATAGCATCCAGCCAATTGAGCGGTAGCCTCCGTGTAGACGAACTAGCCCTTTCATGCCCGGCCGCAACAGACCGTCCCGGTTGTCGACTCGAAATTCGGCAACGAAGTAAGCTTTCTGATCCTCGATTTCCGCAGAAGGATCTACGCGCTCAATATTTCCAACCCAACTTTTCCCAGGCGAGGCTTCCGAATGCAATGTTGCTTGAGAGCCATGAGTAAACCATGGCAGATCATCGGGAAGTAAATGCACTTCGACTGTCATCCGGTCGAGCGGTGCGATTTCAAACAGCGTCTGACCGGTCGTTACCGAAATTCCTTCGCGCCCGATCCAATCTCCCTGCACCACAATGCCCCCCGACAAACTGCGCGCTTCAAGTTTACTGAGATTCTCTTCAAGCGTTTGAATTTTTAATCCAATTTGCTCCCGTTCAAGCTGGGCAATTCGCAGGTCGCCGCCCGCTTTGGTTGATAGTGCGCGATCTTGACGCTTTTGAGCAGCTTCATATTCCGCATACGCGGACGACAGTTCTCTACGAATTGTCTGTTCGTCGAGTTTGGCAAGTAGTTGATCGGCAACGACTTTGTCACCAGGTCGAACGAATGCTTCGTGCAAAAAACCATCGATGGGACTAGACACAAAAGTTCGCGACGCAGGCTGTATCTTGCATTCTCGTTTCGGATAATAAGGCAAAGGAATCCACATAAGCAAAAAGACGAGCACCGCAGCAGCGAACACGAATCGCTTTTTTGCCTGACTCCATTCCGTGAAGAGATTTGTCAACGTCAAGTATTTCTTGCCAAGATCGCATAGCGACCATTGTTCCGTTCGCTTGATGATTGTCTCTGACGCGGACATCATCCAATTGATAATGTGGTAATCAATGTTCTCACGAACTTTCCAAGCCAAAACGATAACGATTCCAGAGGGAATGGACTCAAATTGCAATGACAAAGCCATCAATGCCTGACAATTTTGACTTTGAATCTCCCGTTCTAAAACAGCACTAGCCGCGTTGAGTTTTTCTAACGGAAAACCAACCAGCAGAGGACGTTTGGATGCGCGCGCTTCGAGTGCGATGGAGCGGATGTGGTCCTCGTCAATGCGAACCGCGTGCGGGGATTTACTCTCGCTCAGAATAATTTTGCGGCAGCGTCCTTCGTGCGAGGTGAGGACGATCCAGCATTCCGCATTGTGCTGTAATGACAATGCGTTTGCCAGCTCTTGAAGATAATTCGCAGAGTGGATGTCCGCCGGAACATAAAACTTAGCTCGCTTGTCCGGCCCGGCTGTCTGGGACTCGGTAGCCTCGTGGGATTTCTCAGGAATCGAGACGTGGTTCACCACAAACTCATTTGAGCTCATGGTTCCGACGACTCCTGGAGGCAAGGCGCTCATTTTTCAATGTTCCAATCGACGTTCGCAATGAACGATAAAATGATCTCACCAAGATTAACGATGGGGTAACTCAAACTACTACGACAACAGACTATGGTATCGCACAACAATAAGTTACCGTTTTAGCGGAACGGCGCGAGCCGTCCGGTTCAGCAAACCGGAGGGCTCGCGCCCAGCCGCTACGATTCCAAGTCGGTAACTTATTGTTGTGCAACGCCTATCTTCAAAAATACGGCGACATCGTCGTATCGCTAAAATTCGAGCGTGCATTGCGTATTTTTAATTAGGCCTTCCGAGTTGTCCAAAACGATCGTTATCAAGAACAACGCGCTTTCCGCATCAGCCAAGGGTGGAATATACTCGACGATCCCGTTAACTTTACGACCATCGTCCAATGTCACGCGTACTTTCCCGTCGTCGGCAATTCTTGCTAGGTCTTGTTTTTTCAGCGAGAACGTCGCTTTCAGTTTTGAGAGGTCGTACAACCGAACGACCGATGGCGAGTTGCCTGCAACAAACTCACCAACTTGCTTATAGACTTCTGTGATCACGCCATCCGCCGGCGAAAGAATGGTGCGCTCCTTTAATTGCTGTCGAAGGCGATCAACTTCAAGTTTCGCAATTTCGATCGATTCTTCGGCGTCGAGTTGTTTCCCTTTTATCTGTTCCACTTCCAAGCGTGCTCGGCTAATTTCGAGCTTGCTGGCATGGCTTTCATTGCGGAGCGATTGAAACGTATCCAGTTTGGTTTGAGCGAAGTTTAGTTCGGCGAGAATTTGATTGAGTTTTCCATGCGAAGCTGCTTCGGCCTCAGCCTTTCGAATGACGGCTTGCAGATGTCCGACATCCAGTCGCGCAATCACCTGACCAGCTTGAACCCTGTCACCGGGTTTGACCAACATAGCTTCGACGATCCCCACTTCGGTCGACGCAATATCGATATCGCGATAGGGCAATAATACCCCATCCAAGGCAGCCCGATCCCACGACGTACTGTTCTTCTTCTGTTGTGCCGACGCAACTTCTGGCGCTATCAAAAGACACAAGCCGAGCCAAAACACGGTTTTGATCAGTTGTTGTTTTGAAATTGTCCAACTCATAACTGAGCCTAAAAAACGAAAGGATCTTCCTTCACAATTCATTTTGAACGCTAGGTCGCAATTAAGACAAAGATGGACTTAGACCGTTTTCAGCCTTCAAGTCAATTGGCCATGGTTCAACGGGTGCCGCTTTTAGCGAATATGCTGGCGACAATGCTAGTTGGCGGGTTGAACGCTCAGAAGATCACCCGATCGGAATTTGAGAATTGCCAAGGCGATCATGTAATTTGCTTCGGCCGCAGCCCAGTTATTTTCAGCCGTAATTAGATCTTGCTCTGCATTGAGCAATTGCTGGAGCTGTAGTGATACTGCTGTATTCTCGACAAAAGATCCGTTGGCCCAGCGACCTGCCAAGTATTCAACATTCTTGACGTTCGCAATCGCGCTCTCGCCCGAAGATTGCAGTTCAATAAACGTTGCGTTAACATCTGCCGTCGCGGCATAGATCTCCGATTTTGTTTTCAAAAGCACTTCCTCTAATTCGAAGAGGAGCTTTTGGACCTCAAGGCTTTTTTGACGCTTAATCGCATTGGCAACTTTGTTATTCCGCGGTCGCTGAAAAGAAAGCCCACCCGTAACGCTTGGTCGACCACTGGCATACTGGTCGGCGATCGAATTCCCGACGTCGTAATTTCCATTAAGACCATGCACGTACATGCTAGTTACGAGATTCAAAGTTGGCTTTAATTCCGATTCCGCAACTTTCATTTTTACCGTTGCGGTTTTTATTCGATCCCGAATCGCCACAATGTCCGGACGAGCACCTAAGGCTTGCTGCAATTCTAAATCCATGTCGATTGGCATGGCGGAATTGAATGGCGAAGTAACCGGAACTAATTCGTCGCAATTCTCCACCGTTAGCCATGGCGCATTTACCAATCGGCGCAGATGGGTTTCGGCCGTTGCCGCCTTGGAACTTGCACGCACCCTACGCGCGTTTTGATTCGCAATCAAAGCGGTAGCTAAAAGGATCTGTGAATCGATTCCGTCGATTTCTTTGCGCCGTTCAATTTCTCGAAGCAGTGCATTTAACCGATCGATTCCGCGGCTGATTTGCAAAATTTGACAGCGATTGCTGTACAGTTCCCAATAAGTTTGCGTGATATCGACGACATGCTGTTGGAGCACGCGTTGCGTTTCGGAAAGCGATGTTCCGTATTGCATTTCCGCAACGGAAATTGCGGACCGATTATAAAATTGTCCGGCTCCACGCATTAAAGGTTGGGTATATCGAATTGCCATTTTCGTGTCAGCTTGCTCGCGTGGTGCGAGGAAAATGGAATTGTTATCGCGTAGGAATATTTCCTGCGAAGCTTGCAGAGAACCGCCGTATGTATTCTTCTTTTTTACTCCTGCCGAATTGTCGACACCGATTTCATTCAATCTCGGCGGACCACCGGTCGTCAGTGTATTTCCGACTGGATCGGATGTACTTCGAAAGATCGACTCGGCAAACCTGGTCGGATCGAATTCGCCCCATGCCTTCTGAATTTCGGCTTCCTGAATCTGCGTGTCGGTCAGCATGGACTGCACAAAAGGCGAATGCTGCAAGGCAGCTTGGACCAAAGTTTCGATATCGACAAATGCGGCGCGAGTTTCATTCGCTTGCATTGCTGATTTACTAGCGTTCTGCCACCACGCATTTGGAGTCATTCCATTCGCAGACAATTCGCTGGCTTGATTGGAATTCCATACGCGTTGCACCGTCTCAGGCGAGACCAATTCGCCTGGAGGCGAATTTGAAGGTAGCTGATCGTAGACGCTGGGCGCTGTCTGAACGGTAACAGGTGTCGCGATCTGAACCGGCGGAAGATCTACAGTCTTGTTTTGATCGCCATGACGGGCTGGGTAGTTTGCCAAAGCCGCTTGAATGGAGTTTCCAACATTCACGTGCGATTTCGACGCAATCCTTGTCGGCGAATCAGCAGCTTGACAATAAACCGAGCCCGAAAGCAATACTGCCAAGCATGCTCTACGAAATAATCGTCGCATGGCAATCTGCTGTTGGTTTCGTTTGACAAGACGCCGGGAGCGCAACGTTAAGAACCTCCATGTTCTTGCATTTGCTGTCATTCCTGTGAGTTCAGATTCACTCGATGGAAATGTTATTCTCTTCGCATCGGTCTTTTGAGCAAAGGAATTAACAAGCGTTTTAATCGGAACGACTATCCATGCACAAAACCAAACGCATAGATAGACCCGTTGTTACACGTGCTTTTCGCGACGCAATTTCGCTAGCCCGCATTCGCCGAATAATCGCGTAAGCTTAACAACTCAAATCGGCGGTAACACACCACATCTGGTAGCCACATGTTGGCTTTCGACCCGCATGATCATTCCTATCGTTACAGCTTCCCTCTAGTTCGCTGCACCAGCATTTCCGGCTGAAGTTTGAATGTCAGACTTTGATCTTTGTGCCGAATCAACAAAATGCGCAATCTCTCCGTTCTAAAGTCGGGAGCGGACCCAAAATTTTTCTTGAGGCAAAATCGCCACACAAAAGAATTGGGTACGACAGGAACAGAAGACACCTGATTTGCTCGAATTTGACTCCATTCCCAGTGAAAAATAGTAGGTTTGATGATCGTAACATGTTCACCATTTGGGGTTCAATCCTGCGGTAAATAGTCCGCTTCAGAGAAATATTCGATGCATCCAAAAGAAACCTCGTCGGCATCTAACCTCTTCTTTGCGTTGAAGACTTGGTTTGAAAAAGCAGTCGTTCTACCCAACGATGATTCTGAGATTGACGCAATCGTTCTCGAAGAACGCATTTATTACAGCGCTACTCCACTGCCGGTTCCTATGGATGGTGGCGAGCCCGTCGCACAACAAATCGATCATCAGCTAGACAATTTGCAACAACTTGTATTCGAAGGCTTAAACTTCGACGGAGTTAGTGAATTGCTTGGTCAATCTTCTCTCGCGGAGTCTCAACAGACATCGGGCGACGAAGCGCAATTAGAACCTTCGCAACTCGTGGAGACTTCCAATCAAATATCGCAATCCACTCAAGAATCAAGTTCGGACGATTTCGATTCGCATCAAATCGCGTTTGTTGACTCTCAGCTCGAAAACCTCGATGACCTCTTGGCTGACCTTCGCGAAAGTGTCACTGGGCATGTCCAGCTTGACATTGTGTTGCTGGATGATCAAGCAGACGGAATTTCAGCCATCGGCGATTTTCTCAACGCATCCCAACATGACTACGACTCGATCTACATTTTTTCCCATGGTGCCGCTGGCGGTTTCCAACTAGGCGACGTCTGGGTAAACAGTGAGACAGCTCGAGCAAGAGCTTCTGATTTTGCCAATTGGCAATCGGGACTGACCGAAGAAGCGGACCTTCGCATTCTGGGATGCTCAGTAGCATTCAGTTCGGCAGGGCAAGAACTGCTCGCATTGATTGCTGAATCCACACTCACCGATGTCGCAGGAACAATTGATGCAACAGGCCACTCCTCATTGGGCGGAAACTGGGATCTTGAGTTTAGAATCGGCCTGCTTACGGACAGCTTTGTGGAAGACGACGATTCATTCGCAAATTGGCGTGGAACACTTGCAACGTACACCGTCACCAACACCAACGACAGCGGTGCCGGTTCGCTGCGTCAAGCTATCCTCGATGCCAACGCCACTTCGGGTGTAGCCGATACCATCAATTTCAATGTTTCTGGCACTGGCGTGCACACGATCAACGTCCTGTCGACGATGACGATCACCGATGCGGTCACGATAAATGCCACCACCGATGATAGCTTTGCGGCTAACTCCAATCGGCCAGCGATTGTGCTCGCCGGAGGCAGTGCTGGTCTTAATGAGGATGGTTTAAGGCTGACCTCGACAGCCGACGGAACCACGATCCGAGGCTTCGTGATCCGGGATTGGGGTGGCGACGGCATCGAGATTCAGGCCAACTCGAACAACAACTTTATTGTTGGCAACTACATCGGTCGGCTGACGACAAGTGGGACCGACGCGGGTGCAGGGTTTGAAAACGTTGGGGACGGCGTCTATGTACAGGGCGCCAACAACGTGATCGGCGGAACGACAGTCGCCGACCGCAATGTCATCTCCGGCAATAGTAACAAAGGTGTCAACATCGACGGGGCCAGCGCGACGAGTAACGTAGTGGCGGGTAACTATATTGGCTTGTTGGCCGATGGCTCTACGGCACTGGCCAACGACGAAGGCGTGTATATTTACAACGGAGCAAGCTCCAACACGGTTGGGGGTTCGACGACAGCGCACCGCAACATCATTTCAGGCAATGCGAACGACGGTGTTCAGATCTGGACCAATGCTAACAACAACATCGTTCAGAACAACTACATCGGCACGGATGCCACCGGCACGCTGGATCGCGGCAATGCCGATGACGGGATTGACATCGACACGACCTCCACCGGCAACCAGTTTCTCAATAACTTGATCTCCGGTAACAATGATGACGGTATCGACATGCTGGATGGAGGTGCCAATTCCACCACCATTCAGGGGAACCTGATCGGCACGCAGGCAAACGGAACATCTTCGCTTGGCAACAGTGGCGAAGGAATTCTGATCGGCGGGACTACAACCGGTGCAACAATTGGCGGTACGACTGCCGGCCAGGGAAACACCATCGCTTTCAATGGTGGCGACGGTGTGTATGTTTCAGGCGGAACGCAAGTATCCATCCGGGGGAATTCCATTCATTCCAATACTGGACAGGGAATTGACCTTGGAAGCAATGGAGTGCTCAACAACGACAGCAACGACACGGACAGCGGTGCCAACAATCTGCAAAACTACCCAGTGCTGGTCTCCGCTGTAACCAATGGCAGCCAAGTGACCATTGGCGGAACTCTTAATAGCGAAGCCAACAAGACTTACCGCATTGAGTTTTTTGCGAATACTGCCAATGACATCGAGGGCCAGCGTTATTTGGGCTTCACGACAGTCACCACGCCCGTGGGCAGTCCGTTTACGGTCAGCTTCACTGCCAATCTCACCGTCTCAGTCGCGGCCGGTGAATACATCACCGCCACGGCCACCGATCCGAGCAATAACACTTCCGAGTTTTCTGCGACCCACCTAGCGCGAGGAATCTCTGGGCTTTGGATTTCAGGAGTGAATAACACAACCGCCGGAGGACTTACTTACGATAATAATTCAGTGGCGCAATTTGGCGGCCCCAATTTAAGTTTTGAGCCAGGAACGTCGAATGGAACGTTTTACGCTCCCGTGTTCGATCTCGATAACTTTGGCGGCGGCGGCGGGAACTTGAATGGTCTGCACTATGTCTCGCGGACAGTCACGGTCGGCAGCGCCAATGCGGTAACCCTCCTGCCCGGTGACGTCCTGTTCAGTACTGCTCAGAACGAAACACTCGGCGGCGTTTCGATCTCGCAAGATGACATTGCGCTGTTTCGTCCAACCGTAGCTGGAAATTACAGTGCTGGCACCTTTTCTGTCCTGCTGCAGAACCCGATGGCAGGCAATGCGACTCGAGATTTCGCTTTTGTGGAAACGGCAACGGTTGTCGGGGGCGTTACGCTCAATGCCGGCGATTTCCTGCTGACTGCTGGGAGCGCTACCTTTGATAAAGATGTCACGCGTTATCAAGTGACGGATGTGGGCCCAGGCACAACCTCCGGAACTCGCTCGGAACTGATCGACGGTGCTAGTGCGGGGATTGGGTTTTCGACGAAGATTTTCGGACTCGAACTTGTTCAGATTAATGCAACGTTGGGCGGTACGGCCCTGGTCGCCGGTCAATTGCTAATCTCGCTCGATGCCAATGACACGGTGGGCACGAACGCACTCAGTGTATCGACATATGACATTTTCGTTTTGAATGTCACCGCCACGGGAACAGGAACGAGCTCGGGGACTGCTGCGTTGCTGGTTCAAGGCGCAGACATTGGCATCACCGCTGGCGGAGAAGAATTTGATGCCATTGCGATCTTGCCACTTAACAATGCCCCGATCCTCGATGCTTCCCGAAGCCCAGCGATCACGTCGATTAACGAGGACGCGGGTGCGCCGTCAGGGGCTGTCGGAACGCTGGTTTCAGCTCTAGTAGATCTGTCGAGCCCAACTGGACAAGTCGACAATGTGACCGATCTGGATGCCAGCCCACTGCTCGGAATTGCCGTGACGGCGGCGGATACAGCTAACGGTACGTGGTTTTACTCGATCAACGGCGGCACGAACTGGAATGCACTCGGCGCCGTCACAGGATCAGCCGCTCGACTGCTCGCGGCTGATGCCAACACGCGGCTCTATTTCCAACCCAACGCCAATTACAACGGCACGATCGGCAACGCGATCACATTCCGAGCCTGGGATCAAACCAGCGGAACCAATGGCAGCACCGCCAGCACTTCGAACAACGGCGAATCAACCGCATTTTCGACAGCGACAGATACGGCTTCGTTAGTCATCAATCCAGTCAATGATGCGCCCGTGCTGGATAACACCGGCAACATGGTGCTGACGACGATCACCGAAGATCAAACGAGTAATAGTGGGCAAACCATAGCAGCGATTATCCTCTCAGCCGGTGGCGATCGCATCACCGATGTGGACACCGGCGCTGTCGAAGGTATCGCGATTACTGCCACCACCAACGGTAACGGATCGTGGGAGTATTCAACTGACGGCGGATCGACTTGGAATGCTGTGGGTGCCGTTTCGAATACATCCGCGTTGTTGTTACGGGCTACCGATTCACTACGCTTTGTACCCAACGGTCAGAACGCCACCACAGGTGACATCACCTTCCGAGCCTGGGATCAATCGACCGGTACATTCGGAACAAAAGTTGACTCATCAACCAATGGAACCACTACCACCTTCAGCACGGCCACGGAAGTCGCCTCAATCACGGTCACAGCCGTCAACGATGCACCGACTTTGGGATTCACCGGCACCATTGGGATGACGTCGACCAACGAAGATACCACCTCGTCAGCGACGCTGGTCAGTGACATTCTGATCTCCGGCGTGCGCGGCGACGTCGATTCGTCAGCAATGAGCGGAATTGCGGTCACTTCCATCTCGGCTAGTGGGACCTTTCAGTACTCGACCGACGGTGTCACGTGGACCAATTTCGGATCGGTCAGCGGCGCGAGTTCGCTGTTGCTGACCAGTTCATCACGCGTCCGCTTTATACCGAATGGTAACAACGGTGAATCGGCGACGTTTACCTACCGAGCCTGGGATCAAACTTCCGGAACAGCTTCTATCAACGGGACACCGGGCTACGCTGATTCAACCGCCAACGGAGGCACGACCGCCTATTCGAGCCTGGCGGGTTCCGTTCAGTGCTTTGTCACCAGCGTCAACGATGCACCGGTGCTATCGGACACAGCACTGAGCATCACGATTTTCGAGGATGCAGGCGTACCAACAGGAATTGTCGGTTCACTTATCAGCTCCTTCACCGGAGGCATCAGCGATGTTGATAGCGGTTCAGCAAAGGGCATCGCCATCACGGCCAGTGTGGAAACCAATGGCACCTGGTACTACACCACCAATAACGGCACTAACTGGACGGCGGTCGGTGCGGTCAATGCGACGTCTTCCTTACTGCTGGCTGATAATGCCAATACGCGGTTGTACTTTGCGCCAGGATTGAACTACAACGGCACCTCGACTTCAGCGCTGACCATTCGCGGTTGGGATCAGAGCAGTGGCACGGCTGGCACGAAGGTGGACGCTAGCAGCAACGGTGGCATCACCGCGTTCAGCTCCGCCACCGATGTTGTCGATGTCAGCGTTACTGCGGTCAATGACAATCCTATCGCCGTATTGGATTCCGCCACAGCCGTCGAAGCAGGTGGAGTAAGCAATGGTACCGCAGGAACCAATCCAACAGGCAATGTGCTCACTAACGATACCGATGTTGACGCGGGTGATACAAAGACCGTTAACGGAGTGGCCGCCGGGGTGGTTGGTTCGGCTTCGACCAACGTTGGTTCCGCAGTTACCGGTTCCTTCGGTTCAATCAGTATCGCCGCCAATGGAGCTTACACTTATACCGTCGATAACACGAACGCCACCGTTCAAGCGTTGCGAACATCTGGCAATACGATCAATGATGTGTTCACCTACACGATGCGGGATACGGCTGGCTTGACCAGCACGACTCAAATCACCGTTACCATCCAAGGTGCGAACGACGCTCCGAGCGGCATTACTCCCTCAGGCTCGTTATCCGTACAGGAAACAGTAACAAGCGGAGGAACCATTGGCGCTGCGTACGATCCCGGATCGCTACAACCTGTTGTCGCGACGCTTGCCGCGGTAGACGCGGACTCTGGAGACGCTGCTACATATACGCTTGTGGGTGGCGCAACCAGCTTATTCGAAATCGTTAGTGGAAATCAGATACGAGTAAAAAGTGGCGCAAGCTTTGATTTCGAAACGGCGACTTCTCATAGTCTAACGATACGCGTAACCGATACTGCGGGTGCAACATATGATCAGGTATTGGTGATCAACGTCACTAATTATTCGGGGAGCTATACTGGCACAAGTGGTGATGATACGGCCACGGGGACAAGTGAAGAAGACACGATCAACGGAGGCAACGGGAATGATACGTTGCAAGGCGGTACGGGCGTGGACACGTTAGTTGGCGGAGCCGGGATCGACACAGTTAGCTACACTTCGTCGTCTGCAGCAGTTTCTGTCAACCTAAGTACGAACGCAGTATCAGGAGGTGATGCCTCAGGAGATGTCATCTCTGGATTCGAGAACATTCTCGGCTCAGCCTTCAACGACACGCTTACAGGTGATAGCAGTTCAAATACGATCTCCGGTGGCGCGGGTAATGATTTGCTAACTGGCGGGGCTGGAAATGACACCATTGACGGCGGAACGGGTTCCGATACTGCAGTCTTCAGCGGGAATTGGGCGAACTATACGATCACCTTCAATTCCGGATCATCGACCTATACCCTTGTCGACAATCGTGGCGCTTCGCCCGATGGAACGGACATGGTTACGGGCGTGGAGCGATTCCAATTCTCAGACGGAACGCGAATTCAAGCGGATTTGATTAACGCCGCCCCGTCGGATCTTGTTTTGACCTCTGGTTCACAGACAAACTCTCAGTCGATCGCGCTGGCTGGGTACACATTTACGGCCATCGTTATCGATGGAACAACCGACGCGGCCTGGGCGAATGCTCGCACCTACGGTTTGAGTGGCGACGCCTATAGCGGAGCGAATATCGGTTCGCCGAGCGATACCGGTGGTGGTTTTCAAGTACTATGGGATAACAATGCGTTGTACTTCCGCGTCAGCGTCTTGGATGATGTGACTCAGAATGCGAACTCTGCGTATTGGGAAAACGATTCCATTGAAGTGTTCTTGGATCTTGGTTATGAGCGCACTGCGAGTTACGACGCCAATGATATTCAACTAATTTTCAACTCAGTTTCGGGGCAAATCCAAGCGAATAGGAATCCTACTTGGGGAAGCACGCTGCCGCCTGGCATCTCTTCGGCAGTCACCTTCACCGGAACCAATTGGGTCATTGAAGGCAAGATCGACTGGATTGGTTTGGGTTTTGGAATTTCGCCGACGCAAGGAGCAAATATCGGCCTTGCAGTCGTGGCGGTCGATTCGGACGTAGCAACTCAAGAGAGCTATCATGGATGGCCCGGAGGTGTAGGTGGGATTAACGCATCGATTATGCAAACGGCATCGTTTGGTGCTGATATCGCGAATTCCGTTGCCGTGCTGGAAACCGCAGCCAATGGAACCGTGATCGCAACTGCGTTCGCTGCAGAACGGCAATCCGATACAGTAACTTACAGCTTGACCGATAATGCAGGCGGACGCTTCGCGATCGATTCAACCTCAGGAGTTGTGACGGTTGCCGATAGTAATTTGCTAAACAACAATTCAGGAACGAGCCAATCGATCACCATACGAGCCACAGATACTTTCGGCCAGACGTTTGACGAAGTCTTCACCATCTCCGTTACTCGAGTAAATGATGCACCGATTAGCGTCCTAGACACTGCTACCGCAATCGAAGCTGGAGGAACTGCGAACGGCACAGCTGGCACAAATCCAACTGGTAACGTTCTGAGCAACGACACCGATGTCGATTCCGGCGATACGCAGACAGTTAGTGGCGTGGCTGCAGGCATCGTCGGTTCGGCTTCGGGATCGGTTGCGTCCAACGTCACCGGCAGCTACGGTTCGATCACCATCGCAGCCAACGGAGTTTATACCTACACTGTCAACAATTCGAACGCGGCGGTACAGGCGTTGCGAACCACGGCGAATACCATCACCGATGTTTTTACTTACACGATGCAAGACGCTGGTGGTCTGACCAGTACAACACAGATCACGGTCACGATCCAAGGAGCCAACGATACGCCACATGACTTGGCCACGACGGGACTAACGATTGCCGAAAATTCAGCCAACACGACTATCGTCGGTACGATTACCCGAAGCGATGTCGATGCGAGCGACACCCCAAGCTATTCCCTCGTCGATTCCGCTGGTGGACGCTTTGCTATCAACGCTAGCACTGGCGTCGTCACGGTCGTTAATAGCTCGCTGCTTAACTACGAACTGGCAAACAGTCACACTATCATCGTGCGAGCCACCGACTTGGCCGGCTCGACCTATGACGAAGCCTTCACCGTGACATTGACCGACGTTAACGAGTTCAACGTTTCCCTGCCCACCGACATCAATTCCGCAGCCAATGCCATCGATGAGAACGTCTCCATCGGAACCCTGGTCGGCCTCACTGCATCAGCCAGCGACTCCGATGCAACGACCAATGCCGTTACTTATTCGCTGTTCGATAATGACGGCGGTAATTTTGCGATCGATGTCAATACTGGAATTGTAACCACGGCTGCCGCAATGGATCGCGAAACTCTAGGTGCATCTCGAAACATAACCGTGCAAGCCACCTCCGCAGATGGATCGACTGCCGATACGGTCTTTATAATCAACATCAACGACCTCGATGAGTTCGACACCGGAGTAGTCACCGATTCGAATGCAGTCGCCAACTCAGTCGCTGAAAGTGCATCGGTTGGAACCGTCGTTGGAATTACTGCTCTTGCCTCCGACGGGGATGCAACCACCAATACGATCACCTATTCGCTCGACAATTCGGCTGGTGGCAAGTTCGCGATCGATGCTAACACGGGTATCGTCACTGTCAACGCGGTTCTCGACTATGAAACAGCAATTAGCCACAACATTACCGTCCGAGCCACTTCGTCTGACGGTTCGTTCTCAACACAATCGTTCACCATCAACGTCACAGACGTCAACGAGGGTTCCGTCGGGGCAGTCAGCGATAGCGATGCAGCCGCCAACTACGTCCTCGAAAATGCAGCTAGTGGAACGACGGTCGCAGTCACTGGGCTGGCTACCGATCCAGACGGCACCGACGTGGTCACTTATAGCCTGGATAACAATGCCGGTGGTCGATTCATGATCGATACCAATACGGGCCTCGTCACGGTCAACGGAACCATCGATCGCGAAACGGCAGCTTCCTACAACATTACCATCCGAGCAACGTCGACCGACACTTCGTTCTCCACGCAGACATTCACCATTAACATCGGCGACGCGGATGAATTCAATACAGGCGCCGTCACCGACTCGAACGCATCCGCCAATAGCGTTGTCGAAAACGCTGCTAATGGAACGGTCGTGCAAATTACTGGCATAGCGAACGATGCGGATGCGACCACCAATACGATCACTTATTCGTTGCAGAACAACGACGGCGGTCGCTTCGCCATCGATGCCAACAGCGGTATTGTGACCGTAGCAGGAGCCATCGATCGCGAAGCCGACGGTGCCTCACGCAACATTACCGTGCGAGCCACCTCGGCCGACAGTTCGTTTACCGATCAAGTCTTCTCGATCGCCATCGTCGATGCGGACGAATTCAACGTCACGTCACCCACCGACATCAATGCTACAGCCAATGCAGTTGACGAAAACGCCGCAACGGGAACTTTAGTTGGTTTAACAGCCTCTTCGAGCGATGCCGATGCGACCACCAATACGGTAACTTACGCGCTGTCCGATGATGATGGTGGCAACTTTGCAATCGATGCGAATACGGGAATTGTAACCACGGCTGCCGCAATGGATCGCGAAACTCTAGGTGCATCTCGAAACATAACCGTGCGAGCCACCTCCGCAGATGGATCGACTGCCGATACGGTCTTTACAATCAACATCAACGACCTCGATGAGTTCGACACCGGAGTAGTCGCCGATTCGAATGCAGCCGCCAACTCAGTCGCTGAAAGTGCATCGGTTGGAACCGCCGTTGGCATTACTGCTCTTGCCTCCGACGGGGATGCAACCAGCAATACGATCACCTATTCGCTCGACAATTCGGCAGGTGGGAAGTTCGCGATCGATACTAACACGGGTATCGTCACTGTCAACGCGGCACTCGACTATGAAACAGCCATTAGCCACAACATTACCGTCCGAGCCACTTCAACTGACGGTTCGTTTTCAACACAGTCGTTCACCATCAACGTCACAGACATCAACGAAGGCGGCGTCGGGGCAGTCAGCGATAGCGATGCAGCCGCCAACTACGTCCTCGAAAATGCAGCTAGTGGAACGACGGTCGCAGTCACTGGTCTGGCTACCGATCCAGACGGCACCGACGTGGTCACTTATAGCCTGGACGACAGCGCCGGCGGACGTTTCGCGATCAACAGTTCCACCGGCATCGTGACCGTCGCCGACGGCACGCTGCTGGACCGCGAGGCGACCGCGTCGCACAACATCGTCGTGCGAGCCACCAGCACGGACACGAGTTTCAGCACGCAAGCCTTCGCGATCAACCTCAATCCGCTGAACGACAATACTCCGGTCATCACCAGCGACGGCGGCGGTGCGACGGCGGCGGTCAATGCGGCGGAAAATTCCACGGCCGTGACGACGGTGGCTGCGACCGACGCCGATTTGCCGGCGCAGACGTTGACCTACTCGATCAGCGGCGGGGCCGACGCGGCGAACTTCGCGATCAACAGTTCGACTGGGCAGTTGAGCTTTGTTTCCGCGCCTAACTTCGAAGTCCCCACCGACGCCGGCGCGAACAACGTCTACGACGTGACGGTGCAAGTTTTCGATGGAACGTTCACCGACACGCAGACGATCGCGGTCACGATTACCGATCAGAGTGAGAACTCGCTGTGGGTTTCCAGCGCTTCGAACGCCACGGTCGCTGCGCCTTACGGTGGTATTTCCTGGACCGACGGGGACGTCGTCCGACTGGGCGATCCCAATCTGACGCTCGTCGAGCCGGGCACCACGAACGGAACTTTCTCGAAGGTGTTCAATATCGACACGTTTGCGGCCGATGGCAACGCGGACATCAAGGCCTTGCACCATGTCAACCGCAGCGTGACCGTCGGGAGCGCAAACGCTGTCACGCTGCAGGCGGGTGACGTGCTCTTCTCGGTCGCCGCGAACGAGACGTTCGGCGGCGTGGCCGTTACCAAGAACGATGTGGTGCTGTTCCGGCCGACCACGCAAGGAAATTATAGTGCCGGAACGTTCTCAATCCTGCTGCAGAACCCCGCTGGAAAAGACGTCTTCGGCATCGCGCTGGTCGAAACCAACACCACGGTCGGCGACGCATCGTTCGTCGCGGGTGAGTTTCTGTTGACGCTCCAAGGGGCCACTTTCGACAAGTCGATATGGCGCTATGCCACCAGCGATGTCGGGCCGGGAACCACGGCGGGTACGTTGAGCGAGCTCATCGACGGTGCCAACATCAACATCAGCCAAACCTTGCAGGACATCGAGCTGATTCAAGTCGCAATGACGCTGGGGGGCCAGTCGCTCACCGCCGGGCAATTGCTCGCGACCGTGGACACCGACGACGGATCGGTCGGCAGCAACAGCATCTCCGTCAAGAAGCACGACATTTTCATTCTCACCGTAACGATGACCGGTCCGGGAACGACAGCAGCCACAGCGTCCCTGCTGTTCGAAGGTGCCGATGTGGGCATCAGCTCCGGCGGCGAGGAGTTCGACGGCCTCGCACTCGTCACCGCCAACGCCTCTCCGGCGATCTCAAGCAACGGCGGAGGCGCGACAGCCGTGATCAACATCGCGGAAAACACGACCGCCGTGACGACGGTCACCAGCACCGATCTCGACGGTGGCGCGCCGGTCTACAGCATCAGCGGTGGAGCCGACGCGTCGCAGTTCTCGATCAACGTTGCGACGGGCGTTCTGACGTTTGTCTCGGGACCCAATCGCGAATCACCGACCGACGCGGGTGGCAACAACGTGTACGACGTGACGGTGCAGGTGAGCGACGGAGCGGGGGGAATCGACACGCAAGCCATCGCCGTCTCCGTGACCGACCTGGATGAGTTCAATGTAAGCGCGATCAGTGATACGAACGGCGCGACAAACGCCGTCAACGAGAACGCCGCGAACGGAACCGTCGTCGGCGTCACCGCCTTCGCCAGCGATGCCGACGCGACGACGAACGCCATCACCTACAGCCTCGACGACACCGCCGGTGGTCGATTCGCGATCAACAGTTCCTCCGGCATCGTGACCGTCGCCGACGGAACGCTGCTGAATCGGGAAGCCGCCGTGTCGCACAACATCACGGTGCGGGCGACGTCGGCCGACAGTTCGTTCAGCACGCAGACGTTCACGATCAACTTGAATGACGTGGACGAGTTCGACGTGGGGGCGTTGACGGACTCGAACGCAGCGGCCAACGCGGTCAACGAAAACGCCGCGAATGGCACAACGGTCGGCATCACAGCCGCAGCCAGCGACGCGGACGCGACCACGAATGCGATCACCTACTCGCTCGATGACAGCGCCGGCGGGCGGTTCGCGATCAACGGCTTGACCGGCGTGGTCACCGTTGCCGATGGCACGCTACTGAATCGTGAAGCCGCCGCGTCGCACGACATCACGGTGCGGGCCACGAGCAGCGACACGTCGTTCAGCACGGCAGTGTACACGATCAACCTGAACGACGTGGACGAGTTCGACGTGGGCGCGATCAGCGACACGAACGCCGCGGCCAACTATGTCCTCGAAAACGCAGCCAACGGAACGACGGTCGCAGTCACTGGTCTGGCTACCGATCCAGACGGCACCGACGTAGTCACTTATAGCCTGGATAACAATGCCGGTGGTCGATTCGCGATCGATACCAATACGGGCCTCGTCACGGTCAACGGAGCCATCGACCGCGAAACGGCAGCTTCCTACAACATTACCATCCGAGCAACGTCGACCGACACTTCGTTCTCCACGCAGACATTCACCATTAACATCGGCGACGCGGATGAATTCAATACAGGCACGGTAACCGACTCGAATGCAGCCGCTAATAGCGTTGTCGAAAACGCTGCGAATGGAACAGTCGTTCAAATTACCGGCTTAGCGACCGAAGCGGATGCGACCACCAAAACGAACACTTATTCGTTGCAGAACAACGACGGCGGTCGCTTCGCCATCGATGCCAACAGCGGTATTGTGACCGTAGCAGGAGCCATCGATCGCGAAGCCGACGGTGCCTCGCGCAACATTACCGTGCGAGCTACCTCGGCCGACGGATCATTTACCGATCAAGTATTCTTGATCGCCATCGCCGATGCGGACGAATTCAACGTCACGTCACCCACCGATAGCAACGCCACAGCCAATGCAGTTGACGAAAACGCCGCAACGGGAACTGTAGTTGGCATAACAGCCTCTTCGAGCGATGCCGATGCAACCACCAATGCGGTGATCTATACGCTGACCGATTCTGCTGGTGGCCGGTTTGCCGTCGACGCGAATACAGGGATTGTCACGGTCGCGAACGGCACATTGCTGGATTACGAGTCGGCAATATTGCACTCAATTACTGTTCAGGCGAATTCTGCGGACGGATCTATATCGACTCAATCGTATTCGATCAGTCTTTTGCCGCTCAATGACAACGCCCCGGTGATCAGCAGTGATGGAGGTGGAGCGAATGCAGCCGTCAACGTTGCGGAAAACGCCACTTCGGTGACCACCGTCCTTGCTGCGGACGCCGACTTTCCTGCTCAGTCCGTCGGATACTCGATTGTCGGTGGTACGGATGCCGCATTTTTCACGCTCGATCCGGTCACAGGAATCCTGTCGTTCAACTCCTCGCGGGATTTCGAAACCCCAGCTGATTCCAATGGAGACAACACGTACGAAGTGATGGTCACCGCGAATGACGGCGCGGGTGGATCTGATACACAATCCATTCTGGTCTCTGTCACAAACGTCAACGAAGCCCCGCTGGCGGTGATTATTCCTGCCAGCTATTCTGTGAACGAACAGGCCTCACTGATTCTGCATGGGACGGGTCTGAGTATTTCCGACGTCGATTCGGCAGGCGCCAATGTTGTGGCGACGATCTCTGTGGTCTCGGGGACTCTGAACGCAGCGGCTGGAACAACTGGAGTGATCGTTTCCGGCGATGGTACGAATTCTGTGTCGCTGACCGGTACGGTGACGCAAATTAACGATCTGCTGGCTGGAAATCTGAGTGCCGTGCTGACCTATGTTCAGAATTCCGACACACCGGCGGCGTCAGACACGCTGACGCTGTTGGTGAATGATCAGGGAAATTCGGGAAGTGGCGGCGCTCTGAGCGGCAGCGACAGTGCCACGATCCTGATCACCGCCGTGAACGATTCTCCGACGCTGGCCGTCCCCGGTTCTCAGACGATCAACGTCGACACTGTATTGACCCTGAGCGGAGCCAATGCGATCGTCGCTGGTGATCCGGATGCAGGCTCGGTGCAGGTAACTCTGTCGTCCAGCAACGGAGGGCTGACACTCAGTCGGACCACCGGACTTTCGTTCAGCACCGGGAATGGATCAGACGACGCCTCAATGATTTTCACCGGCAATATTGCCGACGTGAATGCTGCTCTGGACGGCCTGACGTTCATGCATGGTATCAATCACGGTGGATCGGCCGTGATCATGATCGGCATCGACGACATTGGCAACACCGGTGTCGGCGGTGTGCTGACGGCTGCGGCATCGATCAGCGTGACGATCAGTACGCCTGGCGGAGCAGCAATTCCTGGTGATACGTTCCTGCAGGGCAATTTTCTTCAGGTTGGGCTCGGAACAGACGGATCGCTGGGATCAGATTTCGCCGCGCCGACCGGTTACGTGAGTGCGGGGTCGCAACTTGGCGTGGAAGCAGATCGCGACCGGGACGGCTGGGGCACCTACGACGGTGACTTCATTCTGCCTGGTTCCCCAGAAGAAGGCTGGGGAGTCACTGTCGGTGGAGTGACTTACTCCAATAACAATGTGTTGGCTCAGCAGATTTCCGGCAGCCTGACCAACCGGCAGACGTCCGGGACTTCGCAATCGGTCGACTGGATCGGATCGGTGGGTGGGCTTGCCGTCAACGCAACTTATTCTGTCGGCGTGAATGATCTGTTTGTGGATGTGGAGGTAAGCCTGACAAACACAACGGGAGGAACGCTGAACGATCTGTACTACTACCGTAATATTGATGCGGACAATAACCAGATTGCGAGCGGGATATTTGCCACGACGAATACGATCGTGTCGCAAGGGAATGACGGAAGCGACGTGTCGTTCGTGACGGCAACTCAGGCGGACGGTTCACTTTTGGGTCTGATGGGTTTTGGGACAAATTCACGCGTCGCCTGGGGAGGATTTGCAAACCGGGATGCGGTCGCGATCTTCAACGGCACCGGACTGAATCAAACCGGATCCGGTACTTCGGACCAAGCGATTTCACTTTCCTTCCATGTTGCGTCACTGGCAGCCGGTGATTCAACCGTGATTCAGTACCGCTACTATTTCTGCCAGACAGCGGCACCGGTAATTGATCTCGATGCCGACAACAGCAGTGGAATTGGCGCTTCGGAGTTTGTTACCAGCTACACCGAGGGAATGGCGGCTGTTGCAATTGCCGATACGGACGCCGTCCTGATTGACATCGACAGTGGCAGTTTGACAGGCATGAATGTCGCAATAACCAACCTGCAGGACGGTGCGTCGGAATTACTTTCGGCAAACACGGCAGGGACTGGCATTTCCGCCAGTTACAATTCAACGACGGGCGAGCTGACTTTATCGGGATCTGACACCGTTGCCAACTACCGGCAGGTCCTGCGAACGATCACCTGGCAGAACAGCTCAGAGAATCCTGACACAACTGTTCGCAAAATCTCGTTCACTGCAAACGATGGTTCTCTCACCAGTCCTGCTGCTTACAGCTATGTGATCGTGACGGCTGTCAATGATGCACCGGTTGTCGTAACGAACTCTGCGGGAACAGTGATCGAAGGAGGCACGAGTGTCATCAGCGTCACGGACCTGCAAACGACCGACGTGGACAATATCGCGGTACAGCTCCAGTACACAGTCACCAGTCTGCCTTCGAATGGTTTTCTTGAACTTTCGACAGCACCCGGTGTGTCCATCACCACGTTCACACAGTCCGACATAGATGCGGGTCTCGTGCGTTACGTGCACGACGGCTCCAATACGATTGTCGACAGCTTCACGTTCAGCGTCAGCGACGGTGCATTGTCTGTCGGCACCTTCGTTCATAACTACACGATCGTGCCAGTGAATGACGCGCCGGCGATCGTTGGAAATTCGCTGGCGGTGTCCGAAGGTGGCAGCGTAATCCTGACTACCAGCGATCTCCAGGCAACGGACTCTGACCATGCAGACAGTCAGCTGGTGTTTACGGTGAGCGGCCTTTCCGGAGGACAGTTTGAGCGAACAACAACACCCGGTGTGGCTGTGACGAGCTTTACTCAGGCCGACATTAGCGGCGGACTGATTCGGTTCGTACATGATGGAAATGAACTGGCTCCGAGCTACAGCGTCACAGTCAGCGACGGAAGTTTGTCGGTCGGTCCCATTTCTGCAATTGTTAGTTTTACGAATGTGAACGACGCGCCTTCCATTGCCTCGGCGACGTTTTCGCTTCTGGAAAACAGCCTGAATGGAACTTCCGTCGGTGTTGTCGCGATGACTGACCCGGATCTGTCCGACAGTCACTCATTTAGCATTACGGCTGGGAATTCCGGGAATGCATTTTCCATCAACGCGACGACCGGAGAGATTGCTGTCAACGATTCGTCAATGCTGAACTTCGAAGTCACTCCTGTTTTTAATCTCACGGTTCGAGTTCAGGATGCTGCAGGCGCCTTTGCTGCAGCGACTGTCACAGTTAACCTGACGAACATTGACGAGTACGATGCCACACCACTGATTGACACCGACGCAACAGCCGATTCGGTCGCTGAGAATTCCGCAGTCGGAACGACCGTGGGCGTCGTGGCGTTTTCTGATGACCTCGATCAGCCCGACACCATCAGTTACTCGCTGGACAATGACGCAGGTGGACGATTTGCGATTGATGTAGTCACCGGGGTCGTCACAGTCGCTTCTGCCATCGATCGTGAACTGGCGGGCTCATGGAACATCACGGTCCGTGCGACGTCGACCGACACGTCAACTGCCACACGAGTTTTCACGATCTCAATCAATGATGTGAACGAATTCAACATCACACCGATTGCAGATACCGATTCAGCGCCCGATGACGTCACCGAGAATGCGGTGATCGGAACGGTCGTGGGGATCACGGCGTTTGCGAGCGATGCGGATGCGACGAACAGCGGCGTAACCTACAGCCTCAACGTGGATGCCGGTGGCCAGTTTGCCATCAATGCCGCGACAGGTGTGGTGACAGTTGCCGGTGCAATAGACCGCGAAGTCGGGCCGATACGCTCTATCACGGTTCGAGCCACTTCGCAGGATGGATCGATTGCCGATCAAGTCTTTACTATCGCGATCAACGATTTAGACGAATTCGATGTAACGACACCGGTTGATAGTGACGCTAGCTTGAATGCCGTCGATGAGAACGCCGCGATCGGGACACTGGTTGGAATTACCGCTTCGTCG
>JANMGV010000014.1:0-3418 GCA_031374825.1 Pirellulaceae bacterium
GCGGATTACACCCCTACGCGATCGTTGTTGTCTATGTGATGATTCTCGGCGCGGCTGCCCTTACGGAATGGATCGGTATCCACGCAATTTTCGGTGCCTTTTTGCTCGGAGTGATAATACCTTCGGATAGCTCGATCGCCAAAAGCTTCCAATCGAAGTTGAAAGAGCCTGTGACGGTTCTGCTGCTTCCGGCATTTTTTGCCTACACGGGGATGCGAACCGAAATCGGTCTGTTAAACGACTGGAGTCAGTGGCTTGTATGCTTAGTGATCATTTTTGTAGCAACGTTGGGAAAGTTTGGTGGTACTCTCCTCGCTGCCCGTTATGCAGGCGAGACCTGGCGAGAAGCCGGAATCCTTGGGATGCTGATGAACACGCGGGGGCTTATGGAATTGATCGTCCTCAACATTGGTCTCGACCTGGGCGTTATTAGCCCAACACTATTCGCGATGATGGTGATTATGGCATTGGTCACTACGATTACCACTGCACCTGCGTTGCAATTCTTAAGCCCACCGGTAAGAACTCAACACGGACACTGATTGCAAAATGCAAACGGAAGAGAATTCGACGCAAGAAAAACCTGACCAATGCCAATCCTGCATATTGCGCCGAGAGAAACTGCAAGCGATTGGAGTTGCTATTTTCTTCCCATCGCTCTTTTCGTTTGGGCTGTTGCTGCCTTTTTCCTTGATAGCTTCGATAGTGATTCAATCCTTGTCATTGCGGAAGTGCAAAGAATGTCGCGACCGGGCCAAGCAAGAACGAAGGGCCAAGCGCGAGTCCAAATCTCTTCGATAGGCGATCGCGTTCTTGCCGACAACTACAAGCGTTTCGTCGCCGAAGTCGAAGCGATTGAAGTGTAAATGCAAGTTGGACTCTGGTCCAATCGCTGTATAATTGAAACTCAACACCCGCGGGTCGAATTTCCGGCTCGCGGATGTTGCTTTTTAACAACTTCTGCTGGCGGAAAAAGACAAGATGGAAGAATCTCGAGTTGCAAACATAAAACTGTTCATCGAGATGAGTACGACTTTGGGATAGGCCGTTGACGTAGCTCGTCAAGCAGCCTGAGCGTTGGAGCGTCGTTTCGTTAGCGGTTCTCTGTCGCATCCGTGTCATCGGCTAATCAAACAAAGTAAGTTAGGAGTCATTCAAAGCGTTCAAAGTTTAAAAAATTTCCTAATCGTGAACCTATTCGAATGAACATGAAAACCCATTCCTTTCCAACTGAGACACCCATTCATTTGCCCCGAGGGCCGCGAGGTTCGCTGCTTCCCACTTTACAGCTCATTCGCGACCCTCGAGCAGCCCTTGAAGGATGGGCTCGGAAATACGGCGACCCGTTTCTACTCAGGGCACTGAACGGTCCTGTTGTGGTCACCGGACGTGAAGATTTGATTCGTGTTATTCATGGCCAGGACCCCAACATTTATGCACCTTTTGCATCGGCCACTATTGATCCACTAATGGGTAACGGCTCAATGTTGACTTTAGAAGGTGAGTCGCACCGTCGCGAACGTCGTCTAATAATGCCGATGTTTCACGGTGACAGAATGAAGGCTTATGGCGAGAGAATGCAGCATTGCGCCCTTGAAAGATTTGAAGCATATCGAGGCCAACGAGAAATCCTCACGTTGAACATGATGACAGATATCTCGCTGGAAATTATCGTTAGAACGATTTTTGGCGGTAACGACTCAGGGGTTGTAAATCAACTGATCCAGGCGAGTCAAAATGTGGTTGCGAGCGCTTCGCCATTGCTATTCTTTTCACGTAAGTTTCATTTTTCATTTTTTGGGTTCTCACCTTGGGATCGATGGAACAGGGGAAAGAACGAGTTGAAGCGTTATTTGAATCAAGCCATCGAGACAAGTCAGAGAAACGGTGACTCAGGAGAAGACATTCTGTCGTTGCTTTGCTCAGCCACATATGAAGATGGTCAGCCGATCACGCGCGAGCATATCCACGCCGAACTGATAACGTTCCTATTTGCTGGCCACGAAACGACTGCTCTGACGCTCACTTGGGCTATGTACCACCTTCATCGCAATCCGTCCGCATATTCGTCGCTGGTACAAGAACTTGATACCCTTGAAAACGATTCGCCCACTAAACTTGCGTCAGCTCCTTACTTGAAAGCAACAGTGCAGGAGACGCTTCGCGTGCATCCGATTGTGACAGAGACGCTTCGTAAACTGAAGACGCCACTTACATTGGGTGAGTATCGACTACCCGCCGGTGTAGCTGTCGCCCCAGCAACGGTGTTGGCACACTACAATCCCGAGACCTACCAAGAGCCAGAGCAGTTTCGTCCTGAGCGCTTTATGGATCGAAATTACTCTCCATTTCAGTACATGCCATTCGGTGGTGGACACCGGCGATGCATCGGTGCTGCATTTGCGTCTTTTGAAATAGCGATCGTACTCGGAACTCTCCTTAAACGATTTCAATTTGAGCTAGTTGACAGTGCACCGGTCCTGCCCAAACGAAGGAACGTAACCATTGGCCCCTCAACCTCCGTCCCACTCCGATTTGTCGGTCTACGCTGACTAACAAAGATTCATCGGCTACCCTGTGCAAAACGATGTTCCAATAAATTTGAACGCGTTCCTTAGTTCCTCACATAACGCATCTCGCTCAGCATTCATCGCGGTATTTTCTTCATGGCATTGGCTTGTCGGAGGTCTTTCAACTGTTTGCGTTGCTTCTTCCAGTCCGATTGAAGTGCGATTGATTGTAGCAGTCGCAAACTTAACGCGTTCTGGCCATTCGTGATGCGTGGCAAAGAGAGCAAAGAGTCTTGAATGTCAGGTGCAAGTAGCCTTAAGTTCATAATTTGCGTTACCCTAGCTCGTGTGACATGCCCGAGTGCAGCGATCTCGGCGTAGTCGTGGACGTGGCCTTTGCGGATCAGGTCTTCGTAGTAAATTGCCAAGGCCATGTAGCGGGTAATGCGGGGTAGGCGGCCTATCGGTGGGCGTTTGGGCGGCGGCGATTTGCCTTCGGCCAAGACGATTCGCTTGCCTTCGCGTTTTTTGTGGAGAAGCGTGTCGGCTTGCTTTTCGTCTGTCATGGTTACACCTTTGAGAGATCTTTCGCTGCGTGTGAAGATTGCGATCTGCCACCGAGCGGATGGAAAGTAATGGTGACGCGTCCCGATTCGCCGTCGTAATCGACTCGCTTGACAACCAATTGGATGAGCTGGATTTGATCTCGCAGAGTCATCGCTTCCCAAATCGGATCGAACGACAGGACGGCCGATTCGATCCTCCCTGTGTGAGACACGAACCAGTGACACGTCGGTTAACGACCGGGTTAGTTCGGCCAAATCGCCCAGTTGTGTATACTACTGTGGAATGCGAGCAACCTTCGTCGGGGGCGACCACCGAGCTCAAGTCGCGACGTAGCAAATTGG
>JANMGV010000018.1:0-3798 GCA_031374825.1 Pirellulaceae bacterium
ACTCCAATTTGGCCAGTCGCCATGATCGAATGAGTACCATGTCAAATCCATACCGAGTTTCTCTTTCCACGACTGGTTGTTGATGTACACACCGGCCGTCAGCTTCACACCTGCGGCCGGAGTTTTATCGGGCCACAGCAAGCGACCGTCGACCTCCGTGCCTCGCCACAGCTTTAATACTGTCGGTTCCTCACTTTGCTTCTCAATGTTCTGTTGCGGTCGTTGTTCGGATTCTGATATCTGAACAACAAAAACTGGTCCAAAGCCGTTTGAGAACCAGCCGCTTGGAACTTCAGCTATCCCCGCCGATTCACCTTCGGCAACGACCACTTCCACAACGCCGTGTTCATCGGTCGTGCACTCTTGGTATCGTGGAGGAGTATTCAGTTTTGCGAAGATCGCCTGACACTCCAGCCCCTGCAGCGGATTGCCCGTTTCGCCATCAATCAGTTTAAAACTCTGCTTACTTGAATCCAGCTTCTCTTCGCTGGACTGATTGTCGTTATTACTCGCAGTCGTATCGCGTTGAACGAGTCTGAGTTTCTCCACTGGAGCAAAATCATCGAAAAGAAGATCGAAGATTCCAGAGTCAGGTGGAAAAAGTGTAAGGAGGAGTTCGCCCGATTTGCCGCGACAAATCTTTCCAACCGTTCGAGTTTGCGATCCTTGCACTCCTTCCTTCCGATAGTGGTAAACCAAGTTGACCTCTTTTCCGTCTTGGGAAGTAACAAGCCTGCCTGCCATGGCTTTCCGGCCGCCGTTTCTCTCGGAATCCACATCTTGGGAAAGACGAAATTGGGCGTATCGAAAAATCGCTTCCTCTGATTGGTCAAACTTAATCTCAACTTTGACCGAAACGTCCAGCGGCCGGACGCCTTTGTCGAATGGATCGCTCTTGAGTTGGCACTTCAGTCCAACGAGATTGGTCTGAGCGGACCATTCACCCGAAAGTTCCTGAACCGTTAATGGAGTTTGCTTGAGATCAGCAGTTCGCTTATCCGCCTCCTCGGCATGCGTGAAGATGCGATCGTTGGTTTCAATGCGTCGAATGGTCTCGCGAACTTCTTTAGCTAGCTCCGTATTCCGGTCGTCGATCATTGAACGCAACTGCGGCAGGACCGACTCAGCCCGTGAACCAAGCATTGCAAGTGACGATAGTGCCAGCTTGCGATCGCCGATGGAGCCGACTTGGCTCGACTCAAGTAGCTTCTTGAATCCAAGGTCCGGATTGAACTCGGACGTAATCAATGCGGCGGCCGTCCAGCATTGAACTTCCTTTGTATTGGCCTCAAGCAGTTCAATGAATTTCGGCCCAAGTGGATTTGCAAGTTTTCCATAGCGACAAACCTGATAGACCGCCAAGCCGCGGACCACCTTGTGAGGGTCGTCGAATCTTGTCGCGATGGACTGCATGACCTCGGAAGAACGGGGCCCAACTCGAATTAAGGCATCGATGGCCGTGCCGCGAACCTCGGGCTCCTCAGCGTTCAAGAATTTTGTAAGTACGGGAATCGCATCGCTGGCCGCCTCACCTATTTGCCCTAAAGAGTCGAGTTCCTCGTAGGGGAGCGCTATTCCTGTACTGTCAGGAAATAGAAGTTTCATGGTAGAGAGTCGCTCTATCAACAACGTCTTCAGTCGATCGGGAGCCTCAAATGTCAAATACCTCAACGCATTTCTTCGCACGTCAATGTCTATTTGCGCTGGTGGGTCATTTAGAACCGTGAAAAGAGAATCGATCACTAGCCCTTGCTGAGGAATAGCTTTCAGCTTGCGGTAAAAATCGGGGAGTACTTCTGGGGCGATGGGATTACTGCCAAGTTCGGCCTTTGGATTCTGCAATGCTTGAATGACTGCTTGTCGAATCCCTTCCAACGAATTATCCGTTTCTTCGGCAGCTAGCCCATTCTCGCCAGGTTTCGACACAGTGAATGGAACGTTGCCTGTATCGAGTTCCAATCGCATCGCTGGAATCTCGGGGCGAAGAAGTGTGACATCGAAGATTGCAGAGTATTGGCCACCTTGGGTAACCAGTCGCCCTTTGATGGTGTAATCGGACCAACTCCGTTCGTCGATTTTCGTCTTGGCAACCTCAAACTTTGCTCGCGGATGCGATGGTTTTCCATCTTTCTTATCCTGATCGCCAGTGAGTGCAGTGATTTCCCCAGGTGCCAGCTTTAGTTGAATGTATTGTTGAGGAAATGGGCTGCTAAACCTCATTGGTCGTTGGAGCATGATTGTATGTCGGCTTTGATCCTCCACATTGAACAACCAACCATCTTGTGGATGCGGCAGAACCACGGAACATTCGATCGGATGATCGGTCACGTTGGCGACAAACAGATCCGCTTCGATAGTCGCGCCGATTGCGATCACTGTCGGATCGCCCGCGAATCGAGCTCCGACCTGCAATCCAGCGATTGGCTTGCCCCATTGGATGTCGCTCTTTGGCAACTCAACAAAACGTGCCGCTGATTGGCCATCGATCATGAACGGGATACTGCCGAAATGAGATATATGATGCGTCGTCTGGGGCTCGACACTATCGGGATAACGGAAGGCTGATCCTAGCGCCGCGTGATAACGGCCTGGCTCCAAACCCGTGGTGTCGATCGAAACAAGGTGCTCTGTATCAATAAAAACTTCACCTGGTTCAATGCTCAGCGTGACGGGCTCGCGATGCCAATCGAGTCCAAAACCGCCGATTCGACTATCGTTACTAAGCGACGTGAACTGCATGCCCTTGTTCAAGTAGCATTTCAGCGTCTTTTTCTCCTTTGACACGTTTGCAAGTCGATACTCAACGACCAGCATTTGCCCCGGTTTCAGTCCGACTTCTGGCATAATCAGTCGTGCTCCGGAAAGCAGTCCGTTTTCGTCACCCCACCGCGACCACTGGATACCATCGCCGAGTCGATCTTTGGCATCACGCGGCGAATCCACTTGGCGGTTGATCACTTCGTCCGGCAACTTCCAGGCGGCCAGCAGTGCACCATGAGCGGCTCCGCTGAACTCACCAACGATCATCCGACCACCGTCGCCAAACGCCACGTTGCGCACCCATTCGCCCGTCGCGATCTGAAACACAGGCTTTCCACGTTCTTTCAGATCCCACACATGAATTCGATGAGGAATCATGAGTTTCGTCTGGTCAACAGAGACTTCGTTGTGAGCGACTAAATAACGACCGTCCGGCGTGATATCCATCGAGCTCACCATCAGCGGCGAACCAACTTCGTCCCTCAGCGACGCAATAATCTCCAGCGTCCGCATGTCGCGAATCTGGATATCTTCACTCGAGTCAGGACCTTCCGCCAGATATTGACCATCAGGAGTGAAGACGAGGCTATCGATCTTTCTGCCCGCATGAATCGTCTTCACTGGAGCCTGATCGCGCCAGCGCCAGAAGTGCAAATCGTTTTGGTCTGATACGACTAGCCACTCACCACCGGGACAAAAGGCAACCGCATCGACACGTTTGGTTCTGACGGGCAATGTCGTTTCGACCTGTCCAGTCTCGGTGCGGTAGACTCGAACTTCATCGCCTGTACCGAGCAGTAGAAAATCGCCACCATTCTCGACATCAACATCGCATGCGGACCAATTAAAATGGCCAGCGATTGTGACTGTGACGCCCACCTGTGAGCCGTCAGACGTTCGCAGCACTCTCAGATCATACGAGGGCATCGACCAAGTATTCCCCGGCGCGCGATTCAGAGCCTCGACGATGAACGCACGATCCGATGAACTGCGACGAAAGACTGGATCCACCGTCACTTTAAATTCGTAGGTTCGTGG
>JANMGV010000072.1:0-146626 GCA_031374825.1 Pirellulaceae bacterium
AAGTTCGAAACCATCAACACTTTGAATGGGCCAAATGACTTTCCTATCTCCCCTTCTCTTCGGTACTCCGAGGAGAAGGGGCCGGGGGATGAGGAGCCAAGCACGAGAAAATCACGCAATTTCAAAAGAAATTTCGTCAACCACCCAAGCAAAAAACCGCTCAACCCATTCGCTCAAAACTCCACTCGCATTCATTCAACCACGATTGAAACACCCCGTCCAAAAGCGTACCGCATTATCAGCCGTTCAAACACCGGACAAGGCAGAGTTGAGTTGTCGAACTTCGAATTCCTAGCAGGCTTGAGACCGAACCCATCGAACCTGTAATCATTCTTGAAATCGTTCGTCCCGCCAACGACGACCGACAATTGGGTTCGGTTGCTTGCATAGTCGAATGCTTGGTCAAGAGCGACAACGGGCGTCAGTCCCGCGATCGTGTTCGAGACCGTTGTCGCCGCCACGCTACTTCACCAGAATCCCAGCGAAGCGGGGCCTTGTGCCCCAGTGCTTCGCAACAGGTTTGGGGTGCTAACATCATCGCTGGCTACTGCCCGAATCAGTTCTTTCTTCATCAGTGCAGATTAGCGAAGATTAGTGTTCCCATTCCTTCCTCGGCGCTGCCCACGCGCGCGGGCCGAGGACCTCGCCGTTAGAAGCTTTAC
Source organism: Pirellulaceae bacterium (assembly GCA_031374825.1). Taxonomy (GTDB): domain Bacteria; phylum Planctomycetota; class Planctomycetia; order Pirellulales; family Pirellulaceae; genus JANMGV01. The sequence goes on from JANMGV010000072.1 coordinate 663, forward strand.
TTACGTTTCCCCCGCAGGGGAAGATTCCGAATGGTGTGTTGCGTGGTCGTCGCATTTATCAATGCGATTGGGTGGTTAACGCTTTTTGCTTTGGAAAAATGGACGACCGTTTCGGATGCGACCACTTCACACACCCTACTTTACTGAAGCAATCGAAAAAGCTGAGGCCGGAACGCACCGAACCGCCATTCGATCGCCCAACACAACCGCTTGCATCGAGCGAATGGTTCAAACCATCAAACAGGAAGTTTTGGAGAAACAGTTCAGCTTGACACACCTGCATAAACGGAAACGATCAATTCAACTAAGGATACTACAATCAGTGTAAATCGCTTGCGATAGCTGAGCACACAATACAATGCGATGGACCCCAAAAAGAAAAACTGAACCAAGCAGATGCCAAGAAATAACCATTTCTCCTGAACATTGTCGTTCACGAAACTAAACGCATCGGCCGGGACGTTCGTTACATACACGACCCAAGCTACAAAAAAGATAGTTTGCGTTATTAGAAGTGCGTTTAGAAAAAGGCTGTCGAATAATGCCTGTTTCGGGGGTAATGCTCTTGCCGTAGCGATTCGATCTCTCACGTTCACTTCATCACTCTCTCCGGAGTTTTATAATAACAACGCCAATTCACCTTGAAGGCCCAATTTCTTCCCGAATGTGGATTCATTCAGACTCAGCTGGGGCGAACAGGCATTGTTGGTCTTAGGCCCGGATAGTCTTTTATTTTTTGCCAGATTGATTTACCCTTGTATTCGTCGTTCACAGTCGTCTAAAAAATATAGAAGCGAGCAAAGTCATTGTTTTCGCTTCCTCTCGCGCCAAGCACTTCTCCGATCAACAAGTGCGGAAACTCCGGGCCGATTTGACTCCGATCCCCTTAAGCAGGCAGCTTCCGTGAAACTTGGATCCAAGTAAAGGAAAACGTAAAAGCCGTTCTTTCGCTCGGGACTGGAGTTAGTTTATCCTGAGCGGGGCAATGCCAAGTCAAATCTTGACAACGACAGTGCCTAGCCAAATCATTGCGATCTCGGAAATGACGGCTAGGGGTAACAGATAGTTTGATAGTCGTTTTTCCCAAGTGCCTTGGTAATGTTTCTTCCACATCTCACGCAATATCAGTGCTTGCCGATAATCGTTGGGCAATGCCACCAACAGCTTTTCCGCTAGCTCGCTCCGTTGCGTCTGGATATCCGCTTGGCTGATAGATTTTTCGCGACGTGCTCGGTTGAGTTCATCGATCTCTGGTCGCAACTGTTCAAGTGCTTCCGCCATTTTCACGTTGAGCTCTTTCGTTATGACGACCTGCGGCGCGAATGCAGTACCTTGAATAGTACGAGTTACGAACGATAAACCATGTGCGAAAGCCACGAAAACAAACAGCGACAAGAGTGCCCACGCTGCCGTCCGAGGCCAGCCTTCGTGACAAGATTCAATACCCGCTAACATCAACGCTACAAAGCAAACATAAAGTCCAAAATACAACAGGTATGGATTCAGGTTCGCAAACACTCCCCACGATACTGCGGATATGCCAATGGCGAGAGTAACAGCTACGCCAAACGCAAAACGCTTCTCTCGTTTGTTCAGCGCACGTCGGCCAAATCGGCTAAAGCAGAGAGCGATGTTTAATAACGGATCAGCGATCCATGTCGAAACAGCGAACAAAAGGTAGAGGATGACAATTGGAGTCACAAAAGGCTTGAATGCCGGAAATCGATTGCCCACTGAGTCTAATTGCTGTATGCCAAAGTAGCCGCCGAGCATGACGGCCCACCGAGCCGCTGTTGGTAGTCGTTGCATCCATGCAAAAAAAGCAATCAGAATTCGATAAGGCCAAAACGTTGCTCGTAGGGCGTGAATCATTCCGTTTCGAGCGTACTCCGAGTTTGGGTCCAATCGTAGTGCTTCTTCAAAGTGTTTCAAAGCTTCCTTGCGTTTGCCTTGTTCCAATAATGACCAAGCCAAATTCGAATGCGTCAAACTGCTTTCGGGCGCTTTTTCCAAAGTTTCTCGAAGCGACTTTTCCGCATCGCTCGATTGACCCAATTTCCGCAACGCCATATTGCGTAGGTTGCTGCAGACTTCATCCTCGGGATCGCACTGCAATCCTTGCTCGGCGGCGTCGAGTGCGTTTTTCCATTTGCCGAGAGCAAACCAAGTCTGAGACAGGAGGGCTTGGTTGTTGCTCGATGTGTGATCCAGCCTGACAGCTTCGAGAGCAGGGTCCAAAGCATCCTTGGGACGATTCCGTTGCAGCAGAGACCTGCCTAGTGCGTAGTGCCCGTAATCCAGTTCGGGATCGTTAGCGATCGCGTTGCGTGCGTGGGATGTCGCTTCGGTATGTTTTTCCAAATCGGACAAGCACAGGCTAAGGCATGCATGAGCGTACGAATCGCTGGGGCTCTCAACAAGAATTCTTCGCAATTCGTTGGCAGCCAATTCCGTCCGTCCTGCGTCCATCAACATGGCTACTCGTTGGTACTTATTGATTGAATCCATCATCTTGCTTTCTGTGGCCGACCGACATTTCCGCGTCTGAGCATCGAGAATTAAGAATCAGGCGATATCCATGGCCTGTAGCTGCAACAGTCGGGAGTACACTGCATAGAATAATCATCTTGTGATTCTTTTGTTAGTCATCGTTGTCACCTTGGCGGAATGCCACGATGATTGGGTTGAGAGTACTTTCACGAGAGACGGCGCAAAACTCATGAAAATCGCCAAGCGTTGGCTTCACTTCTTGATGATGCTCTGTGTAGCCTGGCTGACCATGATCACAACTCACGAAGTCGGTCACATTGTGGGTGGTTTGGCAAGCGGAGGTGTTTTGCGTCAAGCGGACCTCTGGCCGTGGCATTTGCCGTTTAGCTTATTTGAGCCCAATCCGCATCCATTGTTTACGCTTTGGATGGGACCTGTCTTGGGAGTTTTTTTGCCGGTTGGTCTTGCCATAGTCATTCGTCGAAAGTGGAGTTGGTTCATGGCGAACTTTTGCATTCTTGCGAACGGTTGTTATTTGGCGACGGCGTGGATTACTGGCGATCGGTTTCTTGACACGGCCCAATTACTCGCAGCGGGAGCTTGGCCCGTCTCGGTCCTCGGTTTCTGCGCGGTCACTATTCTTGTTGGTTACGCACGATTTCGAGAGTCGTGTGTGGAGATTTTTGGCCAACCTGAAATCCAGCAAAATGCGAAATGAGGAACTTACAAAAGCGGAACCCAGCGGGAAACGGAGACAATCGCTATTTCCAGCGATCGCGGACTTCATCCAAGGGATAATCCATAACCGCCGGGGGTGACTCTTCGTTGAAGATGTCCCACAAGCGAGCGTAGCCGCGATTGATTAGTTTTGTTCGTTCGCTGACAAACTGCGGGTCGAGATTTTGCCTTGCGAATTCCCCTTCGACAATCACCTTGGGTTGAAAACGTTCGTCATCGATAAATTGAGCGAGCGTCGGATTGCAGCGCAAGTGACATTCGCGAACGGTGTGCAGTGTTTCGGGATCGATCCAGCCGATTACGTATTGCAAATAGAGATCGCTGTCGGTGATGTCTTCGACTTCGGCACCGCAAACTCGGCATAGGTAACCTTGATCACAACGCGCCATACTGGATCACAGACCCAGTACGTCGTACATGGAATAGAGACCGACTGGCTTACCAACGAGGAACTTGGCCGCTTGCAAAGCACCGGAAGCGTAACAATCTCGATTGCTCGCGCCGACTCGCAGTTCGATTGTCTCGCCTAGGAGGCCAAAAATAATCGTATGTTGTCCGGGATCGTCGCCGACGCGCACTGCATGGTAGCCGATTTCGTTTTGCGGTCGTTGACCAACTTGGCCGTGACGTCCATGTACATGATGCGTCCATCCCATTTCATCCGCGACGATCTGGCCGAACTTGAGAGCAGTACCGCTTGGGCTGTCTTCTTTGTAACGATGATGCCGTTCGATGATTTCTACATCGACGCCACTGGAAACGCCTTGCAGGGCACGCGCGGCTTGCTGGACTAGTTTCATGGTCAGGTTCACTGCGAGGCTCATGTTGGGAGCGTAGCAGACGGGGATCGATTTACCCGCCAATTGAACTTTGCTGACCAATTCGGGAGAAAGCCCGGTCGTAGCAACGACGATCGGGATATTTTTTGCTAAGCAAGCGTCCACTGCCGAATTGCAGCCTTCGGGGGAAGAGAAATCGATTAAAGCTTGGATCCCATCGGGCCATGTGGAAGAAATGTTGACGCCCAAGGGAGCTACACCCGCCAAGGAGCCTGCGTCCTGTCCTTGCATCGGACTCTTGGGATGATCGATTGCAGCGACAATAGTCATTTGTTGGTCTTGGCTGCCGAGGGCGACTAATCGGCGTCCCATGCGACCGGCGGCACCGTGGATGGCTATCTGAAACGTGGACATGCATTGCTACCTTGATAAATGGAGTACAGTCGATTTATCAGAGGTTAACGTGCAATGGCCAGTCGTTCAATGAGCCGAACACGCTAATTGACACAGCCAACCAATTTATCAGCGATCGACTTTTTAGCAGCGATACCATTTAACCGTAGAGTTGTATCGCTTTGATGATGGCGTCGAGTTCATTGGGCACCGCGACGGCACGATTTGCAAACGCGGCACGCGAGACACCACGACTACCTAGAACTTCGTCAAATTTCTTTTGGTCCGTCGTATGATACGCCACTGTTGCTGTTGGGTCTTTGAGTTGATGGCCTGTCAGTATGCAAACGACGCGTTCGGACGGTTCGATCACACCTTGTTCGCACAGCAGTTTTGCACCCGCAACACTGGCGGCGCTGGCTGGCTCGCAACCGATGCCGCCTGCTCCGACTTGGGCTTTGGCGTCGAGTATTTCTTGATCCGAAACTCGTCGAACGATGCCATTGCAAAAATCTAAAGCTCGCAGGCATTTCTTTAAATTAACGGGCCTATTGATTTCGATAGCCGAGGCGATCGTGTCCGCCCGTTTCTGCGACATCTCAAGTTCAGCATAGTACGAATCGACAATCGTCCGGTCCGGTCGCCCCGCATTCCACCGCAGTCCGCGATTCTCGTACAGTTCATACAAGGTATCCGCCCCCGAAGCATTGATCACTGCCAAGCGAGGAACGCGATCGATTAGCCCCAGATGATGCAGTTCCATAAACGCTTTTCCGAAAGCACTACTGTTCCCAAGATTGCCACCGGGCACGACGATCCAGTCGGGTACTTGCCAGCGGAGAGCCTCGAGCACGCGGAACATGATGGTCTTTTGCCCTTCCAATCGGAATGGATTGACGCTGTTGACCAAGTAGATACCAAGTTCTTTCGAGACCTGTTGGACTCGCTGCATCGCGTCGTCGAAATCGCCAGAAATCTGAACCGTCAGCGCCCCGTATTCAAGGGCTTGAGAAAGCTTGCCGTAGGAGATCTTGCCGCTGCCGATAAAGATAACTGCTCGCATCAGTTGGGTGACGGAACAGTACATCGCCAACGATGCGCTCGTATTGCCGGTGCTGGCACACGCGGCTCGTTTTGCGCCGATCATGTTGGCATGCGAGAATGCTGCGCACATGCCGTTGTCTTTGAACGAGCCAGAGGGGTTCATGCCTTCGTATTGCAGGAACAAATTTCCTGCTAGCATGCCGACGTATTTGCCAACTAAGTCTGCAGGCTGAAGCAGCGTCTGCCCTTCGCCTACAGTCACAATTTTTTCGGTGGGAACAAACGGCAGCAATTCGTGAAACCGCCAGACACCGCTGAACCGTCGCCGTTCGAAACGATGACTCCAAAACTTTTCGAAGTCACTCAATCGCTGAGGTACCGACGCGGAATTCCAGTCGTAAGCAATATCCAACAAGTCGCCACACAGCGGACAACCCGTCATCACTTCGTCAACCGAGTAGGTCGCCCCACAGTCCGCGTTCAAACACTTTTGGTGCGCGATTTCCGTCGTTCTGGTTACGGGAACATTTTGGGTCATTTTTTTAAGCATGTCTTTCGGCCTGCCGCAAAGCGTATGAATCATTTCCCGCCCTTAGGGAATGATCGTCCAAACACCGATCTGCATTTCGAAAAATAGCACGAAGTGAACAGTGACAAGGATTTTCTTGTCCAATATTATGGTTACTGGTCCGTTTTGTTAACTTAGACTAGCCAATACTGTCAATGGCGAGCCGAAACACCCCTCTTGCAGGGTGCTTGGGTGCAGTTGACCGAATTCGCTAGCATTCGTACCATCTTAGCACTTAAGTTTCCAACGCCTTTTGAGACTTTTAACGACGTGAAAAAGCCCACAAAGAAAATCAAATCGTTTCTCGATCTAAAAGAGCGTAACGCCTTCAAAAAAATGCTTTTGGAGCTTCGCGCGCGGCTGTCAGGCGACGTCAATATGATGGCGCAAGAAGCACTTTCGGGTGGAACGGACGGACTTGGATCACTAGCTCCCACCCACATGGCAGATTTGGGGACCGATGCGTATTCCCAAGAATTCACTTTGTCGATGATGCAGAGCGATGGTGACCGGTTGCAGCAAGTTCAAGATGCTCTTGAAAGGATTGCTGAAGGCAAATATGGTGCCTGTGTTGAATGCGAAGGTCGCATTCCTAAAGCCCGTTTAGAAGTCCTTCCGGATACGCCCTATTGTGTCAAGTGCGCAGCAAAGCCTCGCGAGTCGTAATCGCTCGACGGAAGAAACCCATCTAAGTCGACCCATGTCGGATCGAATCCCTGCGTCACGTTATTATGTCTATCTGGTGTTGGCGACATTTGGTGCTGTCGCTGACTTGTGGACCAAACAAGCTGTTTTCTTTTGGCGAGGCTCGCCGGGGATTCAACCGATTTGGTGGTTGATTCCCGAGTACGTAGGTATTGAAACCGCCGTGAATACTGGAGCATTATTCGGACTAGGAAGCGGTTTTGGATGGTTGTTTGCTGTGATGTCCGTCGGAGCGGGCGTCGGAATTCTTGCCTGGTTATTTTTTTTCCGCGCTGCTCAAAGTCTTTGGCTGACCGTTGCGATGGGATGCGTTACCGGGGGGATTATCGGAAACCTTTACGATCGAATCGGGCTAGGTTACCAAGCACATTGGCCGCCCGAGTGGAAGAGCGGCGTGCGCGATTGGATTCTCTTGCGATGGGGAACGCATACGTGGCCCAATTTTAATATCGCCGATAGTTTGCTAGTTTGCGGAGCCATCATGCTGGCATGGCACACTTTCCGAGCACCAGTCGATCCCTCGCCGACACAGCCTACCGAAAAATAATCGGCCGCTTCTAAGTTACTGCGCGATACTCGATCGCAAAGTAAGCATCCACGGCTTTTGCAAGTTCGCTGCTTGATCGATCTTCCTGAAGGCTGTCATCCAGAACGCTATGCTGACTCTTCGATCTCTTTCGTTCTTCGGTCGAAATCACCAAGTGCATGCTTGTCGTTAACGCCCCCATGCTTTCGGTTTTCTTGGATGAGGAGTCGAGCACGGATTGCCCGTCGGCTAAGTCTCGTCCCTCGGGATCGACCAACTCAAGTCTTTGCAACCAATCAATTGGGAGTAACGGCATTGGTTGGTGGTGTTGCGTGGCTGTGTTTAACCCAGCAACCTGTTTTGCAAAAATCGTGGTAACGGGGGATTTTAAAATCGCATTGGTCGGCCCACCTAGACTTTGACCTTGGATACCGGGACGCCAGCGTCCAACAATTCCTGTGGCCAGGTTCACAAAATAGATGAGACCATCGGAACCGCTTGCAATCTGGACGATGCCAGGTTGATTGTTGACGAATCGATGAGATCCGGTGACGTCGCGAGATTCGTTAAATGTAATCAAGTCAAATTGTCCAAGATTAATATCCCCGACAATCATACCGCCTTGAAATACGGGTGGGAAAACGTTGCCCGTATAGAAGTCGCCCGCCAGGATGGCTTGAGCGCCATCAGTGTGACTTCGCGCGATGACGCCAGGAGCGACGATCTCGCCCGACGCGTAGAAATCCTGAGCGACTGCAAGATCTTTGTAACCGTTTGTTCGAACGCTTACTCCTTCACGGCCTTCATAAAAAGGCCAACCAAAATTAGCACCGCGACCAAAATTTATTTCTTCCCAAGTGTACCAACCGACGTCGCCAATATAGGGATCACCCGTCACGGGATGGATAACAAAGCGGAATGGATTTCGAAATCCCGTGCTATCCACCTTCGACTGATTGCTATTGGGATTGCCGTCGAAATATGGATTGTCAGCAAGCCCTTGTCCTGTCAGAGGATCGATACGCAGCATCTTACCACTGAGACTTTCTAATAACACGCTCCGCGCGGCCCTTGGGTCAACTCGACCATACGAAGCGCCGTCTCCGATCGATGCGAACAAACTTCCATCCAAACCAAATCGCAATTGACCTACCGTATGCGATTGCGAATCCGTTAATATGCAGTCGTCGAGGATTGAATTGCCACAGGATGCCGGAATTGTAATGTCACCAGTTGAATCCAGTTCTGGATGCGAAATGTTGGCCCAGGTACTATTCTTTCCCACGAGGACAAATTCGCTACCAGGAATCATCGTACGAAAATTGGTTGTTGCATCGGCTGTCAGTCGTGAGATTCTTGCAACGCGATTGCCTTCGCGATCTCTTGCGGCCAAGCCTATTGCGAACTCCGTTTCGGGTGGGTCATACGTATAACCAACATAGACATAAGGCTGCACGGGAAAATTGGGATGTACGGCCAACCCCAACATGCCGCGATCGCGAACGTCATTTACCAGATCAGACAAATCGGCAAAGGGTTGCGACAGTAAGGTTGCTCCGTCAAATACTCGTATGACTCCAGATTTCTGGGCAATGAACATGAGTCCTGCATCGGACCAATCAATAGCTGTCGGATTGGTCAATCCAGTCACAACATTTTCCGTTATAAACGTACCTAAGTCATCGTCGGCGATATCAATCCGCATCGCCGTCAACGCGCCCAACGATCCTTGCGTAGGATTCGACAACTCGAGATAAAAACTCTCACTGGTCTCGCTCGCCGTGTCATTTACTAAGACCAAATTGAACGAAACGCTCGATTGCCCTGCGGCAAAACTTAGCACTTGATCAACTGCTTGAAAATCGGAGCCCGCGACGGCCGTCCCATTCTGACTTTGTACTCTCACGTTCATGGGTACGCTCGAATTGCCGCCGCGATAAGCCGTCACCAGTACGGTTCCTCCGGACTCCTCGGCCTGAACACTGGAACGAGACCAGGCGATTATGGAAGTTCCTGTCTCCCCATCATGCAACTGACTTGACGGAATGATTTCTTTGGCCTGCTGGTCACTCGTCCACCTTAGCGCCACAAGGGCTTGACCGGTCTGATCAAAATATTCCAAACGAATGGGATAACGATGCCCTTGCTCCAACGCGATAGGCGAGGTTTGTAAAGTCGTGTTTTGTTCAGCCCATGAATCGACCAACAGTTGATCTGCAATCCAAAGCCGTACTCCATCGTCGGCTGTCAATTCAAAGACGTAATCTTCAGAGAAAAGAGGCTCGATCCAGCCTGACCATCGGATTGAAAAGGAATCGCCCGGAACACTCGCGGCAGGTGGTCCGAAACCCCAATCAAAATTCACGCTTGAGTCGACGCGCGAAAGGACGAGATTCGTGAGACTTGTATCCGCGTAATATTGTGCTCGAAGGCCGGTGCCTGATCCAAGTACCGGATCGCCGTTATCCAAGATCGTAATCAACGCGGTTCGCACCGTACCCAAGGTAGCGCCGCCTTCGACCCGGTCTAGAGAGACGTTGAAAGTTTCGTTCGACTCCAAGTCAAAATCGTCCTTAATGGGGACACGAATGGTAGCGGCAGTCTGTCCGTCTGCCATGAAGATCGTCCCCGACTTGAAAACATAATCTTCGCTGGCGATAGCTGTTGCGTTCGAGGTTGTATAGTCAAAACTAACTTGCCCCTGGCTCCCTCCTGTACGTGAAACCAATACATCTACAAAAGGCGTCCCTTCGGTCACGGTGACTTGAGATGTGCCGATTGATACCGTTCCACGCGAAGCGACATTGACGGAAAAGTTACCAAGATTTTTTGCTGGAACGGCGTTTCCTGAAACATCCCAAAGCTCCATCCGAACCGTTTTCACAACGTATGCACCGTTGTCGGCACTATCCCAAGCGCCGCCAGGAGCATTGATCTCGTAGGTCGCCGTCAACAGCGGCGAGTCAAAATCTCGGTCTACCGATACGAGCCGAGCATTGGCAGTGAAACTGTTGGGCCCGGTGACTTGAATATCGCGATTGTCCAACATAGATCGTTTGACGAGCACATCATCGCTTATTCGAACCGTAAAACGATAGGGATCAGGCGTTGGCAATGTAATTGTCGGAGCCGTAACAGTCGCATTGGGTCGTTGCCAATCGTATTCTTGTAGAGCCCGCGAGAGATTGGTTGTTTTAACGTCATTCCATCGGCCCGTTGAAGTGATCATTGCGACATCTTCGAGGCCTTGCCAGTTATTGGGCTCGCCTGGATTCCATTTGGAATAGCCAAGTGTCTGTTGATTGCTCCACACAAAACTCCCTTCGACAGCCAAGTCATTGAGGCCGATGAAATAGTTGGCTCCGTTCAGCATGTTCGTTTCAATAAACGCCTGCTCGGCTGCGGAATTGATTGCCGCCAAGTCACCGCCGCGTTCTAACACTTTACTTCGAACCGAGTCCCAATTTTGCCAGATATTGTCGATGCGATATTCGTGCTTATCGAAGAACCGAAAATTCCCGCCAATAGGCACTTCGATGATTCCCGACATTAGCGAGCTTGCACCAACATCGTTCCATTTTCCGTCAATTCGGAATTGCGTGTAATCTTCAGCACCTTGCCAATTGTTTGGTTCGCCCGCTGACCAGTTTTGATAAGCTGACGGCGTGTTATCGGACCAAACAAATTGGCCCTCTACGGCGACGTCGTTGAGTCCCATAAAAAATGGAGCGCGGCTGCCAAAGTGATCGCATAGCCAATCTTGTTCGTCGACCGAACCGATCGACACCAAATGGCCTCCGACTGCTACGGCAGCAGACTCCGCCACTGGCCAAGTCACTCCTCGTTTCGACTGAAAATAGAGACTGCCTCCGTAATAACTCATGAGTTGCGGAATCTCGACTACGGCACGCAAGGAAGTCGACATGGCAACATCATTCCATTTGCCGGTCGAATCCATCGCCGTGGCGTCTTCGTTCGCTTGCCAGTCGTTGGGTTCCCCGAGGTTCCAGTTGGTGAACGTAACAGGTTCATTGCTTTGCCAGCGAAAAGTCCCTTCAATCGCTGAATCCGAAAAGCCAATATAGGATATTTCGTTTGGTCTAGAAAAAGTGTCTTTGACAAATTGCTGTTCCGCAGCGGAGTTGATCGACACAAGATAGCCGCCTAAATCAGATGCAAGTTTTGATGCGTCCGTGAAATTCAAAGGCGACGTTGTGCGAAAATAGCTGTGGCCTTGATAAGTGAAAAAATCGACTGCAAGGAGCGTCCTGTCTTCGAGACGCTCTATTTGAAGTTTTCGGCCAGCAGGCTGGGTATGTTTTAAACTGCGCTGAACATAGCGCCGACTTCGGGTGCGGCGTTGTCTTGATTTGCCGTTCATTTCATCACCTAAAAACTTTGCAGACCACTTTCCTAGGTAGCGATACTCCCCTGACATACTAACCGCCGTATTTCGTGCATTCAACAATTTCCAAATTCTTGGTCGAGGATTCAAACTGCGAGTGGCCGCAGGATACCCTTTTGGTCCTGATATTTGAAGGCTTTTGAGGGTATCACTATGAGAAGCGGCTCACCGACATTCGCTTTGCGATTTGATTGATTTGATTTGTATCGGGAACGGAGCATGTTCCCCAAGACGAATCCGTTGGGCCGGGTTGTATGAGCCCGAAAGAGCCATGAATCTGGCGGCATTGGGAACGATCGAGTACTTGTTGGAAATTTTCCAAACTTATCCCCCCCGCCGCCAAAATTTCAATTCTCCCAACTGCAATCTGTACCAGCGTCCGCAGTTGAGCAACGCCGTCGATTGCTTTGACTGGGCCGCCGCTAGTTAATATCCGATGAAACCCTATTTCCGCGAGCTGCTCCACCGCCTCCAATTTATCCGCAACCAGATCGAAGGCCCGATGCATGACCAATTCACGGCCGCTCGCGATTAGTACAATCTGCTTCAGGAAGGGAACATCAAGCTTGCTTTCGGTCGTCAGTCCACCAACTGCAAAACCGGCTGAGGGTATTTGCATGAGTCGCTCGATATCGCGCAGTGATGCGCGGTTCTCACGGGATGAATAGACAAAGTTTCCGGCACGCGGGCGCACCAGAACGATCAGCGGACAGTCAATCAATTCCAAAGTCGATGAAACGAGCCCAAGCGTTGGTGTCACTCCACCGACTTGCAGTGCCGAACACAATTCGATACGGTCCGCTCCGCTCCGCCAAGCCAATTCTGCTGCTTCTGCCGTTTCCGCACAAACTTCGAGCACCATTGCACCGTCGCCAAAAAGATTCCGTAACCGAGATAACGTGGGAGATTTCAGCTTCCCATTCTACCTTCGCATACTTCCAATACAGTTATCAACTACAGTATGAGCGAAAATGATCTGGATAATTCTTGCACTCTTGGCCCGAATCAGCACAAGCTGCTCATCGTCGGTCCTTCAAAAAATGCTCATCCAACGGCGATGGTCCTCACCGTTGATCTTAGCCGTTTCGTTAACCGTCGTAGCCATTAGCGTTGTAGCTTGGGCCACCGCATCCTCGCAGTTTACAAGCGTTCCCACGCGGCAATTTTGGCTTTGGATTGCCGTAGCAAGTATCTTGGATGTCGCAGGAAATTTACTGTTAATGCGAGCCATCGGTCACGGGGACATGTCCGTGATTGGTCCCTTGAATAGTTACAAGCCGTTGGTGGGCGCGGCGCTGGGAATCTTCCTCTTGGGGGAATTTCCGACAAGCTGGGGGTATGCAGGAATCATCATCAGCGTAACGGGGAGTTGGATATTGCTACAGCGGCGGGCAGCGACAATCCATTTTCGAAACTGGCGACTGACCAAGCCTGTCTACGATCGTTTGATGTCAATCGTATTCACGGCTGCTGCATCCATTTTTCTAAAAAACGCTATCCAGGAAAGCAACGCTGCCCAAGCATACGTTGGATGGTCTGTCGGCTGCTGTGTGCTCGCATGGATTAGTCTGTTGTTTGCGAATCGACCATCGAGACTCGCGACCAGTTTGCCAATCCTGAAACCGCGATCCAGCGATTTATATTTGCTGGCTGCATCGGGGATATCGTTCTTGATCATGCAGGGTACGACGATTTGGCTGTTTGCACAAATGCAAATTGGATACGCATTGGCCCTCTTTCAATTGGCTTCGATCATCCAAGTTTATTTGGGCAGGAAATTTTTCCACGAAGATCAATTCCTTCGTCGATTGGTCGCAAGCATCATCATGACCATCGGCGCTACCCTAGTTTTGGTTGGTGGCTAATTTGCTTTCTAAGATTTCAAATGCGCCCTACGCTGCCCTAGTTCACCTCGGAAATACACTCAACCCAGCGTTTGCGAAACGCTTGCTGGTCAACATCATTGTTATGTGCAATTCTCCGTAGATTTGCCCGTTTCGACACAGCGAATTTTAACAAAATCAGGTACGATGTAGCTTTGGGTTAGAGAAGAAAGTGTCCTGGTAATGATGTGAGCACAAGATCCAGTTTTGTGTGCTTCGATGTTGAGCACTAAATCCTACGGGATAGTGAATTTGTAGAACGGATTTGTAGAAGTCAATTTATGAGTCAAACTGCAGCCCAACAATCGCAGCTAATTTGGAGTCGACTTGATCGTATCGGTCGTCGTGCTTGGCGATTTGCGTTGTTAATTGGGATTTGCAAACTGGTGCTTGTCGGCGGATTTGTTTTGCTGTTTGCAGGCGTGCTGGATTATTTCTTGCAATCGGCAGTTTTTGGGACTCGGTTGGTCGTTTCGATATTAAGCTTGTTGGCAATGTTGGCTGGGTTTGTACGGTGGGTTTTGCCCGTCTTTCGAATTCGGCTCAGCACGGCCCAAATAGCGACGTACGTTGAGCGAGCCATTCAACTCCCTGATGGTTGGCTAAGCAGTGTTGCCGAATTTCGCGAACAAACACGCCAATCAGGGCAGAGAGATTCCGCAGAATTGCGGCAACAAGCGATTGTTCAAGCGGAATCTTTGTTCTCAGTAACACCCTTGGAATCTGCCGTCGATTCACGAGCGGCGTTTCGTTGGTTGACAGTTGTTTCGGTCGCAAGTGTTGCGATTGGTGCTCTGTGCGCATCGTATCCCCAGAATACTTGGATTGCGATGGAACGATTGGCGCAACCCTGGTCGACGACTGCTTGGCCGCGTAATTGCGAGTTAGAGTTTCGCGGATTACCAAACATCGTCTCTCGAGGAACGGACCTAGAAATCGTCGCGATCAACCGACTTGGTAAATTACCGACCGATGTACGAGTGCAATTGCGCGATTCGGACGGATCAAATCTTCAAGAATTTGATATGCAGACTCTCAATAACCAAGCTTTGTTTCATATTCCCCAAGTGAACAAAAGCCTCGAGTTGCGTGCTACTTCGAGCTTGGACAACCGTATGGCATGGCATCGAATCGGAGTGACCAAGCCGCCAACATTGGAGCGATTTGCGTTTGAAATTTCTCCGCCTGCTTACACGGAAATCGCATCGTCCGAGGTGACAGGCCAATCGATCCGTGTCTTGGCTGGCTCGCAAATTCGAATGCGGGGAACTTTCGATGAACTCGTAGATGAGATTGCGATCGACGACATCTCTTGGAAACAATCGCCCAACAGTCCTGGCATCGGTTCTGCGGAATCGCCGCCGGATTATGCAAGCTCACTAACTAATGCAACTGAACCGAACGGGCCCGATTTGAATGAGCGACCTAGTTCGCCCGACTCAAATTGGCAGCTTCGACTTGTATCCGACAAAAAAGAATTTGTGCTCGAGTCTCTCAACGGTGACGCCTTAGTCATTCAACAAAGCGTACGATTCGGACTTCGATGGAAGTCGTCCGACGGGCTAATTGCGAAGACGCCGACGGCGTTTGATATCGAGGTCACGCCCGACTTGCCTCCGGTCGTGACCTGGGCAGAGACCTCTCGCTCGCTTGCGATTTCTCCTACGGCGAATATCCCTATTCAGGGCTCGGCGCGAGATGATTTGAAACTCACGGACTTCTTTTTGAACTGGGAAGTTTCTCAGTCCGACGGTACGCGTAAATCGGCCGGCCAATCGAATATTCATGAACTTACCCCGACTGGAGAATCAACCCCGCTCACGATACACAGCCCAAGCGAAATGCAGTCGCAAGGTTGGTGGCAAGCTCCCGATTGTATGCCCGGGGATTCCGTAACAGTTTGGCTGTCGGCCGTCGATAGTGCGGGTCAAACGGGCGAAACGAACAAGCAAACTCTTTCGGTAAGCGCCCCTTCGGACTTGATCGCAGAACTAGCAAACACACAGTTCGATGTTTCACAATCAATCCGCCAATCCGTCGCTCGCCAGCGACAATCGAAAGCGGCGCTATCTCAGTTCATCGACGTGCTGAATTCGAAAAATCAACTGCAATCAGAAGATCGGCAGGCGATGGCAACTGCCGTCTTACAACAAGAGGCGGCAAACCGCTGGCTTGATGACGAACGCGACGGCGCAATTAATCGCTTGGAATCCCTGGCCGATCGCCTTAAACAGAACGGGCTGCAAGACTCGGAGCTTGCCGAGCAAACCAACGCGACCCTCGAACAGCTTTACGATGTCCGTCAAAATCTGACGGACCCTTCGATTCAAGAATTGCGTTCCGCACAGGCCAAACTGAGTGAAGACAACTTGCCACCGACCGCTGCGGCGGACTTGGCCAAGATCGTCGACAATCAATCGAACATCGAAACTAAATTGGACGAGATACTGGCTCAATTGGGTCAACAAGCGACTGTACGCGATTATCTTCAGCAGTTGCGTGCTATCGCACAGCAGCAAGACGAGACGCTGAATGACACGAATCAACTGACGGCCTTAATCGTCAGCGGCAACGACTTGGCGGTTCTCGAGAATCAGCGAATTCGCATTCAATCTTTGCAACGCGAAATCGCCCGGCGACTGGATCAGGTCATTACGGATACCGGCAATAGCACGCAGGCCGATTCGGAATCGAACGCCGCATCAACTCAGGAAATCGCCGAGCTCAAGAAACGTTTAATCGCTTCGGGCCTCAGTCAACTCATGCGTCAGTCGGCCGACCTGTTGTCCGCGATCAATAAGACACAACAGAGCGCGGAAATTCAGGTGGAAGTCGTTGAGAAACTGCTTGAGATAATCGGCTCCAATGAAAGTGAACAAGGGAAAACGCCGTCGCAAATGGCGGATCGGTTAAATGCAATTGCGCAACAACTTCAAAACATCGCCAATCAACAATCCGATTTAGCGGACGCGATCCGACAAGGTACCATAGACCCCGCAAACGCAACATCTCGACAGTCCGCTCTCAATCAGCAGACGAATAAACAATCCCAAGCTCTGGATAGGTTAGGGCAGGCCGCTGCTAGCGATTCGTTGCGGAGTGCATCCGAAAAGCAATCCGCTGCCGTTCAAGAATTATCCGATAACAAGTCGCAAGACGCAGCCAACTCCGCCCAAGAAGCGGCTGACCAAATCCAGCAGTCGGCCGAAGCCGTCAATCAGTCGGCTGCCTCCGCGAACCAAGAAGTTCTAGAAAATGAGCTGATGCTACTCAGCGCCGCCGTCGATCGCATTCTCCCGCAACAATCCGAACTTGTAGAACGCATAGTTCAAATTGACGCGAAAAAGGAGGCCGCCGAGGCCACTCAAGAAAAACGAAACGTGGCAGCCATGCAAGACAATTTGCGCAGCAGTTTAGAAAATGCCAAACCAAAACTACCATCAACGGCGGCATTTGCCTTTGCAACACAGATGGCGATTGATTCCATGCGTCGCGCCGCCATAGCAACAGACCGTGACCCTGATCTCGCTAACAGCCTTCGTCAAGCTAAGTCTGCTGCCGAGCGTTTGCGTGCAATTCAAGCCGCGTTAAAAGACGAAGCATCCACTTCGCCCACCGAGCCTCAAGAAGCCGAATCGGACGAAGAGCAACAAGAGGACACCGAATCAACGCCCTTGATGAAATCATTGCTCTTGCTGCGGGCGATTCAAACGGACGTCCGCGATCGTGTTACGGAAATCAAAACCACCGTAGGTGAAGGCAAATTATCAGCGCAACAATGGCTTGAAGTCAACGAACTGGCTCATCAACAAGAATCGCTTGCCCAGCAAGTTCAACAACTGTTAAATCAGAATAAAAAACCATGACGAAACCTAACTTCGGATGTGAAACTTCAATACAGAAATTTTCTGGTAGCTTGCTCGCGGCAATGCTAAGCATGTTCCTTTTGCTTTGTTCACCAAAAGTCTGCTGTGGCCAATCCACACCTCCGGCTGCAAGCCAACCGCCACAAGAAACCAATTCGGGCGATTTGACCAAAGGCTTGGTAGAAGAGTTGCTTGGGCCGTCGGACAAATCGCCCGCGAAAGCTGGTTCCGAACCCAACGAAGTCGACGAGTCCGAAAACCCGCTTGCAGTAATTCGCAACAGCATGATTGCCGCCGCGACCATCCTTATGCATGGCGACGTCAGTTCGCGATCTGTGGACGTTCAAACGCAAATTTTAGGAGACCTCGACGAACTGATCGAAAAAATTCGGAAAGAGACACAAGAGGATTCCCAAAACAAAAAGTCATCTCAACAATCGAAGTCACAGGCTGGCTCTAAAGCGGCCCAAAAACAAAGCAGCAATGCCAAGCTTCCCACGTCAATTCCCAACGAAAAACAGTCGCAAAGCCAGCAAGTTGTCAACGGCAACCAACCTGGTGAGGCTCAATTGAATTCTGGAAAAGCCGAAGTCAACTTGGCCGATAACATTCGGCTCGGCGAAGGCGTATGGGGGCATCTACCGGAGCGAGTACGACGTCAGATGATCGCGTCGGGTGCTGTTAAGTTCTTGCCCAAGTACCAGACACTCATCGAAGAATACTATCGCCGCGTTGCCGATGATAACGCAGCCACGAATCGCAAAAATCCAAAGTGAGAATGGTTCATTACAGTGACGGACGGAACTTTGACTGAAATCAAATCTTGTCGAAATGCGTGTCGTACATCCCGTCGGTTGTTTCTCGCATCGGGAATCGGAACGTTGTTTTTTCCGTCGGCGAAGACAGGATTTAGCCAATCACGAACCGATTACGACGCGATGTACACGCGAGAAGTCGACGCGGCGATCGAACGGGGATTGGCTTTCTTGCAAAGCCGCCAACTTCCCGACGGTAGCTTCGCGACGACAAAACGGGGACAAAGTGCCGCCGTTTGTAGTTTGGCTGGGATTAGTTTTCTTGGCCGCGGCGTTCGTCCAGGCATAGGACAACTAGGGACAACTCTGGATAAAATCGGACAGTATGTGCTCGCATGCTCTCAAGACTCTGGCTTTGTTTGCAACGACGACGCCAAGAGTCACGGCGACATGTACGAGCACGGATTTTCGACGTTGTTCATCGCTGAGCTTTACGGGACAGGTATTGCTACAGGCATCGGTACAAAATTGCGGCAAGCGGTTGACTTGATCATCCGTTCCCAGAATAGCCAAGGCGGCTGGCGTTACAAACCCATGCCTGCCGATGCGGACATCTCGGTAACCGTCTGCCAAGCTATGGCCCTTCGCGCGGCCCGCAACGCCGGAATTGCAGTTCCCAGCGAGACCATAGACCGTCTCGTCGCGTATCTTCGCCGAAGTCAGAATGCCGATGGCGGATTTATGTATCAACTAACGGGAGGTGAAAGCCGGTTTCCGTTGACCGCTGCAGCTAGCGTCGCAATATACAATGCAGGTATCGCCCGTGGCAACGAAATCGAAGAAGCGATGCGATACTTGATCAAAAATTATGCTGCTTGCCGAAGCCCGGAGTCGAATTATTTCTATTACGCCCACTATTATTCCGCGCAAGCTTTTCGTCACTTCGGCGGCGATCAATGGCCAAGCTGGTACAATCGGCTGCGCGATATCATACTCACACGACAGCAACCGGACGGTGGCTGGTTTGATCACTCGAGCACCGAGTACGGAACTGCCATGGCATGCATAATTCTGAACATGCCTCGAACCGTGTTACCGATCTTCCAAAGCTAATTTCTGGATCAGAGTTTTTTCACGATGAAGCCTACTTTGGAATTCCGGTCGATCGCGATGCTCTTATTCACAGCACTCAGCCTTGGGTTTTCCGCTGTTCATGTAACAGCGAACGACACCAAGACGACTGGTTTGTATCTTTCGGATTCAACGGTCCAAGTCAAGAACATTCAATCCTTGGACGACAATACCCAAGCCACGTTTCAATTGATTGACGGTATTCGCCAAGTTGCTGCGGAAAAAATCGTTCGATTCGGCGCACGTCGCATTCCGTCCAAATTTTCGACTCTCATCCTGAGCGACGGTAGCCTGATCGCTGGAAATTGGTTGGGAGTTTCGTCGGGAGTTGTCAAATGGGATGCCAGTACTTTTGGCACGCTTGAGGTGCCGCTCGCATTTGTTCGCGCCATAGTTTTGAAACCTGTTGGCGGAACTAAATCGTGGTTGGAACTTGAGCAGATCATTCTCTCAGATACATCCAATGTCGATCGCGTGTTGATTGACGACGCTGGTTGGACTAACGGCATTGTATGTTTTCCAAGTTCTGGCGATTCAGAATTTGATGCTGGGCAATCGAACGCAATCATTGAATTAAAGACAGACACCAAAAACTCAGCATTGTCGATAAACAAGATTCAATGCATGATCTTTTCGTCCGCATTCGCACCGAACGCTCAACTCAATTCGAATATTCAAATTGGCTTAACGGACGGAACATTGCTGAAGACGTCGGGCTGGACTGTGGATTCGCAAAGCGTATGCCATTTCAAACTGGCGATCCCTTTAGATCTTGCATTACCGGTCAATGATCGACTCGGCAAGCAAGTTTGTTACTTGCTCGCAACGCCTCAAGATTGTCGTTTTTTGTCCGACCTCCAACCCGCCAATTTTCGCCACCTTCCGCAATGGACGACGAAACTAGAATTAGGTTTGAACCGAAGTGTTTTTGGTGAACCACTCATTGTCGGCAATACACTTTTTGTACGGGGGATCGCGACGCCCGGTTCTTCGCAAGCGAGCTTCCGGCTCGACGGATTACAACAAAAACTTGTTGCGGAACTCGTTTTGCCCCCATCCCGCGACGCCGATCAATCCGTGGGCAGTGTAATCGCTAAAGTATTAGTCAGTAAGAATCGAAAATTGCAAACGGTCTATACTTCGGAAACCCTGCACCCGGGCGATGCGGCGGTTGCCGTCGAGGCGGATCTGTCGGGTGGCGAATTGCTGGTCTTGTTGGTCGAGCCAGCAAGTCACGGCGATTCGGGCGACCAATTGTTTTGGATCGATTGTCGATTAGTGAAATCCGCTGAAGAAAAATAGGTAGGCTTGATGGACCCTCGCTCAGTACCGATTCCTGATGTTTCAGTTTCGGATTTTCAACAGTTAATCCGTCGCATGTACTACGACAAAGACCTCGAACGAGGCGTTGACGGAACGTTCATGTGGCTCATGGAAGAAATCGGCGAGCTTGCGTCGGCACTGCGGGGGTCGGATCGACAGAATCTTCAAGAGGAGTTCGCAGACGTGTTAGCTTGGCTGACGACGATCGCTAACGTAGCAGGTGTGGACCTAAGTAAAGCTATCCAAGAGAAATATGGTAGTGGATGCCCGGGATGCCATCGCTTTGAGTGCACTTGCCCCATGTCGGAAAAACCATAAAACTCTAAAATTCCATTAAGACTGAGCAATAACCCGAAGGAATAGAGTATTTGGAATGGACTCAACTTACCCGAAGCCGCAAGAGAGTCGAAACACCAGCGTCATTGTCATTCCAGCGAGGCTTGCTTCCACGCGATTGCCTGAAAAACTGCTTTTGCGGGAAACGGGAAAATCGGTTCTGCAACATACCTACGAAGCTGCTTTGACCGCTCGTCGGCCCAGCAAAGTGATTGTCGCCGTCGACCATGAACGATTGTTGACCGAGGTGCAACAGTTCGGGGGCCAAGCCATAATGACCGACCCCAACGCCGCATCTGGAACGGACCGAATCACCGAAGTTGCCCGTGCAGTTGACTTTGAAATTTTTGTTAACGTTCAAGGCGACGAACCAGAAATTTCCGGAGAGGCGATTGATCAGGTAATCGAATTGCTTGAGAACAATCCGGAAGCGGCTGTTGCTACGTTGGCCACTCCGATTCGAACTCGCGAAAATTTAGAAGACCCCGCTTGCGTCAAAGTCGTCTGTTGCCAGCAAGGCAACGCCCTTTATTTCAGCCGAAGCGTTATCCCCCATCCTCGTGAATGGACTGACAGTTTATTGTCGTCCGATCCGTCCTTATTCCTCCAACATTTAGGGATTTACGCATATCGGCGGGACTTTTTATTAAGTCTAAAAAATCTTGCACCCAGTCCCCTTGAGGCGATTGAAAAGTTAGAGCAACTGCGATTCCTTCAAAATGGCTTCAAAATCCAGGTTGGAATTGTGGAACACGCGACTCGCGGGATCGATACTATGGCAGATTATCAAGCGTTTGTCAGAAGAAAGAAAAAGTGTTAAGATTTCGCGAGGCGACACAAGTCATTCGAAATCGGACTTCTTTTCGTTTTCGCTCGCGTCAAAATGAGTTGAAGATTAATTGGATGCAAAGGCTTAAAATCCAAAGGTCTCGCCCTCCTAAAGTCGATTGAGCGCTTGAACAAAATTGGGAAATCGTTTTGGAATCGATTTCTGCTTGAGGCCTCAACGATCTACGTAACCTGCGAGCGATTCCTCTCGCTGACTAAACTGCAGGTTTTGTTAATCCCGTCCTGTCGTGAACTGATTTTGCGCTTTTGTTTTGAAGGAATTTCGCAGATGACCAAGCATATTTTTGTGACGGGTGGCGTTGTCAGTTCGATCGGCAAAGGGCTTACCAGCGCGTCGATCGGTTTGCTGCTTGAGTCGCGCGGCTTGACAGTTCGCATGCAGAAATTAGACCCGTACATCAATGTCGATCCGGGAACGATGAGTCCTTATCAGCATGGCGAAGTTTACGTATTGGACGACGGCAGTGAGACCGACTTGGACTTGGGACACTACGAACGATTTACCAGCGGACCATTGACGCGCGATTCCAATTACACGACGGGCCAAATTTATTTATCGGTAATCGAAAAAGAACGCCGCGGACAGTTTCTCGGCAAAACTGTTCAAGTCATTCCGCATATTACAAACGAAATAAAAAGCGTTATCCAGAAAGTGGCCACGCAAGGAACGGACGTTGTCATTACAGAAATTGGAGGCACGGTCGGCGATATCGAAAGTTTGCCATTCCTCGAAGCCATTCGTCAATTCGCACAAGAAGTCGGCAAAGAGAATTGTTTGTTCATACATTTAACGCTGGTGCCGTACCTCAAAGCAGCAGCGGAACTGAAGACCAAGCCGACACAACATTCCGTGGGGTTGCTACGTCAGATCGGTATTCAACCAGACATCTTGATTTGCCGTTGCGAACAGAGCATTTCCCGCGAAGAGAGAGAAAAGATTTCCCTGTTCTGCAATATCCCCTACGAAGCCGTCATCGAAGAACGCGATAAAGATTTTTCGATTTACGAAGTGCCGCTAAGCCTGCTGGATAATCGCTTGGATGAATTGATCGTCAAACGAATGGCCCTTGGAGGAAAAGCTCCCAATTTGGACCGATGGCAGGAATTGATGCACAAGCTTCGTAATCCCCAACATGAGATCAGCATTGCGGTCGTTGGGAAATACGCGGAACATAAAGACGCTTACAAATCGATTTATGAATCGTTGGATCATGCTGGAATCCACCACCGCGCCCAAATTCGATTTGGGCGAATCCAAAGCAGTGAAATCGAAGCCGAAGGCCCCGAGCGATTGCTAAGTGGTTACGACGGAATTTTAGTACCAGGCGGATTCGGCGAGCGCGGTATCGAAGGGAAAGTTCAAGCGATTCGATTCGCACGCGAACGCGAAATTCCGTTTTTTGGAATTTGCCTCGGAATGCAGTGCGCTGTCATTGAATTTGGCCGCACGATTGTTGGACTTCAACGCGCGCACTCGACGGAGTTTGATAAAGAAACTCCCGATCCGGTAATTTGCCTTCTTGATGAACAGCGCGAAATTACCAACCTAGGTGGCACCATGCGGTTGGGTTCACAACCCGCCAAACTAGTTGCCGGTTCCAAAGCACATCGAGCCTATGGTTGCGATCAAATAGCCGAACGACACCGTCACCGGTACGAATTCAACAACGTCTATCGACAACAATTCACGGCACATGGAATGGTTTTTACTGGAACGAGCCCAGACGATCAATTGGTAGAGATCATCGAATTACCAAACCATCCCTGGTTCGTCGCTGTGCAATTCCATCCAGAATTCAAGAGCAAGCCCACGCAGTCGCATCCCTTGTTCGCTGGCTTTGTGGAGGCCGCCGTTCAGCGCCGTCTGCGGCGAAAAACCCGCGTCCCCGGAACGCCCGAACCAAGCACGACGGAGAGCCTCCTGTAGGTGGTAATCGCGTTGACATGGAAGGACGCGAAACGCCCTAACGACAATCAGCGAGAATAGGGAACGCACCGACAAACGGCTCGTCAGCATTCTCCTCCATCGCACGCAAGAAATGTGACTTGGGCCCAATTGTATTTGCTGTTTATTGGGCCGGAGTGTGTGTCGATCGTCCACGCAAATTGCGTCCTGGAACAGACTCCACTCGGCACGTAAAATGGAAGTCCTTGTTAGCAACGCAAATTTATGAATCGCATTCAGGAGCCAAATCATGAGCGATACGCCGGATACAAAAATAGTTGAAGATGACTCGATCGCAGCCGCCAACCAAAAAGAAGCCGTGTCGGAAACCAGTTCTGTCAGTAGCTCGTCGGGCGATTCGGAAAATCAACAACATGATTCGCCTCCACCGGCATCCATTTCAACCCTTTTTTCCATGCTGACGACGCAGGCTTTGGTAGCTATGGGACAGTTGGCCATTCCAGGCGAGGTGCCTGCCGTTCGGCTGGATTACGCGAAATATTACATCGACTTGCTTGATGTGCTGGAAGAAAAAACACGACGTAACCTCATGGGGCACGAAGCGGATCTGCTTAAATCAAGCCTCTATCAGCTTAGAATGCTCTACGTCGAAGCCACCAATTTGGCATCCAATCCCAGCTAGTTTTGCCAATGCCAGATAGGTTACCAATCCCAGCTAGATCGTCTGTCGACTAGAATGAAATTTGGATGCTTTCTCGTCGGCAGGGGCTTCGTGAATTCTCTTAACGAAATGCGACCATGATCAACATCAGTTTGAAGAATGTTTTGACGCGGTCGATCCTTCCCAAAGTTCGCATGCCAGCTCAATACATCGGCTGCGAACGTAACGCGGTCGTCAAGGACCATCACGAAGTTAACGGGAAGGTATGTTTGTGCTTTCCCGACGCCTACTCGATCGGAATGAGCCACCACGGCTTGCAAGTTCTGTACACGCTGATGAACGCGCGATCCGATTGGGCCTGCGAGCGGGTATTCACGCCATGGCCCGATATGGAAGAGCAACTTCGGCTGCATCGTGTCCCACTTTATAGCTTGGAAACATTCACGCCACTGAGAGATTTCGACGTAATCGGATTTTCTCTGCAGTACGAAATTAGTTCGCCAAACGTTTTAACTGTCCTCGACTTGGCCAATATTTCGCTTCATGCCGCCGATCGAACCATGGCCGATCCTTTGATTTTGGCAGGGGGGCCATGCTGCCAAAATCCAGAACCGATGGCGGATTTCATCGACTGCTTTGTAACGGGCGACGGCGAACCGGCACTGCCTGAAGTCTGCGATCTTTGGCTGGCTTTGCGTCAACAAGCGAAAGAGCAGGGCGGTTGGCTCGAGGGACAAGCGGGCCGTCAGCAACGTGAACAAGCGTTGGCCGAGTTACCTCGACGGTTGCCGTACGCTTATGTTCCCCGATTTTACGAACCAGAATACCGAGATGGTCGCATCGTTGCGCTGCATCGGACTCGAAGCGATGTTCCTGAAACCATCGAGCCATCCATTATTCGCGACCTCGATGGAATCCCTGTTCCCACCAAGCCAATTGTCCCGCTAATCGAGTGCGTCCACGATCGTATTGCAATCGAAATCATGCGCGGATGCCCTTGGCAGTGTCGGTTCTGTCAAAGCACCGTCATCAAACGACCGCTGCGGATTCGCTCGGTCGACACCATCGTCAATGCCGCAATGGAGAGCTACAAAAACACCGGATTTAATGAAATTAGTTTGCTGTCGCTTTCGAGCAGTGATTACCCGCATTTCGAAGAACTCGTCCTTCGTATGAAGGCCGCCTTTAATCCGCTTGGCGTCAATATTTCGATACCTAGCCTGCGGGTGAATGACCAACTACGTTCGATCGCCGAACTGATGGGGAAGCAGCGTCGCGGTGGGCTGACGTTGGCACCTGAGGTCGCTCGCGATGACATGCGAGAGCAAATTCGCAAGAAAATCAAGAACGAAGACCTGTACGAAGGTTGCCGTGCCGCTTTTGAAAACAGCTACGAAAGCGTCAAACTATATTTTCTGTGTGGATTGCCGGGCGAACGGCCAGTTGATCTCGAAGGCATCGTCGAAATGGCGGAGAAGATCGCCGCGATTGGCAAAGAAGTTCAAGGTCGCTATCCAAAAATCACCGCAAGTGTTTCCAACTTTGTTCCTAAGTCGCATACACCGTTTCAGTGGAACGGCATGCGCCACCGCGAGTATTTCGAGTGGGCACATAACTACCTTTGGAAGCAACGCAAAAACCGTGGCGTTAATATCAAATGCCACAGTGTTGAGACGAGTTTGCTTGAAGGAATTCTCAGTCGAGGCGATCGCCGAACAGGAGCAGCCATCGAGCTGGCTTGGCGTCGTGGCGCGAGGATGGATGGTTGGATGAATATGCTCGACCCACAACGATGGTGGCAAGCACTTGCCGATGCACAAATTGATGTCGAGAAGCAACTTCATCAGCCCTATGATCTGTCTGCCAAACTCCCTTGGGATCATCTCAACGTCAAGTCAGGACGCCAATTCCTCGAGAAAGAACAGAGCCGTTCGGTCGTTCAACTAGCCGCAATGGCCCATGCGGAATAAGTAAATTGCAATGCAACTGGCAATCTTATTTCTTCGAGTAACCTTAACGATGCTTGGAATGCTTGATATGGCGATTCCCAATTGCGTTCTCTGATTAATCTTCCGCTGCGAGTTCCTTCCACGATTTGATGATGAACGTGTATCCGTGAACTTGTCCGGTACACGAGATATTTTGGCCGACGAGCCCATCGAGAATTTCGTCTTTAAAAGCATTGCCACCTTCGCGACGCAGCACAAAATCACCTTCATCGGTCGACAACAAGACCGCCTGACGCTCGCTCTTCGATCCGCGTGCGACTTGTTTCTTGATTACGCGACCTTGCTTTTTCATAGTGCTGCGGTGCCGAAATTTCAATACAAAGGGGAGTACTGTATTCTATGAGCAAACTCCGTCTCGGTCGATGCTTTTTGCTGTTCACGCCCACTCCTTACCAAGTCCTGGCTACCGACAAACGCGGGGAAGTGGAAAGGAATTCGAGACAATCATCTACTAAAGTAAGTGCGCATTTCTCGTTCGCCGTCGCGTTCGCGAGCAACTATAGCGACGAGTCGTGGCCCTGTTTCGCGAGACGACAGTTTGCCAATTGCCACTTCAACTCGGTTTTTCTCTTGCGAGCGAATCATGCCCTTTTTTAGCGATTTCGAAACCACCGAAGTCCCTTGGCTGACGCTAAAACTGAAAAATCGGCTTTCGGTCATCTGGCCCAATAGCTTGGTGAGTATTTTAAGTGATTCGCTCGAAACGGACGTTTTCGATTTTGTATCGATCGACATACTCGCTTCACCGATCGCTTGACCTTTCATAAACAGGCTCTCGCGGCGCCGTGTAATTCCTAACCATGGGGATTCGGTTTTACGTGACCCGACAGACTTTGGTTTTAACACTGCTTTCTTGGCACTGGTTGACTTTTTTATCGAGGCGGCATGTGGAACTTCCTCGTTCGTTTCGGAGTGAACGGGGTGAATGGAGGGATCACCCAGCAGGTTGAATTGGGCTATCGTTTTCAAATCCATCGGGTCAAGCATCGAGTGTTTCATTACATATTCTTGACGAGCTTGCAACGTTGCCCTGCCAGTTGATGCGCCGGCGAGCACCGATTTGAAAAAGAACTGTGTTAGTAAATCAGCCAATGCGTTGCCTTCGGCTGGCCCGTACGCGATCGTCGAACTTCCAAAAAAAGCATACGCTTGGTTAGCCAGATAGGTTGTACAAATTCCATGAACGCCGTGACTATCTGGTTTATAGATTTCTCCGCCATAACAGCATTCGGCTGCGACTATCGTTCCTTCTTTGGTTCTTCCTGCAAGCTGTTTTGCCTTAACACAAATCGGATTATCGACCCCGTCGTCCCCGTAGAATTGCGGGTCGACCGGGCCACCATGGCAGTTGAAGAAATGGGACAACGGCCCCAATTCGGCTTTTGTCCAAAGGGGTCCGTCGGGAGGGGATCGCTT
Source organism: Pirellulaceae bacterium (assembly GCA_031374825.1). GTDB lineage: Bacteria > Planctomycetota > Planctomycetia > Pirellulales > Pirellulaceae > JANMGV01. The sequence continues at coordinate 28,446 of JANMGV010000072.1, forward strand.
CAAATTCACTGCCGAACCAAAAATGTTTTCTAAGGACTCCTTGGTCGATTCTTTCCAGGCATTCGCTGTCACGGCAAAAAATGAGGCGTAGTCACTCTTGAGTCGGCCCGTCCAATTAGCGGCAACCTCAAGGGCTTCGACCAGAAATTTGGTGCTTGCCGAGCCCTTTTTCTCGTGAAGGTCCGGCAACCGACCCAAGACGCGGGTCGGTGACAAATGGTCTTCGATATTCGAGCTGAAAGCTGATTCGCACGCATACGGCAAATCGCTTGGCACAAACTCGTCAAGATCGTCGTCTTTGCCGTACAACGGATTCTGCAACTTCTGGTGGGGAACGACATCCGGAGCGCCGAGAATGAGCAGATAATGAGGCCTCAATTTAACAAAAATTTTGTCGATCGCGTTCTTGTTGCTTCGCAGGTCTTCGGGGGTTTTAACTGCCTTGCCGTCAACGGATTTCATCGAAGATGAGCTTGATAGGTCGATTACTCGGGTCTTCAAACCTTGCTTTTTGTCGACGGCAATTAGCTTCGCTAAAGCCTCTTTGATGCGTTCATAGCCGTCTCCATGCTTGGCTTTAAGTTGCTTGGAATTGGTCGCAATAATCTTCAACGGTTTAACGATTGCCATTATCCGCCCCTTTCAGTGATTTAAAGAAATCATTTCGCCCCAGACTCATTTCTTGCATCGAATCGGCGATCTTAGTCGAATTCATTCATTGGATAGTACAACGTACGAGGCTCTGATTCGGCGACATAGCTCAGGGTTAACGAGACTAAGCATAAAATATGTTCTCGATGTTTGTTCGCAAAACGTCTTTACCAAGCTGAATAGCTTGTTCCTCAGACCATTTCCGAGCGAGGACAAAATCGTTTGCAAGTGTGGTGGCAAGAGTTCGTTTGTACATCCGAAATTTCGGCAGTGCAAATTCCAGTTTGTACATGTCACTGTAATAACCAATTTGTTTTATTCTTGGGATGGCTTCGAGACGGGCAGCTAAATCGCGAGCAATAAAACTGGGCGTGTTGCTGTACCACCAATGACTGCTCGTGTAAACGTTTGGAAAGATCCAGGCGAAATCAACCAGTTCTTGATTCGTTACACTGGCCAGAACAGATATCGGAAAAACGACTTTCGGAAACGCGTTGAACAAGTCGGCATATTGAATCAGCGAGACTCGGCTGTCGTATAGATCTTGACCTTGATAGACGCCACCGGGATAGACCCGGCGGCGAACACCAATCATCAAGTCGAATGGAAGTCGATGTTCGTTGCAAAACTCCGCTAGTGTCCAAAAACTCCACTGAGCCATCGTCTGGATCGAATCCAAACTAGCTTCGGGACCATTTTGATTGATTTCCGACAATGCGGCCTCTGCGGCGTGTGCGGAAATCGCCTTTGGATGGAAGTCAGGTGGCAACGAAATCGCGCAAGCCCGCGCGCCGTTTCGTGAGAAGTGTTCAAATAATCTACCGATGCCGGCACGCAAGCTCGTCAAATTGTTGGCTTCCATAACAGTGGCCTTCGCGAATCGCGAACGAACAGTCGGCTGAGCAAGATGAAAAACCAAGTCGTCGGTGCGCAAACAGGGAACGTACAATCGTGTATCGAAACCTGTTAGCGGGTCATCGAAATCGTTCGTGAGAAAGACGGCTTCCAATTTGCTTTTATCAAGAACCGTTGAAGCCCAATTCGGCGCGGCCATTAGCCGCTCTGCAGAGTCGTACAACGATTCCCAATTATCACGTCCAATACGATGGCCTTCAAATCCCAATAACTCGCGTGTTAACTCGATGAACCATGACCACTGAACGGTATTGTCGATGGTCTCCAATTTCTCAAACAAGCGAGCAACTTTTTCCTTTGGCGAAATGCCCGGCTCCTCGATTCGTTCGCGCGATAATCCAGCGGAATGAGCAAGCTCTGTGTAGTAGTGGTAACCCAACAAATCCGCCAACGTACGACTCGCGGGTGAGTGTGGGTTGATATGGGTGTGAGGATCAATCAAAACCAATCGATCCAGTTCATCAAACAGTCGACTCGCAAGTTCTTGGGGCATTGGTAGCTTTAATTTTTCAGAAGGCTTTAGAAACTGTGAATTGGGTAAACTCTGAGGTTCAAGAGGGTTTTTCGACCAAAGGCGATATCCGAAAGAACCAATAATTGGTGGCGTCCACTCCTACGACCATTGTTCCTGACCCCTCCGAATTACTCAACCATGCCAGATTAGCGGTGTCCAAGAAAGTAGTAATTCTAGTGTGGTGACGCCAGCCGTCACCATTCCCGCCGAATTGCAAGTTAATAATCTTCCGTGCAATTTCCTTTGCAAGTCTGACCAGGAGTCGGGTAGAATGGAAGCTGTTCGGTAGGTTCACGCGATTGACGGATTGTTAATCTAAAGACAGGTCCCATCGCACTGGTTGCAAGTTTCTGGTCGCGTTCGACGGAAAAGGTTTTGGCATGCTCAATGAATTCCATCCCTACCCTCAGGATTCGAATTTACCACTCGAAGCTGACAAGCAACCATCAGTACCACCTCCGAACGTTCATACGCATCCCGAAAATAGTTCATCACTAAAATTGAATTACTCGGGCAGTAACAACCGTGAAGCGAAGTCACCGAAGGGAACCCAACCAGCACCCGACGACGTTGGAGCCAAGTCGTTGGTCTTATCAACACTCCTAAGCTTGGCAGTCGTCCTGTGCATACTAGTAGCAGTACGGCTTGTGCTTCCCCCATTGCTGGAGTGGTCGCGCTATTCATGGCATCGTGGCGAACTGAGAGCGGAGTACGAAGTTGCGGGCGAACAACTGCGTCATGTCTCCGTGGATGGCTTGGCAAGTGTGTCGCAAATGGTCAGTAGCCGAGTCGTGCCCAGCGTCGTCCACATCACCGTGCGCAGCGAAGCGAAAAACTCACTTGAGTCATTCTTTCTCGATGCGGATCGAGAGCCCAATGACGGAATGCTGCGAGGGCAGGGAAGCGGCGCGATTATCGACCGGGAAGGACATATCTTAACGAACAATCATGTGCTGGAAGGCGCAACGGACATCGAAGTCTATTTATCCGATAGCCGACGGGCTAAAGCCAAAGTTGTGGGAGTCGACAAAAAGACCGATCTAGCCGTGCTTCGCATCGAATCGGATAACTTGATGCCAATCGATTGGGGCGACAGTGACAAGATCACGATCGGCACGCCAGTATGGGCTGTTGGGAGTCCATTCGGACTTACGGGTTCGATCACCTTTGGAATCATCAGCAGCAAGCATCGCATAAGCCTCGAAGACACTCGATACAGAGGCTCTGTGCGAGGCGATGCGTTTTATGGGGACTTGATGCAATCGGACGTTGCGGTCAATCCTGGGAACAGCGGCGGCCCCTTGGTCAATGCGCAAGGTCAATTGATCGGTATCAACACCGCCATACTCGGAGAAAGTTATCGCGGGGTGAGTTTTTCTATTCCGAGCAACATTGCCAGAATGGTGTACGAGCAAATCATTGCGACAGGCAAGGTCGATCGTGGTTGGATCGGAATACGTCCTTCCATGGAGCAACTCGCAGACGGCGAGTATCGTGCCCAAGAGGGCAAAGAAGGAATTGTTGTCGGTGGATTCCCCAGCGATCAAGAATCACCTGCACGCGAATCGGGTATCCTTCAAGGCGACTTGATCTATAAATTCAACGAGCATCCGATCGAGGACTGGGCGACATTTCGTCGTTTGATCAGCGAATCCAAAGTTGGCTCCACGGTACAAGTACAAGTCAAGCGTGGCGAAAAGAGACTGGAACTAGCGGTCCGAATTGCATCTCGGCCCGATAATCTTTGACGTGATTGCCTCAGCCTGTCGCCGCAACCAGATTGGCTTGTACGGAATATGACGGTGAATATCATCTTACAGCATCCGTCTCGGGTGCTTGATTGGCAAACCTCTTCCATCCAAAATGTGACAAATTACGCTCAATGAGTAGCGCGTCGCTGCTGGTGCGATTTTGATTTCGGAGTAATTTGTGAGCACGATTGCCGAACCATTTATTGAAATACGGGATCGAGGACTGGCTCTGCGGGTAAATCGCATCGCTTTTTATCCTTTATTGCTTCGCATTTCGGTCATAGCAATCGTCTTTGCCGCCAACATCGACCTTCCAAAAATCGACCGCGCAGTGGATGCTTACAAAACAGGCCCTCAGTCGCTGATCAAGTTTGCAATTCTAATTCTGGCAGGAATGTTAGGAGCGTGGGGATGGTGGCGCAACCCGCTTACGCGTCGGATGTTCATAAGCATTCAAGGCGGTCTCTTGTTAGTTTTGTGCGCACTGCATTTGCCAGCATGTATTGGTGCGCTCTCCCCAACGATTGCATTTTCTAGCGGCATAGCATTCACTTGCACGCTTCTGGTTGCAGCGGCCGCTATGTCCCATTTGGGGCCCAAATGCGTGATGTTCGATATCTTGTTTGGACTGTTTCTATATCTCATTGGCTGCCTATTCGCGTACTTCCTCATCCCGGATATGGCGATTTTCATGGAAGTGCTGAGCCCAACGCAAATCGTCCAGCGTATCGGCGGACTCGGGCATCCAAATATTTTGGGACGAACTGCGATCTTCTGCATGCTCTTTTTGTTTTCTGCTTGCTACGGAGGTTTAGTTCGATGGCGATGGTTCTGGTTTTGGTTTCCATTGCTCGCTATCGAGACAGTAATCTCGCTAAGCCGAACTCCCGTCATCGGTGCGGCGGTAGCCTTGGGAGTCGTATGCCTGCCTTTGATCCGTCGTCCTACCACTGTTTATATAATTGGCCTTTGCATTGCGGTGGGAGTATTTGGGTTAATCCTTGCCGAGGGCACTATTGGGACCGACAAATTGCTGGGCAAGTTTGTATCGGCATCGACAAAGACCGGGGAGATCGAAGAACTGACATCGGCTACAGGTCGTACCCGTATTTGGTGGGAAGCATTTCAAATTGCCAAACAGCGTCCTATCTTTGGTCATGGGGCGGGAGCGAGTCCGATTGCGATGGCTGGATTTTCGGGGCACGCCCACAACGTATTTCTGGACGTTGCAATTAACTTGGGATTCCCGGCCGCATTAGTCGCCCTATTTCTTATGGCCTGGAATTTGTACGACGGTATTGTTTCGAGAGTTCCAATTCTCGTTTCGACTGCGGTATTCATTTTTGTGGTATCGCTGGCCGAACGTCCGCTCTTCAGCCCGATCCCCGACAGCATGACCTTGATTTGGATGCTCACGACGTTGTGGCCAGTTTATTTACGCATTGTGCCAGATCACTTAGCCGTGCAGACGGATATTTCTTTAAGTCCACAAAAAACAAGGCCTTCTGCTTCTTAGTCCTGTTCGAAATCAAGATTATTTCCTAGAGAAAGAGGTCTTGAACTAGTTTTCGACCTTTGTTCAGCTCCGTTTAGGGCTCGCATCCAACTCGATGTTGGATCAAAATTAGGAAATCAAGAAATCGATCGATTAGGAAAGTACTCGAAGAATTTGCATCGACGGCGATCATCGAACATCACTTCGTCCCGCCCGCCTTCGCGAAACCATTGTTGAACCACCAACGACTAAAGGTAATTATGCTACGCATCCAATTGGCTATATGCACTCTCTGTTTCGTTGTCGCACAAGGGCTATGCCAGGAACCAGGCGTAGTCGACAGTAAACCGGCCTCTGGTACTTTCGTCGAACATGGTGGGAAATTCCTCGTTCCGTATTCGGTCACCATTCCTGGCACCCAAGTGTCGTTCGAAATGATCCCAGTTCCAGGAGGGACATTCATGATGGGCAGTCCCGAGTCTGAACCAGACCGCAGCGCGGACGAAGGCCCCCAAGTCAAAGTTTCCTTGGACCCGTTTTGGATTGGTAAGACGGAAGTCAGTTGGGCGGAATACAAAAAATTCATGAACATGTACCAAATTTTCAAGGACCTGAAGTCCGCCAAAATTCGGCCTGTCAGTTCAAAAAACAAAATGGATGCCGTTACCGTACCAACGCCGCTCTATGAACCCGACCACACTTTCGAATTCGGGGAGGAGCCAAGCCAGCCGGCCGTTACGATGACCCAATATGCTGCCAAACAATACACAAAGTGGCTCTCAGGACTCGTCGGACAGCAGTTCCGTTTACCAACAGAGGCTGAATGGGAATACGCATGTCGCGCAGGTTCCCAGACAGCTTATTCCTTTGGAGATTCCTCCGATGCTATCAAGGACTATGCAACCTACGCGGATGCCAACGAGGAGAAAGCTGCATTTGTTGGTTCACGGAAACCCAATGCTTGGGGAATTCACGACATGCACGGCAATGTTTGGGAGTGGACGATCGATGCTTACACGGACGATGGCTATGAATCGCTGGGCTCAGAGAAGAAGGGGTTTGAAGCTGTTCAATGGCCAACGACTGTCTTCCCTCGATGTGTTCGCGGCGGCGGCTGGCAAGATCCAGCTGATCGGCTTCGGTCATCGGCACGAATGGGTTCCGAAGACGACGATTGGAAATCCGAGGATCCCAATATTCCTCACAGCCCTTGGTGGTACACCAGCGATCCAGCTCGCGAAGTCGGCTTTCGAATCGTGCGATCGGCCAAGCCTCTCGACAAAGAACTGATTTCTAAATTTTGGGAGATCGATAACGAAGATCTCCAATTGGATGTGGACGTGCGACTAGACGAAGGACGCGGAATCCTGGGTCTGCCTGTGCCGGAATTGGAATCTGACATCAAGAAGCGGAACTAGGAATTTGCAATCGACGATTCGAGAAGACCGAAGCTGGCTTGGCATAGTACGTGACTGGGCCGAGCTAGTTCGAGTTCCCAATACGTTCACGACGGCTGCCGATATATTGGCTGGCTATGCAATCGCGACGAACGGATTTCATTTTTCCTGGTCACTCATCCTAAGCGTTCTTGCATCGATCTGCCTTTATTGGTCGGGCATGATTCTTAACGATGTGAACGACGTCACCAAAGATCAGCAGACAAATCGCCGCCGACCGGTAGCTGATGGCCGAATCTCGATCGCTTCCGCTCGGCGAGCGGGGTACATCCTCATTGCAATCGGAGTTCTTGCCGCATGGGCGACGAATGTTGGCGGAACGGGAAAAGGAAATCCAAGTATTGGGGGCTGGGATAGTGCTTTGGTCGCAGTGTTGATCGGGGTGTTTGTTCTGCTTTATAATAGCCCGCTTAAGTCAACACCTGCGGGGCCAATACTCATGGGTATTTGTCGCGGCCTGAATATGTTGCTTGGGTTAGCCGCAGGTGCGGATCTCTTTAATATCGATGTTGTCAATCAACCGTTTTGGTATCTCGCACCTCTCGCGCATGCCATCTATGTGGCAGGGTTTACCACCGCAGCTCGGCGCGAAGCGCAAATGAGCTTGCGATGGCAATTAGTGTTGGGATGGATTATCGCTGCCGCTGGGATTGGGTTGTGGTCCGTGGTGGCCATCTCCGCAATTTCGCTTCGCACAATGCACCTCGATCCCTACACATGGTATCCCGGATTGATTGTGATGCTCGCGTTTCCGCTTATACGAAGAGCCCTAAATTCAGTTGTATCTCTAAAGCCTCCTGCCGTGCAAATGGCGATCAAACAGTCGATCATGACTCTCATTTTTCTCGATGCAGCCGCCGCACTACAATTTGCTGGAACGACGGCGGGGATAACTGTCTGTATACTGGTGGTTCCCATGGTAATTCTTGGTTTGCAATTCCGCTCTACATAGAAAATACACGACGATGACCAACGCGCCTTTGTTCTTGATTTCCGTTCCCGGATTGCGGCCTTCGGATATCGACCGCATGCCGAAGCTCAAAGCCATAACTCACGCAGGAGAAATGGTACCGCTCTCTGCAAGTTTTCCGGCTGTCACGTGGCCCGTACAAGCGAACATGCTCACCGGCTGTTTGCCAAATCAACATGGAGTCGTCGCAAACGGTTTCTACTGGCGTGATAAACAGCAAGTTGAAATGTGGACGGCCTGGAATGACAAGATCGAACAACCGCAAATATGGGATCGCCTTCATCAAGGCTCCGTTCCAAAACGGTCTGCCGTCTGGTTTCCAATGCTGAGTAAAGGATGCGGTGCGGACAATATTTGTATGCCAGCTCCTATCCACAATCCTGACGGGAGCGAATCGCTTTGGTGCTACACCAAGCCCACTGAGTACTACGGTGAGTTGCGGGATCGATTTGGTCATTTTCCTCTGAAACATTTTTGGGGACCTTTGGCTGGTCGGCCTTCTTCGCAATGGATTATCGACTCGGCAGCATATGCCGCCAAACAACTTCGTCCCGATTTTTTCTACATCTACGTCCCCCACCTCGACTATGCCACTCAGAAGGTTGGTCCCGATAGCCCGCAAGCATTGGCGGCTGTGGCCGAACTTGACGAAATGATCGACAAGTTCTATCGCGACCTCACGGAGCAACTCGACGTGACGCCACGACTGCTAGTAGTGAGCGAATATGTCATCACTGCCGTTTCGCATGTCTTGTTTCCCAATCGATTGCTTCGGCAAGCTGGATTGCTCAAGGTCAAACAGGAAAAGGGCGCGGAGGGCGAAGAAATTGACTTCGAAAACAGCCAAGCATGGGCTCTGGTAGACCACCAGTTCAGTCATGTCTTCGTCAAGAATGGCGATGCGAATGCCATTTCACAAGTCAAACAAATCTTTTCAAAACAACCGGGCGTCGCCGACGTTCTGAGTGGCGATGGACGTGCCGCTCTGAACATGAACCATACCCGTAGCGGCGAATGTATCGTCATTTCTTCTGCGGAAAGCTGGCAAGCCTATTATTGGTGGTTGGACGATGCCCGCGCTCCGAGTTATGCACGCACCGTTGATATTCATCGCAAACCTGGGTACGACCCAGTTGAGTTACATTTTGATATGGCCAACAAATGCATACCCCTCGACGCAACGTTGATTCGCGGCTCCCACGGCGCTCCCGCACTCGATTCGACGCAAGTGGGTGTTGCCATATCAAACATGTCGGGCATTATCGGAACGTCACCATTACGGGACATCGACATTTTCCAAAAAACAATGGCTGCCGTTCAGAAATGACGGGATGACTTTACGGACTCTTGCGTGAATCGCGAAAAACATTTCTGTCGATTGCTTAAAGTACGGTGTTGCAAGATAATCCAAAAAGCGCACGATCGTCGTGTGGACACAAAATTTTCTTAGAGTTCGCGTTCGTCGATGAAAAAAGTAACCGGACATTTAGTCGCAAATTCGCAGGGAGCCAATTTCACAAGTTGGCTGTCCGTTGTGATTTCGGTGGGCTGCACGTGGTTTTCGGTCGGCTATGCTGGGTTGTTCTCAGGGTCGGTCATTGCACAGACCAACAGCGACCGTCAAGTTCAAATTCATTCTGCAGACGCAACTACAGAACTCCGGTTTGCGCAAGTGGAGCAAGCGTTGGCGGCAAATGAATACAGCGAAGCAATCGCTCAGCTTCAAAAGATATCTGACGAAGCCGCCGGTCGATTGATTGCGTTTCCTGTAAGCTCGCTTAACGAGTCCTTCCCTTTCACTCGGTTTCTACCACTTGATTCAAAAGTAGCTTGGCAAAGAAACGAGTGGCAGAGACAGTATCCCCAAGCTCTTCGACAGTATCGGGCAACAGTCGATGCACGGATTCGCCAGCAACTTGATTCACCCCGATCTGTCACCGATGCAAAAATCCTTAAGCAGATCGTTAGCGAAGCGAGGAGCAGTTCGCATGAGACCGAATCGCTGATTCGCTTAGGAGATTTGTATCTGTATCGAGGTTGGGTAAACGCCGCCAGGGACTGCTACCAACGTACATCGACGGCATTGAGAGCGCCGATAGGACCATCGGATCAAACAGCTTTGACGAGCGTTCCATGGCATCTCATTCTTCGAAAGTTTCCGCTTGACCAAAAATTGCCAGATACATTCAAAAGTTTCTTTGCGGAGCCACCGCCAAGGTGCCTCGGTTCGAGCGCCATTGTTTCCCCTCCGTCTTTCGAAACTGTTGCTCGCTTAATTTGGTGTTCAATTCTCCAAGGCGATATTACGCGGGCTAAATGCGAACGCCGACTCTTGGCCGAGTGCGCGGGCGGAGACGAGACTGAACGACAGCAGTGGCTTACAAAAATTGACGGATGGATTGCTTCCGCCAGTCCCGCCGAGGTTCGCAATTCGGAGACCGAACTGAGTACTTTTGGCAATGGCCTGAGTACTTTTGGCAATGGATTGCATAGAAACGAAACGATAGTTACTGCTTGGTCTATGGCACCGAGAGTGGAAACGAAGGCAACGATGGGTGAGATGGTTTGGAGCCAACGCCTTCCACGGCGTTCCGGCACTTACGAACAGTTAGCGGATCAACTGCCAAGGGCCAGCGAGTCTTCACAAGGATTGCTTTCGCATTATCCGGCTGTCTATGGCGATCGCGTTTTCGTAAACGAGCTTAATCGGATTGTGGCATTCGACCTAGAAACTGGCAAAGGTTGGCCAAGCCCGACAAATCGGGTTCCGCTTTATGAACATACGACGCTCGAAGACCAAATCGCGCCCCTAGGTTATCCGATGGTCGGCGTGCCTCGTGGAACTCTTTCGATTTTGGATGACAAACTTTATGCCCGCGTCGGATCAGCGATCACAGGTTGGAGAAACGCAAGTGAATTCGCGACATCATCGCAGAGCGCGATTGTGGGTCTTGATCTCCAATCCGAAGGTCGAATGCTGCCTGGTTTCCCGATACTCCTTGCGGGTGAAGGCTGGACCAATTGCGAATTCGAAGGATCACCTCTGTTGGTCGGCGATGATCTGTTTGTGGCCATTACTCAACGCAACAGCGTTCAGCTTCGGCGCTTCGTAGCATGTTTTGATCGCTTCACCGCGCGATTCAAATGGCGATCGCCTTTACTAGCCGCCGCTCTTCCAAATCGAGCCGAACAAGCAAACGTGATCAGCCATCAACTCTTGTCGTTCAGTAGTGGCCGGTTGTTCCTTGACACGGGATTAGGTGCCATTGCAGCGGTGGACGCAGATAATGGGAGCATCGCGTGGTTGGCTCGGTATGCACGAGTCGATTCAACTGCCGAAGCTTACCCTCGCAGCCAACGATTTCGACAGCGTGATATGGCGCCTCCGTTGATTCATAGGGAACTAGTCATTTGTGCGCCACAAGATTGCAGGGAAATCTTTGCGTTGGACTGGGCGACTGGTGACCTAATTTGGGCAACAGAACCGGGAATCGCAAATGACGCGGTCCATTTGCTTGGCTCGCAGGCTAATACTTTGTTTGTCAGCGGTGATCGACTTTATTGGTTAGACGTTTGGTCGGGTCGGCAAGTAGCACGCTATCCAGAATCGGGGAGCGATTTGCCGGGACATGCATTGCCTTGGCCGCGTGGAATGGGGCGAGGTATCATCACGCAAGATGCGGTTTTATGGCCCGTAGCTGGCAAGCTTTTGTCGTTTGATATCGAGTTAGGCCATTCTGAGTCGGGGCGGGCTTTTGTCAAATCGCCTTGGGAGATAGAACTCGGTACGCGAATGGGCGAAGGAGCCCATTTGGCAAGCAATGGAAAGTGGCTATTCTTGGCGACGCCCAGCCGACTAATGGCGTTTCTACCCACCGCCTCTGGTCGATAATCGGCTACAATATTCGTTTTCGATAATCGCTAAACCGCGACGTTGTCGGTGTGGCCAAGAAACCAGGACTGGAGTCGGCGATCAAATCGCTTAGAAATGCGGCGCTATGGAAAACGACAAAGAGACACTTGCCGAATTGCACTCGGCCGCCGGACGCATCGTTAGCGAGCTCTCGAAAATCATCGTCGGACAACAAGAAACGATCGAGCAACTGCTGATCGCATTATTTGCGGGCGGCCATTGCCTCTTGGTGGGTGTCCCCGGCCTCGCCAAAACCTTGATGGTTTCGTCTCTAGCTCAAGTCCTCGATCTCCAGTTCAGCCGAATTCAGTTTACGCCGGATTTGATGCCTTCGGATATCACGGGTACCGAAGTGATCCAAGAAGATCGTAGCACAGGTCGCCGAGAGTTTCGGTTTATTTCTGGACCGGTCTTTGCCAATATTATTTTGGCCGACGAAATCAACCGCACGCCTCCAAAAACGCAATCTGCTTTACTAGAAGCCATGCAAGAACGGCAAGTCACAGCTGGCGGCAAACGGCATGCATTGCCATCGCCTTTCTTTGTTCTCGCCACGCAAAATCCTATTGAGCAAGAAGGAACCTACCCTTTGCCCGAGGCCCAGTTGGATCGATTCATGTTTCACGTTTGGGTTGATTATCCTAACGAAGAAGACGAGTTGCAAATCGTACTGCAAACAACGGGTAGCAACAGTTCGGTACTCTCGCCAATTCTTAACGCAGAAAACCTTTCGAATTTCCTGCAAGTCGTTCGTCGAATTCCCGTAGCAGAACCGGTCGCGCGACTTGCTATGCAAATCGCTAGGCTAACTCGTCCATCACTGCCGACCGCCCCGGAAATCGTGCGCAAATGCGTGAGTTGGGGCGCGGGACCACGGGGTAGCCAATATCTCGTTCTCGGTGCCAAATCCCGCGCGGCACTCAATGGCAAACCTCTCGTTACCAATGAAGATATTTTGGCTGTGGCAATGCCGGTCCTACGACATCGGCTAAAACTGAATTTCCAAGCGGAAGCGGAGGGTGTCTCTGCCGAACAAATTATTCAAGCTGTCATCGATGTGGCAACAGGTAAGCCAGCCAAGGGAAATTCGCGTGAAACTCTCAGCCAAGTATTTCGATCCTGAAACCCTGGCCAAGATCCAGCCCTTGTCGCTTCGCAGCAAGTACCTTCTCGAAGGCTACATTGCTGGCCTGCATCGCAGTCCGCAACGCGGGCAATCGATTGAATTTGCCGAGCATCGTGAGTACAGCCCTGGCGACGATGTACGGCAAATCGATTGGAAAGTATTTGCTCGAACGGACAAATACTATTTAAAACAATACGAAGACGAAACAAATTTGATCGTGATCTTCGTCGTCGATACGAGCGAAAGTATGACGTTTCGCAGCGCGAAATCTCCGCTTAGCAAACTGGAGTACGCTCAACTGATCGCATTGTCCTTGGCCTATCTCGTACTCGATCAACACGATGCCGTGTCGCTCGTAACGTATTCGAGCAAAATCGATCGCTGGTTGGATCCCAGCAATCAAGCTCAACGATGGCAGGACATGGTTTCCACATTGGAAACAGCGCCTGTCGGAGGCTCCACGGATACCGGCCATGTTCTCGGTGATCTTGCAGGCCGATTGTCTCGCCGATGTCTGGTCATCGTGTTAAGCGATTTTCTTGACGAGCTTGATCAACTCGTTCTAGGTTGCCGACACTTGCGCCATCAGCGACACGACTTGTGCTTATTGCAAGTTCTCGATCAAGCGGAGCAGACTTTCCCATATCCGAGCCCTTCAAAGTTCATCGGTCTTGAAGGGCAGGGGGACTTGATCGTGGATCCCGTCTCGATTCGCAGCGATTACATCGCAGAGTTTGAACATCATCAAACAACTCTTCAGGCTTTCTGCAACCAATCGGAGATCGATCGCCAAGTTTTCGTGACGACCAACCCGATTTCTGTCAGCCTCCCTTTCTTCTTAGCTCGTCGCCAAAAAGCATATCACCAGCGGGGACGAAACCATGCTTGACCATGGACTCGTGCTCGTACCACTTGTCGCGCTGGGATTTTTAAGCCCGTGGTTTCTGCTGTGGGGACTTGGCGTTTCAATCCCCATCGCAATCCATCTATGGCGTCGGCATCATCGTCAAGAAATCTCATGGTCCGCTATGCGATTTCTAGCCCTTGCAGTTCGTAAGCGATCGAAACGATCTCGCTTTGAACAATGGCTGTTATTTATCCTAAGGACATCAGCCATCATCCTAATTGCATTTGCCGTCGCGCGACCGGCGTGGCAAACACTTGCGGCCAACGACGAAGCCAGTGGTGCTCGTCAAGGCAAACTTGCGGTCATCGTATTGGACTCCTCATACTCCATGAATCATCACGGTGGCGAGGAATCGTCCAAGGATATTGCCCGAAGAGAGGCCGAGAAATATGTGAGCGACCTTTCCAAACTGGATGCAGTTTGCATGATCGAAATGGCGTCGCCACCCAACTCTATTATCCCGAATGCAACCTTTGCGCACGATCGCATCAAAGAAGAACTACTTGCATGGACAACCGTTGATACGGATGCCGACTTGGATGCGACACTGAAATTAGTTCAGCGCGCGATCAACGATAATCGGGCTCGCCTAACGGACCTTCGCGGTGCAGAAGTCGCAATATTCACCGACCTTAGCCAAAACACGTGGTCAACATTATCCCAACCCGAAACGCTGCAGGTCGCGCGATCTATCTCAGAAATGGCTTCGTTCAAAGTCGTGCCGTGCCGACCTAAACTGCTGGACCCGAATATTGCGGTAAGCGATCTTCGATTGGATGACGCCGTGATTCAACCTAACGTGCCCGTTACGATTGGTGCTCAGATCGACAATTTTTCCCATCAAGCCAGTAAACCCGTCGCCGTACAATTCTTGGTTGACAATCGAACCGAAGCGAGTCGGGCCCTCGAGTTATCTCCAGGACAGTCGACAACAATCCAATTCGATTGGACAGCTGCCCGCCCCGGTAACTATTTGCTTGAAGTACACGTGCCTGCCGATGGACTCGAGAACGACGACGTTCAGTGGTTATCAGTGGATGTGAAATCGCAAATCAAAATACTTGTTCTTGAGTCCATCGATGAATCGTCTAAATACCTTGAAACCGCAATTGCTCCCTTGTCGGCTACTGATCGGGGATTTTCTGTACGGAGTTTGAATATTAATAAATTGCATGAAGTCAAATTGGCTGACTTCGATATCGTCATCCTTTGCAACACACGAATCCCCAACGACGAAATTGCATCCGACATCATCAACTTTGTGAGTAGCGGTGGAGGTTTGATTACTTGGCTAGGTAGCGAAACGAAACCAGACCAGTACAATCGCTTTGCAAAATCAGCCGCTGAACCTACAAGGGGTATCATGCCCTTTCAATTGACTGAGCCTAGTCCAAGATTAGTTAGCAGCATTGATCCGCTTGACTACGCAAGCCCGATCGCCGAACCATTTCGCGACTTCCCAGAAAGCGGACTGTTGACGACTCCCATTTTTCAATATTACAAGATCGACCAACTTAACTCCGCTGAGAGTCATGTGGACTTGGCATACTCGAATTCGGATCCGTTTATCATTTCATCGGCTGCCGGTTTGGGCCGGTCAATTTGGATTACGACGCCTCCGACGCTCAATCAGCGCGACCCCGAAGCGTCGTGGAACTCACTCGCCGCATGGCCCAGCTTTGTACCGCTTGTTCAGGAGGTCATCAGCGGACTTGGACGTAGCGCGAGCGTCCCACGAAATCTGCGAGTGGGCCAAGCTCTCATTGGCAGCGGTCAAGGTTCTGGCAATTCAACGATCACAATTACACTTCCTACCGGTCAGGAATCGAAGATTGTTCAGCAAAGCAATCAGCCGATGGCATGGTCCTTTGCCGAAACTTTTCGACGCGGCCCGTATCGCGTAAAGTCCAGCCAGGACGATATCGGTCAATTATTTGCATTGAATGTGGACACCAAAGAAAGCGATCCCCGTCGCCTCGAATTACTCGAACTCCCGCAGTTTTTTCAGTCGACTCCTTTGCCTAGCCGATCCGCCGAAGGTTTGGGTTCCGATCAAAGGGCGGAATTCTCTGCGTTATTGATAGGCGCACTTTTATGTGTGCTGTTTGGAGAAACGCTGTTGACCTGGTTCTTTGCAAGAGGGCGAACATGATTGCTCTCTCATTTGGATGGCTCCACGTCGATTCGATGATCGGAGAAAACTCCATACCGTCGTGGCTTACTAACTGGTTTGGATCGACGCCGCAAGAAGTTTCCGTCGAACACGCATGGACATTGCCGCTGTGGGCGACGTTGCTCTTGATATCGGTAATCGTGGGGACAGTTGCGGCACTCTATTGGCCACAGAAAAAAATACTGACCGCCAACCCTTCAACGCAGCGATGGGCCAGCTTGGTTGTGATCCTGCTGGGAACACTGCGTGCGTTAATCTTCGGATTGGTGCTTTGGATGCTCGCTCAATGGTTTTTGCAACCGTTCGAGACGGATCGCCCAATTCTGGCGGTACTATTTGATCGCTCCGCGAGCATGGGTGTCGAAGAAAAACGGGCGAAAACGGATTCGAAGAACTCAGCTCCCACCACTCGATTTCAACAAGCTGTATCGGCTTGGCGTGCCATACCTTCTCGTATCCAGCAGCAACTCGAAACGAAATATCGCGTCGTTGGATATTCAATTGGCGATGATTTGACGGCGCTTGATCCGTCAACCTCTGCCGCAATGTCGAAAACATTGGAGTCCATTGCTCCTGATACGCCAGTCAGCCGACTCGGAGACGGCATACGCGATTTGCTCGCCGCCGCTCGCGGTCAATCGCTTGCAGGCGTGGTCGTATTTACGGACGGAGTGTCAACGCAAGGGCTTGGGTTGCCGGACGCCGCAAATCTCGCTCGTCGGCAAATGGTACCACTGTACTTAGTCGGGGTGGGGCAACCGCAAAAGAACCTCGATCTGTGGATCGCTGATTTGGTTGCGCCTCAGATGGCCTTTCAAGGTGACGCGATTAATTTTCAGGCGACGCTGCATCGAAGCGATGTGGCACAGCTTGAGCATCGGGTGCGATTGGTCGATGTAGATACCGGCGCGATTCTCGACGAATCACAAATCAAATTTTCCGGAGAACAACACGAGGCAGCGATCCAACTTAAATTGGCGACCCCCGAGATCGGAACCCGTGCTGTTCGTCTAGAAGTGCAGCCGATTGATGGAGAGGGTGACGTAGCGAACAACCAACTCACGCACGTCATCGAGATTCGTGATACGGCCATTTCTGTTTTGCTCGTCCAACGATTCCCCAGCTTTGAGTTTCGTTTCTTGAAACATCTACTAGAACGAACGCGACAAACTGCGAATTCGGATCGGCCTGCATTTAAGCTGACGAGTATTCTCGAAGAAGGCGACCCTCAGTACGTTGCGCAAGATTCGTCGGCCGAGTTGACCATGCCGGTGACGACCACAGATTTTTCGAAATATGACGCGGTCATACTTGGAGATGCATCGCAAAGTATACTAACTCTCAAATCTCAGGAATCGTTGAAACAATTTGTATCGGAGCAGGGCGGGGGATTGTTGGTTTTTGCTGGGCCAAATCACATGCCATTCGATTTTGGCGACGGACCGCTTGCCTCGCTCTTGCCCATCGAACCGCTGAGCCGCCAATCTAACTCATCAAACGATTTCTTCGGTTGGCGGCTGACGGATATGGGCGTAGCGGCGTTGCCGCTTCAATTGGAATCGGCTGCTTCTGCGAATCTGGAACGATGGAACTCGCTACCAAAACAAACCTGGCGCGTGCGAGGGCTTCGCGCCAAACCTGTCGCACAAGTCCTGGCGGTTTGTGACGACAACAACCAAGAACCCTTACTACTGTCGCAATTTGCCGGTGCCGGGCGCGTGGTTTTTCAAGGTACAGACGAGTCGTATCAGTGGCAAAGCTATCTTGGTGATGATCTTTATTATCAGCGGTATTGGATTCAAATGATCCGATGGCTGGCGGGCACGAAATCATCGCCGACGCAAACGATGTTGCAGCTATCTAGCGATAAGAGTCGATACGAAGCCGGAGAAATTGTTCGGTTGGAAGCGCGCGTGGGGAACCAAATCTTGGCTCGATTAACCGATCAAGGCGTCAACATTGACCTGCTTCGTGACGGCCAAGCGGTAAAGACAATTCACTTGGCACAATCATCGAGCGACCCAAGTAGTTTTAAAACGCGGGTGGATCAGCTCGGCGCTGGCAAGTACCGCGCAGAAGTCAACATGAATGCAGAGCATCCGCCGACCTTCGTGGATTTTGCCGTAACGGAGAAACCCGGTGAGCTTTCACAACTCGGCCCTGCAACCGAGGAAATGATTCAAGCAGCCGATATATCGTTAGGCAAGTATGTTCCTTTGGAGGAACTCGACAAAATGTGGCCCAGCTTGCCGAATTCCAAACCCATTCGCTTGCAGCCACTATCGCCCATTCCCATCTGGAATCACTGGCTAGTCGTTTCGTTTCTTCTCATTTTGCTAACCGCCGAATGGGTCATCCGCCGCGCATGGGGTTTGTATTAGGAATTACTCTGGTAGTTCTGGGTCCGGACATTCTAGCTTGTTCGCGTATAAGACGATGCGGAGCGTGAAATGATTAGTTTGCTTCAATAGCTTCTAAATCACTTTGTTAGATCGCTATTTCTTTGGATTCTTAGCCTCAACGTTTGAATAGACAAGTGCATCTGGAACTTTGCGGACACGTTTGGCGATCTTCTTGCTGCTACTATCTTCTACCATCAAAAAATAGCTGCTTTCCAATTGTAGGTTTGCCAGTAATCGCTTGAGCAATCGTTGATGATACGAGCTTGAAGGGAGATACCAAGGATCTTTCGAAACGACCAAGATGACGTGATAGTGCACTTTCTGAAAGTGCTGAACGGCTTTGCGTGCTACGAAGACAGCACGAACTCTTTTTTCGTTTCGGAAAACTTCGTTAAGGTTTTCTATCTCATTGCTGGTAAGACAATGTGGCAGCAGATTATCGCGGGCCGTGATTCCCTGTCGCTCCCGAACTGCGGCGGCTTCGAGCGATTCGCGGCCTTCAATTTGACGAATGAATTCCTTGTAATCCTCATGCCGACCGTTCCGCAAAGCATACTCGGCCAGAATCCCAAAGACGGTCGACTTCAGCGACTCATCCTCCTCAGAAGCACGCGACAAATAATCCAATCCAGTCTCGTCGTCCTTACTGAGAAAATGCGCTCCAAGCACGAGATTTGCCGGCGCGTGGTTGGGATGGACTGCCACCATTCTCTCCAGGTCGGGTAATGCTACCTCGGTTCCTTCCAAAGCCATCATCGCTTCGATCCGTCGCCACAACTTGTCTGCGTCTTCTGAATCAGGCGGTACTTCTGCTAATTGTTGCTGGAGTTTCTGCGATTCCTCGAGGCGTTCGAGCCAGCTTTTTTCGAGTTCAATTGCCCATTGTTGACTCAATTCATCTTCGATCGACTGAAGTTTCGTATCAAAAAAATCTTCCGCTGCCGAGGGCACGGCGGGCGGCGGGATTGTAAGTCCGCGCGTTGGGAGGCTAGTATCGATGGTTGCCCCAAGGGCACGAATGCGATCGAGCAGGCAGGGATGCGTATCGGTGTTGTCAGTTGGGATATTGCAAGCGACTTCCAGCCATCGATTCGTCTTTGTTAGCTCTGAAGACTGCGATAGGTATTGCCGCAACTCTGTAAAGACTTGTTGTGGCGGAGTCGTTTGCTTGTTAGCTCGCAAGAAAACATCCTTCCAAAAGACTTCGTCAAGTCGCTGCGAGTCCATCCGAATCCGCGTGAGAGCGTGACTCATTATCGACTTAGATGCCACTTCCCCCGCAAAAGCATCTGCTTCGAATTCATTAGCTCGCGACAACACAAATGCGTGACCATTGAACTTGGGCCAGTACCATTTGAGGAACCACATCAGCACGGCCCCGTGGCCTCTTTGGCTCATAAAGAAAATGGTGCGTTCCCAAGTCAGACGCGTGCGATAAATCCAATTCGAAAAAATACCGTGCTTGCCTGACAAGTGTGCAAATTCGTGCGCGAGAGCCGCTCGAAACTCTTCGGTCGTCAGTGACTGCATGATGGGCAAGCCAATCATCAAGTAGTTTTTATGCCACCCGAAAATGCCGAGCCGAGGTAGTTGAACGACCGCTGCGTTGTAGTTTCCATCCAAAACAACAACGTCAAATGGTTGACAGCCCGCTTTGTCGGCCAAGTCCGAGATCATGCTGAATAATCGTGGATGCTCACCTGGTGTGAGTCGTAATCCCGCCGGAGCCCTAAGCCGAACCCACATCCCACGCGCAATCGACCACGCCAAAACCGCACCGACGACGATCATGAAAATCCAAATTTTCGCCGCTGCCGGGAAGTAGAAGATTGCCACAATTCCCAAGAGTAGCGAGGCAATCCCACCGACGAGGAACATGAACAACATGATGTAGCCGACAAAGGCCAACACCAGCACACGAATCAGAAACAGCCGCGAGTTACGTTTCGCGATTGTGTCCAGCTTAGAAACATATGCATCAAATTGGTCATTATTCATGACTCTATCTCGCGTGCACTTTATGAACTTTCATTGTTAGCAACAGACGCATAGAGGACTGTCCATTCATGATTCACCAACGGTCCGGGCCGTTGCGATATCCGTTCTTAACTGGTTGAGAAGTGCGTCAACGGACTCAAACTTTTGCACGCCTCGCAATCGAGAAAACAAATCGACTTCAAGATTGGTGCCATACAGATCGCCCGAAAAATCAATAATGTGCACTTCCACTTTCGGTTGGGACTCTTCAAAAGTCGGGTTGGGGCCAATATGAATTGCTGCCCTATGGATGTTGTCCGCAATATAGGCTCGTCCAGCGTAAACTCCCAGTGGGGGAACGAGCACGGGGATGGCTTCAAGATTCGCGGTGGGAAAACCTAACTGGCGACCGCGCTGCGCGCCTTGCGACACGCGGCCAATCATGCGATAGGGCTCCAGTAGATATCGATTCGCCGATTCCATTTCGCCTCGCATGATGTCGTTTCGGATTCGGCTACTTGAGATCAATACACCATCGACGTTTTGAGGCTGGACAATTTCAAGCGGGATTTTGAATTCATTGCACTTGCGCTGCAGGAACCGAACGTCGCCATCGCGTCCTTTGCCAAATCGAAAATTTGGGCCTTCGACCATGCCACATGCTCCGAGTTGTTCGATCAAAATTGTTTCGAAAAATTGGGACGCAGTGAGTTCGAGGAGTTCTTTCGTTGTTGGGAATGCAATGACGATATCGACACCCAAACGATGCAGCAGTGCCGCGCGTCTTTCCATCCATGTCAGAGCAGGGGGGACGTGGCCTGGATAAAGCAATTCGGCTGGCGATGGATCGAAAGTGAAAACGATGGAGGGGCGGCCAACCGCTTTCGCAAGACTGCAAAGGCGTTCGATCAGGCACCGGTGACCTTGATGGACGCCGTCAAAATTGCCGACTGCGATAACGCCTCGGCGAATCGTATCGGGAAAGGGCGCGGGACTTCGATGCAGCAAATTCATATAGCAGTGTATATCCAATCCCAGCAAAGGCGTTCGCGCGATCCGAATGGCGGGATCGGTGGGTGAAACGCTTGATTTTCAAGTCGCATACGAATCGTCTATTCTAACTTTGAAAAAGCCATCGGAATGGACTGAATAAGTTCGGTTGGCGGCACCACGCGTCCACCTATTCTCAAGTGCGCCAGATCCCCGGCCAAGCCATGCAAGTAAACGCCCATTTGGGCCGCATGCATGGCCGACAAACCCTGACAGACTAAGGCGACAATCATACCCGTCAAACAATCGCCACTGCCGCCGGTTGCCATCGCTGCATTGCCTGACTCATTGTAATAGCTGGTTCGACCGTCCGTAACCAACGTCCTATTTCCTTTGAGCACAATAATGATGCCATACTCTTTTGCCCACTGGATCGCGCAGGCAATTTGCCCAGACCGATCAGACGAGCTGACGCCGGTAAGCGTTTGAAATTCTCCTGGGTGCGGAGTGAAAATGCGGTCGTGATTCACCTGGGATACGACTTGCTTGGTTGCCGCCAACGCATGCAATCCATCCGCATCGACGACCAAAGGGACTGCACACTTTTGGTAGAAATTGCTAACGAATTCCTCGATAGATTTTGATCTTCCCAAACCCGGTCCAATTCCGACACAAGCATAACGATCAAGTTCAATGCTTAGTTGCTGCCAAGCGGATGCGTCGAGCCGACCGTCCGCATTTTCTGGCAAAGGTTTCGTCATGTAGCAAGGAGAATAACCCGCGACCGTTTCTAAACAGCGATCGGGCACAGCCAAAGTAGTTAATCCAGCACCACTAGCAATCGCGGCCATTCCTGACAAGGCAACGGATCCGCACATACCTCGACTGCCACCGACGATGAGCGCATGGCCGTAGCTACCTTTGTGGGAATCGGGCTCCCGTTTTGGAAGAGTGGGCAGGGCAGGGGGGAGTGTCACTTCGGGTCTCATAAGTCTGGGATCAAGGATGTCTCGTCTGTCTCGATAAATCGCGCACTTTGTCGTAGAACACCGTCCAGTTATAGATCAGCGTCTAAGCAGAAAACTCAACAACGCAATTTGTTTTTAGCTTACGATAATACTTGCAAGTCACAAAGGACCTTTCGCGACCTGGAGCACCTTCCGGGCAGTGCCAGCGTTGGAATCCGCGCCCATGAAAAAGACTTGGTTTGACGGCAAGCCGTGCAAAAGACGCCTGGAGGATCATCGCGATTAGGATTACTATTAAGCTGTTGATTTGCCTAATTTTTTGAAAGAATCGCTCGTTCGAATGTCGAGACTGCCCGGCTTCGTGCGAATCAAGGAGCTTTTTGGTGATAAGAAATCTTGCAGTGGTCGGAGCCACCGGAGCCGTTGGTCGAATCGTATTGGACGAAATTCAACGTCGCAATTTTCCTCACGAAAACATCAAATTGCTGGCTTCGGGCCGTTCCGCAGGGAAGACGACAACTTTTGGCGGTCGCACGGTCACGATCGAACAAATGCAGCCCGATTCATTTATCGATGTGGACTTAGTGATCGCTAGTACGCCCGATGAAGTCGCTGCTGAGTTTGTACCGTGGGCTGTTGAGCGTGGCGCTGTAGTCGTCGACGAAAGCGCGTATTTCCGCATGAACCCCGACGTGCCATTGGTCATCCCCGAAGTCAATCCGCACGCCATCGCACAGCACAAAGGCATCATTGCCAGTCCCAATTGCAGTACGACACAGATGGTCGTTGCGATTAAGCCTATATACGACGCGGTCGGCATCAAGCGAGTTATCGTTAGCACGTATCAAGCTGTCAGCGGTGCCGGTTTGGCTGCGCAATCTGAATTGGTCGACGCAACCAACGCTCACTTGAACAACAAGCCTTTTACGCCCTCGATGTTCGCGCATCCGATTGCTTTTAACTTGATCCCACAAATTGGATCGCCAAAGCACGAAGGGTACACTTCGGAAGAGATGAAGATGGTTTACGAAACGCATAAAATTATGGGCGATGATTCGATCGCAATCCATGCAACCTGTGTTCGCGTACCCGTTTTGATCGGCCATAGCGAAACGATATACGTCGAGACCAAGGATCCGATTTCCGTCGAGGAAGCTAGGAAGCTCTTCCGTTCTGCTCCGGGCATTACCTTGGTAGATGATTTAGCAGCCAAGAAATATCCGATGCCTTTGGACTGCGCGGGCAAGGATGATGTTTTTGTGGGGCGAATCCGCAAGGATTTGCATAACCCTCGCGGTATTTCGTTCTGGTGTGTAAGCGACAATCTGCGAAAAGGAGCTGCAACGAACGCGGTTCAAATTGCAGAGCACTTGGCTCGACACTTGGCTCGCGTCTAAGTCAAATTTGAATTGGCTTGACGATATGTTGAGCCAAGTTGGGAAATAGAAATTGTCGAAACCCCGAACTTTTCTTGCAACAGTTGCTTACGACGGAACCGCGTACGGTGGCTGGCAATTTCAAGCCAATGCGATTTCTGTTCAACAAAAGTTCGAAGAAGCTTTGTCAAAAGTTGACGGCATTCACGTTCCAGCCGTCGGCAGTGGCAGGACCGACTCGGGCGTGCACGCTGAAGGGCAATGTGTGAGCTTTACGCTCGTCAATTGGCGGCCCGAAGCGGATAGGCTTGTTCCCGCTATCAATCGACATCTCCCTCGCGATATTTCGGTGCTAAGCTGTCGTGAGACGCTGGTAACGTTTCATGCGCAACGACACGCGCTTGCGAAACGATACGTTTATCGAATCCGAGTCGCAAAGTCACCCGACCCGTTTCGTGGACTCTACCATTGGCGCGTGGTCTGGCCGCTCGATCTTGACACGATGCGACAAGCGTCGCGTTATTTGATGGGTGAACACGATTTTGCCAGTTTCCAATCGAATGGTTCGCCCAGGAAATCGACTGTGCGAACAATCAAGGATTTTGATTTTAGTTCGGCGGACAAATTAGCTGGTCATGACCTGTCGATCATCATCGAAGCAAACGGCTTTCTATATAATATGGTTCGAAACATTGTAGGAACAATCATCGAAATCGGACGAGGAAAGCAACCCGCCGAATGGATGGAACGGGTTTTGTTGGCTCACGATAGAACCGCAGCGGGAGACACTGCGCCTCCTCACGGATTGTGTTTGCTACATGTTTCCTACGACGACCACTGGTTCCTCGATCAATTTTCAACTTGCCAGCCAGCACTTACTTTTTCCAAGTAATTCACCAATACAAACTTTCGAAAGGTCACTTCATGCGAGTCGCGCACATTATCACTCGCATGATAGTCGGCGGCGCTCAGGAGAATACCCTCTACAATTGTCTCGACTTGATAAGGCAATATGGCGATGACGTCGTCTTGATAACGGGGCCAACACTGGGCCCCGAAGGTCGATTGCTGGAGCAGGGCAGGGCGGTGGGTATGCCAGTCCACTTAGTCGATTCGCTCCGACGCTCGATTCACCCTCTGAACGATCTGGCCGCCTATCGTGACTTGACGCGATTCCTCCGTACTTTCAAACCGGACGTGGTTCATACGCATAGCGCCAAAGGTGGAATGCTAGGGAGAGCGGCTGCTTCTGCAGTTCGAGTTCCTGCAATCATCCATTCCGTGCACGGCGCGCCGTTTCATCCCTATCAGAACGTATTGAGCCGATCATTCTTTAGAAGCTGCGAACGTTGGGCTGCGGGCAAGTGCCATCGAATAATCTCCGTTGCGGACGCAATGACGGAATTGATGGTGAGTAACAGGGTGGCACCCAAAGAGAAATTCACGACAGTCTACAGCGGGATGGAAGTCGAACCGTTTCTCAATGCCAATCACCACCGGAACGCGATGCGACATGAGCTAGGGTTTAAAGAGGACGATGTCGTTGTCGGGAAAATTGCTCGGTTATTTCATCTGAAAGGTCACGATTACATCATCCAAGCAGCTCGCGATATTGTGTCCCGCGCGCCCAAGGTTCGATTTCTATTGGTCGGCGATGGCATTCTCCGGGATAAAATGGAATCGCAAATCCGGCAAATGGGACTCAAGGACCGATTCGTGTTTGCAGGATTGGTTCCGCCCGAAGAAATTCCGAAATATTTTGGCGCGATGGATATCCTGGTACATACCAGTTTGCGTGAAGGACTTGCTCGCGCATTGCCACAAGGTTTGTTGGCTGGTAAACCCGTGATCAGTTACGATGTCGACGGGGCTCGCGAAGTCGTGCTCAATGAACGAACGGGTTATTTGATTCCGCCCAAGTCGACACGAGAGCTAGCAGATTCCATCGTGAAACTCGCGATGGACGCAACGTTGCGACACAATATGGGTGAGCTTGGCAGAAGCCTTTTTACCGAGCAGTTTCGTCATGAGGTCATGACGGCACGAATTCGCAAAATCTACTGCGAAGTGTTAGCAAACAACTTACTATCGCGTTCAGTTCCGTAAATTCTACTTGGCCGTCGCTTGCCCAGTTCGATTCGCACCCATTGGAATCCAAGCGGGGCAGGGCAGGACGCCCGGTTGCCATAGGTGCAGTGTTTCAAATCGTGTCTATAATTAGACTTGTAAATCAGAGACAGATTTTGCGACCGACGCCATGACGAAATAGTGATTGAAAGCAACTTATGACAAAGATTCGGGACTTTCTCGGCCCCTATCGACTTGCGAGGCTCATCCGGATTGGAAACTCATGCCAAGTCTGGGAAGCCATTCATGCAACGGACCAAACTCGGTTTGCAATCAAGGTATTGCGTCCAGACATGCGTCACAACAAAGAAGAAGTTGGGTATCTCAAGCACGAGTTTGAAGTTGCAGCCGCTTTGTCGCACAAAAACTTGATCAAAATACTCGACTTTGTGGTGGACGATAAATCGCCGTTTCTCGTTCTCGAGCTATTCAGCGAACTCAATATGAAGCAAGCGCTGCGGCGCGGACCTGATTCACTGGCCTATATGCTGGACAAAATTATCGAGCAATCAGTCGAAGCACTCTACTACATGCACAGCAAAGGTTTTGTGCACTGCGATATTAAGCCAGATAACTTCCTTGTCAGTCGAGACGGGGAAGTGAAGCTTATTGACTTTACGATCTCTCAGAAAATCAAAACTGGCTTTTCAAAGTTTTTCCCCTCCCGGTCCAAAACGCAGGGGACTCGAAGCTATATGTCTCCGGAACAAATCCGCGGCCAGGTTTTGGAGCCCCGTTCGGATATTTATAGTTTGGGCTGCGTGATGTTTGAATTGGTGACTGGCAAACCACCATTTAGTGGTGAAAGTCCTAATGATTTGCTCAATAAACACATCTCGGCTTCCATTCCATCTCCGTTGGTTTATAACGACAATGTCACTCCGGAATATGCAAACCTGGTAAAGCAAATGATGGCGAAAAAAGCGGAGCAGCGGCCGGAGTCGATGTGGGACATTTTGAAGACGCTTCGAGGAACAAAGATCTTCAAGAAGCCTCCTCGCATTCCCGACAGATCCATTTTTGACGACTTCCAGTCTGGTGGTCGCCTCGAAGCCCCAACGTAATTTAGCAGGCCAATCGCGAGAATAGATGCGTCGGCACGATCAAACGCTTTTCCAATTACAGTTTTTTTATCAGTGAAGAACAATGGACAACTCTGCCCCTGGACTTGAATTCGAAGTTCCCATTCTACAGATCGAAGCAAAACTGCGAATTTTGGAGCAATCTCCTGATCGAACAGAAGAGACGAACGATCAGATTCGGCAGCTTCGTCGTCAATGGACAGAAGTAACACGGGAAGTTTACAGCAAACTCACGCCGTGGCAGATCGTGCAAATAGCGCGTCATCGCGATCGACCTTATACGCGCGACTATCTTCAACTGGCTTTTGACGAGCACGTCGAACTTCATGGCGATAAATTCTTTGGCGATGATCGAGCCATGTTTACCGGCTTTGCAAAGTTGGATAGACGTAAGGTCATGGTCGTAGGACATCAAAAGGGACGTACTTACAAGGAAAGAGCCGCGTGTAATTTTGGTTGCGCTCACCCCGAAGGTTATCGAAAAGCTATGAGCAAAATGAAGCTGGCCGAGAAATATGGCTTGCCAATCATTTGCTTTATCGACACGCCGGGAGCTTATCCCGGTATTGGGGCAGAGGAACGTGGCCAAGCTCAAGTCATCGCGGAAAGCATGTTTTTGATGAGCCAATTGCGAACTCCGATCATATGTATCGTGATTGGCGAGGGCGGTTCCGGAGGAGCTCTCGGGATCGGCGTGGGCGATCGCGTTGCCATGCTGCAGTATTCGTATTACTCCGTGATCAGCCCAGAAGGTTGCGCGGGTATTTTATGGAAGAGTCACCAGCACGCTCCTCGCGCGGCTGACACATTGCGATTTACTTCGAAAGACCTCGCGCAGCTAAAAATCATTGACGACATTATCGAAGAACCTTTGGGTGGTGCGCACCGCGATCACCATCAAATGTCGCAGCGACTCAAGTCATTTTTAGTTCGCACGCTTGACCAACTCCGCCGTCAATCGGGTGAATCGCTGGTTCAGAACCGATATGAGAAGTTCAGGCAAATGGGTGTCTATCTAGAGCGGCTTGAAAATGGCGACACGCGAACGATAGGTTCGCCCATTTCGCTTTAGCCAAGCACCGAATGCGCCCATTTTATTGCCGCCCAAAAATTTGTTTTGGTTGATTGGCCACGTCCTGCGCGCCGACGGCTCAATAGTAGCTCTGCAAACGAACGTGACTTTAGCCGTTGGATTGCTAGTCTCGGTTTGCTACTTAATGAACATCGTCAGAAATAATTTTTGACGCTGGCTTCGGAGTGGAGAATAACGAACTCTAGCGTTCTCTGAGCAATTGAGGACCATGCCGACTCTTGTCGTTGATCACCGGTGATTTGAACGACAAAAAAGCGTGAATTGAGAGGATGTTCGTTCTCGTACAGAGTTGCGGGAGGTACTCGTGCTCGGATACGGCTCCCGATAGATCGAGTACGAGTACCGTTTCACTGAATACGACTACGATTTTGATAGGATCGATACCGGCGATTAACGCGAAGTCTCCAATTCCTCTTCATTTTTCAACCCATAGAATGAACCTGGACACAGCACAAGTTTGACGGGGAACGTTGTGAAGATGCTGGGTCAACGGCCCTCAACTTTTTTCGCGAGTGGTCGTACGAGTGGTCGTCGGGTGTTTTGAGCTAATCGATCAGAACATCCGTTATGTCTTAATGCATCGGATATCTACACGTGTAATAGTCCTACTCCATGGAATTTGGGGAAATGACCGCAACGATCGTCCGCTCGGGCTTCAATAAGCTCGGCATTGCTTAGGCAGGGAAGAAGAGGTTAATGCAATAAGGAACAGTCCCGAAATATTTTCCGTGTTTGGAGCATCGGTGTCATTCCCGCGCAGGCGGGAATCCAGCGCAATTGACCCTGGATTCTCGCCTGCGCGTTGATGACGTGCAACTCGATGCCCTGGATCGACATCACGATCAAGTTTCAATATTCGGGAAGTTAATTGGGGACAATTCCTAAGCACTCAAGTTCCCTTGATCCGTCTAACCATCAGGATTGAAAATAGTAAGCTGTTCGATTCCGGCGCTTCAATCGCTGTTGCTGGAAGATCGGTGGCTAAACCGAACAATCGCTAGCTTCAAAAATAACTTTCGGCCGACGTGAGCCGAAAAGCCGGAAACAGAGTCTGCCGGAATTTTCGTCTGGATCGTTAGCCTGGTAGCATACCTGCCTGTTCGTTTATGACTTGTCGCAACTACCGGGCACCGAGCCGAGCCGACTCTGTGCTGAGCCGACTTGGCGTTTGGAGACTGCGTCAGTTTTCATGTAGCCGCAATCACCCGAACTTGGATCGGTCCATTTTTAAGCGACGTCGTAAACGTGGGATGACTCGGATGTCGGGAACCCGCTGTCGAACGCGTTTAACGAGCAGCCAGGAAGTGCATGCCGACGGTTGTCGATCAAAAACCAAGCCCTTGAAACCGGCGCACAACGTCCGATAATGTTTATTATGTTCGGTTGCGGGCTTGGATTCTCTCTGTTTTTCCATATATCGGGGATTCGCTGCCCTTCGCTTGAATAAGCACATTCGTCCAGCAAGTCGCTCCAGATCGGCGGCACGTTCATCGCTGAAAGCCTGTTCTTGGAAACGACTATTGAGGCCGCCGAAACGTGTTGGGCTGGGAGATGCGCGGCGGCTGAGCCTGCAGCGAACTGGGATCGGACGGAACCGTGTTAGGATATGTTCCACCCGAAGTTGCTGGCCAATTGTACTGTCCGGCGCCAATTCCGCCCGCGTTCGGCAAAATCGAATTTTGCGATGGTAACGATTGCGGGTTCGGCAATACTCCGGTCTGTCCTGAGGTCAGCCAATTCGATAGTCCGGGTTGTTCCGTCTGTGTCGGCACTTGAGGCACAGCAACTCCATTGGCTTGCCAGTTGTAAACTTGACCAGAATTTCCGACTGCAATGCCTGAGTCAACATTAACGTTCGGAGCCGTTGGATTGGCTCGGCGAGCTTGTAATTGTTGTTCTAATCGAGCAAGCAATGGTCCGACGATTTGGTCCACTTCTGCGGGTAACAATCCATCTGCGTTCGCTAGGATTTTGCTGATATAGTAGCCGCTCCGGGACTGACAAATGGCTTGCTGTTTGTTCGCGTCGAGAAGTGTCATTGCGAACATGGTAATGATCACGCAAAGCAGGACGCCTTTTCCAAATCCGAAAAGTGCTCCAAGATGGCGATCAAATTCTTTTAAGCGAACCTTGTCGATCGTACCGCTTACAAGTCGAAAAACGATCCAGATGGCAAACGACACTCCCGCATAAGCCAGCAACATCCCAAGGAAGATGTTCCATGGATACTGAGCATCAATTCGGCTAGCTATGTCATTCCGGTAGTTATAAGCAACGAAATAACTAACAACGATTGAAGCGAGCGAAGCGACTTGCCAAGCAAACCCTTTGATCACTCCAAAGATCGTTGCCGAAGCTAATACCACCAGCATCAGCATGTCATAAACTGCCATCCGTCCGACTCCATTCAAGGCAACGAATTATCTTCGGTCGATAACCAATTAGTATTCGGTTATTTTACTACCCGTACCGTATCTCAATTTTTTGCTATCACACAAGTTCATTGCAAAGCGAATTCACTGCTCGCAACTTTTTACAGATCGCATCGCGGTCGTTGATTTGATCGAGATTCCTATTCGGAACTATACGGTAATCAGCTTCGTTTGACGAATAGCAGTTTGGTCTCTTTAGCATCGACTTCCAGCGTTAAACCTATTCGCAAAACACGTCGTATCCATTCGGTATTTCTTTGCTAGCAATTCAGGCGAGAAGAAAGGGGAGTGAAAGGCAGGGGGTTGCGAATAGTACCTTTCGGACAAGAACCTCTTATTATCGCTATTGGCTTGGATTGCGATTAACGACTAGCATGCGAACCGACATCTACAGCCCTGCCCGTTCGGCAAAGAAACAATGCTAGCTTTCTTGAAAAAAGGTAACTTGCCGTGGCTGACTTTCGCACACACATGACCGTTAGTACCATCGCAGGTGCGGCATACGGATTCGCAGGCTATAGGGTAGGCGTGCCCTGGGAAACCTGTGCTATTGCAGGCAGTTTGTGCAGCATCAGTGGCATGCTTCCGGATCTCGACAGCGACTCAGGGATTCCGCTTCGCGAGGCCATTGGTTTCGCATCGGCGTTGGTTCCCATGTTAATGGTCGAACGCCTCCATCGGATGGGTTTGAATTTCGAGTCGATGGTCCTTGTCGCGGGTGTTATCTATCTATTCATCCGTTTTGGCTTGGCAGAGATTTTCCGACGTTATACAGTTCATCGTGGCATGTGGCACAGTATCCCTGCAGGGTTGATCGTTGGGATGTTTTCTTTTCTTATTTGCTCGTCCGAAGACATCAGTATTCGGCTCTTCAAAACAGCGGCAGTTGTCCTGGGTTTTGCATCCCATCTGTTGATTGACGAGATCTGGTCCATCGAATTCAAAAAAGGTCGCTATCAATTCAAAAGCAGTTTTGGGACTGCATTGAAACTTTGGAGCGACAATCGATTTGCCAATGTGACGACCTATACGATTCTGCTGATCCTCAGTTTTCTCGTCTACAACGACGAAGGCTTCATGAAACGCTTCGGATACAAGCAAACCGAAGTCCCTCATACTGCGGTGCAACTGTTTAACCAAATCCGAACCGAGTCGGAGAAATGGCTCAAGCGTTAATCGGGCGCGCTACACTGTCGCGTACTTAGGACCGATCGGGATACTCAAGTATCAGGGTGACCGGCCCATCGTTTACCAAGTGGACTTGCATGTCGGCTTGAAACACACCTGTTTTGACAGGGACTTGGTGGCTGACCAATTGACAAAAAAGCCGATACAAACGATCCGCTTCCTCGGGCGGTGCCGCGTCCGTAAAACTGGGGCGGCGTCCTTTGCGGCAGTCGCCGTACAGAGTGAATTGGCTGACAATGAGAATTTCTCCGCCAACGTCGCACACCGATCGATTCATTTTCCCAGCTTCATCAGAAAAGATCCGTAACTGGGGTATTTTCTCCGACAGATAGCGAACCGCTGTTTCGTCGTCACCCTGCCCTACTCCCAGAAATACGAGCAATCCTATTCCAATTTCGCCAACCAGATTCCCGTCGACCTCAACTCGACTTCTTTGCACTCGTTGAACCACCGCTCGCATTGCATCACTCGCAGACTCGAAAGAAATGAATAGTATGTATAGATTGCGATCATCCGAATTTTACCAATAGACGACTTAGCTATGTCCAATTCACAACAATCCAATTGCCGTGTTGTTATAACCTTGGGAGACCCGACGGGAATTGGTCCCGAAATAGTTGTCAACGCATTGATGGATTCTCAAATCTACCAACACTGCCACCCATTTGTTATTGGACGGCCAAACATTCTCCGTCGCGCGATTGACTTGTTGGGTGTCGATTCCCAAGTTGTCGAAGTCGGCGAGGATTTAGATGAAGTTCCTTCGCCATCACGGATTGCCTGTTTTACGAGTGGTAGTCCATCGGCCGACGAAGCGCCAGCTGGTTTGGTAGACGCGCGAGGAGGTCAAGCAGCCTATGATTTCCTGCTTGCAAGTACTCGATTGGTATTGGATGGCCGAGCAGACGCTATTGTTACCGCGCCACTTCACAAAGGAGCATTGCACTCTGCTGGCCATCATTGGCCGGGTCACACGGAACTTTTGGCCGACCTCTGTGGTGTCCAAGAATTTGCGATGATGTTGTACTTGCCGCCTAACAAAGCGGGGCGCGGAGGTCCTGCCGGATTGGGCGTGATCCACGTAACGTTGCATATGGCACTTCGCGACATTTTTAAAAATATAACAATCGCGACGATCGACGAAAAAATTCAATTAGCTCAAAATGCTTTCACAAAGTTTCGCGTCGCCTTAGGATTGTCACCCTCCCCTGCCCTAGCTGTTGCGGCGCTCAATCCGCATGCCGGCGAAGGCGGGTTGTTTGGCGATGAAGAGTCCAAGGTCATCGCTCCGGCCGTCGAAATGGCTCAGGCACGTGGCTGGAACGTCCAAGGACCCTTCGCAGTGGATACTCTTATGCCCCGCGCCGTCGCGGGTGAATTCGACGCCGTGATTGCAATGTATCACGACCAAGGACACATTGCCCTCAAATTGCTAGACATGTTTGATGCAGTCAACATAACTTTGGGTTTACCGATCATTCGAACGAGCGTCGCCCACGGCACAGCGCACGATGTCGCTTGGCAAGGTCGGGCGCGAGCGAGCGGGATGGTACAAGCTATCCTGTCTGCGGCTTGGCTAGCCGAAAGGCAATGAGCAGCGTCATTTCAGAGCGTGACGGCTACGAAGTCGTGGATTCTCATTGACAAGTCTTGTCTGGGATCTATTGTCCCTGACAACACCAGGACATTTGCGAATCTCTCAACAAACGGAAGCTTGGACAACCATACTATTTGTTATTCGTAAATCCCTGTGCCGAGCAATAGGCAACTTGGTTACAATAACCGTATCAGCCATTTCAGTCCTTTAGAATTACGTATCATGCCCTTCAATTTTACATGCCCGTTTTGCCACCTTAAGTCGCTCGTTGATGACAGCTTAGCGGGCAAATCTGGACCCTGTGCTGGGTGTGGCAAACAGGTCACTTTGCCAAAGAGAAAAGGATACATTGCCCCTCCCTCGCATGCTCCGGTCGGGCTATCTGTCGCCCGGCTCCGGCCCTCCCAAGCGTTGCTGATTCGCTTGGCGATCTCTATCGTTATCTTGGCGATTGTCGGATTTTCCATCGGCGGATACTTGATGCCTTCGATTCGACAGGCAGCAGCTTATCGCAATCGCAACGCTTGTCTTCAGAATATGCAGCAGATTGTTGCGGCATTGAATAGCTATGCAGCCAAGTACGGGACATTCCCACCCCCGGTTGTCGTCGACGCGGCAGGAAAACCGCTTTATAGCTGGCGTGTACTCATCCTTCCAGAGCTAGGCTACCAATCCTTATACGATTCGATCGACAAATCGGATGTTTGGAATTCGGCAACGAACTCGCAGGTGATTCAATT
This sequence comes from Pirellulaceae bacterium, assembly GCA_031374825.1. GTDB lineage: Bacteria > Planctomycetota > Planctomycetia > Pirellulales > Pirellulaceae > JANMGV01. The sequence goes on from JANMGV010000072.1 coordinate 62,290, forward strand.
GATGCCTGCCGTCTTCGCGTCACCGGGCAGTGTTGACGCTTTTGTACTTAAGGAATCCAACTACGTACTCGTCACCGGACCGGGAACGGTTTTTCCCGCCAGCGGACCAATGCCAAAGTCGGCATTTCGAGACAAACTGGATCAGACCATTTTGCTAGTGGAGACTACAAACGCTTCGTCCTGGATGGAACCAGGAGATAGTATCGATGTCAAACGAGGCATCCAAATCGGAAATCGAGCGAGTCTGGATATTGGTGGCAATCATGAAAACTTTGCAAACGCCGTGACGATCTCTGGGCAAGCTCTTTCACTGCCGAACACTATTTCGCCCAGCATGCTCGACGCATTGATTTCCGTAAATGGTCAGGAGCAAATCGATACTTCGACACTAGAAGTAAAGTAGTTACGCAGCTATTCAGGCCACGCACTGGATTTTTTGAGTTGGCGTACTGTGTCGAGCAAACTCGGATAGGCAAGCGTCGAAAAGCATGGCAACGCTTTCTCGCCAGCTTACTGGACGATAGTTCACTGGGTTGAGTGAAGCACCATCGAGTAATCTGTCTTCCCAGGCATCGATTAGCCTAGTCAAGTGAATCGGATCGGCGAGATCGAAATATTCGCAGTATTGGCCCCCGACTTCTCGATGGATGGCCGTATTACTTACAAACGTTTTTTTGCCATGCCACAATGCTTCGACGATTGGCAAACCGAATCCTTCGACGGTCGACGCCATGAGTACGCCTCGCGATTGCCGGTAACAATGATGTAACTCGCAATCCGTCAAATCGTGAAACGTCAATAGTCTCTTGCCAAATTCGGCGTGCGAATAGATTCGCTCAACCACATCCCGACTAAGGGCGCCTACGCGTCCGATGAAACAAAGTCGACGCTGGCTTCCCGATTTCCACAGTCGCTCAAAAGCGTCGAGAAGAAAAGAGTGATTCTTTCGCGGGTCAAAACTCCCAACCATAATGTATGGGTTGTTATCACCGTCGTCTGCAAAAATCGCTCGAATGTTTTGTCGAATGGGACCATGGGATTCAGCCAATTCAGCACCGAGAGTGATCCCGCGAACGTTTTGGCAATAGTGTTGGCCACTGCAAAGTCTTGGAAGCTGTTCCTCGACTTCACTGCGGACGGTGTCCGATATGGTGATAATCAAATCGGAATGGGAAGCTACGTTTCGAAAATACTCGACAAAGGAAACGCGGCGGCGCTCGCCGACGTATTCTGGGTGCGTCATCGGTATCAAATCATAAATTAACGTTGCGATAAATGCGCCTCGGTGGCGCGCCTGTCGTGCTGCGCCCCACACTTGCTCTTCGGTCCAATAGGCATCGGGAAGCAAGACGATATCGCCAGCGCCTGGGCTAACTAAGTTGTCGGCAGTAGCGGCTTGTCGTCGGCAGTATGACTCGAAGCAGAGATGCGGGATTTTGAACATGCCCAAATGACCCGCATACGGCATAAGCCATTTTTTCAGCGATCGGAAGGGCAGCAGTCGACAAACGGTCGACGCGAAAGATTTGTACCATGGGGGCAAATGCGCCATGGCGTTGCCTTGAAAATCGCGCGGACGAGAAAGTATTTTTTCCCGATTAGAATCCACTGCGTAGAAATGGTTTCGGTGACTAAATACTGTAGTCAACGGAACGTCGCAAACTTGCGATGATTCTCCGAGAATGCTGCGAACTACACGTTCAATGCCGGTGTTTTTTCCGGATGACAAAGTGAACGAAGCGTCAACAAAAATTCGATTCGGAGTGGATTCAATGCTGCCGTATGTTGATTCGCGCATGCGGTTTCCGTACCTTCTAGAAAGCTCAATCATTCCGCGTTGATATTGAAAGCGTTCAGGTTTAGCGAATTAGCAGTGTAAAGGAGTACCGAGTTCGAAAATACCCCACTATCTCCAGTATGGACGTTCCGATACCGCCGACAACGTTAGGAAAAGCTAGCATATTGAATGTTCGTTCGCGACTGGCCGCAAATGCTCGGTGTGAATTTGTTGGAAAGGGATGTAGCGTCGCGGCACAACGGGCTTAACGAATCGTCTGCAGGTTTTCCGACAAACGCACCGCAGTGCATGATCGTCTTTTTTATGCTGCCATCACTTGGCTTGCATCCATCCTACCCATTTGGCCATTGCTTACTTCATAGATTTCGTCGGTCAATTCGAGCAGTGCGACTCGGTGTGTGATGATGATGATCGTGCACGAGCCTTTGAGTTCGGCCAGCGACTGTCGAATTTGAATTTCGCTTTGCATATCAATTTGGCTAGTCGACTCGTCTAGAATAAGAATCTCTGGTTTCCTGAGAATAGCTCGAGCCAAAGCAACTCGTTGACGTTGACCGCCACTCAACCTTTGCCCGCCCTGCCCTACGACCGTTTCGTAGCCTTCGGGTAATGCGGTAGTAATGAACTCATGTGCGTGAGCCAGTTTCGCAGCCGCTTCGACTTCTTCCTTGGAGCAGCTTGGGTTTCCATACAAAATGTTTTCGTAGACCGTTCGATTGAACAATTCCGTGTGTTGGGAGACAAGTGCGATTCGGCGTCGAACGTCGACAACTTTTTGCTCGCGATAATCGATTCCGTCAAGCGAGATTTTGCCCTCCGTCGGATCGTAGAAGCGACAAAGAAGTTGAATCAACGTGGATTTCCCGCTTCCGTTCGCACCGACAATGGCGATGGTACAGCCGAAAGGAATTCGGAGGTTAATATCCTTCAGGACTGGGCAACCTGACTGATAGTGGAAGGACACGTTATCGATTTCCATCATCTTGTGATTGCCGATAATGGATTTGGGGTCTTTGGGTTCTTGGACTTGGATTGGATAGTCAAGAATCTGATAGATGGCTTCAGCAGCCATGACGCCACCATAGATATTGGTAAAGACGCCCGAAAGTTTTCTCAGCGGGTCGCTGGCTCCAACTAGGAATCCAAAAAATATGAGCAAGCCGGAGATGGTCATGGGTTGGTCGCAAATCCTCAATCCCAAGATGTGCGTTTCGCCATTCACGATCAAGTAAGCTCCCGCGCAAATCGTAATCGCAATCATTCCGACTCCGATCAGCTCCGTAAATGGCTTGCTCAGTCCTGAATAGAGAATCATTCGCAAACCGCACCACTGCATGTCGCGCGTTGAACCTGCGAACCTTTCGCGCTCTTTATCCTCCATCGTGTACGCTTGGACGGTAAAGATATTGCTCAACGCTTCGAGGATGACTTCGTGAAAACTTGCGTTTCGATTCAAGAGTGAACGTGATATCGATTTAACGCTTCGGTTAAACCACGTCAAAACGGCGACGAACAGGGGTGTCAAAACGAGGCTGAGCAGCAATAGTCGCCAGCAAATTAAACCTGCTCCAATCAGGCATCCGATGATTCTCAGTGGCTCGCGGATTGCCGACCCAAAGAAGCTGATCAATCCCACCGACAACGATTCTGCGGTATGCGTGATTGTCGCTAAAAGTCCGCTCGTCCCGTAGGCCTGAAAAGTTTTTCGGTCGAAGTTTAACGCTTGGTCGAAAATCCGAATGCGAAGATTTCGAACGATGCTGGTCGACACCATGCCGATCAAGTATTCGTTTGCGAAAAGTAGCAGATGCTTTATCAGTGTACTGACAACCAAGATTCCCATGATAAAGCAAATTGTTTGAAATGGATCGGCAGGCAAACCCCACTTGGCCCACGACAGCATTCGATTGCTGTAGGAGATTTTATTTTGCTCGGACTTGATTTCTGCTAGTTTATCTTCGTCGGCCGCCTCGCCTTGCTGTTGAGCTCGGTCAACTTCGGCTTGCAGTTCAGCGATCTTTGTCTCCGATTTGACTATGTCATCAGCCAACCAAACCTGCACGGATTTTCCGTGCAATGCCGTATCGATGACTGGCCAAAGCGCGCCGATGTTTGCGCTCCACAAAGCAGCAACACCTAATGAGCACACCGTTGCCAAGACAATGGTTGGCCAATGATTCAGCGAATCTCGAATCGCCCGAAAAAAATTATTCACTGCCTAATCCTTCGCATCCTGCGATTAAATGCACATGTAGCAACTCGTGAAAAATCAAGCGGCAATCCTTGCCGAAGGCTGGTTTGTTGTCGTCGAATAGCCCGCTGGCGACATCATTCGATCATAGATCTGAAGCACCTTACTGCTCGTCGTTTGCCATGAATGTTCTTCGCAATACGCTCGCGCGTTTCGAATCAGCCGTTCTTGCAGCGAAGTATCGCTAACGATCTTTTCCACCGCCCAAGCCAGTTCGGCCAATCGTTCGGGAGTAAAGAGGAACATGCAATCGGTTCCTCGATTAACGTTTTGGAAGGCTTCGATCTTGCTTGCAACAACGGGGCGACCCGAACTGAGGGCCCAGGTAACTGCACCCGAAGCAGACAATAGCGTGTCGCCTCGATAAGGCGCTAAACAGACATCAGTGGCCGCGTAATAAAGGTCGGCGACAGACGATTCGACCCAGCCAGTGACTTTTACTCGCGGGCGAATTGCTTCCGGAATGGACTGGAGTACGACATCGAGAAAGTCATCACGCGCTTCGGGATGCATACCGCCGACCAGGGCGAGATGATAGTTTTCCGGTAGGTACTTTAGAGCTTCGATGGCTAAATCGTGACCTTTGTAACGTCCCAAGAAGCCGAAAATGGTTAGGAGCTTGGCATCTTCGGGTAGTCCAAGTTTTTCTTTGGCGGTGTCGCGACTCAAAGTAATATTTTTTGGTGGCAAACAGGCATGTGGCACGACAAAGATCGATTGTGCTGGAAATCCATGTTTAACATACGAGAGGCGAGTTCCCATGCTGTGTACGATGGCGCGGGCTTGCCCCATGTGGTCACCGAACTGTCGAGCGACGTGCTTGATCCACATGCGTTTTTTGCGGAAACGGTCGACGACGGTTCGCAACTTCTTGCGGGGGCCTGTAACGATGTCCGTATGAAAGGTCGTGACGACAGGTTTCTTGCGATCTTTCAATGATCGGAGAAGTGCTCCGAATTGCTTGACGGCAAACTTGGTTCCTCGGCTATGTCCAAAGAGGCCGTGCTCGTGTTGGATATGAACGAGGTCGCAACTCTCCGCAGCAGAAACGACACTCTCACGCCACTCCAAAATGTCTTGCGGCAAACAGTATTCCCAGTCCGACGGATGAACTGGCGCAATGCGGCTTTCGATGTCGTGGTTGGCCAACGACTTGACGAGATTATCACAGTACGTGGCGATACCGCAGGGAACTTGCCATGTAGATACATGCAATACGCGTTTAGGTTTCGAAGTCATACTCTCATCCATGAAAATAATATCAATTCGTTTCGAATTCCAATCGAAACAACCGACAGGTATTGGGGCCGGGCACCTATCATCGCGGTCATTCGATTCGCAGGACGTTGGTGTTGCCTGCGAATCGAATGGAAATCTTGGGCGAATCACTCCGTTAAGTCAACGTCAGTTCATAGGCGTTACGCGTGTAAAGCTAGTGCTGCGTTTCGAATTGAAATGAGGGTTGTCGAAATAAGCCGAAGCCGGTTAACGTACGGTTTTCTCAATCAAAACCGATAAGACCGACGCATTTTGACTATTCCAAACAATAAATTGGAACGCTGCACTAGTTTCGTCGAGGTACCGCAAAGAGTGCACAGCCATTAGGAAGTGGTTGAGCAGGATCGAACGCTGGGCCTCGGGGATGTCCAATATGGCAATCATAGCCTGCATTCGTATAGTCGACAGCGATTTGGTTAGGGTCCTGCCCTGCTGCCTGAATGTACTCATTGTGTATTTCAAGGAACCAAGTCGGCTTTGGATTCTGTTTCAAAATCTCATCGGCTCCCTTTAACAAATCTCGTTCAGCACCTTCGATATCGACCTTGATAAAGTCCGGGCGAAGCGATTTGTACTCGTCGAGAGGCACGAGTTTAGCCGTAAAAGTATGGTCGGAAGCAACCGCTGAGTTTTCGTATGATTTCGAATCGCAAAATGGAATTTGAATCTTGCGATACGTGTCAGCGATACCCAAAGTATGGCATTGTACGTTCGTAAAACCATTCAATTTGGCAGAGTATAGAGTCGCTAACGTATTCCAAGGAAACGGATCGAATGCCAAAACTTTACCCGTGGGGCCAACGCGTTTTGCGAACCAATTGGTGAGAAAACCGGAATTGCAGCCAAGGTCAAAAACAGTGAAACCCGGCTGAACTAATGCTTCGTCTTGCGAGTAAACCAAAGCAGCATCTTTGATATCGTTATCGAACCAAGCTTTCGACTCTGTGTGGTAGATGATCAGTTGGTACTGAACGCCGGCTTGGTCCACGTCGATCACGTATGGATCGATGCGTGAGTATCCATGTAACATCGGAACTTGAGTTTCTACTAAGTCCAGCTCGCGAGAAAAATCGTCAAGTATTTCACGTTCACGCGATGGCTTTGCAGTGCGACCCTTTAGCCAACTACCAAATGATAAAAGCCCTGTTCCCATGAATACTCCCCCTTGGTTACCTGTCATTCGATAAAAACTGTGAAATCGCATTTTGCAAAGTGCTGGACGTCATGGCCCTATGGCGATTAAACCATCGGGAAATGCTGATCCCGCACAATTTGTTGTCCATTCGGTCGAGAGTATGACGCGACGGTCTAATTCGAGTCAATCCCGACTGGTAGTCGCTGTTCATAGTCGCTGCGAAAGTTATTCCTTTTCGAAAAATAGAACAGGCTCAAAATTGCTAGCATTGGTTTGATCAGCGGCTTTAGTGTTCCACGATGACTTATCGCGCATTGTGAGTTAGTGTGCTGCTAACAGATGGGACGGGAAAAGGCGATCTGCAAGCATCTATTGACGTAACACGCACACGGCGGGCATATTTTCCTTGCAATGAACGCACAACTATCGGGAGAATGACGATGACCGCATCAATAGCTGACCAAAATGTGATTTCTGATATCGAACGCTGGAGTGACACCAGCAAATTATCGATCGAGTGGGACCAGCGAGCCAAAGAGATTTCCGAATGGATTCCTGCCGGAGTCAGACTGATCGACATTGGTTGTGGTCAGATGGCTGTAGAAAAAGTCATCAAGGACTGTAACTACATTCCTGTTGATATTGTCCGCCGAGACAATCGAACCACCGTGGTTGACTTGAATGTCGAGCCACTGCCGGCCAGTCTCTTGATGAAAACGGATTACGCGGTTCTGCTCGGCGTTTTGGAGTATTTGAAACGCCCACAAGATTTGCTAACGTTGCTTGGCGGTGCGGGTATCCAAGTTGTTTGCAGTTATCAACTAGGCGACAATTCCGCGCCAGAAGTTAGGGCTGAGAACGGTTGGTTCAATTCCTTTACCGCCACAGAATTTTCACGATTATTGCGGGAAAGTGGTTTTTCCGTCGTCCAAGCCAAACGAATGGGTGAGCAAGGTCTGTACTTGTTGCGCCCCACGAAGAACCAAATCGTTAGTTCCTTTTCACAAGGCACCTCCGAGCCAACTTTCAAGTCTGCCAAGTCCCGTTCCAAGATTGTCCTGTCGGGATTTTTCGGTCGCGGCAACGTCGGCGACGAAGCCTTGTTGCAAGTTCAATATGAAACTTTCTCAAAGCACTTTGACGTCATCATCAGTGTCGAACAACGAGGCGCTTTTGAAGGTTATTGGAATTGGTATCCTTATGATCGTTGTCCGATAATTCATCAAGCCGAGCAAGCCATCTTTCAAGACCCGTCGGTAGTCGGATTGCATATTGGTGGAGGCGATTTGCCGCTAGGTTTCAACGCGGGACAAGTCGTTGCTGCGCTTGGCTGCGGTAAAACAGTAACGGCATCGGGCATCGATTTTGGATGCACGTACGAACTGGCAAGTAAGGTCGCTCCATCAACTCTTGAGACCTATCTTCGTTGGCTTAAGCCATCGATCCGTTCGAAGGAAGGTTTCGAAATGGCGAGAAAGATTACGCCAGAAGTTCATTACGGGACAGATTGGGGAATACAATTACCCGTTGATGCTTCCGATGATATTCCCGAAGGTAGAGTCTTGTTGACGCTTAGGGAATTCCCAAAGGACCGCGTTACGCCTGAGATTCGCGATTCGTTATTGAGCTGTATCAGTCAAATTGAGTCGCTTTATGGAAAACCTACACTAGTTCCATTTTGTCCCGAGGACGAACGATTTCTGGATTGCCTGGAATCCACTTGGGGATTGCCTCGCGAACTGCATTGGTGGAATCCACGACGCATGAAACAACTCATCGCGAAATCCAGACTGGTCGTTAGCGTCGGACGATTCCATCCGCTGATTTTTAGCAGCGGAACTTGCACGCCATGTGTTTTTGCCGAGTGGGATGCGAACTTGGCGGACGGACAACAAGCCACGCCAAGCCACAGAAATACCGGCAAGGCACAGAGGTTCTGTATGGAAACCGGGATCCCTTATTTTTCGAAACTGCGAGACCTGACCAAGGCACTGAGCAGCCTCAAGATCGACGCAAAACGGCCTGCTCTCTGCGACGAGTATTTCCAACGATTTAACTCGATGGCATCTCGCGTTTTGCAACAGCTTGGCGTGAAAGTGTAACGGCCCGATTTTGTTCAAAAGTGCGCCGTTCCCGCTTGTTGCTAAGCGGTAACTGATCAAACAAGTGGCTTTCAAGTACGCGCTGACCTTTTGACCCGAACTAATATTTGCGAGGTCGCAAACGGCCTTGGACGCGAACCGGTAGACCTTGGATTCGCATAAAGCCTTCGGCATCGTCTTGATTGTATGACCCGCCACCTTCCATGGTCGCGATGGCTTCGTCGTACAGGCTTTGCGGACTTTTGCGGCTGATAACGCTGACGTTGCCACGGTAAAGTTTCAAAGTCACTTCGCCGACCACGTACTGATGGGCATCCCGAATAAAAGCCATCAAGGCATCCATTTTGGCCGTATACCAAAATCCGTAATAAACCATTTCGGCAACTTCAGGGCTCAGTCGATCTCGAAGATGAATCAAATCGCGGTCAAGCGTCAGTTGTTCGACATGCATGGCGGCCGTGTACAGCAATGTCATTCCCGGGGCTTCGTAGACTCCCCTGCTCTTCATGCCGACAAAACGATTTTCAACGATATCGATTCGTCCGATACCATGTCGTCCGCCAATGACATTGAGCTGATGAACCATATCCAAGGAATCCACGTTCCTGCCATTCAGTGTTACCGGAATTCCTTTTTCGAATCCGATCGTGACGGTTTCTGGTTCATCGGGAGCGGCGTGGGGACTGACGGTCATACCAAAGTCAACTAGTTCGACTCCACACACGTTCAAGTTTTCCAATTCGCCAGCTTCATAACTGATGTGCAAGACATTTTCGTCGGAGCTATACGGTTTTTTCGAAGTTGCTTTGACGGGAATATTTCTTGCCTCGCAATACGCAATCATGTCGCTGCGGCCGGGAAATAGTTGGCGGAATTTCTTGTTGCGCCATGGAGCGATCACTTGGATCGAGGGTTCCAGAGCTTCGGCGGCAAGCTGGAATCGGCATTGATCATTTCCTTTGCCGGTCGCGCCGTGAGCAAATGCTTTCGCGCCGACTTCGCGAGCAACTTGTAGGCAAGCTTTGGAGATGAGAGGACGAGCGATCGATGTTCCTAGCAAATAGATGCCTTCATATTTGGCTTGCCACATTAACACAGGAAATGCAAAATCGCTGCATAGTTCTTCGCGCGCGTCGACGATGCGTGCAGAAGCGGCACCGATGTTTTTCGCCTTGGCCAAAATCGCTTGGCGATCTTCGCACGGCTGGCCCAAATCGACATAAACGCAATGAACGCGATAGCCTTCTTCCATCAACCATCCCAATATCACGCTGGTATCTAGGCCACCAGAGTAGGCGAGCACGCAATCAATCATCATTTTTCCCTGAATTCTAATAAAGTAGTAACTGGTTGATGTACGAACGAGAAACCCGTTGGCCGACTGTCTCTCGGAGCGAATTTTGTAATGAAACTATCGTGATTCGTCACAATCGATGTCAAAGGCGCACTTTTCGATTAACCTCATTGTCAGGCTGAGTCCGTATTTTTACAACCGGTAACTTCGTGGAACTGAGTCACCAAACAAGGAAAAAACTAAATTGGAAAGCCGAATTCCCGAGGATCGTATTTCAAGCTTTGACGAACTTGCAGAATTGCTTCGTCAAGTTGAACAAGGCAAGTATTCGCGTGAAGAGTTCGTCGAACATGTGCTGGCGGTGCCGAGTAACTCCTCTGCATCGTTAAATATCGACACCGACCGAGCGCGCCGTTGTAATATGCCTGAGGTGATCTACGGAAGCGGAAAGTCCATTGACGTGCTCCTCTCCGCTGTCGAACGCGTTCTCTCGATTCATGACGAAGCACTCATCACTCGCGTTGACGCTGAAGAGGCAAGTGGTGTATCGCAACAGTTTCCGTTTAGCCGTTACGAGAAATCGGCACGTACATTGCGTGTTCGTTTGCACAAAGTTCCGCTGGCACCCAGCGAAGTCATCGACCCCGAAACGCGTTCCGTCGCCGTCGTGTCAGCGGGAACGACCGACATGCCCGTGGCGCTCGAAGCGATCGAAACATTGGCATGGTTTGGCGTCCCAAGTGAATTGATTCAGGATGTTGGCGTTGCCGGTCCGTATCGATTAATCGCGCGGGTGGGATCCCTGCGTCGATGTACGGCAGTCATTGTGATCGCCGGAATGGAAGGCGCGCTACCAAGCGTCGTCGGCGGCCAAGTTGGAGTGCCCGTCATCGCAGTACCTACCAGCGTCGGGTATGGTACCAGCTTCGGGGGACTAACGGCGCTTCTTGGAATGCTCAATAGCTGTGCCGCAAACGTTACGGTTGTCAACATCGACGCGGGCTTCAAAGCCGCTTATGTCGCTGGCTTAATGGCGTTGCAAGGCAAAGCTTGAACGTCGACACATATCGGAGGCATCGCTTGCTAATTCTTGCCAAGCGATCTTCAATCCATTTAGCCAGCATTCGTCGAAGCCAAAGATATGATGAATTAGATAGCGTCACTCGGTTCTTTCGGCATTCACGCTGGACCCTTTTTTTGGTTTACTCCAGGAATTGATTTGGTCGTCGGGGAATTCGAGACCGTTGGGATGGTTCAAGCAAAGTGGCTTAATCGGAAACGATTTCATGAAAGGACTCAGCGTTCGATTGTTCGAATGTTGTTCTTCTTCGCTGCTGCGCTGCCGACAATTGCCCTTTGCGTTTGCATCGTCGTTTCATGGACTCCTTGGTATCAATCGTATCGCATTGCATCATGGAATCGATGGCTGTCCAGTCAGCTTGGTATGCATGTCACGATCGACCAGATTCGCACGCCTAGTCCCAACCTGACAGAATTTGAGTACATCACCATTTTGCATCCGGAGTCCAATCGCGAAGTTGCCCGAGTGCGTTTGGTGGAAGCATTCCATTCCACACAAGGCTGGGCGCTTCGATTAGCGCAACCCGAATTGCAAGGTGAGGAACTCGCATCCTGCTATAAAATTGTTCACGACTGGTTCTTATGTCGGCCCAAATCGGTTCAGCAAGCCGTCGTCTTGGCGATGAATGACTTGACGATCCATGGGTCCAGCAGCAGCGCGACGTTGGTCGACATAAAGATTGACTTGTCAAGCAAATCCGATCAAGTTCTTTCGCATATGCGATTTCGGTTGGCCGGAGATCCACCTGAATCAGAAGCCCGTTTAGATTTTACACGGTCCCATCGGAGCAAGATCACGCATTGGCAATTGCAAACGGGCGAACAATCATTTCCCTGCGCACTCTTTTCCGACTACTTTCGCGATCTGGAAAAGCTCGGCGATTCGGCGCGATTTACCGGAACCGCATGGTGCAAGTATGGTGAAGAAGTTCCTCGTGAAGCCCGCATAAGTGGTCGACTCGATCGAGTTCAACTTGATCAACTGACTCAGCAGTTGCCTTATAGTTTGACAGGGCAAGCACAGCTTTGGTTGTCGGATGCAATCTTCGCCAATGGCAAAGTTCGCTCGTTAAAAGGTCGCTTGATCTCCAGCAGTAGCGGTCGATTGGACCGGAGATGGATTTCCGGAGCGGCGGAATCGCTTGGCATCGTAGCAGCAAACGTGTCTTCGCCAGAATCAACAATGCGGCATTTGCCGTATGATGCAATCGGAATCGACATGGAGCTGATGGCAACTGGATTGGTGCTGCATGGAATCGGCGACAATCCGACCCTGCTCAGTGGCCCGCAAGGACCGCTGTTGACTGCTCCAACTCAAGTGGCGGCTATCCCGCTGAGTTCCGTAGCGGAGTTTTTAAGCGGCGGTAGTTCAGCCATCAACGGCGTGGCGGGTTTTGATCAAGCAGCCGCGCGGACCATGATCGCGCAGTATCTACCTTGGCCTGATCCCGAGGGGCCAAAAGTATCGGTAGTACCTACCGAGTCGAACCGGCTTCGCTGAGCCGAACCCACACCGAATTGAGTGCTGTGGAGAAGTCGACGAAGAGCAATTCACTGTTCAACCTAGTCCACCTGCATTCATTTCCCTGTGAAGTCCAAGTCGCACACATGGGCAAGGGAGTCTAATTCCGGGAATGGTTTGCTACGACGACAATTCTGGCCGGTTGCAAATGCTGACGATTGCGTCATAATTCCGAGATGTTACGAACTTATTATTTTGAATCATCGTTCGGCTTTTTTAGGCTCTCATGAGCTGACCGACGAGGATTCGTTCGCAGACATCACCTGAAATGTCTTCAACCTCGAAGGTCGCCCGATCTTCGAGGTTTTTTGTTAATCCTACTGACTAGATTTTTTGAGAGGGTAGCAACGTGATCGTTGTCATGGAAAAAACGGCTTCGGATGAACAAATCCAACACGTGGCAAATCGCGTTCAGGAGCTTGGTTTAAAGGCCCACATTATTCGCGGAACCGAGCGAACCGTTATCGCCGCAGTTGGTGATGATCGAAAGATCAAAGTCGAGTCTTTTGAAAGCGGACCGGGTGTCGCCGAAGTGCTGCCCATCCTGGCCCCATACAAAGTCGCAAGCCGCGAAGTGAAGCCTGAACCAACTCAGATCAAAGTGCTCAATTTGACGTGTGGCGCGGGTGCAGTGGGTGTCATGGCCGGCCCTTGTTCTGTCGAGAGCGAAGAACAAATTGTTCAATGCGCAAGGGCTGTCAAAGCCGCTGGCGGAACTGCACTTCGCGGAGGAGCTTACAAGCCACGTACCAGCCCGTATAGCTTTCAAGGGATGAAAGAAGATGGTCTGAAACTGTTGGCAATCGCTCGCCAAGAAACGGGGCTTGCCGTTGTGACGGAAGTCATGGGAACCGAAGAAGTTGACTTGGTTGCCAGCTACGCAGACGTACTTCAAATCGGCGCTCGCAACATGCAAAACTACCGACTGCTCGAAGCGGTCGGCAATTCGGGGCGTGCCATTCTTCTCAAGCGTGGGCCATCAGCAACAATGGAAGAGTTCTTGCTGGCGGCAGAATACATTCTCAACGAGGGTAACCCCAACGTCATGCTCTGCGAGCGAGGCATTCGTACCTTCGAAAATCATACAAGGTTCACTTTACCGCTAGCGAGCGTTCCGTACCTTCATCGAAAGACTCATTTACCGGTGATTGTTGACCCCAGCCACGGGACGGGGCACTCGTACTTGGTTCCCGATATGGCAGCAGCCAGCGTCGCGTCAGGTGCTGATGGTTTGATCGTAGAAATTCACCCGAATCCAGAACTCGCTATGAGCGATGGCTATCAGTCGCTCAATTTTCAACAGTTCCAGGACATGATGAAGACCTGCAAACGGATCGCTGACGCGATGGGCAAGACCTTCGGCTGATCGCTTTGTTCATTGTTTCAGGCAAGTACGTCGCGAACAAAATCTTTGGAGTGAATGAGAATGAATCGTCAATCTGTCGCGATACTAACCGCACAACAATCCGTCGACGAAGTCTATCGCGTCGTCGACAAACAGTTGCGTGCCAACCGTCAAGGCAATCTGTATCTGCTACTTCAACTGAGCGACGCAACCGGCACGGTCTCGGCGATGCGGTGGAATGCAAGCCAAGGATTGTATGACTCTTTTCAGAAAGGCGAGTTCCTGCACATCCAAGGCACCGCACAGCTTTTCAACGGCCAGATCCAAATCATCGTCAACCAATTCGACGTGGTAAATGCCGCTAAGATCGATATGACGGAGTTCGATCAACTCGATCAACACCAAGTCGATGAATTGTGGGGCGAGTTGTTGGTGTTTGTGGAGTCAATGTCCAACACTCAATTAAAAGCCATCGCTTTCGCATTTGCCGAGGACGCTGATATTCGTCGTGGTTTTCAATCTGCACCAGCGGGAGTCAAAACACATCATGCTCAAGCGGGCGGTTTGCTGGAACATGTCGTGAGTCTGCTGCGTGTCGTCGATCGCATCTCTTCCAACTACCCGCAAGTCGACCGCGATATGCTGATGATCGGAGCCATGCTGCACGACATTGGCAAGATTGACGAGTTGGCATACGAAGGCGAATTAACCTACACCGATGCAGGACAACTGGTCGGCCACTTAGTTCAAGGCGTCCAAATACTACAGCGCATTGTCGTGCAAGTTCGTCAAAAAGGTACAGCCATTGACCCCGAACTGCTTTGGCGAATCGAACATATGATTGTCAGTCACCATGGCACGCTCGAACACGGCAGTCCCCGCGTTCCGATGACCCTCGAAGCGATCGTCCTTCACGCCATTGATGACTTAGACGCCAAACTGAATGCGGCTGTTGAACTCATTCAAAACGATAAGAATGCGGACAGCAATTGGACGACATTCAACGCAACGATAGGTCGCAAGTTTTTCAAGCCATCATTGCGAAATGGTTCGCAGCAGGGCTGACGCTGCACGTCATTAAGCGTCATCCGGTCCCGTTCGATTGAGCTTGTTTTGGCAATAAAACAGAAACGCCGTACAGCAAAATGCCAACCGCAAACGTGCCGACCGAAATATAAAACTGCTCGCGCTTGAACTGCGAAGCCACAAACAACAGGCCAATGCTGGAAATCACAAAGACCGCCATTGCTCCGTGTTCGTACCAACGTAACGGTGCAGCTTCGGGGAATCGCCTGCGGATCATCCAACCGCTTGCAATTGCCATCGCTCCGCAAACGGTCAAAGTCAATCCCAGATAACTGAGCAACGACTCCAACGACGATAGCCATACGACGACGATGCTCAGCAATGCTTGAATGACGATGGCCACGCGCGGTATCCCACCACGGCTGACAAATATTTTTGGCATCACTCCATCCTCGGCCATCTGTGCGTAGACTCGAGGTCCCGTCATGAGCATGGCGAAAACACTTGTGACTTGTGAAAGCACGATCGCCAATCGCATCAGCCATTCTAAATTTTGGCCGCCAATCGCATTGGCGACATCCGCGACAAACGAAGTGTTACCGGCAATTTTTTCCGGCGGAATCGCGTAAAGAAAAACTGCGTTCAACGCCAAATAGAAAAATGTCACGATCAGCGTGGCAACCCACATCGATCGCGGAACCCGGCGGTCTCCGCTGGAAACTTCGCCTGCAAGATAAACCGAAGCGTTAAAGCCCGTGTATGCCAGCACCACCCAAACCAATGCACTGAAAACCATGTTCAGGGTTTGAAATAGGTTTGCATCTGGTTTCAATGTTGCTGAAGCGAGTTCGCCCGACTGCCAACCGGCGGTTGGTCCCATGCTGACGGCGACGAGCAAGAAAAGTGTCAGAAATACGAGTTTGGTTGCGACGATACCGTTTTGAAACCAAGCACCGATCTTGACGTGCCAAGCGTGAAGTATGGCTGCGACGATAATTGCAATGGTTGCTACGGTTCCTTTGTATTCAAAGGTCGCCATGTCCTTGGGCAATGCATATTCGCCGACCAGTTTTGCCGCATACGCGATCGGTGCTGTAAATCCAGCAACGAGCGATATCCAACCGGCCAGAAAACCCACGGACGGATGGACCAGTCGAGAAAGATACAGATACTCTCCACCGCTGAACGGTAACCGGCTGGCTAACGCGCCGTATCCGATAGCCCCGCACACAGCCAAGACTCCAGCGATTAACCAAACAAGCAGCACAAGTCGCGCGCTGCCCAAATCCGCCAACGAAAAACAGCTTGACGAATAAATCGCGCCACCAATCATGTTGGCAACGACTAAGCAGACGAGCGTCCAAAACCCGATCGGACTCTTTGTGGGTGACGTTTCACTCAAAGTTTACGAAACCTCAAGATAAAGGTTTCCTTCAGCTCGTCCAGTTTGACTTCATCGACAAACGCTAATCCTGCTTTCTCGATTTCCGCTCGAAAGTCTTCTTTACCCGCTCGCACGTGCTGTAGCACCCAGTCCCGAGACTTGCCCGGAACGCGATCAAAATCGACGACCACCAGTAAACCGTTCGGCTTCAAAGCTTGACGAATCGATTGGACCGTCGCGATCGGCTTTTCAAAGTGATGATAAGTATCACACACAAAAACTGCGTCAACGCTATTCGGAGATAGTCCGGTTGAGTCAGCATCGCTGAGCACAACTTCGACTTGATCGAGGCCGTCTTGAGCGACTCGCTTTCGCAGAAATTTGGTGAACACCGGCGATACATCGACGGCGTAGACGCGGCCTTGATTGCCCACCAGATCAGTCAACGTACTCAAGTAAGCTCCAGTGCCCGAACCGATGTCGGCGACTGCCATTCCCGGTTTTAGTTCGAGTGCCTTTGCGATTTTTACTCGGTTCGCGAAAACTTCGCGGCTTTCGACTTCAAATCGTTTGATAAAATCTTCCACGGACAGATTCGGGTCGAGAAAATCTTTATTGATCGAAGCCGGCACCTCCGGCTCTTTCGTAGCCGTCCTTTGAGGTTCGCCCGATACTTTGTCCTGTGCGATGCAGCAAACATTCATCAGGGAAACGGCAATGCAAATCGCGATAATAGTCAGCCGCGTTGCGAACAATTTCCATCGAACCATCGAATTATTCCTACTTTGCAATCGCACAATTCAACATCCACTCAAGTTTCTCCTAGTGTAACATGATCTTGGTGCAAGTGTTTCGCGTTTCGAAGTTTGGCTTGGGCTAGAATAATGGATCGCCAGAAGAAACTTGAGATTTTTAACGAGCGAAAGAGCCGCTGATGAACATAGATCGTAGATCGTTTTTGATTGGTTCGCTGTGCGCGGCTTTGGTGACTCGAGTCACTCCGATATGGGCTCAAGACCGCAGAACGTCCACTGAACCAGGACCTTATTTCGCGACAGGCACACGAGCCGCTGCCGCAACGGTCCACCCACTTGCATCCCAAGCCGCCCGAAACGCATTCTTGCAAGGCGGAAACGCGGTCGATGCGATTGTCGCTGCTGCAATGATGCTGACCGTCGTAGACAGTCACAATTCCGGAATCGGTGGTGGCTGTTTCTTGCTGATACGAAAGCCCAACGGTGACATCGTTGCGATTGACGGGCGAGAGACAGCCCCCCAACTCGCTTCGCGCGATATGTTCCTTCGCGAGGGCAAGCCAAACACGGAGTTAAGCCAGACGGGTGCCTTAGCGGTCGCGGTTCCCGGCTTGGTGTCCGCCTTGAATCAAGCTCATTCGCAAATGGGGCGGCTACCGTGGAAGCAACTTGTCGAACCGGCTGCTCAAACTGCCGCCGGTGGTTTTCCACTCGGCGCTGCAATGACCAACGCAATTCGATCCGAGGCAAAAGATCTGAGTCGATTCGCTCCTTCGGCCGACGTGCTGCTCAACGCAAAGCTTGAACCCAAGCAGGCTGGGGAAAATCTTATCCAGCCCGACTTGGCGAAAACCCTCTCGGCAATTGGGGAACATGGACCTGACTGGATTTACCGAGGACCGTTTGCCGAAGCTGCGGTCGAGTATTTGAGTCAGCTTGGCGGCGTCATGTCGATGTCCGATTTTCAGGCGTACCGGTCGATTAAACGAGATGCAATTCGCACGAATTATCGGCATTGGAGCGTTTACGGATTTCCTCCGCCAAGTTCGGGTGGTGTGCACATTGCCCAGATGCTTGGGATGCTTGAACGATTTGAACTGGCAGCTTTGCATCGAGAGACGCCTCATTTATTTTATCATGTGATTGCCGAAGCCATGAAACTGGCTTTTGCGGATCGGGCTCATTGGCTGGGCGACCCTGATCATGCCAAGGTTCCATCGGGTTTGCTTGATTCCGAATATGTTGCCAAATTATCGCAGGCAATCAAGTTGGACCAGGCAAGCACAGTCGCGGGACATGGAACACCGCCGCAAGCAGACAGCGCTTTCTTTGAAGACAAAAAACATACGACGCACTTAACGGCCATTGATGCTGACGGGACGTGGGTTGCAATGACTGCTACGGTAAATACATCCTTTGGCAGCAAGCTGATTGTGCCGGGAACGGGAGTCGTTCTAAATAATCAGATGGATGATTTTAGTATCGCACCTGGAACGCCCAATGCATTCGGTTTGATTGGAGCAGCAAAGAATGCTGTTGGCCCCGGCAAACGTCCTCTCTCCAGCATGAGTCCAACCATCGTCGTCGATGCGGCGAATCAGCCAGTACTGACTTGTGGTGCTGCAGGAGGTCCCAAAATTATCAATGCAACGTTGCTGAACGTTATTAATGTACTCGACCTTGGCATGACCATTGACCAATCGATCGCTTCGCCGCGAATTCATCATCAATGGCGACCTGACAAGCTGCAATACGAATCGAAGCTGGATGCGTCGATTGTCAAGGAGTTGGCCAGACTGGGACACTCGGTCGAAGAAACTAAAACGCTCGCAATCGCGCAAGGCGCTCAGCGACTCAAAGACCATCAACTACGCGCCGCCAGCGATCCCCGCACAGCCAGCCAATCGGTTGCAGTGGGATAGCCGTTTAGGAACAGCACCCAATGAATTTCCTAGTGCCTTGCTCATTATCCCCCGTCCCTAGAGGTGGCCTTCGTTTCACGGACACCAGCGAAAGTAGGGTGTGTGAATGGGGCGGGTTAGAAAGAGGCATCGATTTCTCCAACGCGAAAAGCGTCAACTACCCAATCGCATTGATAAAGCAACGACCACGCAACACACCATTCGGAAACTTTCCCTGCGGTGGAAACGAGGCAAATTCGGGTCGACGTTTTTGGTGGCTGACACCTGCGGTCCGGTGCGATCTGACCGTAACTTTTTTTCGATTGCTTCAGTAAAGTAGTAGCGTAGGGTGTGTGAAGTGGTCGTGTCAGAAATAGTCGTCCATTTTCCCAAAGCAAAAAGCGGTAACCTCCCAATGGCATCGATAAAGCAATGACCACGCAACACACCATTGAGCATCTTCCCCGAGGTGGAAACGTGAGCAAAGCTTCTAACGGCGAGGGCCCGGGCGCGTGGGCAGTGACGAGGAAGGAATGGGAATACTAATCTTCGCTAATCCACACTAATGAAGAAGGAGCTAATTCAGGACAGGGAAAGCGTATGATCGCTTCCTTCAGTTCAATTGGAACTAGCCTAGCGTCGGTTGATCACATTCACTGGGCTCCTTGATTAGCGAAGATTAGTGCCGATTAGTGTCTTTACAAAAAGCACTTCGAAAGCTGACAGCTTGATGCTTAAAGACAAGATTCAAGATCAAGCATTCGCGACAGTCGAGCTTGTCTCGACCTGTCGCAACAGGTTTGGCGTGCTAACCACTGTGACGCGCATCATACCGTTTCCTCGACTTGTCCAGATCTGGGGCTGTTCGCGTTCCCAAACAACGCATCGGAAGCGACGATAGCTAGATGGTAGGTACCTCAACACGATACCATCGGACGCTTGACGGATATCAAACAGCAAGGCAACGGCGGCAACACGGTTGGCGCAAAACATGTCAAGATCGCGTACAATGCACTTGGTCAGCGGACCAGTTTGTCTCGATATGAATCTTTGGCGACGACCAGTTTTGTGGCGACTACAGATTACACGTACGATACGGCCAATCGGCTAAGTAGCTTGACGCACAAACGGAATACGACCACGTTTGCGGGCTATGGGTATTCGTACGATGGCCTTTCGCGATTGACAAGCGTCAATTCATCGGTCGAAGGTGCGAGTAATTTCACTTACGATGCGACCAGCCAATTGACGGTGGCCGATCATACGTCGCAGGCGGACGAGAACTACGGTTACGACCTCAACGGCAATCGTAACACGTCAAGCTTTACGACCGGCCAGAACAATCAGACGCTTGGTGGAGATGGGTTTACGTATGCGTACGACGACGAAGGCAACCGGACATCGCGAACTGAGACCGCGACCGGGAAAGTGCAAGAGTACACTTGGGATTATCGCAACCGATTGACCCAAGTTCGTAATCGGAACAAAGCAGGCGGGCCGATCGTCATGCAAGTTGACTACACCTATGATGCCCTGAATCGCATGGTCAAGCGGGCTTACGATGCCGACGGCGCTGGAAGCGGTGTTACGACGAATCAGTATTGTGGGCTTACGACGAAGGCATCAACGCGCTGCTTGAGTTCAATGGCTCTGCAACGACCAACCTCACGCACCGTTATCTCTGGTCCGACCAAGTCGACGAACTTCTTGCCGATTCGGTGCTTACCAATCTCACTACCGCCGGCAACGCCTTGTGGGCGTTGTCCGATCATCTCGGCACGATCCGCGACATCGCCGACTACACCAGCGGCACCGACTCGACCGCCATCACCAACCACCGCACCTACAACGCCTACGGCAAGCTTGTTTCCGAAACCAACTCCGCCGTCGACCTCATCTTCGGCTTCACCGGAAAACAACTAGACGAAGCCACCGGCCTACAACACAACCTCTTCCGCTGGTACGACCCAGGACTGGGGCAATGACTGAGCGAAGACCCGATCTCGTTCGCAGCGGGTGATGAAAATGTGAGGAGGTATGTGGGGAATGGACACACGGAAGGCCTTGACCCCCTTGGCCTGGAAGATCCTCCGAACACGATTCCCCTATGGGAACTTGAGCTGGCAGCACATCTTGCGGAAAGACAACAGAGCGACAGCTTCCTTCCAGTACCTGCAATTGACTTTTCTTCGTATCATTTTTTCAGGGAATCAGAAGAACGACAACGACAAAATGATGAAGCCAGACGCCGAAATGAAATTAATACGAAGGTGGTTGATCTAAGACCAAGGTATGAGTTTCCATTTAGTGAATACCATGAGTTCATTGCCGAAGAATTACAACTTGGTTACAGCCAGAACAGAGACCCGAAGGACGCGTTTTATCGCGGATGCGTCGGTTTAGCGAATTATCTTGCAGGAATCGATGTCGATCTTCCGACCCCAGTCTCGGTTGCAAGGTTCAGTTCATTCGACCTCGAAGAAGCGAAGAAAAAGCAGAAAGAGCTTTATGAAAAAGAACGAACTACACAAATTGTGATCGCTGTGCAGATCGTTAATTCGAAGTTGAACGAGGAAGGGCAATTAGAATATGATCGGGACGAAGTGTTCAACTTTGCTGTGTTGCGGGATGATGGTTTCTGGATGTGGTTGAATCATAGTTCAGAGTTGGATGAAAAGGGAGGATATGACTAGGAGCAAACCAAGAAAGCCCAGAATAGCGGCACGAAGTTGGTAGTTTCCAGAAACCTACCTACTTCTAATGCAACTGGGCAACCATTTGGTCCGCCAATTTTTTCGGTTGTCTCGAAAGTTTATCAACGGCCGCCAGACGTGCGTCCGTGAACAGTCAATGCGTGGCTAGTTTTTGTGCCGAGAGTCTTAGGGAGCTGCGAATGAAAATGAAAATCATCGGAGGCGTAGTGTTGAGTTGCATATTGGGGATGACTCTACAGCGGGCATCGGACGATCCAATTCCTGTTGTCGAAAATATAGAATCAATGGAAGGGTCGATCTACAATACGTTTGCAGAGGAAACATCGGGAGCGGTACTAAACAAGGAGATTCCCGCAGAATTGTTTGGCGAAATGTTAACTCCCCTCCGGAATGCAACTAGAGAGCATAAATACCCTGGAGGAATTGAGGTGGGCTGTATCTTCATTAAGATCAGCCGTTTCGGGTATATGCGAGTGATTTTGTACGAAGATGTTCCAACAAATAAGTTCGCCTATTTTTCTGTAAATGGTCGAATCTATTCGGTTCAACCAGCTGCAGATTCTAGGCCGCGAAGATTGCTGTCGAAAATTTTAGGACGTAGTAAAGCGATGACAATTAAGCCAGACGAAAATGGATCAATAATTCAGGGCAACAAAAAATAGGCTTGTCAGTATGTCAGTCGTGATTCAATGAGGTGGCCAAAGTTTCATGGATACGGTAAAACCGAAAATGGGGTGATGTTGTGATGGTGGGGACACACCCACTATTGTTCGGAACGGGTTTTGCGCCAAGAGTTAGTTGAAATATTGACGCGCAATTTGCGCAAGCGATATTTGATTTTTGTCAATGCCGAACAAGAAACAACCGTCCAAGATTCCACGAAGCGACGTGAAGGGGATGAAGTATTTCAAAGTGCACAAAACACTTATCCGGGACGAAAAGTGTGAAGGGGTCGTGTCAGAAATAGTCGTCCATTTTTCCAAAGCAAAAAGCGTTAACCACCTAATCGCATTGATAAAGCAACGACCACGCAACACAGCATTCGGCATCTTCCCCCGCAGGGTAAACGTAAACAGAGCTTGTAACGGCGAGATCCTCGGTCCGGGCGCGTGGGCAGCGCCGAGGAAGGAATGGGAACACTAATCTTCGCTAATCTGCACCGATGAAGAAGGAGCTGATTAGGGGAGTAGCCAGCGACGATGTTAGCACGCCAAACCTGTTGCGAAGCAAGGGGCACAAGGCCCCGCTTCGCTGGGATGCCGGTGAACTGGGATGCCCGTGAAGCAGCGTGGTGGCGGAAACGGTCTCGAATACGATCGCGGGATTGACGCCCGGTGTCGCTTTTAACGAAGTATTCGACAATGCAAGCAACCGAATCCAATTGTCCGCCGTCGTTGGTGGGACGAACGATTTCAAGAATGATTACATGTTCGATGGGTTCGGTCTCAGTCGCTGGTTGACATCCGAAGTTCGACAGCTCCATTCTGTAATATTGGGTGGTTGAACGGCTGATATTCCGTTACGCTTTTGGACGGGGGTATTCAATCGGGGTTGAATGAATGCGAGTGGAGTTTTGAGCGGATGGGTTGATGGGTTTATTGCTTGAGTGGTTGAGATTTTTTTTGATGTCGCGATTTGTTGTAGTGCTTTGCTCCTCATCCCCCGGCCCCTTCTCCTCGGAGTACCGAAGAGAAGGGGAGATAAGGAAAGTTAATCGCTTGGCAACTTCTTGTTGGAGTACCGAAGAGAAGGGCAGATAGGGAAAAGTTGATCGCTCGGCAACTTCTTGTTGGGGTACCGAAGAGAAGCGGAGATAGGGAAAAGAAGGCAGGTCATTCCAATTTGTTGATGGTGTTGAACCTGTGATTCTTCCAATGAAATGGCTTGGAGAATTGATTTCGCGAGAATTGTGGATGTTCGTTGAATTTTGATGAATTCGACGCAATAAAGCGTAGATTCTAAGAGGTCGCTAGAGCTTGGGGTGGGACGGATCGATTTTGACAAGATGGCCGCAATCCTCTATTCTCCAGGGTAACAAAGAAACGCCAAGCTTGTTCGTTGAGAGATAGTTTGGCCTCCAGTGTACGCGAATTTTTCTTGAGGCTATCGTATGATTGAACCAACATCGTCCGGCCGCCCTGCCCTGCCCTTGTCGCAATCGCTTTCGCGAAGGAACTGGTTGGCAAGAATGATTGCTGGCGGAGTTGGTATGGGGCTTTGCCCGATTGGACTGGCAAACGCGCAGGCCGTGGGGCGGCGTAAACCTAGCTGGGATACGGCGACTCGGAATGGGCTTGATTTTTTGGCTAAGACGCAATCTTCGCGAGGTCAGTGGAATACGCCGCCCTATCCGACTGCGATCGCCGCTTTGGCTGGCTTGGCGATGCTATGCTCGGGCTCCACGGCGACTCAGGGACCGTATGCGAAGTACATAAGCCGAACGGCGGATTTCATTTTGAGCAAAAGTCGCAACAACGGCTTGATCGGCGAACCGGCAGGTGACTTGCGATATACTTATGGTCACGGGTTCTCGATGTTGTTCCTATCGCAGGTTTTGGGCGAAGAAGGATTTAACGATCGTCGTCAAGAAATTGTCGACGTATTGACACGCTCCGTTACGTTTTGTGCTCGAGCGCAAACAGCATCGGGTGGCTGGGGATATGTCAGTGCGCAAGACGGCAGCGATTACGACGAAGGTTCAACAACGATCACGCAAGTTCAAGGCCTACGCGGTTGCCGCAATGCAGGTATTCCTGTCCCTAGCGAAATTATTGAGTCTGCCAAGAAGTACATATACGGTTGCCAGAATGCCGACGGCGGGATCAGCTATTCCAGCAAACAGATGGGGACATCGCGGCCAGCTATCACAGCCGCATCTCTCTCTTGCCTGTACAACGCCGGGGACTACGACAGCAAATATGTCCCCAGCATGTTAACCTACGCGAAACAAAAACTGAACGACATTAACGACGACGCAGAGTCCTTTGGCCACTGGCATTATACGTACCTGTATTATTCCCAAGTGGTTTATCGCCAAGGCGATGCGGAATGGATACCGTTTCGTGATCGACTATACGACAAGATTGCCAGCGAGCAAAAAGGCGATGGGTCTTGGGAAGGTCAGATAAGCCCCGTCTATGTGACTGCTTGTAACCTGATCATGCTACAGCTTGATAGAGGATATCTACCGATCTTCCAGCGCTGATCGATTGCGTTATCGACTGATATGAAGCAAATGTGCCCCGATCCAACCATCCATCGAGACATCGGCTGCAAATCTGCAGCATAGCGATCAAGTCGGGTTATTGATCAAACGGGTTCTTTTCGTATCCAACTGATGTCGGCGGTTTGCAAGTTTACCATTTTGGCATAGGCTCCGCTGGTTTCCATGAGCTCGGCATGAGTGCCGCGTTCTAACACACCGCCATTGTCGAGAACGAGAATTTGATCGGCTCGCATGATGGTGCTTAACCGATGAGCGATGATGATGGACGTTCGCTGCTGGAAAAGCTGGTTGAGGCTTTGTTGAATTAGTTGTTCATTTTCGCTATCGAGATTGCTGGTCGCTTCGTCAAGAATCAATATCTTTGGGTCGGCTAAGATGGCTCGGGCGATAGCTAGTCGTTGGCGTTGGCCTCCGCTTAGCTTGACTCCGCGTTCACCAATCATCGTATCGTAACCTTGCGGCAGTTCGGCGATGAATTGGTCGGCGGCAGCCATCTGAGCAGCTTTTTCGATTTCATCGCGACGAGCCCCACGCCGACCATATGCTAAGTTTTCGAGCACGGTTCCGTCAAACAAGAAAACGTCTTGTTCGACGATTCCGAGAAGGCCACGATAGCTTCGCAATTGAATGTCGCGGAGGTCTTGGCCGCTCAGGAGAATGCGTCCTTCACTCGGGTCGTAAAACCTGGCGACTAGATTGCACAGAGTTGTCTTCCCTGCTCCGCTGCGGCCAACGAGCGCGACCGTTTGCCCTGCGGGGATTTCTATATCAATTCCTCGGAGCACCCAGCGATCGTGATCGGGATAATGAAAGCCGACATTTTCCAAAGTCAATCGTGGCTGAACTGTCGACTTCACTAGCCGAGTTGCATTGGGTCGGTCTGCCAATTCGCGGCTTTGAGCCAGCAGATCGAGGATGCGATCCAATCCCGCCAAGTTGTTTTGAAATTGTACGGCACTTCCTGCGAGGGTCGCTATCGGGCCCAGAAGCATCGTCAAGTAGATGAGGAACATCATGAGATCGCCGATGGTCAATTTACCTTGAAGGATTTGCCAACCTCCGTATAGCAGTAGAGCCATCGACGACATCGGAATGATGACTTCCCAAATGATCTCAATTAATCGCGTGCGCCACCACACCATCAACTGCTGGCGAACAAGCAAATGATTGGACAAGACGAATCGTTTTGTCTCGGTGAACTCGCGGGCAAAAGTCCGAACGACGCGAATGCCACCAAAAGTCTCCGTGGAGGCTCCGTCAATATGCTGGCGCTGGTTTCGAACATCGCGAAAGAGTGGTCGGACGCTATAGATCCACGTGCGGTGCGTGAAGTAAACGACAGGCAGCAAAAGTAAACCAGCCAAGAGGAGTCGCCAGTCGACGAGAATTAAAATAACGAGGCTTCCGATCAATTGCACGATCGCTTGCCATGGGTTGTACAGCATATTAAAAATCAAATCGCCAACGCCTCCAGCGTCGTCGCGCAGCATGCTCGTCGCACCGCCGGACTTGAGAGCGTGAATGCGATGCAAAGGCAAGTAAAGAATATGCTGGTACGCCAGACGCCGTGTCTTCACTTGCACTTGATTAACGGTGCGCGTAGAAATCCACCGACCCCACAAATGCACGACCGTCTTGATCAACGAAACGATGATCAATGCCGACGAGATGAAAATCAACCGTGACATTGGCGACAACTGCTCGAAACTCGTAGGGATGAACGAAGGCAACGGACGGGGTGGTTGTGTCAGGACCGAATCGATAGCCAATTTGGTCGCAAGTGGCGGTAGTAGCCCGAGGACTGTCGAAATCGTGAGCGTGATTAGAGACAGAACGACTGCCCATTGGCTGCCTTGGAGTAGGTCCCAGAACGCAAGGAATAAGCGAAAAAACGTTCGATCGGACTTGCCAGATTTCTTTTCTACGCCATCCGGTCCTTGCGTCTCCTTTTTCAGTTTCTGCTTCTGAATCCGATCTCGATAGTCACTGAAGGTTTTACGACTGCTTGATTTCGCCATGATGCGTTGGTTCATTTTCAAAAGTAGACATAGCCGCAGCAGTAGGCCTAGCTGCTGGCGCTGCGATAGCTGATCAAGGCTCGCTGAAAAACCCAGCGGCTGAAGACGAGGCAAAGAAAAGTTGCAACTACAGCGAATATTGCTAAAGGCCACTCCCAAGCGGCGCGTGGATGAAGCGGTTGCGCCAGAATGCGCGCCGGAACGTTCACGACAAGCAAGACGGGCACGATGAAAGTGAATACGGCCCATAACGGCTTGCCCCAGCCACGCTGATAAATTTCCATCGGATAGCGAGAGAAGTTTGTGATGTAAAACCAGAAATCGTACAGGCTCTGATTCCGTCCTAACCAAATGCTCGTGGCCGACAAACACGTCATGAGGCAATACAGCATCGTCGCGCCGCAACCTACGTAGAACACGAATAGCAAGAGCGTGACGATATCAAATTGCCATGGATTTTCCGGTCTGATTGCCATGTGCCACAAACTATAAACGATCAGCGTGATGGCGACCAAAAGATTTGAAAGGGCCGACCAGTCTACTTTGCGAAACGACACGAGGAACTGGGTATCCATCGGCTTGAGCAAGGCGAAGTCCAATCCTCCTTGTCGAATCAGTTCGCTAAACTCTTCGGCGTTCGGCATGAAGAAAGCTTGAACGATGGAGTTTATAAGCCATGTCGTTCCAAGGAAAACAAAGAACTCGTATTGCCCCCATCCAGTATTGGAGCCGATCGATTTTGTAAAGTTGAAGACGATCAAGTAAAAGCCTACGTTCATCAGTGTCCACGCAACAGACGAGACGCATTCGAGTACGAAATTTGTTCGAAACGTCATGTCGCGAATGAGGCTGTTCTTGGCAAACGCCAAGAAGACGCCGACGTAGCTCAGGAAGTCTGTTTTGCGATTGGATTGTTGCATGGTTCGATGCTTCCTTAACCGCCGTATCCGCTGTAATGTCGTACACCACGTGCGTACAACCAACGCGAAAGCAAAACAAAGAACACGACCCATGCAGCTTCGACGGCCAGATCAATCGCCAGTTCGGTACCCTGCACTTTTTCAAGAAACACGACGGCCGGAAAATAGGCGAGGTATTTGAACGGCAGGAAATTAACAACCAAACTCCAGCTTGGTGGCAGCATATCCAATGGGAACATATGTCCGGACAAGAAGAAACTGAACAGCATGTAGACGAATAGTAAAGCTGAAACTTCGAGAAACCAAAAACCGATCAGACCTAGGCTGGCTTCGAGAAAAAAGCCCAATGCAAAGCTCATCAACATTGATAAAAAGAATGCAAACAAGTTAATCGCCGATGGCCATCCGTTTTCGAAATAGCCTCGACAAAGGAAGAACACAAAGGCGAAAGGCAAAAACGCGACGGAGTAGTAGGCTACTTTATGTGCGACTCTTCCGAGAAAGAGAAATCCCAACATATCGACGGGTTGAATGAGGAACTTCTTGATTTCTCCATCGCGGATTTGACGTGCAATCGTCGAAGCCAGTCCCGGCATGCTTGAAAATGCTCGGGCAAGCATGGTCAACAGATAGTAGGCGACCATGTCTGGAAATGAATAACCCACCAAGGACGTGGTCGCCACCGAACCCGCGTTGACCGAATCGAAAATAGCCCACCACAAAAAAATCTGCGTGATGATGGGCAGGAATCGCATCAACGTTCCAAGAGCGAAATCGCCTCGGTAAACCAGTCGCTCCTCTAAAGCAATTCGGAATATAGTGATCCAGGTCCCGATTTGAAGTCGCAAGGAATCCTGACGAACTTGGGGCGGCGTCATCACGATACCTCAGCAGTCGTCGAGGCGACTTCTTCAAAGTCGACTTGTGCGAATAAACTGGCGATGACTTCTTCGAGCGGTGGGTCTTCGACTGCGACATCGTCGATTTGAAAGCGTTTGAGTACTTCGGCGAGAACTCGGGCAACGTCACTTCGTTTGCATTTCAGTTTCACGCGAGGCAACTCGATGCTGAGAATGTCCCCAAGCAGTTCGAGTCCACCGGCCGATTGATTTTCAGCTAGTTGAAGCGTTACGATTTTGTCCCCGCTAAATCCGTCCACAATCCCGCTGAGAGAACCGTCGTACTTGATTTGGCCTTGCGCGATGACGACAACGCGTCGACAGAGCGCGACGATGTCCTTCATGTAGTGGCTTGTCAGCAGGATCGTGATGTTCCGTTTCTCTTGGTAGAACTTGAGAAACTGCTGAATGTTCCGTTGGGCAACGACATCGAGGCCAATGGTTGGTTCGTCAAGGAACAAGATATCCGGAGCGTGAAGCAGCGCGGCGATGAGTTCCATCTTCATTCGCTCGCCGAGCGATAATTCTCGAACTGGCCGACCGAGCAGTTTGGAGACATCGAGTAAGCTGGTCAGTTCATCGAGCATCTTCTGGTAGTCGGTTGGATCGATGCGGTAGATTTGTTGGTGAAGCCGAAAGGACTCTTGAGCCGGCAAGTCCCACCACAGTTGATTCTTTTGGCCCATGACCAAGGCAAAGCGCCGTCGGTACTCGTTGTGTCTTTCCCAAGGTACGTAACCCATGACCTTGACGGAACCGCTGGTGGGATAGATCACGCCGGACAGGAGTTTGAGGGTCGTGGTTTTGCCTGCTCCGTTAGGTCCGAGGAACGCGACGAATTCGCCTTGTTCCACACGGAGATCGATTGACTTTACAGCATGTATGTCGCGGTAGTCTCGGTGATAGAGCCCTCGAATCGCTTCGAGCAATCCCTCGCGTTTTTGATACACACGATACGACTTAACTAATTTATCGATTTCTATTATTGCCATAGCTCACTGATTATAGAGCCCAGGCAAGGAAATCGAATAGGAGGCACGTTAAGAAGCTTGTCCCTCAGGAACTAGGTGCTAGCTGGCCGTTGCCTTGTTTCGAACCAAAAAGCAGCGATCGCAACCAAGTTCACCATAACGAACCCAACGAATGTGTACCAAGCACTCGACGTGAATCCGTAGCTGTGCAATCCAATTTGAAGCTGGTTGGTACCAAACCACGACCAAGCTGTGACAATGTTGCCGACTATTGCCAATAACGCGAATCCGCGATCGGCAACCATGCGGTCCCATCTTGCATGGAGAATGAGGGCGTTCCAAAGGACGATCATGAGCGCGCCATTTTCCTTTGGATCCCAGCCCCAAAATCTACCCCAGCTATCATCCGCCCACAGTCCACCAAGAACCGTGCCGACGAAGCTAAAGAATATTGCGAAACATACGGTTCCATAGCACATCCGATAAAGTGTGCTTTGGATCTCAACGTCTTTGGGCTGTCGTTTGTCGGCAAGCGTGGAGTCGTACTGAACACGGATTCGATGAATCAAAGCCGCAACGGCGATTGCGCCGGCAACAAAGGTCGCTGTGTATCCTAACGTCACCGCGATCACGTGCGTCGCCAGCCAAAACTGCGTGTCCAAAACGGCTTCAAGGACGGGCATCGTGTCCCCCCCGCTCAAACCAAATGCGACCATGAGCGTCAACGTCCCGCCAATAGCTCCAACCAATAGGGCGAGGCCTACTGGGAAAATGATTTCCAAGACTAAAGCAAACAGGACGGCACCCCAGCCGATGAACACAGCCGATGAATAAAGGCTGACGACAGGTGGACGTCCGGAAAGGTAAATCCGGAATATGATGGCGAATGTATGGATCAAGAAAGTGCAAACGCAAATCCAAAATGCCGCCCTTCGCAGTTGCTGTCGTCCAACCAGGAATTGACAGAAGCCCACGATACCAGCAAAAACATAGAGGAACAACGCAAAGTTCACGGGATCGAAATGGTTGTACCAAGCCTCTGCATTCACTTTGGATGTTTTGTCTTTTAAGTGGTCGGCAACGTGAATGGCACTGGCCCATCTCGATACGGATTCATTGAATTTACGTGCATCGCCTACGCGCAGGTGATCCACTAACTCCGCAAATTCGAGAATCGGCTTCTGCTCAAAAGGTAGATTCATCTGGTTAGCAGCATAGGCTCGAAATAATGCCGGACCAAAAGCTCGCCAACGAGGTTGCTCTTGACCGTCTTGTGTTTTTTGTTCTGGATCGACGGCAGGGGGTGGGATTACTCCAGGCGGATTTGTCGATTCCAGTGCCTGCATCTGGCGCAAATAGGCCATGAAATCCTGCTGGAACTTGGCACGATTTTCCTCGGTGTCCTCGGTAGGGGCTTTGGGTAATGCTGGTCGATAGGCATACAGCAAGGACTCGAATATGCCGACCTTCGAATTGAATTCGGCAAGTTTCTTTTGCTCAAACGACCACTTTGAAATTTCGACATCTTGGATCTTGCGCAATTCTTCGCGCATGGGGTCGATGTTGTCGCGAATTTGCTTGTAGCTATACAAATGTCGCTTGGATTTCTCGACGTTGAATCGGTCGAGCAAACTTTTCTCATCCAATCGAAACACCAAGGCATCTTCGACCCAATTCAAATCGGCCATCATTCCCATCAGCCATTCACTGGCTTGAATTTTTTTGAATGGGTCTTTCAAATCCTTGGGCTTATCGTCGGGAATAAAGGCGTACGTCTTATTGGAAATGGACTGGAGGATATTGCGAGCTACGGTATCGAGTGGTTTGATGCGGCCTTCGTGCTCCATCGGTATTTGACCGACCGAATACCAATTGAATTCCGATTTCTGCGCTTTGTTTGGAAAGGCCTTGTAAGTCACAAGCAACAAAAGTGAAACGCATACCAAAGTCGGAACTAGCCATCCTCCGACACCTCGCCGTCCAGCGCGCGCTTCGTCAAATAGCTGAGTCAAAGCAGTGGACTTGGCAGGCGGACTGTAGGGATTCTGTTTGCTGGCACTGGGAGGGGCTTCGGTTGGTTGGGAAGTCGTTCGCTCATATCGAGCAGCAAAACGCACAAACGTGTTGCCGAAGTGAGCCAGCATGCCTAAGCCAACCAGAACACAACTCACATAAGGAATCAACCAACCCGCATTCGTGACCACTTGAAGTGTGGTGGTTTCAACTCCCACATCGGCCGCCGACGCGTATCCCGACTGGTAGAAAGTCTCGCCACGGTAACGCATCGGATTGTTCATCCAAATGCGATTGGTTTGCTGCTGGCCAGTTTCGGCATCTGCGACGGTAACGAACGATGAAAAATCGCGTGGCTTGGGAGAGCCGTTGTAATCGATTCGGCGAACATCGTCCAACGTAAGTTGATACGGTTTGTATTCCCGGCGGAATCGCAATTCCATTTCGTACTTCTTGTCGTTGATGGCGACCTGTTCACGTTTGGCTCGGGGCATCAACTGGTTTTCGTTTAGCCATTGGGAAACTAAAAACGTTCCGAGAACTTGCTTGGATTGTTTGTCTCGTAGCGATACATAGGCCGAAGCAATGTTTGTACTTTCGCTGGCACCACCGTGCTTGACTGCATCCATCGCGAGCCACTGTGTGCCGGAACCCGCAGTTGCTGGATTGGATTGTTCGGGATTTGGTTTTATGAGGTTGGAATTTTCCATCCAATCTAAAACGAGAATGTCGACGGGCAGATCGGGAAATTCAATCCATGACTTATTGGCTTTCGATTTCTTCATCGCCCCGGAAGTTATTGCCACCACGCGTTCTTTGTCTGGTTGACTTGGATCGACGAAAGCCAGTTCGACTTCGTCTAGACGGTACGATTCATTAGTTGTCTGTTTCTCTTTAAGCGTTATTCGCTCTTCGATTTGTTTATCACCGAATAAGAATTGGCCAAGCATCATGAGTGCGACCGCTAGATGGATCAGAACATTCCCGCCCCTTTTGCCAAAAAGCAGAATGAGTCCCACTAGCAAAGCGACGCTGACGGCAAAGCTGCGACCCAATTGCCAAACAATTCGTAGACCTGGATCGCCGATACGTGTTGTCGAGAACAGCAGGTAAATGGAGATCGCGACCAAGATCACAGAAACGATTCTTGCAAACCATAGAACGAGCATGGTTCGCGGGGGACGTGCGACGGCCCATACTACGGATGCGACAGCCGAAACCCAAATAGATGCTTTGAAAGTCCACCATAGGGCGTCATAGGAAATTGGTGGCTCCCCCTGAATTCCGTCACCGCGATGTGCACTAACGATGATCGATCCGATCAACACGAAACCGATCGCAGTGAAAATCAAGCCACCAACGAGCTTACTCCCGCGCGCAACCAATGAAAAACGAGTTAACTTGGCGGCTATCAAATTGATCAGAAGAATGAATCCAACCGCTGCACCGCCTGGGATTGGAAACTTGCCTGGAATGGGTTGATCATGGGGATAAAGCGTCTGCGGGAAAAAGACGTCTAAGGGAACTAGAGCAATAAAGCTATTGAAATATAGCTTCTTGACATTAGGGATGCTCTCTTCGTCCTGTGCGATGGTCCCCACCAGCAAGATGAATAAACCCAAGGCAAACATCGCCACTGTAATCTTTAGCGACCCAGCCATTTGAAGGATTCGCCAAGGTGTTAGCGCAATTGCAGCAGACCTTGAACTAGTGCGATCGGCCTCATCGGCTATTCCATCGTTCCACATACCCGTTGCCACAATTCACCTCACCCGTATGACTTAGATTACCTGAGAACTTGAAACGAAACTTACCAACGAATCGAGGTTGCAAAGTCGATCAAACTCTGCCGTTCGGACTTCGCAAGTTTCAAGTTACCTTTTAGTTTTACAAAGAGGCTTTCCTCGGGACTTTCCGTTGGAATCACCGCGATCAAGATGGCTGCAGAATCGTCTTCGGTTCCTTTGCGGAACAGAATCAATTGCCCATCTCCCTTTTCAAATTTTACCGACTCGACTTCGCTCAACGACTGGGCGATCGACGCCTGCCTAATTTCCTCAGTTGCCTCCGGATCGACTTGAGTTTGCCACATAGCCGCGTTCTCGGCCAAGTTATTGCGAGCCGAACTTACCGTGACCTCGCCTTTTTCGCCATCCTTTTCAATTTCGAATGTAGCCAAGCGAAACGAACCCGCACCGCGGAATGTCCAATTGCTAGGTGCCTGGTATTTGAGCGGGGAAGGCGTTGGCTCCGCACTAGCCGAAGCCGCACCCGGAACTGCCGAGCCACCGGCATTTCCCAGCGGCGAATCCTCGGGTAGGGTCGATAGCGATGGATTGTTCGCGTCCGAGGTCGGTGCCATTCCCATGCTCTCTAGGAACGGAGCTCTCATTCCGCTTGGCGCGTCCGTGGATCGCGACCCAGTAATATCTACGATGTAGGCGGGAACGGGCGCACCGTCACGCTTGATTTCCGTCATCGATTCTCGTTGTTCTTTTAGACCGACGTTTTCTAGACCCAATTGCCCACGCCATCGATTGACGTTTTCTTCGAGGTAGTTGTCCCAGTTGGATTCGGGGCCACCAAGCACGGTGACAGCGAAACGAATCGGTGGAGAAATTTTCGAAACTTGAAGCGTTGCGATGGAGATGCCGCTGCCTGGCAATTGGTCCCATCCTTCGGGCAGAGTCCATTGCGGTTCATCGTTCGCCGAGAAAGTCAGTTTTTCGACAACCGATTTGAGTTCGTCAAATGTCGTTGTAAACCGCGAGGGGGCTTCGGTCGCCTTGACGTAATAAACCGATTTTTTGAGCGGGATGATTGCCGCGAGAATTCTCGCGGGGGCAGCCTGCGTGTTGCTTTGTTTTTTTGCTACTTCGTAAACACGAATTTCCGGTTCCGAGTCACATCCGCTTATTGCAAAGCAAACCGATACCAGGACGAGCCCGCCGATATATTTTGAAACCAATTTCATAGATGCTTTCATCGTCTCTATTTTCGTGTGCATAGCGGTTTTGGGAATGCCGCTTCCTGCTATTCCGACTCTTTGTTGAGAATAGAAGTGAACTGTTATTTTTGTATCGCTAAAGGCAATTGGCGAGAGAGGTTCTCGAACTCAAGCGATTCGGATGGTTTGAGGGGAATTATTAAGGCGGGACCACTGCATCAAGTCAATTTCCAGTTCAACCAGTGGCTTTGGGAAAGCGTTCCGGTTTTTGGGAAGTACTCACGCCTGCGACAATTGTTCGCGGCTCCAAAGACTTTCCAAAGGCTATTGATTCACGTCTTGTGAGTGTCCGCGAACTTTCCATTGTCCATTAGATAACTCCATTTCGCCAGTCGAAATTGAGTTGTTTGGGAGCGACTTTGGATCAATGGACGTAGAGCCCAATTGATAATTTCGTGGGCGTTGCGTGTTTGACGACAATCTGCCTAGGGGTTTCCCCGGCAACATTTGAGCCACCATTTTTTCGCTTTCGCCAAGTCGGGATTCGAGTTGCTGATTTCGCGAAGCTAGTTGATCAGCTCGATTTTTCTGAATTCGAAACTCACTCAGCAAGCGAGCGTTTTCGTTCTGCATTTGTCGGTCGCCAAAAAGAGAAGAGGCACTTTTGCAGCCCACGGTCGTTGAGAAAGCAGCAAACAAAGCCAATGAAGTTAGCGCAGCAAATTGCGCACGCCATCTGCGTGGACGCGAGTTGAAAATAGGATTGGCCTGAGTTCCGTTCACTTTCACGAAATCCTCGTATTAGAAAATGGTTCGTACCATTTCCAGTGGATTTCGGAAAGTCGAGTTTGCCAAAATCAGTGAAGGAAGTGCTAGCTCTTGCCCAGTCCTAGAGAGCTCATGACTAAGTTGGTGAACCAACTGGTCAAATCACTTGAACTGTTCCATTCCCACATGTTGCGAACGATATCGGTTACGAATATTGCAGACATCCCGCAAGTCAGCAGGGTGACTAAAAGTGCTGTGACCGGGAAAATTCCCATTGGAACTTCCGGAGTTCCTTGCATCATGGCTGCACTAGCCATTCCGGATTCGACGCCCATGCCACCGTCGGCTTGGTCCGAACCAAATTCACCGCCAAGCATTCCACCGTCACCAGGCAATCCACCCACGGCGTCGCCAAAATCGGTCGAGTCTTCAAGCTCGATTACTTGAGAACCGCTGTCTTCTTCGGCTTCGATGCCGCCCGATGGCGACAATTGAAATTCTTCGTCTTGTTGGAAATCAACCAAGGAACCGCTGCCGGAAATCCCGGAACCACTACCACCTGGATCAGAGCCTTCGCCAGCCAAATCCAAACCAGAAATGCCAGTGCCAGCCAGATCGAGCGGCTCGTCTTCTAGTGATAATCCACTGTCGGATGGACTCATCAAGTTGATACCGCTGTCGGCAGCCAATCCTAGATCGCTGCCGCTTCCTAACACTAAATCATCTTCATCAGAGATCGCAAGTTCACCACCAAGTCCGAGAGAACCAGATCCACTGATCGAAGGGTCGCTATCACCACGAACAACGTCGCCGCCGTCGCTTGAGCCGGACTTTAAGCGAACATCGGAACCTGCCAATACATCGGAGCCATGGCGGCTGGGTGCTGTCGAGATGGGTGCATCGCTGCCCGATCCAATATCGATCTTCAAGTCACTTCCTAAGTCGATATCGCTGATGTCGCTGCCCAACAAACTTCCCGAGCCAATCTCGACAGAATCGTCGTCGTCATCGGCCAATTCCAAAACATCGTCATCGTCAGGTGCAGCAGCGTTGCGATTTACTAAACGGACGCCACTGCCACTGCTGGGGTCTGGAATAAGGGCGACGTCGCTACCTTCTTCGATATCATCGCTCAGCTTGAGGTCGCTGTCGGGTTTTGTTCCGCGACCGTCGGCACCGATTGTGCTGCCACTCTTACTGCCGGAAGGACCGACTTGATTTTCAGAAACGAGGATGGATGACCCACCTGCTTCTTCATCCAACATGTCGCCGCTAAGTGCCAATCGAACGCGGTCGATCTCTTCCGGTTTAAACTTCCAGCTTGCACCATCGCGAAATGCAAAAATCTCACCGCGTGATCGCATTTCTACGAGTTCATCTGCGGTGATGCCGAGACGTTTTGAAGCTTCTTCCAACGAGACGTAATTACTCATCGAGGATTTCCAATTTTTCGATCGATGAAAAGACAATACACAAGACTACCTACAGCCTAATTGCTGATTAGCCACGAATCCAGCGCCGAGTCGATCGTTCTTACTTATTCATCCTAAACCTAACCGGCATTTCCATCACCCCCCTAATTGTGAATTCTGTTTGACGCAGGTCAAACGCCAAGCGAAAAGGGAAAACGCTCTAGAATCGCACGGATTTCAACAGGCCGCCTCGAATTGTCGAATACTCTGATTCCCTGTCCGTTGCGGAAATAAATTTTTCCCGAAACCCAGAAGTGAGGGACGGTTTCGTAGCCAGAAATTCGGGGTCAGAGGTTTATGGTCCGATTAAAACGATTTTGCAACATAGTCCCGTCACATTTTCGTCCCGATTCGCGATTGATCGACCTCAAGTTGATCGCATAGCGGCAATCGTTGTGAGGTAACCGTAACAGTTAGAAAGAATTATCTTCCCAGGAGCAGAATGTGGTGCAGGGTTATTTCAATTTAGGTATCTAAATTTAGGCGGCAACGCGACGGTAGATGGACTCGAGATTTTCCAGGTGCGTTTGAAGCCCGAACGTGCGAACAACATGTTCGTAACCATTGCGGCCAAGTCGATCTCGTTCGTCGCTATCTAGCAGCAAACGGTTGACCGATGCAGCAAGCTCATCGGGACGATTGGGCCTGATGAGCAGCCCAGTGTGGCCGTGTATGACCGACTCAGGCAGTCCGCCGACGGAGGTTGCGATAACAGGCTTGCCGGCAGCTAAAGCTTCGGCTGCGGTTAAACCGAACGACTCCTCAGTCGGTACACAGACGCACAACTCGAGCGCGTTCATTACCAACGGAATTCGATTTTCAAAGCCGACCCAATGGATGCAATCTTCGACGCCTAGTTTTCGTGCTTCTTGTTTACACTGTTCGACATAATCTGGTTCGTTATCGGCTGGAGCACCGACGATGACAAAACGTGCTTCGGGAATTGAGCTGACGATCGATGGAATCGCGCGTATCAACGTCAACTGTGATTTTCGTTCTTGGATATTTCCTACACAACCAACCGCCAAGTGCTCGGACTTGAGCCCCCAGCTAGCTCGCATTCGTTTTACTTCGGATGGTTCGACTCGAGCGATTCGTCCTACATCGACTGGACAATACAATCGGCTGCTGCGTGTTTTCGGGACGAAGTTGATGCGGCGCTGATACTTGAGCGTGGCCTCGGAATTGGCAATGACGTAATCGTTCCACGGCCAATGCAAATGAAAATGTCGCTGATGGGCTGTAGCTAATGCGGGAAGTCCGTAAAACCGCCGGAGCAGGACGCCGAAAAGGTGTGCGCGGCTATTGTGCGTATGCAATAGTTCAAGTGATCGGCTACGAAAAACTGCGGCCACGCGTTTCAGTTCTGTCGTGGGCCAACGACTCAAGTCCGACGTCAGATGCTCAATGTTTCTTTTGGCGCATTGTTGACTGAACCAGCTATCGGGCAAGCAAACAGGCAATACAACATGCCCTCGTTCCATCAAATTGCACGTCAGCTCGAGCGCGTATTTCACCGCGCCGTTAAAGCCGCTTCCGGAAACAATTTGCATTAACTTCATGCCAACTACTCGCACCCAAAAAATCTGTACAGACTTTGCAGGCTTTTGAATAGAAAAACCGATCGAGCAAGTCAACGCCGAAAACATTCGATGCGAAAAATTCTGCACGACTTAGCACGGAACTTGTCGAAATTCGCTTTCGGAAACCCGCCAATTTCTTTGCTAGCATCGATTGTTGTCAACGCTTATTTGGCTGTCGCGTCGTAGAGCGGCAGGTGGCGGTAGTAGACTTCGAGTGATAGCAAATTCAATGTCGTTACGTATAGTCGGCCGCCAAATTTTCCCCAGGCATCAGGGATTTCACCCAGCGGCTCCCAGCTTCCGGACATGTCGCCGTCACGAACTTGCGAATTGATGAGCAGCGGATGCAATCGCTGATTCCACTGTCGCCAATAATCGCCGCCCATATGAAAGAGGACTTGGGAGCTGTAATACCAGTAGTACGTATCGCGAGCAGGTGCCTCTGCAGTCCCCATGGCAGGAGGTCGCTCTAGTAAAAATTCTGCGCCGCGGATCATGTTTGGATTATCCCGCTGCCAGCCCAAGTGCAAACGCAAAAGCAACCCAACGCTGGTCATGACGGGTGTAGGCATTCTCCCATGGCGCTGATTTTCCGTATCGGGTGCCATCCAGTTGTAACGGTACAAGTGCGGTTGGTCTGTCGAGGCTTGACTTTTTTCAACCCATCGTTGGATACCCAAGAACGTCTCTTTGGGGACATCCAAACCGGCAAGTTGCGCGCTCTTGAGGGCCATCATGAACCAACCCGTAACGCTTGTATCTGTTCCCGTGCCAGGTCGATAGCGCCAACCTCCGAGAGTCTTATCTTGGCTGGCGACCATGAAATTGACGGCCCTTTGCGCTGGTTCTTGCAAGGTTGCATCTTGGGTCATTCCGTAGGCTTCGCTCAAAGCGAGCGCCGCAATGCTGTGTGTGTAGAGCCATGCATTTTGGTCGGAAACGGTATCCATCGGGATGTACAAGTCCCCGTTTGATTTCTGATGATCGACTAGATACTGAAGAGCTTTCGAAACGACGGCCGCATATTCGAATTGGCGGTGCGTGTAGCCAGCGCCTTGAAAAGCCAGGACGGCAAGGGCGGTTGCAGCAGCATCGCTGCGTATGTCAACTTTGGTATCAAAGTCTTCCAAATGCCAAGAGCCGTCTTCGCGTTGGTGTTTCGCGAGGAAAGCCAAGCCGCGTTCGATTGCTTCTTCGGTTTCAGGCCCCAGTGGACCAAGGCTATCGTCCGGACTTTTTTCTCGGTTTCGATCGAGTCGTCGCGAGAAAGCGGGCGCAGGAACAGGAACTCCGGCACCGGCGATGGTAGGCCCGCCGACATCGCTTCGCAAGAATCGTTGCGTTTGCAAATCGCCTTGGTTGATTTCGGGCAAGCGAATGTCTCGCGGAGTGGGGTCGAGTCCCTTCGTTGGTTCTCCCAACAATTGCGAAGCGGACGGTTCGGTTCGCCCGTCGAGCGTGAACGACGATCGAACAGACTCACCTTTGCCAAACTTTGAATTTCCCATGCTGTCGTTTGCAGGATCTAGTGCCCCCAACTCACCGATGCTTGGCGATACTGTCCCATCGTCTGCTTGTGGAATATCGATGGCTTTTGCCGCGATGCCTTGCCCCTCTGTATTGCTCAGTGCTGGGTTGCGCTGTCTCGTGGAGCCAGACATTTGACCAATTTCAGCCGATTCGATTGTTGACAAAGCGCTTGATGCTTGGCTATCAGAATCGCCGACCATTCCAGAAAAACTGGGTTTGGGACCAGTGGTAGTATTTCCAAAGTTAACAGGACCTCCAACAGCTGCCACATTAGCTCCATCGCGAAATGGTCCTTGAAGATCGCCCTGACGCGACTCCAGCTCTCGCATTGCCTGGTTCGGGTCTGTCGAGTCACCAGCAGGAGATTGTGATCCGCCCTCGGCCGAAGCGTCTTGGATTTCGTAAGGAATAATACCCGAGGACGCGACCGCACCCGTTCCTTGCGGCTCAGCCATCGTCTGGCTTCGAGACAAGGATTTTGCTGAACCTGGGGAATTTGCTGTTGCGTCGGTAATTGCTGGCCCTTCCTTGTTCGAATCCGCCGCCGACAACCCCATCGGGGTCGTGCCCGTATTGGACGACGACGCGCGAGGTTTATCGATGGCGACTTCTGGACCTGACGCCATATTCGCAATGCTTGACGCTGCTGACTGACGAGAGACAGCACTGTCGCGATCGAGGACCATTCGATCCATGGCTTGCGAAGGGGATGACGACTCGTCGGCTGTTCGATCGCTATCGACTGCTGCTGGCGCAATAACGCGGGCCGCCGTTGGAGCAGGCATAGAAGCGATTCCGCCAGCCGATTTGCGTGTCAAGGTTTGACGTTGATCGCCCGGCGTCACCTCGACCATTTGCTGACCGACGCTCGATTTGAATTGCGAAGGCAACGGACGGGACGCGCTAGGCGATGCGGCTGCGCGGTTCAAATTCGCTTCAGGGATCGCAAGCGTCGGCGAGGCGGCAAGCGGTTTTGGAGAAGGCTCTATATCGCGAGCCTGCGCAGCAGATGGATTTGCAGAATTATCTGACTCTGCGACCGCTGGCATTTCGATGTATTGTTTCGCGAGTGCTTGCCGTGGGTTGATCGTTTGGCGAGGCAACGCTTTTTCGGCCGATGCAATTTCGGGCAAAGTTGCCTTGGCGGCAGATTGTTTTGGTAACTCGGGCACCGATTCGAGGCGAGGTTTCGGGAGTTCGCTCATTTCCGAGGGCAAGGTCACCGACTCGCGTGGGTTAGGTGTTCGCGGTGTTTCGTTGTCGGCAATATTGGTCGCTTCGAGTTGCGATGCTGGGGCCGGCTCCTCGTCGACTTTCGGCAGTTCCAGCTTCTGCGATTCGGGCTCTTCGGTTCTCGTCGGTTGTCGATCCAGCGTTTGTGAAAGCTCAGCAACGGAAGGTTGAGAAGGAGTCGGTTCGGCTTTGGGAATAGTGAAGGGTACAACGGTCGATTCGGTCCGTTTCTCGTGCGTCGGCAGTTCGACCGGTTTCAGTTCGCTTTCGTTTGGCCGAACAGCCTTATTCGCTTCCGTCGGCTTTGCATCGTGTTCGGTCTGAACGGGACGCAAGTAATCTGGTTTCTGTTGGTTGCCAGCTAGGGTGGGTTTGAAGTACTCAGGTACCGTGATCTGACGAGGAGTTCGTTCCACGGTATTGGATTCGAATATGTCTGGCCAGTAGCGAGCAAAGATGACAACATTTAGAGCAGTTAGCAACAAGATCAGATGGATGATAACGCTGGCCAAGAATGAGAGCTGCATTGACTTTTCAACGACACGATTGACAACAACTCGGAGCACCATGGAAAAGATCACCATGGCTGCCGGAACGCCGATTAAATAGGTCCAGGCGTTGTAAATTATCCGTGTGTCTTCAAAATCCAAAAACCGTAAAACGAGAACGAGGATCAGCGCAGAAAAAAGCAACATAGCCAAGTCCAGCGGCCAAAACTGAAACAATGAGGCCGTTGGATTGGAAGTTGTTACTTGGTATTTTCGTACCGTATTTGCCATGCCGAATAGTTCCGCCCGCAATTGCGTTAATCGTTTTGTGTTTTCAAGTCTCTTGCGAAGCTGTACTGACCTTGTAATTTGAGATGCCTAAACGGTTGCAAAGATCCATGACGTCAACCACATATTGAAAGGGAACTCGACGATCGCCGCGAATAATGACGCTGAGCGTTGTGGGATTATTAACTAATGCCGTTTGCAATGTTCGCTCTAAAGCGGCTGCATCCATAACAGCCCCTGAAACAAAATAGGAACCGCGTTCATCGATATTGACAATGACCTCTTGGGGCTCCGAAGTCATCGGCATTGCGCTGGTGGCTGAGGGAAGCTGGACCGGCAACTCGCGATCCTCTTGGGCAAATCGCGATGCGACCAAGAAAAAAATGAGCAAAAGGAATACGACATCCATCAAGGACGTCAAATTCAACATTTCAACCGATCTACCGCGACGAATTTGAATTGGCATAGATTGTGAATCTTGAAGAGGCCGATTTCCAAAACGGTGTCGACAACGCTACGAAGGAGTTTTGCGCTGCTGAGCAACGTCAGGCGGTCGCACTTTTGCAACGGCTACCGGTGCGACAGCTACTGGGGAACCAGCGACGGATGAAACAGCCGGCTTGGGGATTTTTATGGACGCGATCGCTTGGTCGCGAACGATGTCCGTTTTTGGCTCTGACAACGATTCGCGTGAAGTTAACTCGCGACCGACAGAATCGAAACGAACGCGACCTTCGAATCGTTCAATTTGAGCAAGCAAATGAAACATCAGTTCGTCGATTTGCCGAAAGAGTGAGCTGATCTTTCCTTCGAAATAGTGAGCAACAATAGCGGCCGGAATTGCCACCAGCAGTCCAGCCAGCGTAGTAATCAGGGCTTCGTAGATGCCGGTTGCCAATTGTTCGGCTCTGTTTTGCCCGACACCCAGTTGCGTCGAATCATGGAACGCGCGAATAAGTCCCCAAACCGTTCCAAGCAAACCGAGCAACGGTGCAACGCCTGTCGCCAAGTTGAGCCATCGCACGTTGAGATACAGTCGGTCCGCTTCGCGTTGGCTCGACTCCTTCACTGCATTCTCGATTTCTGAATGCGGACGCCCCACTTTGAGAATCATGGTTCGAATGATATTGGCCGTTGGCGATGGAAACTGCTGACAAAGCTTGTAGGCAGCTTTGGGATCTAGCATTTCTGTGTCTCGGGCCAATTTCCCAAGCGCTGCTACCAAGCCATTTGGCAAGACACGACTCTTTCGCAGGTTAATGAGTCGTTCGAAAGCCATGGTTACGGCCATCAAACTGATCAAGCCGATCGGTATCATGAAAATACCGCCTTTGATCAGCAAGGATAGGAAATCGATTCCGGGCAGCGGTTCCATGAAAGTGGACGAGGTGCCGGGTTTGACGCGACTGCCCGATTGTTGTGTGCTGGAGGCCAGGTCGTCCAAGGTCGCTTGCGAGACGACGGGATTCTCTGGTTCTTGTGCCAAGGAACTCGACGTCCAACTGGCGAAGGCTAAGCAACAAACAAGCGCGACACGAATTCCCCTCTGCATTCGCAGCGGCGAATTTAATAAAGATGAGCAACAAGCTGCGAATGCAAGGAACACAGGATTTATCCTCTTTGGTCTTGCCCTAAAGCTTGGCCAAGGCATCCAATCGTTGTTTGGCTTGTTCAACCAATTCATGACCGGAATGCTCGTCCAAGAGATATTGAAAAAAATCTTTGGCGATCTTGATTGCTTTCTCGCGTCGATCACCGGTTAAGTCACCGATGAGCAACTCAGCGCATCGACCCGCTTCGAAGGCGCTGCGAGCTTGCCAGTTCTTAATTTCCGCGGGTGCTTGGACGCCGCCGAAACCGAACATGACACGCTGGAACTCGGGAATGGCTTTCGCAAAATCTCTTTCTGCGAAAAAGACTTCTCCCATCATGAACCGTGCCCTCGCGGCTACTTCTGTGCGATATTTCCCGGCGACCTCACTATATAGCCTAATTGCTTCGTCGGTTTTTTTCTGATTTTGGTAACAATAGGCCAGTTCGTAGATAGCTTGCGGTATATATGACGTGGTGTTGTACTTGTCGATGATCACTTTCAGCCAATCTTCGCAGTCGCTCCATTGTTTTAATTCGCGAGCGGCCTGAGCACCATTTAGATAAATCAAAACTTTTACCTGTTCGCTGATCTGTGAACTATCTTTCAAACCTTCGAGAATTTTCCTTGCGTCTCGGAAATGGCCCAAGGCATTAGCATAATTGCCAGCTTTGGATTCGCATTCGCCAAGCATAAACAAGGCGTCCAGTTTGAGAGCCCCATTTGGAAAATCGTTGATTTGGCGGACGAAATATTGTTTGGCTTGGTCAAAATCATTTTGCTTGAACAAAGACCAACCAAGTTTGTAGAGCGATTTTTCGACTAATTCGGTATCCTTCGAAGTATCGACGGCTTTGCGGTAAGAAACCGTCGCTGCTTGGAATTTGTGCTGTGCGTACTCGCCCTGCCCCACATGATAAGCCGCCTCGGCGACCAAGTTACTTGTCGGGAATTTTTCAATCAAATCGCGAAACGCAGTCGTTGATTCATCGATCTTGTTCTGGTGCTTGAACGCCCAGCCGAGTTCGTACAAC
Source organism: Pirellulaceae bacterium (assembly GCA_031374825.1). Classification (GTDB taxonomy): domain Bacteria; phylum Planctomycetota; class Planctomycetia; order Pirellulales; family Pirellulaceae; genus JANMGV01. The sequence goes on from JANMGV010000072.1 coordinate 106,856, forward strand.
ACTCGATCCATTAGCCCGTATGTTGGTACTTCGGATACAATTCGAGTCAGCAAACCAGATGCTTGCTCGTAATTCTTGAGTTGCGTCTGAGCGATCGACATCTCGTATAGCGCGTTGCCTAAGAAGTTCTCTTTGGGCTGCAACTCCAATAGCTTGTTGAACTCGGGAATCGACTGTTCGACTTGTCCGCTTTGTCGATGGCAGATTGCGAGCGCAAGTTTGGCTTCGAGCCCGATCGAGTCTTTTCGATCTTGCTCGGCGATGGGCTTGAGCAACTCTATCGCCTCGGGATACTTTTGCTGCTGCATCAATACCCACGACTTGGCGTAACTCGCAAATTCGACGAGCGGTTTTTGAGGGCAAGTTTGAATGATGACATCGTAATTGGAGATCGCCTTGTCAAATTCGAACTTAGCTGCCGCATTTTGACCGATACGATAAAGTGCCTGGAATCGGTAGCTGCTGTCGGGATAATTCTTGATCAAATTTTCGAGAACTTCGAGCGATTTTTCAGGCTTCTTGGCTTCGGTGTAACATTCGCTCAGCATGATGTGCACTTCGTCCGCTTGCGCCCAGTCCGGCGCGGTCGTGATGCTCTTTTCGAGTTGGACGATGGCTTCATCGAATTTTGATTTTTCGATCAAGCTCGCACCCAACAGATATTGTGCTTCTGCAATAGCTTTAGGTTCTTTTAGGGTCTCAGCAACACCCGTCATGTTGCCGATAACTTTGTCGTATTGACCGGCAAAATAGAGAGCTGTCGCGAGTCGGAGATTCCAGACGTTTTTCAACGGACTGTTCGGCTGCGAAGCGATCAGTTTCTCGAATCCGAGGGCTGCTTCTTCGTGTTTTCCAAGTTGGAGCGCCGATTCAGCGCTAATGTAGGCGGCTTCGCCCGCTAGAGCATCATTTGCAAAACTCGCCAAAAAATTGTCGGCCAAAGATTTTGCTTGCTCTGGCTGTCCGAGTTGCAACGAGGTAAATGCTGCGTTGTAAAGAGCTCGAGTGGCCAACGGATCTTTGGCATGATCAGTCGCAATTTTAGCGAATAGATCACGAGCTTCGGCCTTGGTTTGAACCGCTTCGCTGAGGCCTTCAGCCAAGTCCATCTTTAGCGCGACAAACCAAGGTGTCGATTCGGACCAGGCAAGGGCTTCGCGGGCGATAGGAACCGCTTGAGATGGTTTCCCTTGAAGGATCGCGATCTGACATAACCAATGAGCCGCCTCAGCCGCTTGTTCATTTTTGTTTGCAAGTAGTCTCTTGAAGAAATCGGCGGCTTCGTCGTAGTGTTTGTCTCGCATCAAAGTCTGGCCTGCGGCAAGCTGAGCGCCAGATGCGAATTGCGAATTCGGATATTGATCGGTTAGTCGTTTGTAGATTTTAGAGGACTCATCAAATTTCCCGGACTTAGCGAGGGCGTATCCGTATCTTGAGAGAACATAGTCCTGCATCGACACAGCTTTGTTGTCAACCAATGGCCGGAGCAATTCAACGGCTTCGGCGGGCTTGTTGTCGGCAATAAGAAATTCGGCCTTGCGCAAACTAACTTCGCCCGCTAATCGATGCTCAGAAAAATTAGCCGTGAACTCATCGTAGGCTTCGCGCGCTAGCTTGGATTGTTTGAGTTCTTCGTAATTGACGCCCATCGCGTACAGCGCATCGGGGCGGAATGGTGATTTTGCAAAAGGTTTGGCGTTGATGAACTGTCGATAGAGTTTCGCGGCATCTTCGCCGTGCCCGAGAAGATATTCGCACTCAGCAGAGTAAAACAATGCTCGATCTCCATAAACGCCATCAGCGAAATCCGTCGTGTACTGTTTAAAGACCTGGCGAGCTTTGCTGAGCGATTCGGTTCTCACTTTGTCTTGCGCGGAACGTCCAACGGAGAAAAGTGCCCAGCCAAGGTTGATCAAGGATTCCTCACGGACGTCGAGCGCGGGATCCTTGAGAGCCGCCTGGAAACTTTGGATGGCTTTCTCGAATTCGGGATTCGCCAACTGCAAATAGCTGACGCCGAGATAGTGCTGGGCTTTCGGGATGAGCGGGTCTTGTGGGAATTTTTCGATTAACTTCTTCCATTCGACGATCGCCAAATCGAAAGCGGAGTTGTTTTGGAAGCTTGCTGCGTCGGCGTAGATCGCCACCACTTCCTTTGGGGATTTGGAGCCAATTGCTGGTGGTTTTTCTGCGTTCTTCTTTTGAGCGAAAACGGTGGGCGTCCAAGTAACACAAAATCCAAATCCCACGACGGACGCGTACCGAATGATTCGATTCACTTTGTTCAAGTTCAACCTGCCAGCCATTTCAAAAATATCCTTGAATTTGTACGGTTCGGATTCCGATTCGCCGCTCGTCTGCCAAGTTTACCGGTCACATGCGAAAGGGAAAAGCTTATGGGACCCTCGCAAACGGACTTCAACCGCATATTTGGAACTTAGAGAGCCCGACAATGTCGAAGCCCGAAATTTCCAAAAACTTCAAAACACGGTTGATTTAAGCCATTCGCTGCATCGATGATCTTTTTGCTTGCAATAGAAAAGCGGACACCAAGATGCAATTGGTATCGACTCGCATTACCGATTAGCCTGAAAGTTGGACACCATACTATTCCTGAACCTTGAAATTCGCACAGACGAACCCGAACTAGCTGTTACAATTCTTCGTTCAACATCCCTGTTCCTTGGTAGACTTTCGTCAATCCAACCAACCCAATAAACCATGCAAATACTCGTAACCGGCGGATCTGGATTCATTGGATCCCACCTAACCGAACTCCTTTTGGCTCGCGGTCATCTCGTTACGATCGTGGATGATTTAAGTACGGGACGACAATCCAATTTGGCGGCTATCCGAAACCACCCTTCCCTTTCGATCCTTAACCAAGATCTCGCCAATCCCGATCTAATTCGTGATTTATGCTCCAATGTCGACGTGGTTTATCATCTGGCAGCCGCCGTGGGCGTGGCCTTAATTGCCAAAAACCCCATCGAGTCCATACATCGAAATATTTACCCTACGCAATTGCTACTGGATGCCCTCTGTTTACAACGTAGCCAGGGTCGAAATGTACCCATGTTTTTCGCCAGCACGAGCGAAGTCTACGGCAAGAACCCCAAACTGGTGTGGAACGAAGAAGACGACTTGGTTTTCGGCGCAACAACAAAACCACGCTGGAGTTACGGCGCAAGCAAGGCAATCGACGAGTTTTTGGCTTTAGCAAGCTCGCGGCAGTATCAGTTGCCGATCGTGATTGGGCGATTTTTTAACGTAGTCGGTCCTCGACAAACCGGTGCATATGGCATGGTTCTGCCTCGATTTGTCGAAGCTGCCATCCAAGGCCGACCGATCGTGGTACACGACGACGGACGACAAGAGCGTTGTTTCGCTCACGTGACCGATGTCGTGGATGCGGTAATCAAGTTAACCGAGAGCCCAGATGCTTATGGACGGGTTTTCAACATCGGTTCGGATCAAACCATCTCGATCTTGGACTTGGCCAAAAAAGTTCGGGACATGGTGAACCCCAAAGTCGAAATCGCGTTTCAGTCGTATTCCGACGCGTACGACAAGGATTTCGAAGACATCCGTCGCCGCGTCCCTGATTTGTCGCGAATTCGCAATTCGATCGCTTACAATCCCAAACACAACTTGGAATCCATCATCCGAGACGTTCATGAAGAGATGTTGCGGGAAAAACGCTAAAAGCCTCCCCAAGTCGGCGTACCCCACTTTTCTGATACTTTTCTCCGATCGCCGGTATCAATCGTGTCAAAATCGTACTCGTGCTCAGTAAAACGGTACTCGTACTCCTACTCGAATGGCAGCCATGTTCGAGAACGTAAATGCTGACAAATGCTGCATTTTTGTCGTTCGAAGTGCGGCGGCGATCATCGAGAGGTATCCCTTTCACCGGTTTATCAAGCCTCCCGTGGATCCATTTTGTGCAGTTTCGCGATGCTATTTCGGCGTCCAACGTAAAACCATTGTACAAAGTCGATTCTTGACTTTAACGCATGTCCTTGGTGGAATAAGATAGAAGAAGAGATTTCGGTCTCGGTTTCCTTTTCGCTTGTCCACGTCTGCCCTACACAAGACCGTGGCTGGCCTTTATCAGGCTGAGCAAATCCACACGTGGTTCTGCGGGTGTGTTTGTTGCACTTCCATTTGCAAAGATTAAGTGTCTTGTGAGGCAATTATGCGATTTTTTTCTGGTCGAAATTCTACCCGCAAACCATCTCGCCAAGCGTTCACGCTTATCGAAATTTTGATCGCGACCACGGTCACTTTGATGATGATGGGAGCCCTCTCCGTGGGTTTCAAGCGATTAGGGGACGGAATCACCGAAGGCCGCGCCAAACTGAACCTGACAGACAGGCTGAGAAGTGTCTCGGCGATCTTGCGTAACGATCTCGAATCGATGACCGTCCATCCTGATCCGACATCGGCTGCGGAAAGTGTCGGCTATTTCAAGTATTACGAAGGACCGATTACGGGCTATTCCGCAACGCTTGCGACAATGGACCTGACACAGACGGAACCAGCCAAGATTATTCCGGACAGCCGATACGGGGATACGGACGACATCTTGATGATGACAAGCCGCGCTGGCCAGGATTGGTATCGAGGCAAGGTACCCTTGGCTTTGCTCAAAGCGGTTCAGAACAGCGCCCTTGGTTTACCTTTGGACAATAATGTCGTGCTCGCAGATTGGTTCACGCCCGTCGTGATCTCTTCGGAGTATGCGGAGATTGTCTATTTTGCTGAGCCCCGTCGCAATATGGATACGCCGATTGGTTTGGGAAATCCCTTCCCTCTCAACCCACCCGATACGCTTGTACCGACCATCGGTTTTCTTGATGCGGATGCGAATGGAATTCCAGACGAGTTTCTACTCTATCGGCGAGTGCTTTTGATTCGCCCCGATTTGAACATTGGCAACGCACTATTCTGGGTCGACCCTGCGACATCCGGTAACCCAGCCTATTTCGAGCAACTGCTTGCTCAGGAGCCAACTACAGAGTTAGGCAATATGCTCGGCATGCGATACTCGCATACGAACTGCGACTTGTCGATTCGGAGAAATCCCAACAGTGGAACCAATGGATTTGACACGATAGCCGCCAATTCGCTTGAAGATCTTCGTGCTCCAGAAAATCGATTTGGACATTTTGTTTTGCCGACTCTTGATGCATCTACAACCATGCCGATTTTGGCGTTAGCGAAACCGTTGCCCTATGCCAAGGGAACAGTCGGATTTCTGGGGAATAACGAAATCAATAACACGGAATACGCGAGTCGTACTGGCTTCTTGCATCCATACTTGGCACTCGGCGAATATCCCCGATCGTCTATCGTTGGGATCACAAGCCGTTTTGGGCAAGATATCTTAGCGGCAAATGTTTTGGGTCTGGATATTCGCGGCTTTGATCCCTCCGTTGTATTATTTCATGATGGTGGCGCGGATGGTCAACCGGGTGTCGCCTTAGTGGATGATGATGGAGATGGCGTCGTCGATAGCGATGCAAGCGGATTCGATGCTCAAGAATTTGGTGCATCGGGTTCGGACGATTTGGTTTTGTCTCCTAATGATCCTGGTTATGCCGTACCTCCGCCGTTTCCAAGCCCAGATCAAGCACTTGGAAGCATTTTTAAGTCGAATGCCGTTCCGGCCATGCAAGGTGGGTTTATAGACCTGAATTGGGGCGCTAAGGCAATGACGCGAGGAGGTTGGATTAATCCTATTATCACCGACTCACGTTGGTTTACCGGGTTGAGTGGTTTTTCGCTTGCAAATTACAATACGTCCTCTAGCATGGCTTTCACTACTGATATGTATAAATCGGGTTTAATCGTTCATCCCGAGAATTTCCCCGCGCCACCAATGCCTTTCCGACCTCAAGATTTTCATATCTATCAGCCAAGCTATGACTCTTGGACAAATAGTTATGAAGTGGATGGCCGACCGCAGAAAAAAGTTACCGGTTTCTTCGGTAATATTTGGATTAATCATCGGAACGAATTTGGAATTCCTGGGAATGACTCGTGGGACAGTAACGCAAATCAAATTCACCGTAGCTTTACGCAAGTCGATTCCGGAGCGGACGGCTTGGATAACGATTTGACCGGCGGACCTGACGATGTTGTCGAAAGAGAAACTGCGGCACCTTATCCGTTTATCATGCCAGCCGTTCAAGTGACCGTTCGCATGGAAGATGCTGGAACGCGACTGGTGCAGCAAATGTCCGTCGTCTACGACTTTGTTTCGCAATAATCGCAGACATATCGCAACCCGGACATCGCTCGACTAATCGGATTTCTTTTTCAACAAGTCCAGCACTTGATCGTGCAGTAATCCATTGGTCGCGACCAAATCCCCGCTTCGGTACGATTCAACGCCGGACCAGTCCGTGCATCGTCCGCCGGCTTCTAAGATGACTGGCAAGATTGCCGCAACGTCCCAAGGGTTTACGATAGGATCGATCATCATTTCAGCACGGCCAGTGGCGACTAGAAGATAGCCGTAGCCGTCGCCCCAAGTGCGGGTGATATAGGATCGCTTTTCGATAGCCAAATAGTTCTCCATCGCACCGCGACCAGCAAAACCGTCGACTTGGGAAAGTACGAACAAGCTGTCCTCTAATTGATCGCGAGATGAGACTTGGGCGCGCTCGGGCGAACTGCCCGCTTTGGAATACCAAGCCCCCTGCCCTTTGCTGGCAAATACAATCTCGTTCAAGGCTGGGATTGCGATTGCGCCGATAACACATTGGCCTTTGTGCGTAACTCCGACCAGCGTTGAGTAGACGGGAACGCCGCTAATAAAGCTTTTTGTTCCGTCTATGGGATCAACGATCCATTGATATTCCGAACTGCCAGCTTGTTCACCCAGCTCTTCGCCCAAGATCGCATCGCGTGGGTACAATTCGGCAAGTCGGCTTCGAATTAGTTTTTCAGCTTCGACGTCTGCGTTCGTAACGGGCGATCGATCCCGCTTACGCTGGACTTGATAATTCGTTTTCTGAAAATATTCGAGAGTGACTTGACCGGCGGCGATAGCGATTTCAACTGCAGCGCCGAGTCGGCCTTCGTACGCCGAAGCCAGCGTGGATTCCATCGTCAAGGACATCAGTGCTCTTTTCAATCCACGAGAGTTGGTGTTGCCAGTTCGTTTTGAACGTTGTCAATCAATTCGTATCCGATACTTTGAGCGTCTTCGGCGAAGCCCACCATCAAGGCGAGATCACAAAGACGATTGATACGACGCGGTACACCTTGCGTGAGATGGAAAATGTGCTCCAAGGCAGAGCTTTCAAAAATCTCTTCAACAGTGCCGCCGGCGGTACGAACGCGGTGACCGATGTATGCCATCGTTTCGTCTAAACCAAATCTGTTCAAGACGCAGCGTACTGCCACGCGTTCATCCAAGGGCGCATTTCGCTGCACATGTGCCAGTAGCGTTGGCTGGCCGCACAGAACCAGAGTCATCGCCGACTCGCCTTGGCCAATGTTGACGGCCAAGTTCAGAAGCATTCGCAGTGGCTCGAGCAACCCAAGCTGTTCAAGCACATGGGCTTCGTCGACGATCAAGACCGTTTGCCGCCCCGTTTCCGCATTCGATCGCAACTTGCTCGCGATCGCTTCAACTGCCAATCCCGAGTCGGACGAGACGTTGCTTTCTTTATCGCCCGTCAGTTGTCTTGCGATATAGTGCAATAGTTGATTGGCTTCCATTACCGGATAGGAAATCTCGATAAACGGAGTCGCCCATTCCTCCATCTGAGTCTGTAGATGGTGAACCAGCAGGCTCTTGCCCATCCCGCTGACGCTGCTCAATAGGGTAGCAGCCCGCCGGTTTTCGATCGCATATCGCAGCTTTAATGCGGCGGCTTGATGCGATTCCGATGGATAATAGAATGCCGGATCGTACCGATTCTCAAACGGTCGCGATTGGAGATTCCAGTGAGCTTCGTACATAATTCGTTCGTTTCCGATTGGTTAAAATCAGACGCAGTTTTCAACTAAGCCAACGGATTCGATTCCCAATTGCTGAATGCGTTCCATTGCATAGGAAACCAAATCTTCACGATCGTTTTGTCCGTCGACGACTAAAATCGCTGCGTCCACGACTCCGTCTCGACCCGCACCTAAGATTTTGCCTTGGCCCGTTCCCAATTGGTTACAATCCAAAATGACTAAGTCAAAACTATGGGCGATTTTGAGAAGCATCTCACGGACTTTTGGGTGATCAGTCGCCAAGTTGAGCGAACTGTTATTTGCGGAAAATGGAAATACCGTGATGCCGTCTTCGACGGACTGAATTGCTGCTTCATCGAGTGGCATTCGGTCTGCGATGGCTTCTTCCCAACCGTTGGGGAACTCCAAATTCAGTTGATCTGCCAAAGTTGGATTTGCAAGATCCGCATCGACCAAGGCGACCTTAAGTCCCGCTTCCGCAGCGATCCTTGCCAAGCACATGGCGACGGTGCTTCGTCCAACTCCGGCCCTGATGCTCGTGACGGCTAATATCTTGAGTCCGGTTTCGTTGGTCGAACGAAGATTGCGGCCAACTTGATGAAAAGCTAGTCGCTCTTGATGTAGCAATTGATCTGTAACTTCAGGCCAATAAACGCGATCGACTTCCCAAACTGGATGAATCGGCGCCGGCGGTTCCACGGGACTGGAGATCGATGCTCCGCGATTCAACGCACGAAGATTTTCTTCCGTTTGACGCATACGTTGATTTTCAACCGATGGACGATTCGCTGGATCGAGTCGCGTGAAACCTAGCACTTCTTCCATCGAGTTTCGCTTGAAGCTCGGCAACGGAAAATCAGCTTGCACGGGTTGTTCGGTTTGTCGAGCAACTTCGGATCGAGATTGCTCTCTGTAGTCGCGTAATGTTGTTCGATTGGATTCTTCCGGAGTGTTTTGGTCCTGGGCATCGGCATCGATCGCGTTGGTTTGCGGTTCTGCAAAGCCCCGAAAATGATTCGAGGGAACATGATGAGCCGGATGCAAGCGCGGCTGAACGACAGGCTTGGGTGGAGCAGGGATTTGGGGCATCATGGGTGTTGGCATGATGCCGACGACTTCGATCGTCGACACCCATGGTTCTGGAACAACTTGTGGCGACGCCGATGCGCTCACGCGATGGTAGACGGGCGTCTCGCGGCCTTGAGCGTCCTTTTTCAATGAAGCAAACATAGGCTTGCTATCAGCAACGGCGTTTTGCACCGACTCGGGCGAAGGCGTTGGGCGGCGATCTTTTGAATACGCTCGGATAAAAGCTTGATTAACGCTGCTCATCGTCAAGGTTCACTTTCGTTGAAAGTTCATCTTAGGGTTGATTTGGTAGCCCAGGGCCGATTGGGACGTATGGCGAACGCACTGGTGCTGTGGGCTGAACAGGGTAGAAATTATTCATGGGTTGTTGATTAACCATCGGCTGCGACATCGTAGGCTGCATGCCGGGAGGTTGTATCATGTAACCTTGCCCGTTCCCCATTTCTTGGATTAGACCTGGCAACACTTGTTGATAAGGTCCTGGTCTTGGAGCCAGACCGTTTGCCGGTCCCGGAGCGAGGATACCGCCCTGCCCCATCGGTTGCTGATAGTTTATTGGTGGTTGCAATCGAGGGTTGCCCAAGTTTTGGCCGGATAGCTGTTGGACATACGGAACCGGCATGGCAGAGAAACCTGTCGCAGGACCACTGACCATCTGAGATGGCGAGAATTGAGCACCATTGGGCATTCCAGCCATGTTAGCATTTGCGAAGTTGCCCCCTTGAGCGGCACGCTGTTGTTTCAGCAATTCCACGAGTTGTGGAATTTCGGACTCGGCAAATTGCGTCTCCAGGACGGATTGCGAAGGCGCACCAAGTTGTGCGTTGGCGGTTTCGGGTTCGTTTGTACCTGCAATATCACTAGCTTGAAATTCTTGCGAATACGGTGCAGCTAGATTTTCTGCTGAAGCGATCGAATCGGCATCCTCGCGCGTTTCTAGATTTTCCGGAATGGCCGGCGCGGCTGATAGATCAAGCAATTCGTTTTTCAACCCCATTGCGGCTGGCGATTGCGTAGACCCATTGTTCGAATCCGGTTGGATACTGCCACGAGCTGGCGATGCGCTATTCGAGTTGGATGAACTATCGATTCGCAGCTCACCGTTGCTGACCGGTTTCTCGGCCATCAACGCAACAGGCCCCTTGTTTGTTTCTTGTGGGGACACATTTGCCGATGCTTCGGATTTTGTAGGCGTCGAAGCGACGGATGTTGACTCATTACTGTCCGACTTGTCGACTAATCGATCTTGCGAACTGTTGCTAGGCAGCCACTTTCCAAGGTTGACCGATGGTGAACGCAAGGCCAAAATAGCCGTAGTGAATACGACCACGGCCACTAGAAAGATGATGACTCCGTTAGTCCAATCGTCGAGCCAGTTCTTCTTGGGAAGGACTTGGGTTTTGTCTGCTGGCGTAACAGTGGATTGCGTTTCCGACGCAGTTGCGGTAGCTACGGATGTTGTCGTATTCAACACCGCCGCACTTGCCAGCGATGCGCGAGGATCAATTTTTGGCTGCTCGCTCTGCGTGACAGTCGTCGACGTTGTCCCCTCGGCCACTGCGGTGAATTGCTTCTCGGTGTTGGCCAAGTGTGGGCTGTCAATGCGAACCTTGGGAAGGCGCAACAGCACGGGGGGGCCGTATTGGGTCTCACGATGGGAAGCGACAGTTCTCTGCCGAGTTCCTACGTTTTCGTTTCGATTCTTGATCCCCGCCATGGTGGATCCTTCCTCCCAGGCATGCCTAAAAATTGGAGACAATAACGTCCTACTATCCCATCTCGACTCAATATCGGCTTAAAGCGTATCGATCTTGAGCATTTTGCCGGTTAAATAGACCAGGAAGTTTGGGGGCAATTTGCCACTAAACTTCTCGATAGCTATTACAAAAATCTGCGATTCAATTCAAAATATGTTTCACGAACTGTGAGCCCGTCAGTAATCGGAAATGCAATTGCAATGCTCCGAAAAGTCAATCGGACAAAAACCACGAATCAATCGATAGGGCTGTTATACACATTCGATAAGTCAAATCAGCTAAACACATGCACTTGATCGTTCCCAAATACTCCGTAGTCGAGCCATCGCCAACTGGGTTGGTATTAATCTTGAACGATCAAATACAAAGGAATATCGAATTGACTTAGAGGAATTTGCTATTGAGACCTAACCATTTCGGAGGCTACGTTGTCTTTTTCGAGAATGGAAGACCAATCTGCGACGAAAATTTGAGAGAAGTGACAATACTCCGCCAATTCAAATAGCTTGCAATCGCTCGACCTGCCGATGCGATTAATCACCATACATCTGTTTTTTGATTGAATTCCGGACAGCCGGATTACTTGAAAAATACACTTTACTCTTAACTGAAATTTGAGCCTCCCATGTTGAAGAGATCTGCCAGCGCTGACATCCTCCCCGGCCTAATTCGAGAGCGAATCCTGATCCTGGATGGCGCGATGGGCACGATGATCCAGCGCCTGAACCTTGATGAAGCCGCAGTGCGTGGCCCTCGATTCGCCGACCACAAAAAGGACTTGGTTCGATTCTCAGATATCCTCTGCCTCACGCACCCTGATTCCATCTCGGATATTCATTTGGCTTATCTGGAAGCCGGTGCGGACATAGTCGAAACCAATACGTTCGGTGCCAGCCCGATTGGCATGTTCGAGTTCGACTTGCCCACGGAATTGGTCCGCGAAATTAATTTTGCTGCTGTCGAATGCGCTCGCAAAGCGATTGATGCGATGGCCAAGAAGAGTTCGAGACCTCGTTTTATTGCCGGTAGCATTGGACCAACGACCATGCAGACCGCAATCAGCACGCGCGTCGACGACGCTGCTTATCGTCCCGTGACCTATATGCAAATGAAGGACAGTTACAAGGCACAAGTTGCAGCATTGGTCGAAGCGGGAGTCGATATCCTGCTACCCGAAACTGCGATCGATACGCTGAACCTCAAGGCCTGTTTGTTTGCAATTACAGAGTACTTTGAAGAAACCGGTGCCAAGGTGCCAGTGATGGTCAGCGGCACTTTTGACAAAGGCGGCCGAACATTTGTCAGCGGACAAAGCCTCGAAGCTTTCTGGAATGCGCTAAGTCATTTCCCGATGCTAACAATCGGAATGAACTGCGCTCTGGGCCCCGACATCATGCGGCCGCATTTGGAAGAACTCTCGCGAGTCTCGGGCGTACCGCTCTCTTGCCATCCGAATGCTGGCCTTCCGAACGAAATGGGTATGTACGACCTTGGGCCAGATAAGATGGCAGAATACATCGCTGATTTCGCCGGTCAAGGTTGGCTGAATATAGTCGGCGGATGTTGCGGAACGACTCCCGACCACATTCGCGCGATCACCAAGAGCGTCGAAAAGATCAAACCGCGTCAGGATCCAGAACCGATTATCTGGACGCGTTTGAGCGGCCAATTGCCCTGCAATATTCGACCCGACGCCAATTTCACGATGGTGGGCGAACGTACGAACGTAACGGGTTCTAAGGCCTTTGCCAAATTGATTCGCAACGATCAGTTCGATGAAGCTGTCGAAGTTGCTCGCCAGCAAGTCGTCAATGGCGCGACCATTATCGATATCAACATGGATGATGCCTTGCTCGATGGGGCCGAAGCCATGACGCGATTCCTTCGACTCATCGCCGGTGACACCGTAGCGGCGTCCGTGCCGGTGATGATCGATAGCAGCAAATGGGAGGTGCTCGAAGCGGGCCTTCAAAACTGCCAAGGGAAAGCGATCGTTAACTCGATTAGTCTCAAAGATGGCGAAGCGGAGTTTATTCGTCGAGCCAATCTTGTTCGCAGGTACGGTGCTGCAGCCGTTGTCATGGCGTTTGACGAAAATGGTCAAGCTTCGGAAATGACCGAGAAGGTACGTATCTGCAAAAGAGCTTACGAGGTCCTGGTGAATAAGCTGGGTTTCTCGCCACGTGACATCATTTTTGACCCGAATATTTTGACCGTCGCGACCGGGATTGAGGAACACAATAACTACGCTGTGAACTTTATCGAGGCAACTCGTATCATCAAACGCGAATGCCCCGGCGCACTCGTTAGCGGCGGTGTCAGCAATATCAGTTTTTCGTTCCGCGGAAACGATCATGTTCGCGAAGCGATGCATTCCGCTTTCCTTTACCACGCAATCCGCGCGGGTATGGACATGGGAATCGTCAACGCAGGTCAATTGGCCGTGTACGAAGACATTCCTAAAGATTTGCTCGAAGCTGTCGAAGACGTTCTGCTCAACCGTCGCGATGATGCCACCGAACGCTTGCTGCAATTATCCGAGTCAGTCAAAGGTGCAGGAAAGAAATCAACTGCGGAAAATCTCGAATGGCGAAACGGGTCCGTTCGAGAGAGATTAAAACATGCATTGATTCTTGGGATCGACAAGTTCATCGATATCGACACCGAAGAAGCAAGGTCTCAGTGTACTCGCTGCCTTGAAGTCATTGAGGGGCCGCTAATGGAAGGCATGAGCGTTGTCGGTGATCTGTTCGGTGCGGGCAAAATGTTCTTGCCACAAGTCGTGAAGAGCGCACGAGTGATGAAGAAAGCTGTGGGATATCTGACTCCGTTCATGGAGGAAGAAAAGCGTTTGGCGGGCACTGCCGCGCAATCGTTTCGTGGCAAGATCCTGATGGCGACCGTCAAAGGCGACGTTCACGATATCGGCAAGAATATCGTCGGCGTGGTCTTAGGTTGCAACAATTTCGAAGTCATCGACATGGGTGTCATGGTGTCTTGCGAAAGAATCTTGGAAGAAGCGGTCAAGCAAAAAGTCGATATTATCGGGCTTTCCGGCTTGATCACGCCAAGCTTGGATGAAATGGTGCATGTCGCCAAAGAAATGAAACGCACTGGTATTAAACTTCCCTTGCTCGTCGGTGGCGCTACGACCAGTGCCAAACATACCGCAGTCAGGATCGCACCCGCCCGACAAGAGCCAGTCGTGCATGTTGTCGACGCTTCTCGCAGTGTGGGTGTAGTGGAAAATCTATTGAATCCTGCTTCACGCGACAAGTTTATCGAAGCCAACGAGAAGCAGCACGTCGAAATGGTCGCAAGTTACCAAGCCCGCCAGGTAAAACTTGTTCCGTACGCCGAAGCCCTTCGTAAACGCTTTGCAACTGACTGGGCGACTGTCAGGATTGACAAACCAAGTTTTCTCGGCACTCGGCAACTAAAGGATTATCCGATTGAAAAAATCGCCAAGTATATAGACTGGTCGCCATTGTTTATGGCTTGGGAACTCAAAGGCAAATATCCTAAGATTTTTGATGACGCCCACGTCGGAGTTCAAGCGAAAGAACTTTTTGCAAATGCGCAAGCATTGCTCTTCGATGTGATTGCGCAGCATACGCTGACGGCCAACGCAGTGTATGGATTCTGGCCAGCAGCCAGCGACGGCGATGACGTCATTGTCTATTCGGACGAGTCTCGTAAACACGAAAAAACTCGATTCCATTTTCTTCGTCAGCAATGGGAACGCAAAGGACAATCCGATTTCCGTTCGCTAGCCGACTATGTAGCACCCGTTGACTCAGGTCGACAAGATTACTTAGGTGCGTTTGTTGTAACGGCAGGGCAAGGTGCCGATGAGCTCGCCAAGAAATTTGAAACCGAGTACGACGATTATAATTCGATCATGATCAAAGCGATTGCGGACCGTTTAGCAGAAGCGTTTGCCGAATTGCTTCACGAACAGGCTCGCCGAGATTGGGGATTCGGAATCGAAGAGAGTCTATCGAATGATCAATTGATCGAAGAAGCGTATCGCGGAATCCGACCCGCACCAGGATACCCTGCTTGTCCCGATCATACAGAAAAAACGCTTCTCTTCGAATTACTCGATGCGGAGAAGCAAACGGGTGTTCGACTGACGGAGTCTTTTGCAATGTGGCCGGCGGCAAGCGTAAGCGGATTCTATTTTGCGCATCCTGAATCGCGCTATTTTGCCGTCGATCGTTTGACGCAGGATCAAGTTCAGGACTATGCTCGCCGCAAGGGCATGTCGCTTCGTGAAATCGAACGCTGGTTGGCTCCAAATCTAGGGTACGACAGTTAGATTAAATCGGCAGCTAAAACGGCAGACGAATAGTCGCCAGAAAAATAGATGCCAGACGAGTCATACGGATAGCTCAGCGGCCGGATATAGCGAGCTGCGTTCAATCGGAGTTGTGTCTTGTGATCGACCAGTGGTCGAGACTGGATTGCTGTTCTTTGTTCGATTGGTGGATCGCTTCCTGGGCTCGATTATCTCGAAGCGTCTCAATGGGTTTGAGACGCTGCTGGGCGACTAGGAGAGCTTGTTGAAGCTCGATTTTCTTCTCTTCGATCTTCGCCCGTTGCACTCGCAATTGCTCGATTTTCGCAACGAGCGATTCTTCATAACGCTGACTCATTACGAGTTGCTGTACGGCTACCTGGCCACCGGATAAGCTCTCGCGATGGCTCGCGGACTGTCGGCATTCTTCGGTGAGCTGAGCGATCGAATGGTCTAGATGCTCGGCTGATTGCGTCACCGCATGGAGGCTTTGAGCGATTTCATCTCGCTGCTTTTGTCGCAAGCGAATCAAAGTGGATAATTGTCGATCGGAATTCGAAACGTTCCCAAAACTCATGGCCGCTTCCTTAGCCATAAAACGGCAACAGAACGATATGGTGACGTCATGGATTTGGCCGAATTCGAGACGCGAATGACATTAATTCGTTTAGGGTTTGCTCCCACGGAATCAGGCTTTGTTGAGATTGGGCCAGTAAGTTTTCTATTTCGTTTCGCATGGAAATCGCTTGGTCAATCATTGCGTTACTACCACGTTGATAAGCCCCGATGTTGATCAAGTCTTCGTGCTCTCGATACGTTGCCATCATGCTACGAATTGCCGTAGCGGCTCGCCGGTGTTCGTCAGTAACAAGATTGGACTGCAAACGACTAAGGCTAGGCAGCACGTCGATGGCTGGGTAGCGTCCTCGCGTTGCGATGGCTTGTGATAAATGAATATGACCATCCAGCAAGCCTCTCAACGTGTCGCTGATTGGTTCGTTGGGATCATCCCCTTCGACGAGGACTGTGTAGACGCCGGTGATACTTCCGTGTTTGTTTCTTCCCGCCCTCTCTACGAGTCGAGGCAACGTCGCAAATACACTAGGTGGATAACCACGCGTGGTTGGGACTTCACCCGCAGCCAAACCGACTTCGCGTTGCGCCATTGCGAATCGCGTAATTGAGTCCATGAGTAGTAAGACACTCTTGCCCGAATCACGAAAGGCCTCGGCGATCGCCGTCGCTGTCTTGGCCGCAGTTATCCGTTGCGAAGCAGGCTGATCGCTCGTAGCGACAACGGTAACGCTGCGGCTTCGTCCTTCGGGACCGAGATCGCGTTCGAGAAAATCGCGAACTTCGCGGCCTCGTTCCCCAATAAGAGCAACGACGACCACGTCAGCTTTCGTGCCTCTTGCCATCATTCCGAGCAACGTACTCTTGCCGACGCCAGATGCCGCAAATACACCCACACGTTGACCTTGACCCAAAGTCAAGAAAGCATCGATAGCGCGGACACCCGTTCGCAAAATGGTATCGATAGGTGGTCGATCAAGCGCAGGGACAGCCGGACCATCGACGGCAGTTCGGATGCCGGGAACCAATGTCCCGAAGTCATCGATAGGCTCCCCAGCGGCGTCGAGGACACGACCGACTAAATCATCGCTCACCGCGATCGAGCGAAAAGTGCGTTTCAGTTCAACTTGGTCGCCTTGATTAACTCCCACGATAACGGCTAACGGAGCAAGCAGTGTGGCCAACCCATCAAATCCTATTACTTCACAATCAAGCGGACCTTCGTGCCGTCGGAGGATTGCACAAAGACTACCTACAGGCGCAGGAAATCCAGCAGCGGCGATAGAATTTCCCCGAATAGCCAAAACGCGGCCCTGTATGCCGATCGTCATGCATCGTTGCAACGACTGGTTCCACTGACTCGCAGATGGGATGGAAGGCATTCGGTCCATGACAGAGGATGCCATTTACTGTAGCTCCTCGGATAAACGACGTAATTGTGTTTTTAGCTGAACGTCAATATGTCCGTCGGGAGTAGCGATGATGGCACCGGTTCGTTCAATAGTTCCATCTTCGACAATTTCGATAGTTGTTGAATGGGAAAGTTGTTTGACGAGTTCGCTCAGGGCGGGCTGGAGTAAGACCACATCGCGCGGATGCATTCGAATCTGTATTTTCCGTGCGTTCTGAACAAATCGCACACTCTGCGATATCCACTGCATGAGGATGTCGGGCTCGGTTTCGATTTGGCGACAGATTAGCTTTTCTGCAATCTCAATCGCGAGTGGAATCGTTTCATGCTGCCACTGCCGCAACCATTGGCGAGTGGCTTCTTCGAGCGATTTTCCTAGTTGTTCAATTCCCAGCATCGCGGTAGCAATCTGATCGGCGGCCAACTCGGTAGCGAGCACGGTTGTGTCCTGCGCGGCAGCTTGCCGCGCCATAAGATGGCCTTCCTCAACGGCTTGATCGCGAAGGGTTTTGCACTCCCGTCGAGCCTCTTCGATCAATTCTGCCGCCTGTCGTCGTACGCTTTCCAAGTATTCCCTAGCGCGCGCAGCAACATCTTCATAGTTAAAAACTTCAGGCGACGCTGAATGGGTCTGCGGTGCTGCTTGATTGGATTTGAGAATACTGGCCATCTTGCGGTTCCAGGTTTCGACGATTGAATGAATTCCGCTAGTCGCCAAAACTAAGCTGCAGCGGTTATGGTTAAATTGAAAAGCGTGCCAATTTTCCCTTTTGCAAATAGTTCGCCAGCGACATCACAAAGCTTCTTTTTCGCTTGGTCGATCTCTTCCAGCCCAACAAAATCCAACTGACGCAACCTTTCTTTAATCCGTTGAATGTCTCGCGACGCGAACATCGGAATCACGCGTTGATAAAATGGTTCGGCACTTAGAGTCAGCAGAACAAGCACGGCGTTTGGCTCACAGCTTTGGACAACTTGGCTGAGGTCCTCGTCCGGCAAGGAGCAGATTTGCTCAAAGGACATCTGAACCACTTTGTCAGGATCAGATCGAACTGCTTGCCCTTCGGCTGATCGGAAGTCTTGCCCGTGTACTAATGACAACGCGTTTTCCATGGATAACAAATGGGAAGTTGCCGCGAGGGGCTGTTCTTCTGCCGAGTCAGAAACCAATGGGGAATCGCCTATCGATTGAACTGCGATGTTTGCGGAGCTTGTTGTAAGGGTAGGTTGCCAGCCCACACTGGTCGCTAGCTGATTATCGATTTTGCTAAGTTCGGCTAACCATTCTTCACGCGGGGTTGCAGTTGACGCAGCCAGAATGGACTTGATTCGGTCGAGGCCGCTCACGACGGAAGTTGTCGTGCCCTGACGGTGATTCAAGTGGTCAAGAATCATATTGCGAAGCTCGTCAATGACTTCCGTTCTCACCGAACTCACTTGCGGCAACTGAGCCAAAGCGCTGACCGCCAACGGTTGAGGTAGCGCCTGAAGGATTTTCGCCGCCGCGACATCATCGACTTGCTGCACCAATATTGCGATCACTGCAGCCTGTTCACCGCCGAAAAGACACTTGATGTCACACGAATCCATCGCAACAATTAGTTCTCCGATGGAACCGTTATGGGAACTGGTAGCTGCAGAACTGGTGTTCGTTGAAGTAGCTTCACTTTTTGCAGCTTCCTCGCATGGAGCTTCATCTTCCAGATCGTCTTTCAAAAATTCCATCGCGATTGCATTCAAGTCGACGTCGCCAGCATCCGACCTTACGAGTTCGTTTTGGTAGCGAGAAGTTTCGGAAGTATCCCTGGCGTGATCAGCCGAGGACAGATTACTCTGAAAGGAATTAGTGGCGGGGGATGATCCAGAAACGACGCGATCGGTTACGCGACTTCTCAACGAGCTCAATGCCTCGCGACGTTCGCTTTCGGTAATATGCCCGAGTGTGGCATGGGCGCGACGTACCAGACGGGCATGTTCAGGAGGTAACTCGGAAAGCAACTCTTTTGCAGTTCGTGAGTCCACCGAGGAAAGCACGATGGCAACTTGGCGAATCCTTTCCTCCAATTGTGCCGACATTTTTGCTTGATTTCCAACCTACTGAGAAAGCCTACATCGAATAGGAAACTCGTCTAGCACGGACGGCAAACGTCCGCGTGCGCGTTGAACGAACATGCGGGTTTTACCGCGAATTAGCTCGATAGGTCTAGGTCGGAATCAGGCGTTTGACGGTCCCATCGCGGCTTTGCTAATGAGAAAGTCGCGAATTGGTGGATACAAAGAAAGCTGGCTTTACAAAACAGCCAACGCTAGCAATGTTTTGGGTGCGTTCGGGCTATTTGTCCTTTGCTTGGACGATCGAGTCGAAGAATGAAAAGACGTCGTCCAGCGCCGCTTGAACGATGACCAAATGCTCAATGTCAGCGTAATCGCGGTAGACTACATTCTTACCAGCTTTCTCAAGGCTGTCAGCCAGAGCTTTGGCACCTAGCCTTCCAAAATCGTACTGGCCCGCGGCTACGAACCAGGGGAAATTACCTGCGCTATCGGGCGAAGCAATTCGACGGCCACCACCAATCGCTACGGCTGCAGCAGGTAATTTCGGAAATGCCGCGACTTGTTGAATCACTTGCGCTGCACCCATGGAGTGACCAAGCAACAAAACCCGCGAGCGATCGATTTCGAAGAAATCATCCAGTCCATCAAGTATTCGTTCGGTGTTGAGGCCCATACCCAATAGTCCTTGCCGTGGAGCGACAACCAACCAGCCTCGCTGCGTGGCCATCTGAATGGTTCGACCCGCACCATAGGCTTCGAAGAACAAATTCTCGCTACCACCAGCTCCGTGAAAGGCAATCAATATGGGCATTTTTCCGTCTTGGGACTCGGGAGCACGGACTCGGATAGGGAGATTCTTTCCACTTTCGGAAAGTGTCAGCCAAAGATCGGACTTACTTGCCAAGTTTCGAATTTCAGTCGGCGCGATCGCTGGATCCGCTATGAACTTTTCTGCCAAAGTCATCCATTGATACAAAGGATAGTCGGTCTCTTGTTTGTTCTTTGAAAATACGGTTCGGAACATCACATTCCAGCTCCGTACCGATGCTCGAACCGTCGGCGAGCCAAGCGAATTTTTGTCATCCGTCGCGGCATCGATATTTTTTATCCGTCGTTCTACGTCATGGATTCGAGAGATTCGCGAATCGGGCAAAACGAACCGCTGGTCACCGGCGACCAGTTCCGCTTGAACGGAATAATCGCCATCGCCAAGTTGATTCAAATTCCAAGAATGCGAAGCGATCAACTTGGGCAGCTCGACTTCGAGTGCGGAAATTTCTTTACCACCAGTATCCCGCAGACTCAGTCGCACCACAGTATCGTTTGGCGACGGGGCAGCGACTTCGTAAAATGAAAGCAGTTGAACCTGAATCGTCCCCGAGTTTTCATCGCTCAGAACCGGTTCGCATTGCAGATACTGAGCCAACGCCCATTTTTGAAAATCGGACGGCATGCTAAGACTAGCCACTTCGCAATAGGCTTGATCAATAAGCTCTCCCGCCTTATTCAGTTGCAACGCAAAGAAGCTCTGAACGGCGGCGGAAATTGGTTTGACGCAGCGAGCACGCGATGGAGCGTCGGCGGATTGCCAAGCTGTTTCAAATCGCTCAACTCGTTTTCCCAATTCATATCTTTCGACTTGAGCCGTAGCGACGCTTGGCAAACAACTAATGACAAGAACCATGCATGTCATCGCCGCGAGACATACAAAAACATTTGGCCTGGGTTCCATCGTGGTTCTTTTCAAGAAAGTGCGAACGGGATCAATACGGTTTCGTCATCATACATAAAGGAGTAGCCCCCGGAAGCAAAGTTGGGGACATCTGCCAGTGCAGCTTGGCCTTCAGGCGACGCAAGGAGAGATTCGAAATCCTCACGCGTCTCAGCGTACAGGCCGACGATCATGTAATACGGCGGTTGTTCACCAGCGATTGCCGATTCGCATTTGCCAATCGTCCATCCCTTGAGGCCAGGTATTTTCTTGGCGAGAGGAATATGAATTTTGAAGTAATAGTCGTCAAAGGCTTGCGGGTCTTTGGGATGCCCATAGAGAACTGTCAAGCGAATCACAGGAATTCTCCTTTTCAAATCATCGGCCTAACGCCCGTTTCGAACTCGATTTGTATTGAACGACAGAGAGACTTGCCAAGCTTGCTTGCTGACCGATGTAGGCTCACAAAACGCTCACGAAAAATCTGTCTGAATCAGTCGCATGCAGATTTGCTGAACGGTCTTTGGGTCCGCATTGGAATTGCGTTTTTTGGCGAGTCCCACAAGGCTGCCGAGGGCTTTTGGGTTTCCATCGCGAACTTTTTTCACGACATCAGGAGACTGGTTCAACAACTCGCGACAAATCTGTTCCAATTCACTATTATCCACTTGAGCGAATCCGAGCGCCGATTCGGTGTCGGCAATACTCATGTTGGCATGGTCGAACCAATGTTGAAAAATTCCCCGACCGCGGGCCGTATCCAACTGACCTGAATCGATTGCAGTAAGGATTTCCGCCAGACGGGAACTCGATATCGGGAACTCCGATATCTCGATGTTGCGTTCCTTCATTGTGCGTAGGATATCTTGCTGAAGCCACGTGCTGGCTCGCTTTGCGGATGCGCCGGCCCGGACGCAAGATTCAAAATACTCAGCCACTGCCCTGCCCTGCGATACGATCACGTCGGCATCGTAGAGCTTAAGCTGATACTCGGTTTGAAAACGACGCCGCATGATTTGAGGCAGTTCGCCCAGGCTGGCTCGCACTTGCTCGATCGTTTCTCGCGCGATGCAAACGGGAACCAAGTCGGGATCGGGAAAATAACGATAGTCAGCCGATTCCTCTTTTTCGCGTTGCAATGAAGTCATTCCAGCTTCGTCGTCCCAGCCACGCGTTTGTTTGGGAGATTGGCCCATCAAAAGTCCGTCAACTTTCCATTGCTGGAATTGGCGAGTGGCCTCGAACTCAATCGCGCGCTCAACGGCTCGAAAGCTATTGAGGTTCTTAATTTCTACGATCGGCGTTACGACTTCCTTGCCATCTTTTTCAATTGCAACGTTGACGTTAGCGTCCACTCGAAGACTGCCTTCCTGCATATTGCAATCGGACACGCCCAAGTAGGTTAGCAACAGCTTTAGCTCCGTCAGATATTCTTTGGCTTCGTCAGCGGAAGCCATATCGGGGTGACTAACGATTTCAAGTAGAGGCGTGCCGGTACGATTCAAATCGATCCGACTCGCAGCTTTACCGAGGGCTTCGTCGTGGATGCTCTTTCCCGCGTCTTCTTCCAAGTGAGCACGTATAATTCGAATTCTCTTGGTTTCCGTCGCGTCGTCTGAAATTTCGATATCGAGATACCCGTCAGAACAGATTGGCAAATCGAACTGGCTAACTTGATATCCTTTTGGCAGATCAGGATAGAAATAGTTCTTGCGATCCCATTTCGTAAATTCGGCAATATGACAATTCAGCGCCAATCCTGTTTGGACGGACAGTTCCACCGCACGTCGATTCAGGACAGGCAATGCACCAGGCAGTCCCAGACATACTGGACAGACTTGGGTGTTCGGTTCGGCACCGAATGTGGTTGGACAACGGCAAAACAGCTTGGAATCGGTGCGCAATTGCACGTGAACTTCGAGACCGATAATCGTTCGGAACGGATGCGTCATGTCAGCTCAACAATCTCCGGTTGATAATCGACTATCGAATGATACCAATGTCCCGCTTGCAACAAGAGCGGCTCTGCCAAAGCAGGCGTTTGCAGTTGTAGCCCGATAGGAAGACCTTCACGAGTCTTTCCACACGGAATGCTCAACGCGGGAATTCCAGCCAAATTCGCTCCGACAGTAAACAAGTCTTCCAAGTACATCTGGATCGGGTCATCGAGTTTTTCGCCCAACCGGAAAGCTGGCCCGGGCGTCGTTGGACCTGCGAGTACATCGACTTTCTCAAACGCCCGATCGTAATCTTGGCGAATCAGCCGTCGGACCTTGAGTGCTTTTAAATAATAGGCTTCGTAATAACCCGCACTGAGAGCGTAGGTCCCCAGCATGATTCGCCGTTTGACTTCCGCTCCAAATCCTTCCGATCGGCTGTTACAGTACATTTCGATCAACGGCGACTCGGACTTGGCCGACGCACTGCGAGCCGAACGAGTTCCGTAGTGGGCACCGTCGTAGCGTGAGAGATTACTGCTGGCTTCGCTCGGTGCAATGATGTAATAAGCGGGAATAGAGTAGTCAGCATGCGGAAGGTCGATTTCGATAATCCGGGAGCCTGCAGCGCGGAAAACTTCGATCGCGGTTTCGATGGCGGAACGGACTTCATCTGGCAAGCCTTGATGGTCGAGTTGCCGCCGAACGACACCTATCCGAGGCGGAGTGCTCGGTTTGCATAGTGTCGTCGCAAAGTCGGGAACAGGGGCATTCACAGAAGTTGAATCGCGGCGATCCCAACCAGCAAAGGCTTGGAGGAATAGTGCCAAGTCCTCGACGGTGTTTGCCATCGGGCCAAGCTGATCGAGACTGCTTGCGAACGCAATCAGCCCGTAACGGCTGACTCGGCCATACGTTGGTTTGAGTCCGCATATGCCACAGAACGAAGCTGGCTGGCGAATCGATCCGCCAGTATCAGAACCGATGGAAAGTGGCGCAAGATTGGCCGCAACCGCAGCAGCCGAGCCGCCGCTGCTGCCTCCGGCGGTTCGCGACGTGTCCCAAGGATTGCGGGTTGAACCAAAGATGCTCGTTTCGGTCGAGCCACCCATAGCGAACTCATCCATGTTCGTTTTGCCCAATAAAACCATCCCGGCTCCATCGAGCTTTTCGATAACATGAGCGTCGTAGGGTGGGACGAATGATTGTAGGCTGGCCGAACCGCAGGTTGTTTTCATTCCCTGCGTGCAGACAATATCCTTGGTCGCAAACGGAACGCCCAACAGAGGCGCTGAGTCTCCCTCAGCGCGTCGTTTGTCGGCCCGCGTTGCCTGTTCGATCGCACGCTGTGCATCGACAAAAACGAAGGCATTCGTTTTTGGGTTTCCTTGCTCAATGCGATCCAAGTAGGTCTGCGTTAATTCTCGACTTGAGATTTCCCGCTTTGCGAGAAGTTCGGAAGCCTGTTTGGCGGTTAAAAATGACTTTTCCATGGTTGGTAGCTTAAATCACCTTCGTTCCAACGAAAACCCGGCAAGTGCGCCGTTAAATCCCTTACAACGATCACGATGTTTGCGTTTTGCGTCAACTGGGAGGGGTGTTTTGATTGTGAAGCAGAGGAGAGGTGTGTAAAATCAAGACTTGATCCCAATTGTATGGCCAACGCAGACTTTGTAACCCTAGCTTTGACGTGACCGTACAATTGAATTAATCGAAAAATCTGACAAGCGACTTGTATTGCATCTTTGAGTTAAGACGAATGAAAACCGCCGAATTATTGTCCATTGAGCCCCAAACTGAGGCCGCAATTTCAGTAGGAAACCGGAGTTTTGCGCGCAGCCGACCGACGTTTGTCCGCGTGGCGATGCCTGCCTTCAACGAGGAAGCCGCAATAGGATTGTTGATTCCTCGGATCATGCAAACTCTAGAGGAAAGCGCGTGGAGTTTTGACATATTAATCGTCGATGACGGCAGCTCGGATGATACTGCCGAAGTCGCCGAGCGGTTAAGCGAAAACTACCCCGTTCGTTTGGTCCGGCATGGCGTGAATCGCGGATTAGGTGCTGCTATTACGACCGCATTGACCGAATCGATGGATGGTCTGTTTGACGATGACATTATCATCACGCTGGATGCAGATAACACGCACCCACCTCAATTGATCTCCAGGATGGTTCCCATGATTCGCGAAGGACGTGATATCGTCATTGCATCGCGATTTCAAGCGGGCGGTCAAGTTGTAGGATTGTCTCGCTTTCGAGAAGTACTAAGCATCGGTGCGAGCTGGATGATGCGATTGCTGTTCGGAGTCCGCAATTGTCGCGATTACACATGCGGCTACCGGGCTTACCGAGTTGGGTTCTTGCGAAATGCTCACAATCAAATGAATGGGCAGTTGGTCAAGGAAAGCGGGTTTGCCTCGATGTCCGAATTGCTCCTAAACTTGTCTCGTTTCAATGCGATCGTGGGCGAAGTGCCCATGTTGCTGCGATACGATATGAAACGCGGCGCAAGCAAGATGAATATCGGCAAAACGGTCGTGCGAACTTTTCGGATGGTGATGCGTCACCGGTTTGGATTCTAGCATGTCAAATGCAGCTCCTGTGGCGCGGTGGGCGGTCGTTGGCGGTGGTATGCTCGGTCTGGCAACTGCATGGCGACTGATTCAACGCGGTCAAAAAGTTACGTTGTTCGAAGCTGCCGATGAAATGGGCGGTCTCACAAGTGCTTGGCAAGTCGGTGATGTGACGTGGGATCGTTTCTATCACGTGACGCTCCTATCCGACACGCGACTCCGCAGACTTCTCGAAGAACTCGATCTTGAAAAAGAAATCGAATGGGTCCAAACGCGAACCGGTTTTTATTCGGATGGCAAACTTCGATCGCTGTCCAATTCTCTTGAATTCCTACTATTTCCGCCTTTGAACCTATGGCAAAAATTCAGGTTGGGTTCGACGATTTTCTTTGGCTCCAAGATCAAGGATTGGCGGAAACTCGAACAGATCCCGGTCGAAAAATGGCTTCGCAAATGGAGCGGCAATTCCACGTTTGAAAAGATTTGGTTGCCGTTGATAAAAGCCAAACTGGGCGAAGCTTATCAACGTACGTCGGCAGCTTTCATTTGGTCCTACATCGACCGCATGTACAAAGCGCGCCGTAGCGGCATGAAGAAAGAGATGTTTGGCTACGTTCCAGGTGGCTATCGGCGGATACTCAATACGATTACTGCGGCGCTCATAGAAAAAGGTGCCGATCTACGAGTATCCTCTCCCATTCGTCATATCGCCAAGAGTCCCACAAGCCACGAATTAGAAGTGACCGTTGGACGATCTGACGCACTCGAAAAGAATACATTTGACCGCGTCGTGATGACCGTGCCTTCGTCGGTGATTTCGAAAAGTTGCCCGGACTTGACGCCGGACGAACACGATCGACTTGGCACAGCCGAGTATTTGGGTGTTGTCTGCACTTCGTTGTTGCTCAAACAGCCTCTTGGAGGTTTTTACGTCACCAACATTACGGATTCTTGGGTCCCGTTGACCGGGATCATCGAGATGGGTGCGATTGTAAAACCTGAAAAACTGGGCGGGCACTACTTGGTTTACTTACCGCAGTATTTGCTTGCGAACGATCCTGGATTTGACGAATCGGATGATTCGATTCACGAGCGCTGCCTGGGGACTTTGGAAAAGATGTATCCCGGCTTTGATCGGTCGCAAGTGATCGCAATCCAGACGGCACGTGCACGCCAAGTCATGGCTCTGCCAACGGTAAACTACTCACGAAGGCTACCGCACATCTGCAGTAGTTTGCCAGGATTGTATTTGTTGAATTCGGCTCAAGTCGTCAAGGGAAACCTGAACGTCAACGAAACGCTTGAGTTGCTCGAGGAGCACATCGATGCGACCTTGATGGAAGACCATCGTCGCCTTTGCCTCAACGCTGCTTGCGATTCGCGTGTGTCGGTATTGATCAATCAACTGACCGAAATCAATTCCTGAGCGATTCACGTATGTTGGTTGACTAGCGGCAGGCGGCAAGTGCGATCGGTTACTTGGCTGGTCCCATGACTGCCGGAACCAGAAAGAACTCGCCATCCGAATCGGGCGAGTTTGCGAGCGCTCGCTCGCGAGACAGCGATGGGAGGACTTGATCCTCAACCATCACATTTTCAAGTTCGATAGCGTGAACCATCGGTTCGACGCCATCTGTATTCAATTCAGAAAGCTTGTCGACCAAGTCCACGATTTGCCCCAACTGTCGAGTTAAACCATCGATCTCCGACGGTTCCAACCGCAGTCTCGCCAAGTACGCGATCTTCAGAACTTGGTCGCGTGTCAACGACATGACTATGACTTTTCGTTGATCGCGAATGGTTTTTGGCGAACCGATTTGCGAACTACGCCGCTTCGAATGCATTGAACGCAAACGCGTAAGGTCTTGACGCTGCCATTCGGCAAGCTTGCCTTGATTCGTTGAAGATTGGGTTCAAAGCGCCGACGCGTAATGCCGGTAATCTTAGTCCCGACCCCACCCAAGTATTTCGCTTTACCGCGTATTTCAACGGAGTTGCCAACTTGAGGAGTCTTTCCACAAACTTCACACATCTTTGCCATGATCATCCTCTAAGAACGTCGCAACGCAGCGTATGCTCGTTACGTATAAAGCCTGTCGTTAAATCTTGAGAACCGAGAAATATACCCAAATCCCCACGAAACTCAATCGCAATTGCAAAATCCCACGCCTCAGCAAAACCGGCCCTAATTAGGGGTTTTTGCAGTCGTTCGCCGATAAAGCAACAGCATTGCTGTAGGACGGGTCTCCAGGCCCGTCCAGCAATAATACAACAAACCACTCACCATCCCCGTTGTGTGTCTAATCCAACCAGCACCCTTTGCCCAATTAATGCTTTTCACCCAAATAACGTGATGGCCCCAAATAACGCGATTCAATAAAGCAACAATTTCACCCCTACAAATGACGGGCCTGGAGACCCGTCCTACATTTTTTTGTCCCGAAAACTTCGGACGATGCCCTAGCTTTTTCAGCAAAAACTCTACCTCCAGTGGGATTTGTGGAGAGAATACAGAGTCTCCATCAAAAACGTGACTTCATCAAAATAGCGTTTTCATCAAAAAACTCCTGTCCAGTCCCTGCCTTCCTGAAATGGACACTCCGATGTCATCGAAAAGTAGATTGCCGTCGAAACCTGTTCGTCGCGACTTCATCAAGAAATCGGCTGTCGCTTCCTTTGCAGTACCGTTAGCAACGCGTTTGGCTACGGCGAAGGACGCAGAGCGTATTGCGATAGGAATCATTGGTACCGGTGGAATGGGAATGAACCACTTGCGTCAGCTCGCGCGTCGAACGGATGTCGAGCTTTCCTACGTTTGTGACGTCGATAGCAACCGCCTGCAAAATGCGATCAAGGACGCGGAACCGATTTCTCACCGAGCGCCACAGGGTGTAACGGACCTGCGCAAGATACTGGATGATCAACGCGTGCAAGCCGTGTTCATCGCGACGCCCGATCATTGGCATGCTCCTGCCGCTATCATGGCACTCGCCGCAGGCAAACATGTCTACGTCGAAAAACCTTGCTGCCACAATCTGCGTGAAGGGCAGCTTCTCCAAGAAGCAGTCGACAAGTCGGGCAAGAAATTACAAGTCGGTACCCAGAGCCGAAGTACGGAGTTCGTTCGAGCCGCAATCGACAAGCTTCGTGAGGGTGCCATCGGCCGGGTGTTAATCGCAAAAGCGTGGAACAGCCAGCGACGCGGGTCGATTGGCCACGAAGAACCTACTGCACCACCACCCGAACTCGATTTCGATACTTGGATTGGCCCAGCCCAGACCGTTCCGTATCGAAAGAATTTATTGCATGGCGTCTGGCGCTGGTGGTACGACTTTGGCTGTGGCGACATCGGCAACGATGGCGTTCACGATATCGATGTCGCATTATGGGGACTGGATGTCAAATCGTTTCCAAATCGCGTGACATGTTTTGGCAATAAATTGTTCTTCGACGACGACCAGCAGTTTCCAGATACGCAGTACGCCATCGCGGACTTTGCGGATGCTTCGGCAGATCGCGGTGCAAAGCAATTCATATTTGAACAACGGATTTGGACACCTTACGTCCAAGAAGGCTACGAAAATGGTGCCGCATTCTACGGAACCGAAGGATGCCTAATCTTGGGGCACAGCGTCGGGTGGAAATTGTATGGTCCACGAAATGTGCTTCGCGAAGAACGCCAAGGAGGTGGCGATTTAGTTGCACACCATGAGAACTTTCTCGATGCGATTCGCAACAACTCCCAATCAACGCACGCGGATATAACCGCCGGTCGACTAGCCGCTGGAATCGTGCATTTGTCCAACATTGCGGCGAGAGTGGGTCGCGTCATTCAATACGATCCCGCAAATCACCAGATCGTCGGCGATCCAGAGGCAAGCTCAATGATGCAGCGACAATATCGACAAGACCATTGGGCATCCCCAGAAAGATCATGACATGGCTGCGTTTAAAGTCGGCATTATCGGCAGCACGGGACGAGGAAACTACGGTCACGGCCTGGACACCGTTTGGAAGCAAATCCCAAAGTGCCAAGTCGTTGCCGTCGCAGACGACAACGCCGATGGCCTGCAAGAAGCGATTCCTCGAACCGGTGCACAGAGAGGTTATGCTGATTACCGCGACATGCTCAAGAAAGAGCGACCCGACATTGTTTCTATTTCTCCGAGGTGGATCGATCGCCATCACGAAATGGCAATGACGTGCGCGGAATACTCTTGTCACATGTACATGGAGAAGCCTTTTTGCCGGAACCTGCGCGAAGCCGACGAGATCATACGCGCGTGCGAGATGCGGCATCTAAAATTGGCAGTAGCTCACATCAGTCGTTATTCGCCGCAGCTTGGCATCGTTCAGTCGCTCATTCAATCAGGCGAGATTGGTGACTTGCTTGAAATTCGGGCTCGCGGGAAAGAAGACGCTCGGGGTGGTGGTGAGGACTTGTGGGTTTTGGGTTCGCACGTGTTGGATCTGATGCGGGCGTTTGCAGGGCAACCGCGAAGTTGTTTTGCAAGATTGACCGAGGGCGATAACCCTGTGACGCGAGCATCGGTCCGTCAAGGCAACGAAGGACTGGGACCGCTGGCCGGTTCGCGGGTGGATTCCATGTACGGCTTTGACAAAGGCGTTGTGGGCTACTTTTCTTCTCAGCGCAACGCTGGCTCCACGCCCAGCCGATTTGGGTTGCGGATTCTCGGCAGCAAAGGCATGATCGATATCACGTCAGGTTACGGCAATCCCGCGTTCTTATTAAATGATCCTGGCTGGAGCGCGCCGAATTCATCGGCCAACTGGAAAGTGATTACATCCAACGGGGTCGAGCAACCCGAGACGCTAAAGGCCACGGGCTACGAAGGCGGCAACCCCGCTGCCGTAAACGATCTAATCGAAGCCATCGAGCAAGACCGCCATCCCCGATGCAGCACGACCGAAGCCCGCGGTGCCATCGAAATGATCATGGCCATCTTCGAATCCCACCGCCTGAAAGCCCCAGTCTCCATGCCGCTAGAAACGCTCGATAACCCACTGTCACTGTTGGAATGACGACGTGATTTCGATGAGTTTCAGAACAATGATCCTGGCAGCAAAGCTCCCGCCTCACTACCCGATGGCACTTCAGACTTTGTTTGTCGGTTTTCGTAAACAACCGCCCGTAGCAAACGGCTTGCCCCACACTGATCTTCAAGTATCCTGCCACAAATGGCGGCGAGACTGTGAACGCGCAGTCAGAGACTACCGTTCGGTTGGTAGCAAATCCGGAGCCTTGCTACCAGGGCGATGGCAATGGACTTGCCTCACGGACAGACCGGGCAACTTTGAACTGAGGATAAATTCTCAAGGACTTGAGTTGGATGCGCGGTGGCGGAATTCTTCGATGGCTTTTCGGAAGGTTTGTTCGGCTTCTGGGCGTTCGGATGCTGCGATGTTGTTGATGCGCATTCGCCATAGTTGATGGATTGTCTCCTCGCACCATCGAGCACTTGCTGCCGAAGCCCGAAGTGGTTTTCCGGACACGATGACGTTCACGGGATTGGTGTGAAGTTGCGGAAAACACCGCAGCGCGATCCAACTGCTTTGTTGAATGGGAATTTGAAATTCCAGATCATACGTCTGTCCATCGGCGGGGACGGACTGGCTCGCGACAACTACCCCGTTGGCAACCAATTCGACCATGCGTTGTCCGCCCGCAATCCAGCGGTCGGAACGAGGGCCGTGCAAGGTTACGGTATCGCCCGTGAAACGCTGTTTTCCTTCGACCATTCTCGTTCCATACGCTACCGACTCGGGAACTTGTGGGGCAAACGCGACTTTGGCTTTGACAGTGACGGCAGCCGGCTCGGGAATATCGAGGGTTTCTCCAAGAACGGCGGTGTCATTGGTCGAAGCAATAGAAAATTCGAGTGCGTGAGCGAATCCGTCCGAGACATACGAACGGCCACTCGCGAGGGCTTGGCACCAAAATCCGAAATCGACTTGATCTACTGCGCCCAACCACACGTACGTTCGACCTTGGCCGACCGATTGGCCGCTCATGCAGGGAAAATCAGTTTCGCCGCTGACCTTCAGTGGAAATCCGCAGTTGAGAATGTGGTACCACATATTCCACTCGGCGACTCGCGGTGTATCCATCGCGCTGATGAAATCGCATACGCCAGCGGCCACTGCGACAGGTAATTCCATGGCTCCGACGCTGTCCATTTCTGGAACGGCCAAGTTGGGCAGTATATCTGTTGCTTTGTCGATTGCGATCTGCAATTCCAATTGGCTCAAGAATCCGTCGCTGTCTGCGTCGATACGTTCGAATCGATCGGGCAACAAACCCGCTTCGGATTCTCGAAGTGTAACAAGCTGACTTTGGTCTGCATCGAGTTGTGCCATTAAACGTTTTGCGGCATTCGCCGGGTTGATTTGCAAACCGCTTGCCGAATGCGCAAAACCTGTTAGGGCTCCTTGATCTTTCGCCCAACGCAATGCTGGAGTCGTCCACGTAGGCCAGCCGGTTTCTTTGGTGCCATTGGAGCCTGGATAAGTTTGATCTTTCAAATTCAACAAGCAGACATGGCCCAAGGCTTGGGAGCCGAAGCCACTAATTTCCAGATCGTACTTGAGAATTGTTTTTGGTTGGCTGACATCGTCAATGTTCGGACGGAAAAACTGACGTTGGAATTCGAAGCACGGCCCCCAAGTCAAAATGCAACCGACATTCAGGCCTTCCCCTGCAACTTGTCGAAACATATCGCGCGGCGTTACGCCTTCGGTGGGGCTGGTGTAGTGCGCGCAACCCGCGCCATGAATATGATGGTCTCCGCAATAGAATCCAAAATCCATAGGGTTGACCCACCGCGATAATTGCACTCTCAAGAGGTTGTCTTGATTCGCGTTGACCATGATCGATTGTTGTTGGACCACGTACTCGGGCCCTCGGGACGACTCGACAGAAAACTCTCCTGGCGGCAGCAACACCGTCTCGCCGTCTTGGCGATAGATATGAGCTTGGAAGAAAAGATCGGGTGCAATGCGTCGCGGTTGCGGCGGATAGATGTGCCCTTGACCGTCGCGAATCGTTAGCTTTGCGTAAGCTGCCGTGCCGTCAAAATCTTTGATCGACAACCGAACTGGTATCGCGGGTTGCGACTCGAACACGACAGGCAATTCGGCGCGGAATCCTAAGTCTTGAGTCCCTGGTCCAGCAGAAAAATTGAGCGTGGCTTCTCGCGAGCCTGCCTCAGCACAATATATCAACAAGATTGCGTATTCGATCGACGCCCCAGATGGCGGAATCGATAGTGGTGACTGCGAAAAAAAGTCGAGGTAAAGGAATCGGTGAGGGCTGTCGGACTTGGCTTCGTTTTCGCGGAGGGCAAGTTGATCTTGTCGCTGCATACTGAGCTCGGCCACGCCCGCGTACGAAGGACCCGCTTGAGGGCTTTGCACGAGTAATGGAGTTTTAACCGCTCCTTGATTGTTGATTCTGATTAAAAAAGGAATGTAACCCGATTGCTGCAAAACGGACTTCGCCGCGCCGCGTTCCGCTTTGACGCGTGATTCGGGATTGATTGACACAATGCAAAAAGCTTTTGTGTCCAAGAGCGTTTGAATGCGAATTGCATCTTCTGCCAAGCAAGCCGTTTCTAGTTCGGCGATGAACGCCGAATCGAAAGGTTGACCCAGCAATTCGAACGCTTGGACAAGCCGTCGTGCATTGGCTGCGAGGACTTGGCTTTCAGGATCGATTGCCAAGAGGCTTGCGGGGAATAGTGCGAAGAGAACCAGAGGCAAAAATCGAGCAGTATGCTTGAACAAATAGCTGATGCAATTCATCGGATTCGCTCCTAAATTAGGGCGAAATTAGGACTTTGGAAAGGACGCGAAATCAGCCTAACCCAACGGCACTTTCGCAGCAACCACGCACACTGGTCAAATGTTCTTGCTTATTCCGGCAAGTTCCAATCGCTCATCGGCACTCAGCGTTTTCTTAATTCCGAACATGCCCTTCTTGGCGGAGAACAGATATTTCAATGAATAGTTGCTTGCAATTCGATTCGATACGGGTTAGCAATACTCTATCTACGATTTGAGAATTCGAATCTTCGAACTGAAATAGAGGCAAAGAAATGAATGTGACACGGCGCGAGTTCCAGCAGCAGATGGTTGGTTCCCTACTGACATGGTCTTTGCTCGATAGCCTATTTCGCACGAACGCGTTTGCGGGAGAGATTCGACCGATCGCTGCTGCTTGGTTGGCTGAAATCAATCAGTGGAGCGAAGACTTGAAAGGCATGAAGCTGGAGCAGTCGCAGTGGCAAGCCAAAGTCGAAGAGCTATTCAGCAAAGTAGAGCTTACTGAGATGCTCAAATTTATTGACTTCGAAGCATTGGTAAAACAAGCCAAACCGCCCGAGCAAGGCGAGCAAAGCATGCATGCAGTGCTTCCCAAGGTCGACGGGTTGCCGACGGAGTTGGTCTTTGGTCACCAAGTTTTTGCTTTGGCGAAAAATCGTTCCGTCGTTCCTCACGGACACGACAATATGGCGACTGCGTTCTTGATATTGGATGGCACTTTCCAAGGTAGGCATTACGATCGCTTGGAGGATGACAAGGAGCATATGATCATTACTCCGACAATCGATCGCGCGTTCAAAGCCAGCGACTACTCTTCGGTGACCGATTACAAAGACAACGTCCACTGGTTCACGGCTACGAGTGATCGTGCCTTTATCTTCAATATCCATGTCATGAGCGTGCGACCAGGTAAAACGGGTCGTGTTTATATCGACCCCAACGGAGAGAAACTATCCGGCGGCCGGATCAAAGCTAAAAAGCTTAATCATACGGAAGTGTACAAATTGTACGGATAAACAAGCAGTTTCTATTTTTTGCCGATTTGGACAGCAATGGTTTGGAAAATCTCGGAACGGCCGTTCGTTGATCAAGAAATGCGTCCTTAAGCGAGCTTCCCTTGAGATAAGTCTAACACGTTAGACTTACAAAACGCGGTCGCCACTTGTTGTGAAGTTCGACAACTTTGTTTGTGCGATTCCAGTGTCATTTCAGTAAGCGAGTTCGACGATGAAGAGAAAGTTCCTCGTTTTCCAGGTGCTGCTTCCTTTATGTTTGATTTCGACAACCTATGCTGAGTCGGATTGGATGTCCTTGACAAGTGTGCCCGATGATTCGGTCCTGGAATCGTCGTTTGATGTTGTGGAATTAATCGATGACTTCGAAAATCAAAACCGCAAATGGACTGCTTTTTCAAATGACATAAACGCGAGAACAACACTTGGCATTGATTCAAACATGCGGAGTCGGTCTGGAAAAGGCTTGCGTGTGCAATACCAATTCGGTGGTCAGTCGGATAACGAGTTAATACAGCTTTCGACGCCGCTTGAGATTGGCCATACGGGTGTTGGGGTTGGGTTCTGGGTGAAAACGGATGGGATGGCTTTTCCTATTCGCTTGAGAATGTCCGATGCCCGTGGGGAACTGCACCAATGGGACATGCCCGTCGTCTACAAACCGTACTGGCAGTATATCGCTATCAATTTGGATGACCCAACAACCGCTACCCCAAACAACAAGAAGCAACTCGACTTTCCATGCAAACTCAACTCGATTTGCATTGTGCGTCCATACAAAGGATTTGCTGGTAGTGGTCAACTTTGGATTGATAATGTTTCAATCGTGCGAAAGCGCGAGCCGGTGGAATCCAGTTTGACGGTAGAAATGCAAGATTTGCGTTTTGGGAATGTTTATTCTGTAGGCGAATCGGTAAACATTCGCGTGAAAGGTGTCGGCGAGACCATTCGCTGGCAGTTAACCGATTTTTGGGGAGCACGGATTGCGTCCGGTGCCGGCAAAGCGAGCGAAACGATGATCAATGCCAAATTATCGCTTCCAGGTTACTACTCCTGCTCGTTTGAGCTGATCAGCAAAAGGCGAGTCATTGAACGTCGCTTCGTGCCATTTGCAGTTTTTCAGAATGTCGAAAAAGTTTCGCCTTCTAATTTTATCGGAGTGAACACTCATTTCGCTTTCAAGGGCGAACGCGCCTATAATTTGGAATGCATGAAGCTCATGCAAAGTTACGGCCTTGACCAATTTCGTGACACAATGGGGGCTTGGGGTCATTACGAAGTTGCACGCAAACAGTACGCTGTTCCAGCACACGTTAAACCTTACCTACAGCGAGCGCAGGAATTGAAGATGCGTCCGTTGGTGATCTTAACGGGCCCGAATTTACTCTATGACGACGGTGGTTTCCCCAACTCTGAGGAAGCCCTAAATGCATTTGCTTCATACGCTGCAGCCGTAGTCAGTCAAAACGAAAAAACAGTGCAAAATTTCGAAATCTGGAATGAGTGGGTTGGCGGAAGCGGCATGGATGACCGGCCTGGCGTTCATGATGGAGAAGCGTACGGCCGACTACTTTTGGCGGCCTATGCTGCCATCAAGAAAGATAGTCCACAAGTTACAGTAGTTGGCGTGGGTGGCGAAAATCCTGCTCGCATTTATAAAGGCCAAGTCACGGCTGTAGAAACCCTTGATGGCATTCTAAAAACGGCGGGACCTGCATCGATGGATGCATGGTCAATTCACCCGTATCAGTTTCCTCACCCACCAGAAATTTCAGGGTTGTTGGAGGATGTTTCAATGATCGCAGCACATGCTAGGAATAAGAGCGTCAATACAAATCCTTGGGTTACAGAAATTGGATGGCCAACGCATCTTAAATCCCTGGGAATAAGCGAAGAATTTCAAGCTTGCTACCTTGTAAGGGGGCTAGCGATAATTCAGTCCATGAAAATTGTCGATAAAGCCTATTGGTATGATTTTCAGGATGATGGTTTGACTCGAGAAGACATTCGCGATAATTACGGCTTTGTCCATAACCAGTTATATAATTGCGTTCCCAAGCCTGCTGCCGTCGCTTTGGGGGTCCTGATTCGACAAACGCAAAATGCGGCATGCGAGCCGCTTTGGAGCCAAGGGGAAGTGCACGTCGTGCGATACGAATTTCCCGATAAAGAGCAGTGTCTAGTCGCTTGGTCTACTAGCCCCACAGATGTTCGAGTCGGTGGTAAGGCGGATGGCTGTATCGATATGATGGGAGCCCCGATCGAGGTGCAGAGGACATTTAGTCTTGATAATGCCCCGATCTACATTCGAGGTCATGACTTGACGATCAAAATACCGGCCCAGTAGCGATGCCAAATCTGGCGATCGAGTTGGATAACGTGGCGATCGAAAAATGCGAAAGCCGTTCAATGTCCGAACTTTTCTTATTGTTCTGCTTGCTTTTTCCATTGCGATCGGAGTATGCATTTCTTCAGGACTGCGTAGTCGGGGGCCATTCCTGACCCCTTACCACATCCTTGGTGAGATTTACCTTGTGGAAACAGTTAATATCTCGGTGCTCGCTCTTCCCGTCTTATCGCTAGTAGCGTTTATATATTTGGTAAGCTTTACGCCGCGTCCAAGAATTGCTTGTGTTGCCATGGTGTTTTTGATGCTTGGTATTGCACATCTGTTCATATGGGGAACGATTTCCGAACTCTATGCTGTGGCACAGATTCTTGCACCTGGTGAGTTTTGTATGGCAGTTGCTGCGATTGCCGAGATTGCGATTCTGCGACTGAGAGATCACATCGTTACAGCGATTTGTCTCGCTCTTCTGTCAGTGGCATACTGGCACTGTGCACTCGTTCTTGCCATTGTCGTGGGATAAGTGAACGCTCGAGAAGTTGACGAGAAGTCTCTTGCCTAACGTTGCCAACGAAGTCAATGTTACGATTGGCTAGTTCATTTCCGGCTTAACTGCGTCGGCGCGAGTGGCAAGCAGGCGATGTTGTTTACCTAAGCAAAGTTCGCTTTTAAAAGATCAAGGATAAGTTTCCGTACGAGATGCTTCGATTGTCACGACGATGTTCTTAAAGATGGGAGTCTTCGATTGCGGGTCCACTTGACGGGGGACGAGGACGTTGGCTTCGGGGTAATACATCAACGCGTTGCCTGTTCGAATTTCTGGGTAGGAGCGAGCAAGTATTTCGGACAGGAATCCTGTTTGGCTACGGACTGTTACTAACTGATCATCGATAAGTCCAAAACGTTTCATATCCTCTGGATTCATCAAGATCACGTCGCGTCGTTCTTGACCTCGATAGATGTCGGTATTCTCGTAGACGACGGTATTGAATTGACCTTCGCTACGCACCGTCATTAATCGCAGTTCGTTTGGGCCGGTGCCCATTAAGTTGGGGATGGAGTAGCGATTCAGAGCGGCGCGTCCGTCAGCGGTTTTAAATGTCGGGCTGTGGAATGTTCTGCCGGGAATTTGGAATTCTTGATGGGTCTCGTCGATCGTTGCGACTTGGCCGTAACCGGGGATAACTTGGGAAATCCATTGTCGGATGGAATTAGTTTTCGCCATCGCTTCCCAATCGACTCCCCTGCCCTCACCCACCACGCGTTTGCCAATTTCTGCGATCACGTGCACTTCGCTACGGGGTCCGGGATAACGTTTGGGACCGCCATCACTCATCCGTACATAATTGAACATGGACTCTTGAGTTGTCGGTTCGGGTTCTTCGTCGCGAGCCAGAACCGGCAGCACGATCGTCTCGGCGGCTAATCCCCGCGCGTGGCCCGTGTTGAGTGTTGTATTTAACATGACAAGCATTTCGAGTTTGCTAAGTGCCCCATCCGCGTATTCCGAATCGGGATTGGAACCAAAAAGGTTGCCACCAAGGCAGAAGCCCACTCGCAGTCGTCCTTCGTGAGCCGCTTCGACGCATGCCAAGGTATCCATGCCCGGCGATGTTGGGAGTTCGACGTTGTACTTGTTTTTTAAGTTCTGAAAAATCTCGTCCTTCAGTTTCGGAGTAACCCCCACGGAGCCGATTCCTTGGACGTTGGAATGCC
Organism: Pirellulaceae bacterium; assembly: GCA_031374825.1. GTDB lineage: Bacteria > Planctomycetota > Planctomycetia > Pirellulales > Pirellulaceae > JANMGV01. The sequence continues at coordinate 145,159 of JANMGV010000072.1, forward strand.
CGCGAATCGGCATCAAGCCTGCTCCGGGCCGGCCGACCATCCCGCGAAGCAACGCCAAATTGATGATGGCCGAAACATTTTCAACGCCATGAACATGGTGCGTGATTCCCATGGTCCACGAAAAAATTGTGCCTTTGCTTTGTGCATAGACATCTGCCAATTGCTCAATGGTGGTTTGATCAACACCTGATTTTTCAACGATTTCCGACCAAAGTGTATTTGCCAGGAATTTTAGATAACTGTCAGCATCGCGGCAATGTTCGTTGAGATACGCTAGATCATGTCGACCCGTTTCGACAATCGCCTTGGCAATGCCCGTCAGCAAAGCCAGGTCGCCTCCGATGTGAGGTTGAACGTAATGCGTGGCGATTTCAGAACCGAACAGAAGACTCCATGGGTCGCTGGGAACACGAAATCGGACTAATCCTAATTCACGCAACGGATTGATGACGATGACCTTGCCACGACGACGACGCAAATGCATCAGCATGGTCATCAGTCGCGGATGGTTGCTAGGTGGATTTCCTCCGATGACAAATACTAAGTCCGCATGATCGATGTCGTCCAGGACAACCGTCGCGGTGTTTGTACCCAAAGCCGAACTCAACGCCACGCCACTCGCTTGATGACAATAAAAACTGCAGTTATTGACGTTGTTCGTTCCGTAGACGCGAGCGAGTAGCTGTAACAAGAATCCAGCTTCGTTGCTGCTGCGCCCGCTGAAGTACCAGAAAGTTTCCGCCGGCATGACCGTTTCTAGTTTATTGCAGATACGGTCAAAGGCATCGGCCCAGGTAATCGTTCGATAGTGTGTCGCACCACGCTCGTACAAGATTGGTTGAATCAGCCGACCGCTCGTTTCCAGTTGGTTTGGCGACCAGTGACGCATTTGACTTAGCGGATGCTTGCTCCAAAAATCGGCCGTAATGGCACTTTGCATATCGCTGGCCATTGCCTGGATCGATTTTTTGCAGACTTCTGGGAATGATCCTTTCTCGTTGACCATCCCGCCTTTTTGTCCGCCCATCCCCAGCGCGCAGGTCTTGCAGGCGTTACGAGATCGAAGCGCTCGATAGAGCTTGAGGCCCGTGCCCAGCCCTTTGGCTTTTGCGAACGAATAACGAATCGCTTGCCATCCTCCGCCCGCCGTTAGTTTCTTCATGCCGCCAAACCCTTTATTCCCTTTTTCCGTGGTTACACACCGATATTACACTATTCATCCCTCCAGTGCGTAAGGTATCGATTTCGACTAACGTCGAAAACCAGAAAACCTATTTGGGACCGGGTCAGTGGGAGATAGTCGCGGGAGGAGATTTTGCGAAACGCACCTAGCTAGTGTCTGTCCGGAAATTCAAAACATATTAGCTGTGCGTAACTTAGGATGCAAACGTCTCGCGAAGATTGTGCTATTGACTCACACGCCCCCTTTTGCAGGTCGATCAAACCACACGAAAAGTGTTCCGACATA
>JANMGV010000074.1:0-68185 GCA_031374825.1 Pirellulaceae bacterium
GGAAGTCGTGATTTGTATCGAGTTTATTGAGCTTGTCGGTAACCCACCGGTCCCACCTTTCTTCTATCTTCTCGACTCCGCTTTTATTCCATTCTCGAAATAGCTGCAATTGAAAATTCGCGTCTGATTGCTCAGAGAGCCAGCGTGCCGCGCTGAACCATTTGACGTTACTTCTTGGCTTGAACAAATCGATTTCCGATGCCGTTTTATCCGCAGAAATAAATTTCGCAAGAAACTCATTTCTAAAAACGTTTGGCTGCTCTGCCAGGAGCTTTTGGAACAGTTGATTCCCGGTAATCGGATACCGATCGGTGGAAGTCGAAAATTCATAGACCAGCGAGTTGAGAAGATCCGCCACGGGGAATTTATCCCATCCGTCGAGAACTCCCAATGCATTGAGGAGGCATGTGTCCAGCAACTGATCGTACTCGTTCTCTGAATAACCACTTTCGTTACGCTGCTTTTGAATCTCGATAATTTTTCTTAGCCAAGGCTCCCACGACGCGCCGGACTTCATCTCGATGCCTTGGAGGCGAAGCAAATGCAAGCGATGTCGAAGCAATTGGGCCATGACCCGTTCGCGTGGTTGTCGAATTTCTAGGGATTCTCCTTGGGGAGCTTGATCTAGTCTTCCGAGCGCTATATCGATCGACGCGTCTAACTCCGAAAGTACTTCCTTGGACTCCGGTAATTGGATGAACTTTGCGAATTCCTTGTTCTTCGAATCAGATGATTGTGCTTCCTCAATAGTTGGGACAACATCCATGGGCCCTGCAATCTGTTCTATTCTAAAGTCTATCAACAAGAAATCGCATATCGCGGCGATTTCGGAATTGCAGTCCTTAAGTTCTTTTGTGATAGCACGAAGAACGACAGTTATTGGAAGTCGTTGCAAGATACGTTGGACCGCCTTGTGATCAGGTTGTTCATACCAAGATCTATGAATTGCTTTACCTTGCTCTGTAATAATCGCCAACGGGTTAGGAATTCGCCCGCCCACGCCGTCATCCTCCGCATGAGCTTGATATTTTTCCCATGCGACTCGCCAAGAGCGAAAAGCCGCTTGTGCGATTCGGTTTTCATCGATGGGAAGGAATTCCGCTTGGCTAAAAAAATCGACGGCCATCATAACGCCGCTGAGATTATCACTCTGTTCAATTGCTTTGAAGAGTAGTTTGTACATCGCACGATCAATGGGCGATTCCTGTAATCTGAATTCAAATACATACGAAATACCTGAACTTCCCAACCCGCTATTACGATTCTTTTTTTGAAATTGCTTTAATTTGAAACTCGCCATCGCAGCAATTGCGTCGGTCGGGATCGAGGTATGCTGGACAATGACGTCGAGAACTGTTTGAAGAATACGTTCGTCGCCAAATTCTGGATAAGCCTTCCCAAATACGGAATTGATAAAATCAAAATTTGCTGAGATTGCAAGAAGTCGTACGAGCTGATCTGCAGCCTTTGTTGGGTCGTCGGCGATAACTTGTTCGAGCAACTGGATCTGATCGTCGAGGCTCCAACGAGGGTCAAGGCACAACAAGGCCTTTAAAATGGCGGCTCTGTTTTCCGTCGTGACTCCATCGATTTGCCAACTGCTCCAGGCATCTAGCAGGTCGATCCATTTTGCATATCCCGATTGGGAAACGCCAGAAGGGTCGTTGCCGGGTGGTCGGGACGAATCGTATCGAGTGAAATCGCTTTGGAGGAGGGCTCGGTTTTCATCGTTGAAGGCTTTAATCACCGTCCGAGAGTACTTTATAAGCTGTTCATCATTCTTGATTTCCAAGCCCAACACGTAGACCAACATCAATCGCTGCCGAAGGGCGATTCGTAGTTGAATTTGGCGATCATCGATGTCAACTCCGTCAAAAAACTCAGTGACCCGCTTTTGAAGAACGCGGTCAAGACGAGTAAGCCATTGCCTGCCGGCCTCGGTGGTGACAAATTTTTTGTAGAAAGCCAGACCTACCTCTTTGTTTTTTTCCAATCGTGGTAGAGGACTTTGACCTGTTTCCACGTTGCCAAAGTAGCCTGATTCAAAATTGGCCAATAAGTACATGCACGCGTCGAAACTCTGACGATTGCCTTTTTCCAACTGCTCGATGACAGCAATAAGACCCGGTTCACTCCAGAATTTTGGATAGTGCTCCGTCAACTGCATCATGAAACGTTGCGCAGGATCACCCTCTGGTGAAAGGATTATGCCGCCAAGTGTTCCTGTAGGATATAGCACAGCGCGGGCCGCAATCAGGCGTTCGGTCTCATCTTCAGCTAATGTGCCGACCGCTTCCATGGCTTTTCCTAAAGTGTCCGGATCAAGTTCCCGGTGCAACAAGTCCAGCCAATATTGCATGGCGTGACCTTGGAAAAGTCGGCCAGCTTCATCGGTAACTGTGGATGGTAAACCGGTAGCTTGATCGGTGTCCACGGCCTGGATGATTTCAACAACTTCTATCCCGCCGCGGGTTAGTGTGATCTTAGAATTTTTGATAACGAATCCGTCTGAGTTGGCTCCTTTTAACCGGACTTCGTATTTGCCAGACCGCAAGGTGACGGATTTCTCGTTGGCTTCCAAAGCTAATTGTTCCACGGACTTTTCTGACTGCAAGATTTCGACTTCGATATCCTTGGCCTCCGAGCGAATTGTGATCGTGCCGCGATCCGTTGCGATCGTGATAAAAATTCCGGCGGCGAACATCAGCGGCATTGCAGCCAACATGAGCCAATTTATCCAAGGGCGATTCGGTGGACCAGCGACCTGAGTGACAAGCGGAAGTGCTGGAGCATCAATCGTTCCTTCTTCTTCCGATTGATTGATGGTCAAAGCGTGTTGGATGAGCGACCGAGTCGATTCCGCATCGGCCGACGAAGACAAATTTGCCGCCAACGCTGCGGCGCTCGACGGACGCTCGTCGGGATCACGAGCTAGGCATGAATCTACGATCACCGCAACAGCTTTCGGCAAATCGGGGCGTACATCGAGAATCGACTGCGGCGAACTGTTGGCGACCGCGTGGATGGCTTGAGCAAGGTTCAACGAACCGTCAAAGGGAGGTCGACCGGTCAACAGCCGGAACATAGTCGCACCGAGGCTGTATATGTCCGCGCGGCCGTCGATTTTACGGGGATCATTGATTTGCTCGGGAGCCATGTACGGCACCGTTCCCATCAAGTGGCCAATAGTCGTCAGCCGATCATCCGACGCGAGTGGATCATCGCCGGACAACACCAAACCCAAGTCCAGTAACTTGACGTTACCGGCTGTCGTTAGAAATAAATTGGATGGTTTGATATCGCGGTGTACCATGCCCAGGCCATGAACGTGAGCGAGACCAAGTGCGGCCTGACGGCCTATCTCGCAAACTTGAGAAACCGACAGCACGCCGACGCGTCGGCTTACGCGGCTCAGGTCGAGACCTTCTAAGAACTCCATGACCAGGTAATGCCATCCTGATTCTTCGCCCGCATCGATGGCTCGTACCACATTGGAGTGCTCGATTGCTGCGACCGACGTCATTTCACGATTGAATCGCTCTAACCAACCAGGATGGCGAATACGTTCACGCGGCAGCAATTTGATTGCGACTCGGCGTTTCAGCCGCTGATGCTCAGCCAAATAAACCGTTCCCATCCCGCCGAAACCCAGCGTCGATATCAGCCGGTAAGGTCCGATTTGCTCAAAAGGTGCTGCCATGGCCGACATTTTTTTATCGCGATCGATGTTATCGCCTTGATCACCCAAGTTTGCTACAAGCTGGCCAATCGCGATCTGGCATTCGAGTTCTTGCTGGAAAGAGTCCGGCGGGTTGGAATGAACAAAACGGCCAAGGACTTTCGCTTGAGACAGCTCTTCGATTCGTGCAGCGCACTCCGAACACTCGTCGACATGAAGGATCGCATCCTCCATTCTGTCATTCTGTAAACTGCCGCTGGCCAGGAGTCGCAGGTCTTCAGCACACAGGCAAGAATTAGCTTGACGAATCATTTTTTTCCTCGAGGGAATAGCTCGGATTTGAATCGCAATAATAACCCGGTTATGAGTACCATTGGCTTTTCGGCAAATTTCGATCCGGTCGATAGCCGCCTACTGTATCATCGCGGCCGTTGGACAGATTATTTGAATTGCACGATTTTTCCAGGAAAACTGTTCAAAGATCGAGAATTTTGGCCTTGAGGGAGATGAGAAACCGAAATACGCGATGCCACGTCACATACTCACACCTAGGTTCAGTCAAGCTGAATGATGCCCGAGAACTCCGTGCGAAGAGCTTGCAAAACGCGCGATTTGGCTTTGTAAACGGACCATCGCGAGATGTTTAACTCCAATGCGACCGTTGCCGCATCCTGATGTTCGACCGCGGTGCGCCAGAAAGCTTGCCACGAAGTCGGATCGAACCGCACGCGTATCAGGGCAAGAGTACGAGCTAGGACTTGTTGCTGATCCTCGTGAGCGGATGTTGGCGGGTCCGAGTGGAGCTCCTGGCACGATGATTCTGACGTAGCGACTTGAGCAAGCAAAGCTTGTGCGGAGGAACCTCCCTGGGCAGAGGGTTGGTTTGCTTGACGTCGCCGGAGATCCGCCATTTTGTTTCGCGTGATCGTCCACAACCAACCTCGAAAAGTACTGCCTTCCATCGTCGCGTCAAATTTAGCGAGCCCTTTCGATAAGCTAACAAAGACGTCCTGAACAACGTCGGCAGCGTCCGCACGTTGGCAGCCAGAACGCCGAACCCAAGCGTAGATGATTGCCCCGTAAACTTGCACGAGATTTTTCCAAGCCAACATATCGCCTTGGTTTGCTCGGTCCAGCAAGCTCAACGAAGTCAACGGTTCGCTAGAATTGGCACTTGAATTAGGCATTATCTTAAAACAATCGTCTCGGCAAAACGTATTCAGCAATAACTCAATCTGCTAATGTAGTAGTAAGCGAACTAAAAAGCAAAACGATACCACGCAGTCGATTCCATAAACAACATTTTGCGCGCGATACAATTTTGGCAACGGATAGCATTGTCTTCCAAGATTCCGTATCGTAGATTCGTAGTTTACCAATGCTCGACTGGTCATTTTTGGCAGAGGAGAGTTACCGTGTCTCTGAACAATCCATACGATCTTTTCGCAGTCGCGCTCTTGTCTGTGTGGTTAATCCCAAATTTGGTCGGTCTGTTGTCTGTCATACTTTCGTTCACATGGTTACGTAATTCTCGCGCGGTGCTCGTTACAGCGATCGTCTCGTTGTGTTTTGGAATCTATTTGACCGTATCGATGGGCATGCCCCAGAATTCTATTCCGCCGGTCTATTGGATGTCCTGGAGTTGCCTGGTCTGGGGTTCTATCGCGCTTTTTCGTTGGTACACTTCGAAATCGCTCCGCCCGTTGACGTGAAATAAAAGGTTAGGCCCTACGCGATTCTCACGTGCCTCGGCAAATTTTCACTTCTGGGAACTCCATCAATCGACCTTTCGTCTTCTCCCGAACGTGATTTAGTAATGAATCGACCGATGTCGGAAAAACATTGACATCTCAGGAGATTGAATGATGTTGCGATACACGAAAGTTTTGGCTTTTCTTTTTCTGGCCTTTGTGTTCGGGGAATTGGATCAAGCGTGCGGCATGATCACAGGTGGTGCTGGGAATAAGGCAATTCGAGATCCGGGATGGCCAAAGGGGGCCGACAAGGTTTTTAACACGGTACATCGAATTGCGTGGTGGGAGGATCCGCCGTTTGGTGGTGGGCAATGGCATTCGGAATGTCAGGGGGATGCAGAAAAACTGACGAAGGTATTGGTTGACTTCGCCAAGATCGAGTCGCCAAAACGAATCATTGTCCGAAACGGGATCGGAAAAAGTTTTTGGTTGGACCCGAATCACGAAAAGAAAGATGATCGCTCGGTCGAGACGGACTGGGTCTTCGTCATTTGGCAGAAAGACCGTTGGCAAATGCAAAAGAATTTGCCTCGCCACATGAGTGCAGTGCGAGATAACAAGGACTCCGAACCGATCGCCGTCATGACTATCTACACCGGTGGCGATATCGAATGGAAGGACGTCGAAGTTCCCGATAGCATCGATGTCAGCGACGAGCGACTCGAAGCTCACGGCTTCGAACTTAAAGACGGTCGCGTTGTCGAAGGGCATTTATTCGAAGTCGGTACCGACACGCCTCTTAAGGCCACGATCACTTTAGAGACCGTCGAGCCTCAAACCGAAGGTGGCTACAAACACGAAGTGATGGAAACGACCACTTCGGATGACAAGGGTCACTGGCAGTTTACGAAGATCACAACCGGTTGGTTTCGATTGGTCGCTCGTTGCCAAGGTTACGCTCCTCGCATTTTGTATTACTTGAGAGTGGATACCGAACCGGGATGGGAGAGCGGGCGATCTGAACTCGCTAGAGCTGCTGTACTGCGCGGTCGCGTGATCGACGATGCGCAGCAGCCAATAGCAGATGCCACCGTGCGAGTGGATGGTGGATTGTACGATTCGCCCGATGGATATTCTGCCGATTCAAACAAGAATGGAGAATTTGAAATCGTAAATATTCCCGTCGGCTCCGGGCAAGTTTGGGTTCACAAAAAAGGATACTCTCGCCCTGGGCTGGGTTTGGACGTAACGGTTCCTGGTAACCCAATTGAATTGCAAATGAAACAAGCCGGTTCCATTCGCGTCACGGTTTCGTTTAACAAGCTACGTGAGGGAGGCTACATCGTGCACATCGCTGACGCGGCTGGCGAAAAAGTAGGAACTTGGGGCGGCAGCGGCAACATCAACTCAGAGGACTGGATCGAATTCAAAGACATTCCACCTGGTAAATACATTTTGTACGGCCAACCGAACCCTGGTAGCGCCGATCAAAAAACGGATGAGGTTACGGTGGAAATTATTGGCGGCAAAGTTCTGGAGTTGGAGCTGCAGGCAAAATAGGAAGCTGAGGGCTTCCATTTGTTCAGGGCTGCGAGGTGTGGAAAATTGACTTGAAGCAAAACTTGCGGTAAACAAAGTTGCCAAAAATCCGTATGACAAAACGTTAAGTTGCGAGACCATGCTTTTCAGCCAAGCGCACGACAAATAAGCTATCCGCATGATTTCGGATGGCCATTCCAAACGCTTGACAATTGTTTATTCCTACCGGCGCTTTCATGCTGCCGTAATGGCGTGGATCGGTGCGCGAGTTCAGTCGGCGGATAAGTCGCGTTTCACGATGCCTTGCTTGTGGTTCGCTGCTGTGATGGCGTTTGGCATCGGTCTACAGCAATGTTGGGAGGCGTCTACTAATTTTTGGATTATCGCACTGCTGGTTACTTTCAGTTTGGCGATCTTGCTGCGATTTTTGAGCCGCCCGAATTGGGCGCGGTGGCTGGCTCCGATTATCGTTATCCAAGCCGCTGGGTGGCATCACGCGCAACAGATGCGATGGAATGATCGCGAGCCCTTGCTGCGACTCGGAACCGATACTTGGGAGCCCGTTGTCTTCGAAGCTATCATCGATGGTGTTCCGCGATGGCGTCCCGACTTGATGACTTTTCGTAAAGAAGTCAAACCAGACAAGGATGCTCCGCGAAGCACTTGGCAAACTATTCTCGATGTGCGCACAACCCAAGTACGCGATCGATCGACTTGGAAACCGATCAATGGCAAACTGATCGTCAACGTCGAAGGCCCGGTGCGACATTTATTGCCAGGGGATCGTGTTCGCGTTTACGGCAAGTGGCAACGGATTCCGACGCCATCGAATCCCGGACAGTTCGACATGGCGGCCTTTTACGCGATGCGAGGTCAGTCGCTACGTGCTCGTACCGAGACGTCCGATCAAGTTGAAAAGCTCGGTGTCGCCAATTATTGGAGGATCGATCGCTGGCTGGCCGCCTTGATGGAACGAGGCGACAATGCCATGCATCGTTACGTTGGCCGCTATCAAGCACGGTTGGCGTCGGCGTTGATACTCGGTCAGCGCGAGCAAGTGGAATGGGAGTTACAAGAATCGTTGCTGGCTACCGGTACCATGCACATGCTGGCAATTTCGGGGATGCACGTTGAGATGATCGCCTTGAGCGTCGTGGCGTTTGCATTGTTGGTCCACGTTCCTCGCAAGTCCATGTTGATTTTGATTTCGGTAATTGTGATTGCTTATTCGATTTTGTGTGGTTGGCAGCCCCCGGTTGTTCGCGCCGCGATATTGGTGGTGGCAACTTGTATTGGTCGTTGGTTTGGCAAATCATCGAATGCCCTGAACATCCTCGGGCTCGCAGCGATTTTCTTGATGGTCCAGCGTTCGACGGTCGTCTTGGACGTTGGTGCCCAGCTGTCGTTTCTGGCTGTAGCGACCTTGATCGTAACGGCTGGTATCGGAAAACCTTCGGATATTGATCCGCTGGATCAAGTCATTTTCCAAAGTCGCCCCAAATGGCAGCAGCACTTGATTCAGTTGGCTCAATTCTCTTGGCTCATTTTGAAAACGAGCGGTTGGGTCTGGTTATTGACGGCCCCAATGATCTTGGTGCGATTCCATGTTTTCGCGCCCGTTTCTATCCTCCTTAACTTGATTCTCTGGGTTCCGTTATTTGGCGCATTGCTGAGCGGGATGGGGCTGCTGGTCTTGGGAACTTGGCTGCCTCCCTTTGGATACTTATTCGGCGCGATCTGCACGGTGTGCCTTTGGTTTGTCCAGCAAGCCATCACGCTGGGCGAGTGGATGCCGGGAGGACATGTGTGGTTGCCCGCAGCCAGTATGGAATGGATGGTTGGTTTTTATTTGTCAGCGTTAGTGATGTGGTGTTTTGGTTTTTTTAAGGAAAAGCGCCGGAAAGGTTTTGCGATCATCTTGGGGATATGGTTGGCCATGGGAATCGTGCCTTTGTACTTTGGACCGAATGGCAAGTGGCCGCTTAGGGCCAAGCCAACAGGACTGCCTCTTCGAGTGACGTTTATCGACGTAGGTCACGGGACGAGTGTCTTGATTCAAACACCCAGCAATCAAACGTGGCTGTATGACGCGGGTCGCATGGGCGATATGGAACGCAGCTACATGGCGATTGCGTCGGTCCTGTGGTATGAAGGGCTGGCGCGAGTCGATGACGTCTTCCTGTCCCATGCGGATTCTGATCATTACAACGCGCTGGTCGGTATTTCGAAACGGTTCTCGATGACCGATTTGACGACCACGCCACAAGTCATTCACCATCCTGATCCGATGATGCAAGGCGTCCTACAGACTTTGAACAATCGAGGAGTACGAACCAGGATTTGGCAACAAGGAACCGAGGTGACCGTTGACGGAGTTCGCATTCGTGCGATTCATCCCCCTGCACAGGGTGTGCCGGGTTCGGACAACGCGAATAGTTTGTGTTTGATGATCGACTACGCCGGCCGTACGGTGTTTCTGCCCGGCGATTTGGAAACGACTGGCACTGAATTGGTGATTAGTCAGCCACCGCAACGAGTTGACGTGATGATGGCACCGCATCATGGCAGCTAGACCGCCAACCCCAAAAAGTTGCTTGATTGGGCTCGGCCGCAAGTAGTCGTCATCAGCGGCGGCGACCGAGCGGCAAGCAAGAAAGTAATCGATACGTATGAATCCAAAGACCGCCGGACTCTCATCACCGCCCGCGACAACGCCATTCGCATTACGATCCCCGCAACAGGACCAACCACCGTTTCGCGATGGAACAACAAAGCATGGCAATTGCACTCTATGCTGCCGTAAGCAAAAAGGAATTGTCAGGTTGTTGGCGGCGATAACAAGATTTCCCCTTCACTCACCATACTTTTCGGACTGTTGTAGATATAGTTTCGCCATCTGCGGATCGAAGTTAAGGCCGCTCTGCAAAGCGGCGTAAGCACCACGGCTGGCCAGCTATTGACGATCGGCAACTCGTAGGGTTTGTGAAGCGGAGCGGAACACACCAACGGTCCAGCACGCGGAAGCACTCGCGCAGTTCCGCCGCGAAACCCGCGTCGTCGCCGCCTTGCCGTGCTAATGTCGCCAGATTGTAGTGCGACACCGACAAGTCGCTGTGCCACACGGCGCAGGCACCACGGCTGGCCAGTTACTGACGATCGGCAACTCGTAGGGTGTGTGAAGCCGGGCGGAACACACCACGGCGGATCCCCTGCAACTGAATCGACGAAGCAAGAAAAGTCTTCAAACAGAAGGTAACAAAGGAAACGAAGCTTAAGACAAAGAGATTTTATTATCTGCGGTCCGGTCTTTTCTTCTTCGTTGCCTTCGTTGACTTCTGTTCAAAATCCCGCCGCAAATCCTCAGCCGACGTTCAAGGTTGCCGTCTGCTTCGGGGGCCTGATCGACCAAAGAAAAGTCTTCAAACAGAAGGTAACAAAGGAAACGAAGCTTAAGACAAAGAGATTTCATTATCTGCTGTTCAGTCTTTTCTTTTTCGTTGCGTTCGTTGACTTCTGTTCAATCCTGATTCGCGTTCGGCAATATCATTCGGAAAATGCCGTTAACCAATTTTATTTCATGATAGTTTATGACAAGTCCGATCGGCACGTCGAGTCGCTTCATGTAACTGAGTAACTGAGCTTTGTGGATTGGCAGGACCTCTTGTACGCATTTTAACTCCAACAACAGCACTCCTTCGACGAGCAAGTCGAAACGTAGCTCCTCTTCGAATATAAAACCTTTGTAGTCGATCTGAACTTGCTGCTGCCGTATAGCAGCAATCCCTCTCAGATTTAACTCGTGCAATAGGCAACGTTCGTAGATCCTCTCAAGCAGCCCAGGGCCCAGCTCGCGATGAACTTCGATCGCTGCTCCAATTACCTCACCACTCAACCGATCCGCTGTTACGTAACTACGATGCATGAGCAACTTCCTGAAAAAACGACAATCGAATAATTGCCACAGAATCTAACACAACAATCGAAGAAATTTAATCAGAGAATTGCAAACATCTTTTCGTCTTGCCCGCACCTCATCATTTCGTTCATCGACTTCTGATCAAAATGTTAATTTGGAAAACGAAAAGAGCTTCAGATCCGACAGCTTCGAGCTTGCAGTGGGGCGTGCAAAGAGAATATTACAAATCAGTCGCAAGCCATGCGTCGCTAGGTTTGCTGGATCGAGTTGCGACTCGCCGAACCTAGTCGCCGAGTCGCTCCGCGAATCCCAAGCAGAGCCAGGGATTCGAGGGATGTAATCGAGGAGCAACCGAGTTGCCGAAAGAATTGTCTACTGCGTACTTAGCATTACAACTGTTCGAACCTGGTACAAATTAAAGTTTTAACGCAAAGGTGGCTTTGCTGGGGGGAAAATTGGGTTTCACTTTTGACCTCGGGCGAGTACTCCGATTGCTTCGTTGTTGTAAACGTTGGCAAACGGGGAAACAGAACACTTTTTGCAATCAAAATTGGCTATAATAAGCAACTTGTTCGTGGAAACAGAAATCCATTTTTCTTAGGCGGGTGAGAGATGAGTATTGCAGCAACCGAAATTCGGGCGTTTACGGCTTCTAACTTTGAAACGCCGAAGAAGTTTTATGACTTTTGCGCAAATGGAGGAAAGCCCTTAGGAGGCATCGTTGCGGGGCGAAGTGTTCCGGGGTCGATGAATGCTACTTTCCAAACGATCGATCCGGGATCGCTCGAAGTCCTAGCGACGGTTTCTGAATTGGGTTCTGCCGAAGTCGACGCGGCGGTCGATGCAGCTTACAAGGCGTTTCATGGCGTGCGCGGCAAGGGTTGGAAGGACGTGTCGGTCGAGGAACGTTGCCGATTGGCGATGAAGCTTGTCGAACTGTGCGAGCGAGATCGGGACGTGCTGCTGGCTTGTGAAATTCGCAACGGTGGGAAAGTTTCCGAATTGGCCGAAGGTGACTTTACGCAGATTCGCGAGTGCGCGGAATATTTTTGCGGCGTTGCCAAACGGGCTCGAATGGGCGAAGGCGATTCGATGCAAGTCGCCGATCATGTCCAAGGCTTTACGTATCGCGAACCTTGGGGAGTTGTCGCGGGGATTATTCCGTGGAACTATCCGATCGTATTGACCGCTTGGTTTATGTTCCCTGCTCTGATGTCAGGCAACTGCATTTTGATTAAGCCTGCGGAAGACACTCCGCTGTCGGCTCTGTACATTGGCAAATTGGCCGAAGAGGCCGGATTCCCCCCAGGAGTAATCAGCGTGCTGCCGGGTCGCGGCGAAATTACCGGCCAAGCGATCGCTGAGAATCCTGGAGTGCGATTTATTTCGTTTACAGGCTCGCCAGAAATCGGCCAACACATCCTACGCACTTGCGATCGTCATGGAACACGCATGAAGCGCGAAATGGGTGGCAACGGATCGGCGATTGTTCTTGGCGATGCCGACCCCGAATTGGTCGCTCGCATGATCGGTCGTTATACGAATCAGCACTTTGGTCAGACTTGTTGCACGATCCATCGTGTGTACGTTGACCAAGCGATTGCCGATGATTTTATCGACGCCGAACGCACGTTTTTTGAAAGCCTAAAAATCGGCTATCAAGGCGACGAGGGCACGCAGCTCGGCGCAGTTGTGAACTCGACGCAAAAGGCTCGCATCCTTCGCGCACAATCGGAAACTGCCAAGCGAGGTGGTCAGATGATTCTTGGCGGTGGCGTTGCCGAAGTTGCTGGACGCAACGGTTATTATCTCAAGCCCGCGCTCTACAAAACAAGTCCGGGGACCAATTGCAATCCGTTGGAAGTGTTCCACACCTTTGCGACGATCTGCCCAGTCAGTTCTGCCGAACAAGCGCTCGAATTGGCAAATAGCTCGCCATATGGTTTGGGGGCAAGCGTTTGGACCAAGGACATCACGCGCGGTGTAGAACTGGCCAAGCAATTCCGCGATGGAACTTGCCAGATCAATTGCCACAACTCGATCGCATACGGGTTACCCTATGGTGGCCAAGGTATTTCCGGTGGCCCCGGCGGCGGTGTGAATTGCGAAGATACGTTCTACGATTACACACAAGTCAAAGCAGTCTACGTGGCGGAGTACCCGGGCTAAGCCACTAACCGGAATATTCTCTGGAGCAGGCGCGAACTATCTGCTACCCGTGTGACAAGCTTGATTGAGTCGTCAGGTGTCCCAAAACATGTGGCGACTCATTTGTTGAGTGGAATGGTTTTTAGAATGATTTTTCGAATGATCGTGAGCGAATAATTTTGACGCCCCCCAAATCTTCTTTGCCGATTTGGATGTTGTTGCTGTCGATCATCGTCGGGTTACGAATCGCAAGCGGCGTGTCGTTGATCAAGGACCTGGACCAAGATCCCGACGCGTATCGAGTACTGGCTGAAAACTGGGCGCAGCACGGGACGTTTGGTTTACGAAACGCGGCTGGCCAAGCAGTGCCAACTGCATATCGTCCCCCTTTGTATCCTTGGTTGTTATCTTGGATTATTGACAAGGATGATCGTCTCGGGCGGTGGCCAGTTCTGATTTTGCACGTCCTGGCAGGCGCGGTGACGTGTTTGCTGGCAGGCGATATTTACCGAAGAATGTCGAACAATCACGCTTGGTGGCCGCTGATTCCAATATTGGTAGCCATCGATCCGATTCTAGTTCGTCAAGCCAGTTTGGTGATGACCGAGACGATTGCGACCTTGCTGGCCTTTATCATTTGGTGGGTCTGGATTCAACCGATTGGTCGGAGGGGACCTTTGCCCAATGCTGAACAACAACCCTCGATGTCCGTATCGCACGGGGTGACAATGGGATTATTGATGTGTTTGAACGTACTCTGCCGACCAACTGGCGTGGTGTGGTTTGTACTGCTAGTCGGGAGTGTTCTCGTCTTGAATTGGAAGCAGCCCGTGGCACGTCGGCTGAGCTGGGCGGCGACGGTCGTTGTCGTGATGATTGCTGGGTTGACGCCGTGGGCTTTGCGCAACCAAAGATTTTTGGGCGAACGAGTGTGGCTGACCACGCATGGCGGTTACACGCTGTTGCTGGCAAATAATCCTCTGCTGTATGACCACTTTTCAAGCAGCGGCCCGTCGCGCGATTGGGATGCGAGCGAATTTCATCGGCGATGGTCGCTGCGATCTGCGGGTGATCCAACGACAGAAGCTTTTTGGAAGGCGGACCGAAGCGATGCTAAGCCAAATGGGTCGCAGAATCTTGGAAACGAACATTTTGAAATCGCCACGGACCGACAAGCCAACCAAGCTGCCAAGGCAACCATCCGGCGGCAGCCAACCGTATTTCTTCAAAGCTGCGTTATTCGTTTTGGCTGGTTGTGGGCACTCTGGCCAGCAGAAAACAATGGCGGAACGACGTCGAGAATGTTGATTGGCATTTGGTATGCAGCGGTTTACTTGCTTGCCGTTGTGGGAATTATTTCCAATGCACGGGGAGTATTCGTTAAGGACCGATGGCTTTGGTGGCCGGGACTATTGCTAGCTATCAGCTTGACTTTGGTTCACTCCGTCTACTGGAGCAATATGCGGATGCGGGCACCGGCGATGCCGTTAGTTTATATGCTGGCATTGCAGGGCGCTTTATATTTATGGGCTTTGCGTTCAAACTCCCCACGCTCCATTCACACGGTCACCACCGAATCCGGGGCCTGAGTTTTTGACGGCTACAAAAAAAATATCGTGAGAAAATGTACGGCTTATTGGAGCCTTGCGGCAGAGGCAAAGCAATCTTCATTGTCGGCCATTGCGGGTCGATCTAAAGTGATTGAGGAGAACGACTTTTTTGGCGGGCTAGTGGTCCGTCAATTCAACGGAATAAAGTTTCAAGGCTGGGTTCAAAAATGGCTTCAGATGTTCGTTTAAAGGAAAAGCTTCCGAGATTGACGGACGCGATTGTAGCAACGTACACGCCTACAGATCGAATTAATCATCTGGGTCACTGTCCTTTGCCCAAATATGACGTCGTCGTCCAGATTCTCGAAGACTTGAAAGACATTCTCTATCCGGGCTTTCGCCGTCGCGAAGGATTGCATATCGGCAACGTGTCCTACCACGTTGGCAATCTAGTCGATGGTCTCCATGACAAATTGACTACGCAAATCGCTCGAGCGCTGCAGCATGAGGATCGAGTTCGCAAACAGAAAAGCGAATGCCTAGATCCGGTCGATTACGATGCCAAGGGACAAGCGATCGCGATCGCGTTCTTGGAGCAGATTCCGAAAATTCGCGAGATGTTGGCGACAGATGTCGAAGCCGCTTTTGAAGGCGATCCGGCGGTTAGCAATCGTGATGAGATTATTTTTTGCTATCCGGGTTTGGAAGCGATAACAATTTACCGCTTGGCTCACGAATTGCGAAAATTCCAAGTTCCCTTCATACCTCGCATGATGACCGAATGGGCTCATAAAGAAACCGGTATTGATATCAACCCAGGCGCAACGATTGGCGAGTATTTCTTTATCGATCACGGGACGGGTGTAGTAATCGGCGAGACGTGCGAGATCGGCAAGCACGTCAAGATCTATCAAGGCGTGACATTGGGTGCTTTGAGTTTCCAGACCGACTCCGAAGGCCAACTCATTCGCGGCACGAAACGCCACCCGACGATCGAAGATCGTGTGGTCATTTACGCGAACGCGACGATTCTTGGCGGCAAAACCGTCATTGGTCGCGACAGCGTAATTGGTTCGAGCGTTTGGATCACGTCGACCGTCGCCCCTCAGACGACGGTGGTACTTGAAAAGCCAAAGCTGAAGATTCGGGGCGGCGTCCCAGACGATATGTTGCCCGAAGCCAACTATCAAATATAAAGTCCGCCACCTGATGTCCTGGTTGCCTGGTAGCAAGGCTCCGGCCTTGCTACCCCCTGCACCACAGGCTCCGCCTGCCGAATCCGGACCGTGCGCGATCAAACACTCAGTTGATCATCATTCCTGCTGGGACTCCTCAATGTCGGACTCAACGGAGGTTTCCCAGCCGTCGTAATCGCCATCGGCGGCCACTGCCAGATCGTACAATTCAATCGTGATCTGGTTAATCGTATCCCAATCGATATGGTCGACACGTTGAAAGCTAACTCCAAAAGGAAACTCCGATTCTGCTTCGGGATCGTCTTGTTCACTTTGCTCGTTAAGCTCAAATCCGCGTTCAGTAATTGCAGCGACAAATTGGTTTCGCAACTCTTCGTTTGGAAAATACGCCCAATGGAGTACGGGTCGTTCCAATTCTAAAGAGTCACCATTTTCGCGGAGTTCTTGGAGAACGTGACGATTTTTCATGCACTGCCAATCGTGTGGCGAAGGATACAACATACCGAGGTAATGTTCCCATTCTGGATCGTTGTGCGTACCGCATTCGAATTCATAATCCGCAAAGAGCATCATCGCTTTAGCCACCGCTTCGTCGAGCCCTTGGTCTGTTGGGCTGTAGAAGTAAAACTCACGGCGACCTTCGGTCGTTATGCGTCCTACCAAGGAACCGCCCAACGCGTTTTCCACGGACTCGATCAGGGAGTCCTCGATAGCGTCCAGCGTTTCGGATTCTTCTGCGCTGGATAAGCCATCCTCTCGCGGGTTTTGGAATTGCAACCACACCCACAACAACCAAGGGTTGGAAGGATCGGGTGCCAGCTCGCGTATGCCCAAGTCAACGAACAGCGAAGCGACCTTTTCGTTGACGGTCGCAAAATAAAAATCCCATTCATCTGACATTCCAAATCATCCTTCGCATATACAAATTCAACGTAACCAAGCGGCGGAGTTACATTTGACGCTAATAGATCCAGGCTCGCCGTGCCGGATAAAATTTAAGACTTGATCGGACGTTCCCAACGCCACACTTCACCATCGTCCGGATCTGTGACTTGTCCAACCTGCACAAACCCGTTTTTTTGATAGAACTCGAGTGGACGCGTTATCGACAGAGAGCGTATGAGCTCGAATCGTTCGAACACAAGGGTCTCGTAAAGCAAAACTCACTAGCTGCCCAGCAACTTCGGTCGCGTATCCCCGCCCCTCAAATTCTGGCACGATTCCATAAGCAATTTCCACCGCACCATCGTCGGTTGGAGGCCCTTTGAAACCAGCCGCCCCGACCACTAAGTTGTCGTGTTCATCCACTACGGCAAATCCCCAAGTCCAAGGATCTTCGCCAGTTGCGTGCCGAAGCTGATCGATAAAGCTTTGGGGTATTTCGCCTGAAACAAAAAATTCTCGCAAACCGTCTGCCGCGCGAACTCCAAAGCAGTCGAAAAACTTGTCCTGACTTTCGATAAGTGCAAGCACGCATTCCGGCTTGAATGGCTGCAATCGCAATCGAGCGGAAAACGTCATTTGTTGAAAACTCGGCTTGAAAGGGATTCGGCCATGTCAATTGGATTGCAAAGGAAACGATTGACGGCGACGGCGCGCTTGATTGTCCGCAAAGCGAGCCGAAGTATGCTGAATGGAGTTGCCGCATTGAGTGCAACGAAGTTCGTAGCGCCAGGCGGCATGGTACTTGCGGCATATTCTGGAATCGTCTTGAGCAAGAATCAAGCCTTCTCGGGCAAGAAATGGCGATACGAAGCTTAATTCCTGAGGTTAATTAGCCCGCATCTGCTGCGAATCGATCCGAAACGTGGAAGACTTTGGTCGATTGGCGTACAATAGCAAGCGAGCTTATTACCTAGTTTGTTTGACGGGCAAGACGAATCCGATGGACGATTTATAAAACATTCGTCGCCCCTCGGAACTGTCCAATTTTTTAGGATTGAGATTGAATGTCGACATATTATCGCATTTGCATTTTCGGCTGCCTTATCTGGATGGCGTCATGCGCTCAGGCATCCGATTCGTGGCTTGTGTTTCGAGGCAACGCCCTCTCTCAAGGAGTCAGCGAGAGCACTTTGCCAGAGAAACCTGAACTGCTCTGGGAGTTCAATGTTCCAAAAGGCGCTTTTGAATCGACCCCAGTGATCCAAAACAACCGCATTTATATTGGTGACATGGACGGCGAAGTTTACTGCCTCGATTTGAAATCTGGAAAGCAGATTTGGAAGGTTGAAACCGACAGTGGTTTTCTGGCTTCGGGCGCAATTGAAGGCAACATTTTGGTGATGGGTGACTACGACGGCAAAGTACGTGGTATGAACATCGAAGATGGAAGCGTACTATGGGAATTCGACGCAGGTGGGCAAATCGATTCGGGCGCGAATTTTTACGGCCCGCTGACGCTTGTGACCAGCGAAGACGGTTGCCTGTACGCTTTGAAAACACTGACTGGCGAATTGGCTTGGAAATACCAGACTGGCGACCAACTTCGATGTTCACCGAGTGTGTTGGGGAATCGGACATTTCTCGGTGGATGCGATGGAAAACTTCACGTGGTTGATTTAGATACCGGTATGGCAATTGGTGAGAAAATGCCGCTGGGTGGACCGACGGGCAGCACGCCTACTGCTTTGGGTGACGTCGCAGTCGTTCCGACGCAGTCCGGCGAAATGCTTGGATTCGACTGGAAGAAAGGCGAGTCGATGTGGACGTTCAAGGACGAGGAGTTGAGTCCCGAGATTCGATCGTCGGCCGCCGTCTCGGATGGACTGGCCATCGTCACAACCCGAAATCGCCGCATGCTGGCAATCGATGTAGCGACGGGCAAAATGCGATGGGAATGCGTTTTACGAAAGCGATCGGATGGCTCGCCTGTCGTGTGCAGCGGTGCTGCCTGGGTAGGAGCGAGCGACGGTAGGATCTATGCCGTCGATGTCAAATCCGGAAATGAAAAGTGGACAACCGAAGTCGAAGGTGGTTTTCCGGGTTCGCCAGCGATTGCATCGAATCGACTCGTAATCGCATCCGACGCCGGAACTGTATTTTGCTTTGGACAACCTTCGCAGTAAACTAATTCCATCACGATCGTCGGCCAAGGAAATCGGCCCCCGTGGCCTTGTGATCGAATAACACTGTCATCGAATAACACTTCATTGCTGAACTACCCGCATTCCGATAACCCAATAACCGCACGCAAACTCTTGTTTTCGAAAGCGTTGAGTCCTTCATGGCCACAGATACAGTAAAAACAGAAGTTGGAAGCTATTTTATTTCCAACTACCCTCCGTACTCCCAATGGAAGAGTGACTATCTTCCCGAGATCGAGTCGACACTCGCCAAGCCACCTGCTCCGGCTACTCCCTTAGGACTTTATCTGCACATTCCTTTTTGCCGGAAGCGTTGCAAGTTCTGCTACTTCAAAGTTTTTACGCAAATCAATGCGGAAGAGATCGAACGATATGTTTCTGCCCTGTCCCGCGAGATCGAGTTGGTCAGCCAGCAGCCGTTCATGGGAAATCGGCCTTTTCGGTTCGTCTATTTTGGCGGCGGAACACCGAGCTTTTTGTCGCCGCGACAATTGACGTCTTTAGTCGATCGATTGCGGGCCAATATTTCTTGGGACCAAGCGGAAGAAGTCACGTTCGAGTGCGAGCCTGGAACATTGAGCGAAGTCAAAATAAAAACGCTGAAGGACCTTGGCGTGACTCGACTAAGCTTGGGGGTCGAAAATTTCGGCGATTCGATTTTGGAGGAGAATGGCCGCGCTCACTTGTCCAAGGAAATTCATCGAGCCTGGGAATGGATCACGGCGGCAAAGTTTCCCAACGTGAATATCGATCTAATTTCCGGCATGGTAGGTGAGACTTGGGATAATTGGCGCGAGAACATCCGTCGCACGCTCGAACTTAGTCCCGAAAGCGTCACCATCTACCAAATGGAATTGCCGTTCAACACCGTCTTTTCCAAGGACTTGCTGACCGGTGAGTCCAAAGAGTCGCCCGTTGCTGATTGGCCAACAAAACGCGATTGGGTGCGATATGCATTCGAAGAGTTTTTGGCAAACGGCTATTCGATTAGCAGCGCCTACACGGTGATCAAGGATCCGTCGATAGTCAGCTTTAGCTATCGCGACAATCTGTGGGATGGTGCCGACCTGCTGGCGACGGGCATTGCAAGCTTTGGCCATGCAAACGGCGTGCATTATCAGAACTTGCCGGAATGGAATGATTACTTGCAAGCTCTGCTCGAAGAAAATCGTCTACCGCTCGGTCGTGCCCTGCGTCCAACGAAACACCAGTTGCTGATTCGCGAGATGATTTTGAAGCTTAAGAAAGGGTATCTGATCCCGTCAGACTTCCAAACGAAATACGGCGTCGATATCCTTGCTGAATGGCGTGAGGTATGGGATCGGTATTCCGAAGAAGGCTTCGTAAAGACTTCCGACAATCGAATCGATTTGACCATGGATGGATTATTGCGAGCGGATGGACTGCTCCACGAATTTTTTGAACCGCAGTATCGGGGAGTTCGATACACATGAGTGAATCGCTCGTCTTTATGATGGGCCAGTTTCAAGCGGAATTCCCAAGCGATCGCTGTTACGCAAAAAACCACATGTGGGCCAGCCAAGTATCCGAAAACCAGTTTCGCTTCGGTTTTTCGGGCTATGCCGTTCGATTATTACAAGATGTGTACTTCTTGGAATTTTCGATTGAACCGGGAATGGTTATCGAGTCGGGACAAGAAATTGGGTCCATTGAAAGCAAAAAAGCCGAAAGTGGTCTCTACGCGCCCATGGCAGGAACGGTTGCACAAGTTAACCTGGAGTTGCTAGAAGACCCTTCCGCCATCAACGCCGATAAATACGGCGATGGTTGGCTGTTCGAACTGACAACGCAGAAAGTAGAGTTGCTGTCGCCTACCCAATACATTCTCCATTTAGAGAACGCGTGGGAAGTTGCACAGAAAACGATCAAAGGACAAATGAATGCTTGATACTCCGTTTACCGTTGTCGTCTCTCAAGGGCAAAGCCGCAATCCCGAGAAACGCGCTATCGAAGAAGGCATCGCCCAAGCCGCGACGGCCATGCAACAAAGCTTGGCGTTGACTGTTCCGCATCTGTACGACGTCCAACCCGAAGGCGAGACGATCCAATCGTTGCGAGCCATCGCCGGACCGATTGTCCTATTCAGTTGGCTGTATGAGCGTGCCGCGCACTGGGTTCTGGACCGCAATGGCATTCGCGGACAAGTGGGCGCGGTGGAATTGAAACCTGCGGAAGAGGATGAGGACGAAGATAAAGATGATGAGGAATCCGAAAAGGAACAAGCGGAACGCGTCGTCGATTGGCATCCGCGACCGAATCGCCATATCTATTGTGTTGATTTGCGATCGAGCGAAAAGCTTGAGGATTTCGTTCAAGAACTAAAACGCATTTACGAAGTCGAACGACAACGGGTCGATTCTGCAGCAGGCAAAGTCTCGGAGTCTGCTCTTGCGAGATTTGCTCAGCCAACAAACGATACGGCGTTGGCGGCAGACGGTTCCGGTCAGTTGGCTGCTGGTCATCAGTTGTTTCAGCTTAATGCGGTCAACGCGATCGACGAACATCCCGGGCGACGTTGGTATCCAGTGATCGATTTCAGTCGTTGCACAAACTGTATGGAGTGTATCGATTTCTGTTTGTTTGGCGTTTACGGTGTTGACGGTGCCGAGACGATCTTGGTCGAACAACCTGACAACTGCCGCAAAGGCTGCCCCGCTTGCAGCCGAGTGTGTCCGCAGAATGCCATTATCTTCCCGCAGCACAAGACGCCGGCAATCGCCGGCGCTCCGGTCGATGCAGGCGGATTTAAAATCGACCTTTCAAAGCTTTTCGGTGCCCCAGAACGCAACGAAGATCCCGAAACAGCCGCCGCCCGCGAACGCGACGAGCAACTAATCCTAGCCGGCCGCCAAGCCGTCGGCATGACTCCCCCCGCTCCAGCAAAAATCGAAAAAGACGAACTCGACAAACTAGTCGATCAACTCGACGCGATGGATTTGTAAAATCGTTCGGTTTGCCTTTTTCTTTAGCAATGCTTATTGTACCAGTTGAACTTAAGAAAAAACCACACGAGGAAATGCTCGTGTGGTCTCGTAAATCTTAGATGAGGTCTGAATAACCTTGATCAAACTGCGCGACATTAGTTGCTGTTCGCTGTCACGCCGGAGTGGTCGTCGGTGCGGAAGGGAGTTAGGGGTAATCCGGTGTTGCTGTACATGTTGACGACGGGGTTGTCAGCCCAGGCGTAGCGTACGGCAACTGGATTTTCGATACCTTCAGCACTCACAGCGACTCGCCCATCAGGGAGAATCTCTGCTTTTCCCCACACAAACTTGAAGTCTTCGCCCGCAATAGAAAATCCTCGCGGTTCATTGACATCGAACGGTCTCCAGCCTTGGACGTAATCAAACGACAGAACGATCTTGCTGCCGTCTTTCTCCATCGATTTGTACTGTGGGCTGTGATAGGAAATGTTGACGCCATAATCTTTTGCAAGAGCCCAGCGAGCCAATCGGCGTCCGACATCGACTTTGTTCTTGGGATGGATATCTTTGCCTTCGCCAATGTCGATGATGACGGCTTCGCCTGTGTTGGGAAGTTTGGCCATGGTCATCGTTTGAGCTTCGCGTAGTTCCGCCCAAGCGCTTTCGCCCGGCTCTGGCTTTTCGTTCATAAAGTCAGCCAACTGAACCCAGTAAAATGGAAAATCGCCTTGGCCCCATTCTTGTCGCCAATTGGAAATCATCAGCGGGAACAATTCGCGATATTGATACGCACGACCAGCGTTTGACTCGCCTTGGTACCAGATAGCGCCTTTAATACCGTAGCCTAGGTGCGATTTAAGCACACCGTTATAGATGTTGGCCGGTCGCGCGTTTCCGCCCATTTGCCCCCGTAGATTATTGAGCTGTTTCTTTTCATCTTCCGTAAGATCTGACTTGCCCGACAAATCGGCAAACTGCTTTTCCATTCCCACCCAGCGATCCATCATGGGTTTGAATTGTTCCTTGCTGTTGAGCACATCGCGATTGATCCAAGCTTCGCAAGCAGAACCTCCCCAAGCGTTGTTGATCATTCCCACGGGCACATCTAAGGTTTGATGCAATTGGCGAGCAAAGAAATACCCAACCGCCGAGAAATGTCCGACGTTTCCGGGATTGCAGACTTCCCATTTGCGGTCATGTGTCCAAATCGGATCCTGTGTGCCGACTTGAGGGAAATTGATCATTCGAATTTTCGGAAAATTCGCTGTCGCGCGCTCCAGATCAGCATCGTTCGATGCATCGACGCTCCATTGCATATTGGATTGACCTGAGCAAATCCAAACTTCACCTACGAGGACATCTCCGAATTTGATCTCATTCTTACCTTTGACAACGAGTTCCAGGGGTCCCCCAACCGACAAAGGGTCGAGCATTACTTGCCACGCACCGTCGGCACCTGCGGTTGCTTTGTGCGTCTGATCGCCGATTTTGACAACGACTTCTTCGCCAGCGTTGGCTTTGCCCCAGACGCGGTTTTTTTGTCCTTGCTGAAGGACCATATGGTCACCGAAAACGTTGGGCAACGTCACTTCGGCCAGGCATGGACTGGAAATTGTCGTTAAAAGAAACGCTGTCGCCAACGAGCGAGCATAGGCCATTAACTTCATAGCATTCGCACCTCAAAGAAGATTACTAAAGGGGATTCTTAGGAGAGGCAATTATCTTAGCATAACAATTCGCGTGTGTCTTGTTTTCGCGAAATGCGTGCGTATGCTGCCATGCTTGGGAACGAAATTAGAACGCATCCCGATCGGCTTCATGGCCCCAAGGTCGAAGCTTGTAACTGGCCCGGGGGGGCAAACCATTGGCGGGCTGCGATTCCGACGTAGCGTAGGATGCCACGAAACTGGTACGACACTAGTCCCAAGAAGCAGCCAACTAACGGAGATGATCAACGCGCATTTGATAATAGACGCCCTGAACGCTATTCAACGGCTTGAGCTGAGGATCGACATACAAAGTGCCTGCCAAGCGAAGCTTTCTCATCGATGGTTCAATCAACAGGTCGCCACCTAGGTTGACTTCAATCATGTGCGTTAGCGGTGGCTGTTTACCAAAGCAGCACGTCGCCAAGTCCGGAACCAAAATAAAGTTCTTGACGCTTGACGATGAACAGGATGCCAAGTGCACGTAGCCACGGAGAAATACTTTCTTGCCGTCAAGTTCCAAGGCAGCCTTTGTTGGCCGATCGGGTGCTCCCAACGGGCTTTTTAGATCGCCAAAACTGATCCGCTCGTATCCTTCGGGGACCTCAGTTGCGTAGATGTACGCGTGTTGGATAGGAGCCACGATGAGAATGATGCCAGCGAGTGCAAACGCAAGATAAGCCAACGGTCGTCCGGTCAACTCTTCTGGATATCGTCGGAAACTGATCAAAGCGGACACGGCAAAGAACATTGCAGCGATTGGCAAAAACAGTACGGCCGGGGTATAGAAGCTGAGCGGCGAAAAGAGTGCGAGGATGAATGCAAAGACGGCAGCACGGCTGACTGACTTGTATCCAATGTCTTCCGATACTTCGTTGGCACTAATCGTCGAAGAAACTTCCATCGTCGAACTCATAAGAACAACTTCAATCCTAAAAAACAAAAGCCGAAAAACTACTTGTGGACAGCCCGTTCGGGGACTTTGGCATGCGCAAGGCGAGGCCGGCCACCACCGGTCAAGATCAGCCACATCGACAACACCAAAGTCGTTGCAGCCAAAAGACCTACGCAGGCTAGATTCCAACGGTTCATCGAGGTCACATCCACAGCCGCAACCTGAAAACTTTGCGTTGTTGAAGTCGACGCAATAGACGAACGGATTCGGGTTCGCCGCTCCAAATCGCTGTTTCCGACTTCTTTCGAAGCCAGGCTACGGGTTGTGTCAACCTTTCCGATGCTTGTCGAATCGGATGATTTCGTTCCGTTATTTGCAGGGATCGGGAAGAACGTTTTCGCTCGCTGGACAGCTTTCGGATCGATCTTTTCCAGCTCGGTTAATTTCTCAGCGGCGATTGGCAGTGGGCAAGCTCGGAGGTAATTGACCACCGGAACTCGAACCCAAGAACTGTTTTCATCGGCTGTTTTAAATAGCTCGACAAGCCGATCAATTTGCGACCAATCCTTCCAACGTGCAAGATCAGGGATGACCAAATCAGCGAGTTCGGGTCGCATCAAAATATGGTGCATGGATTCGACGATTTTTTCGATCTTGAGTACACCACCTTCGGTCCCATGAAATCGCAAAGCCATGATGGCAGAATAGGTCTCAGCATATTGCGATTCCTTGTTCTTGAGGAACAACTCCTCGATCACAGGCAGTCCAGCATCGCCGCGCAATGTCAAGTAACTGGCTATCAAGGCATCGAGCCCGGCACGCTTGTTCGCGTCCTTGCTCCGCAACATCGATTCCAGTAACTCGCCATCTTTGGGTTCGCCGCAAATTGCCAAGAGCGTGTAATACAGCCTCTTGCGATTGGGGTCTAAACTATCATCTTGAACCCAAGTCAACAATTTCTCGCGATCCATATGAGGCTTAAGCAATTTGACTTCTTCGTAGGGAGCGAGCGCAAACTCATCATAGGAATCACGGGCCAGCAAAGTATCTTCATTTTCAAAGTAAGCTTGAAAGAACTTCAATCGTTCGATCGGGTCTTCGGGCAACTTGAGGACGGTGTTGATGTACTCTTCGGCTTGCTTGCTGATTGGCAAAGGCGACGACCACAGGAGTTGGGTCGGATCGACTCCTAACAGCAAAAATTTCTTGTCTGTCTTGGCTGGTCCGAAATAAGTGACGTCAACAGTTTGATCAATCTGTACGTGCTCGGCCCCTCGCAGTACTTTCAGGATTTTGAAAGTCGCTCGACCTTCGCTCTCGTCGGCTGTCTCTTTTCCTGACGGGACAAGTTCGCCGATCGCTACCACATCCATCGATTCCATTTCTTGCCGTAGCGTTTGCTTTACGGCCGAGCAAAAAGGACAAGCCATAGCGATCGCAGATAAAGCAACAACGGCAAGAACGGTGGCTGACGATTTTAGAAGCTTGACGAGCGACATTTATGAACCTCTTTAGCCTGAACGACAATTCACCCTGCTTTTCAAAGAAATGAAGTTTCGCAGGTGCCTTTTATCCTACGATGTATTGCTCTATCAAGGAATAGTTTCGCTACGGATGTTCGGCAATTTTGAAGCACATAGAGCGATAATGCTTGCCTAAGATGGCGATTAGACGGCTAATTTGCCTCTACGGTGGGATAGACCTGGCGGCCGCCTACAAATGTCTGGAGGACTTGGGTCTCTCGTATATCGTCGACTGGACATTCTAATAGGTCGCGATCCACGATGATAAAATCAGCTAGCTTGCCCGATTCGAGCGACCCTTTTTGCTTCTCTTCGAAGGTCAAGTACGCGTTGTTGATCGTGTACAAACGGATGGCTTCTGCACGAGATATTTTTTGTTCGCTGTGGAGTGGTTCGGTTGCACCTTGTGGTTGTCGAGCCACAGCAATCCACATTCCCAGAAACGGATTGTAAGGATTAACCGACCGCATCGAGCCGATCTTCTGCATATGGTCAGAACCTCCTCCGACGATAACGTTCCGGTCAAACAGAGTTCGATAAGGCTGAAAGAATTCCGTTCGATCCTGCCCGAATTGTTTAAGCAGCGTCTTGCCATCCAGCCACAGCCACGCAGGTTGCAGATCGGCAACAATCCCCAAGCGCGCCATCTCATCAATGGCTTCAGCACTCATAAAGTTGCAGTGAGTAATACAAGGTCGCTTTTCCCGTATCTCAAAGTCGTCGTTGATTCGCGCATACGCGTCGATCAACGCATGGACGGCTCCGTCACCAACCGAGTGTGCGGTGAATTGCAAATCGTTTTCTAAAGATAATTTGGCCATCCGATATAACTTGCTTGGCTCAACATATAGCAACCCTCGGTAGTTGGGGTCGGTTATTGAATAGATCGAGCTGACACCCCAAGGTTGCCGCATATAAGCACTGCCCGTCAGCATGCCTCCATCCAGAAAAATCTTGACGCCCCGCAACCACAATCGATTGTTGTACTCGTGTCTCGGATGCTTGGCGGCCTCAAAAATTGTCGCCTCGATTTCCTCCATGGAGGCTTGCGCGTTTAACGAGTACGACATGAACACTCGGCAAGTCAATCGATCTTGTGCCAATAACGATTCATATAATGCCAGCCCGCTGTCGGTGGTCAATCGATCACAGATACTGGTTAGTCCAACGCTGTTGTAGTCTCGCAATAGCTGGCTTAACCTGCTGGCCCGATCTTGCTCTGAAGGATTGGTCGCCGCTTCGGTGTTTTTTACCAGTCGAGTGCAGCTTCGCAAAATTCCGTTTGGCTCGTTGGTTTTGGGATCACGCTCGATGTAGCCCGGTTCTCCGTCGGTAATTTTGAAGTCTTTGTCGATCCCACAAAATTTCAACGCCATCGAATTGAGCGCGCCATCGGGACCGGTGCGAAAAAAGACAGGGTTGTTGGGGGCGACTTTGTCTAGTTCGAACCGTGTCGGAAACCGTTGGTCCCGCAACCGCGTCACAAAAACTTGGCTGACCAAAATCTAGCGACCATCGTCAAGATGATCTGCCCGCGAACGTATGTAATCCAATACGTCCTCAATCGTCGCCATATCGGGAATCGTATGATCAAATTCGAACATGGAAGCATCCGGCGCATGAACATGCGAATCGATCAGGCCTGGCAACACCATTTTGCCATGCAAATCGATCACCTTGGTTTTCGGTCCAGCTAGTTGAAGAATTTCGTCGTTTGCGCCGACGCTGAGAATTCGTTCCCCAGCAATCGCCAAGGCCTGTGCGATTTGAAATCGTTCATCTACGGTGACGACTTGGCCGCTGTGAAAAATTGCTGTTGGGGGTTCACAACAAGTACAAGTCTTCTCGAACGCCATCCAGCTAGCAAGAAAAATGATCGAACAACAAACGACTTTAAGCATTTCAGATGCCCCGAAAAAACTGGCGATGCGAAAATCGCTGGCCAAGGGCCTCATTAGACTTTGTCAATGACGCAAATGACAAGCCATGGCCAAAAGTATTCTTTCAAAAGTCGAACAGGCAAGCTCGATATGCGATTGTCGAGCGAGGGCCGTTACAAAATTGCTACGGACTCATGCCGATCGGTGAAGAAACCGAAGTTACAAGTAGGGCTTGATAAAAGGTGCAGCGATGCGAAGTTTTTGGAATTGCCGAAGCTCTTTGGCAGAGGCATCGCTTTCCCGAGCTTCCAATCGAAACAAGTTTTCTATCTCTATTTTTTGTGACCGCGACCGGTCCAACGCTATCGATTCCGACAGTTCTCTTGCCAGGTCGGTCGATTGGATCAACAAGGCTACTTCAGAATTTCGAGTCTCGGAAAGCACATCGAAATTGTAGGAACCAACCATGGCGGTCCTGCCATCGATCACCATGGCTTTGGCGTGCAAATTATTGCGGCCTTGGATTTCATAAAGTTCAATACCAGCTCGCAAGAAAGCTCTGCGTTGGTTTGCGTAACCAGCGTGCGCTGCGAGTTGATCCGTCGACTCAAGGGAATTGGTCAGGACGCGGACTCGAACGCCGCGACGTTCGGCGTCGATCAGAATGTCTTTTAGCCTATGCGTGATCGCAAAATAGGGTGTTTCGATCTCGATTGAACATCGAGCATGTTGTAGTTCGCTTAGGATTTGCGAAGCGATTGCTCCTGTAGCCCGCTTGGGAGTATCTGGACAGTCGTTCAAGAAGCGAATGCAGGCACAATCCAGCACATACGGTGCTGAATCTTTCGGGCGAAGACAACTGTCTACCGCCAGGAGCGGGCGTGATTCGCAAGCGGTCAGCCAGGATTCTACTTCGAGCTTAGCCTGACAACGAGGCATGTCGTTCCATTCTGGATGATGTTGCCGCTTGATGACTTTCGATTTTTCAAAACGAGTTAATGTCGGTTGACGCGTGCTCGAACCGTTCCAACGGGCGTCGAAGTACTGCTGTGCTTGGCAAGCTGTTTCACCGATCAAAAGTATATCTCGATCGAATCGCAGGCGTGGACCAAGACCATAATATTCCTGAACCAAATTACGCCCCCCCGTCAGCAATTGCAGCCCATCGACAATAAGAAGCTTGTCATGCAGTCGCTGTTTTCCAAGTTCGATTTGGTAGCGATAATCGACGGGAAATTCTCGAACGCGTATTCCTTGATCGATGAGATGTTCCATCAATGACTTGGGCATGAAGTTGGTTGCCAAATGCCCATCGCAAAGGAACCGAACTCTTACACCCCGTTTCACCGCCCTAACCAACGAAGCGAAAAACTGTCCTGCAGTATCGTCATCGACGATCTCGTAGTAAGCGAGATCAACCGAGATTGCCGCGGCGTCCACCATTGCAATTCGTTGTGCCAACGCACCCGTTTCACTGTTGAGCAATCGAACTTCGTCCGCCCAAGCGATCCCAACCGAGGCCACATTTGCGTATGTCACAACCGATAGAATTGTCGCAACCCACAAAAAGCGATTTCCGCTGGCAAACGAGCGATGAGATAGGTTGAAGTTTTTCATACGAGCGTTCATTCCATTGCGGCAAAGAGATTCCTCTAAGATAAACTTTACCCACTGACTCCATCCGAGTCGGCATTTATTGAGAATTTTTGATTCGAAGTTGTTCGCCATCGCCGGCGAATCGCGATAGAGCGACAATTCGTGGCGTAAAAAAAAGATTAAAGAAACTCCAGCCATCGCGAGTTCTCTACTACGCAACTAACGCCCTCCGTTCAATCATTTCAAACTGATTTTCTTCGGTAACAAAGCGTAGAGATTTGATTTTGCTCTGCTTCTGTAAACGCATGCGTTTGTACGATAAGCAAGTTTTGTCCGTCCATGCATGTCACATCTGCCGGATCAACGCACTATTTGTACCTGGGAACGAATGATGAAGTTCTCATTAAGCGACGAGACAATGAACTGTGATCGAACCAGAAGGTTTTCTGTATTGAAAAGCGGTACAACGACATCTCGGGGCGGTTTCATTGCTCAGGAAGAAACGGGGATGGCAACGGTTTTTTTCAGATTGTCGTCCAAGATTTCATCTATCAATAGATAGTACGGATCGACTCCAGAAAGATCAGGTCGCTCATCGACTTCGAAGTCGATTTCAAGTTTTGGCTGGTCGATATGAATCTTTTCGCGATAAAGCAGCTTGCCGTACTTTTTGCCCGGTTCAGGCTTCGCAAATGCGCCGATTTGAATCCAGTCATTTAAGGGAACAAAGGCCTTTTTACCTTTCCCGTCCCACTTCATCTTGGAACATTCGATCTTCAGATGAACGCGATATCTACCTTTATCCAATTCTTGATAAGTTGCTTCGGTTGTGCGATTTGAAAATGAAGTGATGTCTTCAAACAAATCCGTGATCAAATATTGCAATTCGTTGGGTGTGCTCCGCTTAAACGCGTTTATCAAGTCGTATGCGTTTGGATACGGCGGGTCCTTGTATGCATACTGATCAATCAGCTCTCGCAATGCGGCATTTACTTTTTCTTCGCCGATCATTTCCTTGAGATAGTAGAGGACAACACTTCCTTTGCGATAATGGATGTAGCCTTGACCTGGGTCCACTGTCAACAACGGTCGTTCGTCGCGAGTCTCCGTTCCGCGCGATCGCAAATAGGAATCCATTTCATATTTGAGAAATCGCTGCATCATTTCGCGGCCGTATTCCTTTTCCATCACCATCAGCGCACTGTACTGTGCCATGGTTTCTGAAAGCAATGTTGCCCCCTGCATCTTGGCACCAATTACTTGGTGTGCCCACCACTGATGAGCCATTTCATGTGCGACGACGTAGTAAACCATGTCGATGTCTTCCGGATCTTGGAGATCGAAGATGAAACCGAGACTTTCGGAATACGGCATAGTTCCCGGGAAAGCTTGTGCAAAACTGGCCGTTCGCGGGAACTCAATAATCCGAGCTTGTTTGTGCCGATACGGCCCAAAGTTCGTCGAGCAATACTCCAAAGACTTGCGAACGCTCTGAAGCATTCGAGGCACGTTCCACTTGTGCTCCGGGTGATAGTAGACTTCGATATCCACGTCGTTCCATTTTTCGCGCGCTACTGCATACGACGCCGATATGAATGAATAGAAATTCAATGATCGATGATCGAGACGATATCGAAAGAAGTTGCGACCATCTTTCTTCCACTCTTCTACCAGCGAACCTGGTGCAACTGCTATTTGATCGCCGCTAGTACTAATGACCGTTTCTACATCTACCCAGTCCGATTCATTGCTAATGTAATTATTCATGCTGGACGGGCCGTGACCTTTCGTCAACGGTGGGAATCCGTCGTTAGGCGGCAATCTTAAACGTGCTCGATCAAGCTTACTATTAACCTCCCGACCTGAATCATATCCCAGGGAAGGTGCAATGGAGTTGTTAAAGAAGGTCCCATTTTCGACAATCGACAAGTTGGAAACGCTGTTTTCAATGCCGCGGGTTTTTGTTTTCACGACATATTTCATCGAACGGGTTTCGTTCGGTTGGAGAGCCGGGTCGAGACGATACTCGCGCCACAATAAACGATCGTCGCTTTTCTCCAAAATCGCTCCTTCTATTTCCATCACTGTTTCATAAGTCTGAGCAACATTAAAATACAATCTGTCGATTGGTTTGGCGGACTTGTTGACGAACTCCTGGGAGCCGTTGAAAACAATGTTTCGCGTTTTAGGGTAGACTTCGATTTCGTACGCGATTTTGGTGATTCGTGGTTGTTCGAAATTCTCGAGAGACTTATATGTCTTTTCATAATCCACGCTAATCTTTTCTGCTTCATCGCCTCCTACCAATTTATTTAAGTACATCGTGTTGTACGTCAGCCAAGTGCCTAGACCTACCCAACAGCACGCCAAAGTAAACAAGAGAACCCACGATGCGATCCCTCCGTCGGACAATCCCTTCCGAATTCGTGTCAGGAGGGGAATTGCCACGCCTCGATGTGTGATTCGCACACATAACCACAACAGCACTGCGGAAACAGATATCCAGTAAATTCCGAACCACATTAGTCCGCTTACATACGGAGCCAGATGGAAAATATCGGAATAGGTGTAAGCTGGCAGTCTTCCAAATTTGACCAAATTGGTTTCGATGCGGAGATAGTCCCAAACAAACACGTTTGCGACAACAAACACGATGAATAGAAAATACCCGATGTATTTGTTGGGTGCCAAAGTGTGCATGACCATGGCCAAAACAGCCAAGAAACTCATCTTGGCCAAATCGATAACTATTAACTCTTGGAAGTAAACGTCCAATTGCAATCGCGAATAGCCGCTTGCAAGCTGTGCAGAAACGCCCGTTCCAATTCCCAGCAGGAGTAGAATGGCAATTATCGCTTCTAGTGCAAGAAACTTCGACAGAAACAACGCCCAATTCGGATAAGGGAGTGCACCCAAGATCTCGTGGCAACGCGCATCTCGATCGCGCCAGATGACAACGCCACCGAAAAATGTGATGATGGCGACTAGAAACAGATACAAGGAGCCGCGAATGTTTTCAATTTGGATGTACGTCAAGGGGAGCGAAGACTGACCATAACCCTGAGTCGCGCTAAACCAAACCGACGGCATCATATTTAGCAAGGCGGTCGCCAGCAGTACCAAGAACACGGTGCTTCGAATCACACCTCGCAGTTCGTTGCGAAATAGGCTTTTGAATTGAGCCCAACCCATTCCTGGATTCGGTCGAATGGTAGCCGGCAATGGAGCAACGTGAGACTCAGCCAACGGTGATTCAGCAGCTCCCGTTTTCCTGCGACTCGCTTGCTCGGAAAATGAAAATCGCTTATAGGCAATTGCCAACACGCAGCCCACAATCGTCAGCCAAATCACTCGGTTTAAAAGCATCAAACCGGCATACGGAACAGCATCACTATCCGATTTTCCACCGAAGAATGAACTTATTCCGTAGAGCAATCCAACGGACATCGAGTTTTTGTCGTCAATTGTCCAATACTTTGTGATAACAGAGTACGCACCGACACCCAACGGATCCAACAATGCCCCCATCGTCTGATTTTCCATGTCGTCCAAAAAGTTGCCTGAAATCGCGTAAGCAACAATTAGCAAAAGAGTTCCTATAAAAGAATACAACGTGCTGCGCGTCCATACCGACAGGGCGAAAACAAATGAAGCAAAGATTAAGGTGTTAGGAATCGCAAAGACCAAGATGCCTTGCAAATGGGCTTGCCAAGAAATAGGCCCCCATCGCTCTGCGGGAATCGTCGAAAACATGGGAGCAAGCAAGATCCCGAGAGAGACTCCCAATGAGGGAACCAGGGCAGCGATCGACGCACCGGTAAATCTGCCGAATACGTACGATGCCTTGGAAATTGGTTTAGAAAATAGAATCTCACTGGATTTCGAAACAAAATCGCGACTTGCCGCGGAATCGACAAAAGCTGTAACCATCAATCCGGCAAGAATACCGACAACAGCATAGTAGAGTTGAATAACGTATGGTGCGTTTCGATGTGTGCTTCCAATCGCTTGCCCAACACGAACAAACTCAGACCCAGCAGCACCCAGAAATAGGACGGTCATCACGGCCAAAAAGATATAGACCATGTAGCCCCGAAACCAGTAACGCAGTTCAAATCTTAAGAATTCGAAGAACACTATCCGACCATCCTTAGTTTCGAGAAAAAGACGTCCTCCAAGTCGGGCGATATTGGTGAAAAGCCATCGCCAGGATTTGAGTCAGATAAGACGTGAATTAACGGGCTTCCGGCGACCAGCTTGATCGAAATGACCTTGAAGTTTCTCCCAATTTCATCAAGTTCGGTTTTCCGTACCGACTTCTGCCAAACCCGACCGCTCAGTTCTTCTTCTGCAGTCGCAGGACGACCCGAGAAAAGCAACCTGCCCTGATCGATGATGGCCATGTTCACGCACAGTTCTTTTACGTCCTGCACGATATGTGTCGACAGGATTACAATGACACTCTCGCCTACTTCAGACAACAGATTATAAAAGCGATTGCGTTCACCAGGATCGAGACCTGCGGTAGGTTCGTCCACGATGAGTAACTTCGGGTCGCCGAGTAGAGCTTGTGCGATCCCAAATCGCTGTCTCATGCCGCCCGAGTAGCTGGCGACCGATTTCTTTCTGTGTTGATAGAGATTTACACGTTCGAGCATTGCCGAAACAACTTGCCGTCGCTCGCTTGCTTTGTGATAACCCTTGAGAGCAGCAAGATGGCCAAGCAATTCCGTCGCGCTGGTTCTGGCGTAGACTCCGAATTCTTGTGGTAGATAACCCAAAATTTTTCGAACTTCGTGCTTTTGTGTTAGCACATTAAGTTCTCCTAGCCGCACCGTGCCCGAATCGGCATCGAGTAGCGTCGATAGGATGCGCATCAAAGTGGATTTGCCCGCACCGTTTGGGCCCAGTAAACCAAACATCCCCGTCGGAATATTCAAAGAAACGCCGTCTAACGCTTGAACACCGTTGGGATATCGCTTCGAAAGTTTATCGATTGCTAATTCCATTTTGTCTCTCCATGTCTGCTTTCTGTTGCAATTCGATTTTGACAATCCAATATTGGATTAATTCAGAGATTGCAAAGAGTTGGTTCCCGCGAATTCGATTGTCGATATCAATTGCAGTCTCTAAAAAAAACTTGCCAATTCGCGGTTTCTTATTGTCGAGCAAGACTTTCGCCTAAGGCGAACAGAATCGTCAAACACCATTTGTTTAACATTTCGCAAGGTGAAAAGCAAAACGCATGAAAAATATAAACCTTACCGCCATTCCGGCAGGAATGTACGTACTCAAGGGTCAGTCGATTGCGATATAGCTTCGTCGTAGGCTTGCCGCGCTTTTTGGTATGCCTCCTCGGCGTCCTTAAGTTCGCTTGGACGGATTTGTGGTTTTTTCATTTCCCAACAAACATCGACCGCTTTGCGGCACCATTCCGCGCTGCGCTTCGAAGCTCGAATCGGTTGACCTTCGACTTCCACGAAGATTGGATTCGTGTGCATGGATGGAAAAACACGTAGGGCAATCCAACTGGATTTGCCGACGGCAATGTCCCATTCCAAGTTTTTCCAATCACCATCGGCATCGATTTCTTGACGAGCGACGGCTTCGCCGTTGACAATCAATTCAACGGGGACTTTACGTGAATCTTCGATGCGAGATCGCTCAAGATGCCAATACGGTTTCTCGTCGAGACGGCGAGATCGAATTTGCTGTGCCAGTTCGCTAGGTTTTTCGGGCAACATGGCGGCGACTTTGCTACGCACCTTGACGGTTTCCGCGTGTCGCAGGGCAAGCTGACTTGCCGTATTCCCTGCACTAACTTTGCCCAACTCCAAACCGTTGACGGAAAACTCAGAAACATGGCACAGCCCGTCGCCAACGTAACTACGTCCGTCACGAAGCCCCATGACCCAAGGCTCGTAAGTCAATGCGTCACCTTCGGGCATCTGAACGTAGATGCGCCCCAAACCAACCCGTTCGCCATAGATGCATGGAAAATCCGTCTCGCCACTGATTCGTGCGCGATACCCGCAGTTGAGCGTGTGATACCATATATTCAATTCCCAAACCGCAGGCGTGTCGACGGTGCTAATGAAGTCGCACGCGTCATTGGCAACGGTGACGATGTATTCGTTTGCGCCGA
This sequence comes from Pirellulaceae bacterium, assembly GCA_031374825.1. Classification (GTDB taxonomy): domain Bacteria; phylum Planctomycetota; class Planctomycetia; order Pirellulales; family Pirellulaceae; genus JANMGV01. The sequence goes on from JANMGV010000074.1 coordinate 35,499, forward strand.
TTCCATCGAACGGAGGCATTGCGTAATCGGGTAATTTATCGGCGGCGCGACCCTTATCCGCGCGCCCTGCGCCGCCCCAAGTCAATGGCAGCGAGCCACGCCGGCCATCGGGCAAGTAATCTGGCAACGCCAATCCCCATCCGCTGTGGCTGTAACCGACCACGCCGCCTTGCTCTTTGCCCCATTTCAAAACAGGCTGAGTCCAAGTCGGCCATTGTTCGATCGTTGTTGTTCCTGGGTAGTCATCTTCGGTCAAGTTCAACAAACACAGATGTCCCGCGTGCGAAGACGGGAACCCGCTCACTTCGACATCGTATCGCATCAAGTAATTTGCACGAGAGAATTTCGAAGTTGCGCCTTCGAAAAACTGTTTTTGGTGATACCAGCAAGGCCCCCAACTGAGGACGCAGCCCACATTGAGATCTTCTCCAAGTATGTGACGCATCATGTCCTCCGGACCAACACCTTCGGTGGGATTTTCGTAATGAGCACATCCCGCAGCGTGGACATGATGGTCACCAGAGAACCAACCAAGATCGGCCATATGCACCCATCTCCGAAGATTAACTACGATGGGTTCAACTTTTTCTGCGTTGGAAACGACCGCATCTATCTCGATTGGCAAATACTCGGGGCCCCGATTTGCCGTGACGTGATACTTGCCGGGTGGCAAACGAACGTCTTCGCCATCAAAGCGATAGATTTGATGATGAAAGAAAAAATCGGGAGCCAATCGTCGAGAAGGGTTGGGATATATTCGCCCCATCGGATCGCGAATCAACAAACTACAAGCCGTTGGGTTGCCGTCTTCGTCGCGAATATGAAGCGGTACTGCTACCGATGCGGCAGATTGGAATAGCATTGGCAATTCGTTTCGGAACCCGAGATCTTGTGTCCCCTGCCCTACGTCGAATTTCAAAGTCGCTTCGCGAGGTCCTGCATCGCGGCTATAAAGTTGGATGACGCGATATTCGACTTTGAGCCCCGACAGACTAGGCCGAAGTGGCTCTTGACCGGGAATGGCGATATCCATCCATCGACGGTTTGCTTCGGCAGGAGAAATTTTAATATCGGGCTTTGCCTTGGAACTGCTGGCGATCAACATCGGTTCGGCTTGAGGGCTCATGCAGCGCAGAGGTGCGGTTACACCGGCTTCGTTGACGACCTTTACCAAGAACGTACGCCAACCTTTTTCGATTAGTTTCGGTTCCGCCGGACCAGCGTTGACTTTGACGCGGCTTTCGGGATTGATTCCAACGACGGCCAAGCAATGGGGATCGATAATCTTTTGAATCTCTTGGACAACATTTGCATCGTCGGTCGATCCTGCCAACGAGACAATCTTTTTTTCAACGGCCTCCGGAAGTGGATCTCCCAACCCGCGAAGTGCCTCGACGAGTCGGGCTACCGACGCTTCTAATGGCTGCCGCTCCACGCCCGTTATAATCGCAGGAGTATCGGCTCGACTCGCAGTCAGGACCAAAACTAACCACAGACTGCTAACAATGATTTCGATCCGTGGATATCGAAGAAACTTCATGGCGAACTCCCCCATTGTTGAACGGACTGCAAAGGCGTCCATTAAGTTTATGGCTCACATCAGGAACGCCAGTATAACACACACGAAGACTGGTTCGTCGAAAGCGACTTGCAGCGATTGGAGATTGCCGACTAGATATCTGCAGCTTGTTCTTGGCTATCGATTTCACTTTTCAATGCAAAACATTTACAGAGGCGATCGATATCCGTACCATGACCAAGGATAATCAACACATCCCCCACGGCCAAAAGTTGACTTGCCAATGGCGTCAAAATAATGTTGCTATTTTGCTGGCGAATTGCGACTACCAAAAAACCGTGTCCGGCTTGTTCGAACAGTTCTGCCAATGTACCGCCCACCAAACTTGAACCTGACTCAAGTTCAAGTTCATCAATTTGCAAACCGATTGTATTTAAATCTTGATTGATTCCTTCGGGTAACTTCGTTTCGCGAAGCACGGATTCTGCGGTGGGATGCACGATCAACTGGGACAAACGGTCGGCACCAATTTGAGTCGGCGATATGACTTGGCATGCTCCAACTTGCCGAAGCTTCTTGGCGGTATTCGGCTGTTCGGAACGAGCCAATATGCGCAGGCTGGGATTGAGATCGTGTGCCGTGATCGTTAAGAAGACATTGGCCGCATCATCATGCAAAACCGCCGCCAATACCGAAGCGCGATCGATTCCGGCCGCCAGCAAGACGTCCTCTTCCGATGCGTCGCCTTCGATAGCCAGGAACCCGGCTGCGCGTGCTTCGTGAACTCGTTTGGTGTTAGACTCTATGATCACCAAAGAACGAGTGCGAGCCTTGAGCGATTGGGCAAGGACGGATCCCATCCGGCCGTAACCGCAAATGATCGTATGCTTCCTCAGCCGTTCGATATCGTGTTGCATGCGTCGAATCCCTAAGACTTTTCTCAATTGCCCATCGACCAAAAACTGGACGAAACCACCGACGGTATAAACGACCGCAGCGTAGCCTGTCATGATCAAACATATCGTAATCGTTCTTAGTGCGGGCGTCGTGACAGGTCGCACTTCGCCATAGCCAATTCCAAAAATGGTGATCACCACCATGTACAGCGCGTCCCCAAAACTCCAACCGTTCAGAACATAACTCGTAATGGCAATCGACGAAACCAATACGGTTATCATCAACCCGATTAGCATCCGAACGACTGGCGTCATCGCGTCGCGCGCCGCAAGGTAGCGTGTCAATGACAGTCGTTGAGAAAGCTTGCCCCGCTGGTTGTTCATTTGCACTCATCATCGTTGAGATCCGCAATCCAAGCTTCGACGGACGCATCCGATGGCATTCGCCAATCCCCTCGGGGCGATAGGCTTACCGATCCAACCTTCGGACCATCAGGCACGCAACTGCGCTTGAATTGATTCGCGAAGAACCGACGAAGGAACGTGACCAAAGTTTTCTCAATCGTCGCAGCGTCATATCCCTGGCTAAAATCGGCTTGCATTGCCAAGAACCTCATCTTGGAGGGTGAAGCACCCGTTCGAACAAAATGGTAGAGGAAGAAATCGTGCAACTCGTACGGACCGATCGAGACCTCGGTCGCTTGCGTTACCGTCTGGTCCTTGGCAAGCGGCAGTAATTCCGGCGAGATGGGTGTTTCGGCGATCGACAGCAGCACACGTCGAATCTCTCCGTCAAAACGGTTCATTGCAATGTATCGGACCAAGAACTTTACCAAAGTCTTCGGTACGCAACAATTGACATTGTACATCGACATGTGGTCGCCGTTATATGTACTCCAACCCAAAGCAGACTCAGAAAGATCGCCCGTCCCAAGAACGAATCCGCGACTCATCAACATCAATGTGCGCACGCGCGCCTGAACATTCTCGAATACCAAGTCACTGCGGCGATCGGTTGGCAAATGCTCCAGCACGCTCTGAATATCGAGCATCGATAAGTTGCCAAATTCTAGTCCAAAGGGCTTGTGATTCAAATCGCCGAAAACTTGCAAGCACGCGGGGCGAATATCAATTTGTCGAGACGAGACGCCCAGCAATTCCATGAGCTTGAGTGAGTTAGCCAATGTCTGCTGCGATGTGCCGAATCCGGGCATTGTCAAGCCTTGGATTCGGCTAGTGGGCCAGCCATGTTGCTGACAAGTCCACGTTGCTACAAGCAACGCCAGTGTACTGTCCAATCCGCCTGAAATGCCAATGTTAAGTGGTTCGCTTTCCGGCAATCTGGAAACACGTTTGGCTAAACCCGCGCATTGAATTTCAAATATTTCGCGGCAGTGATCGTCCAACTCATGGCTTTCACGAGGCACGAATGGTTGCCCCGACACAGTTCGACGCAACTTGGAATGCGAAACCGACAATTCGAACTGAATTCGGCGAAACGGCCAATTGATGAAACTCTTTCGACCTTCATGCATCGTTCCCAGTACTTGCCGATCGTGCTTTAGTCGGTGTAGATCGATGTCCACAGTCGCCATCGTCCCAGTGCCGTTGAGAGTCAAACCTTTTCCGACTCGATCCGACTCGGTTAGCAAAGTTCCATTTTCGGCGATCATGCAGTGACCGCCAAACACCAAGTCCGTCGTCGATTCGCCGGGACCAGCGCTTGCGTAAGCGTAAGCCGCACAACAGCGTCCCGACTGGCTTGTCACTAGCTGTGTTCGGTACGACGCCTTGCCAATCGTCTCATTGCTTGCGGACAGATTCACGAGCAAGTTAGCACCCGCTAAAGATTGCAGAGAACTGGGCGGGACGGGCATCCAGAGGTCTTCACAGATTTCGATCCCGACTACAGCGTCTCCCGACTCGAACAACAGATCGATTCCCAGCGGAACTTGGCCCAAGCCCGCGACGCTAATTAGCTGAGGCAGTTCGATTTCACCCGCCGTGAACCAGCGACCTTCGTAGAATTCTTGATAGGTAGGCAAATACTGCTTGGGTACCAATCCCAACAACCGGCCGCCTTGGATGGCCGCTGCCAGATTGGTTAACCGGCCTTCGATGCGCATCGGCAGTCCGACGATAATCAATTGCGGACGATTCGCAGAAAACTGACATAATGATGCCAGCTCGGTTAAGCAACTATTGAGCAATACATCCTGAGCGAATAATTCTCCGCAGGTATAACCGGACAACGACAATTCTTGAAAGACGATTACGTCGCTGTCGGAAGCCGTCGAAATGAGTTCTTCGATTACCAGCCGATTTGCCAAGGGATCAGCAACGCTCGTTGGTGCACAAGCGGCCGTGATGCGAAGGAAACCATATTCATTCATAATGTCGTGCTTTTCGGGCAACTGCTTTCCCCGATCACTTTCCCTAATCCAATATGCCTATATGCTCAACCTTAGCCCGAATTTACTGCTAAGAAAAGAGCAACACGCCATTCCAAACCGCGATTGGCTTTGTAAGTTGATGAAATGTCCCTCACGATCGATGCCGCCGCTGTTTTCTTGACTGTAGCGTAACCTCCAAGCGAGTTTCTCAGCTCATGACGTATTCACAAAACAATCCACTTGTTGAGATCAAAACGACGGTTGGGAACACCGCCGATGCGGAGAAAATCGCCAAGGCACTTGTCCAGCAACAACTGGCCGGCTGTGTGCAAATCGCTGGACCAATTCTAAGCATCTATCGATGGCAAGGCGAAATTCACCAAGATCAAGAATGGCGATGCACGATCAAGACGACTCTTGCATTGAAGGACCAAGTTATACTCGCCATCAAGGAAATTCATCCGTACGAAACGCCCGAGATCCTTTGCATGCCGATATTGTATGCCCATCCTGATTACGAACGCTGGCTGCGTGAGGCGGTCGGACCATGATGCAAAACGAATTTTCTTTTTTTGTGCGTGTCTATGGCTCTGCTGCCATCATCCCCAATGGAACGACAAGTGATACGGGTTCGGTGCCAGCAGTGCTGCGAATAGAGCAAGACCGCTCGCCTAGTCCTCTTGCTATTGATTTCGATTCGCTTGGTCGAGAACTCGAGCACTGGCCCAATTTGTATTTCGAATGGGACGGTTCCTTTGTCTGGGTCAGCCCGCAACGGTTAGCAGATGGATCACCCGCTTGGCAGGTTGATGGCATGCTGTACGACCATGCCGGAGCACTGCAATACGTCGAACTCAAAGGTCACTGCCCCATGGATGCATGGCGTGAGTTGATAAGTGCAATGGGACTTACAGCCAACACACAGCAAGCGATCATTCATGACGTGGCCAACGACCGTTGGTTAGACTTACCAACTTTCGAACAGATATTTATCATTGAAACAAAGTAGTTCCCGCTTGCCGAGCGGGAACAGAACGAAGCGGGTGTGCTAGAATCAGAATTCCAATTCCATAATGGCAATTGGTTTTCATTGGAAAAGACTACACGTCACAAGAATTGTTCGCTTCGTTTGACTTAGCTGCTGTAGTTCCCGCTTGCCGAGCGGGAACAGAACGAAGCAGATCAGTTGGAATCAGAATTCAATCTTCAAATGGCAATATATTTTCGTTGGAAAAGAATTCGAGCGGGAAAATTATTCGCTTCGTTTGACCTCGCTCGGCAAGCGAGGTCCACTTTAAAATTTGAAAGCACTTCTGATGAACAATACCGTACTGCACACACGACGCGACTCACGAACTTGGGTTATCACGTTTTGGACGTTACTTCTTTCCGGTCTCTTCGCATGCAATTCAATTCGTGCTGACGATCCCTATACAGTCACGGAAGCCGACACCGAAATAATTATCGATACGCCACAACTGCAAGCCAAAATTCAAAAGCGTGGTTATGTGAGCGGTGTTGCTGGTGGCAGTTTGCTTGACAAGAAAACTGGATTCCGCGATGTCGGATTTGGGCTGGATATTGTCGATTGGATAATGGAACCGGGAAGCGATGAAGCTTATCGCGATCAACTTCCCGAGGAAATGATCTACGAATTCAACAACTCGTATCACGGCAAAGGGCAAAAGCGGTCGATCGAAGGCCCTCAAATCTGCACGCAAGCCAAAGAGACCAAGCCAACGATCATTCGCGGCTCCGATTTTGTTGCAATTCAACAATCGTATCAATATCGCACCGCAGCACCCGGCAAGAAAACCGGTTCGACTTGGACGCAGACAATTGTTTTTCCGATTGGCAAACGATATTTCCTTTCGTGTGATCGCATCGACGCCGTCAACTCGAGCGATGCTATGTTTCTTCGCATCGACATGCCAGGTCACATCAAACACTCGCAAGGCGATTCGTTTAGCCAAGTCTATCTGAGCTATCCCACGAACAAGATCGACCCAAACGATCCGGGCGTTCCGACCCACATTCGAACGAAATCGATTGGCCAAGGTCAAATCGTCCCATCCTCAGCCTTTGCCCAGAACTTCGCTCCCGACGCAGCATTCAATTATCGCCGATCCGACAACAACATTCCGACGCGAATCATTCGCGGCTATCAAACTCGCAACCCGAAAGACGGTAGCGACGGCCCTTGGCTGGCTGGCCTGACGCTTGACCCTAGCATTGTCAGCGAAGCGTGGTGCCATCAGCGCGGTTACATCTGCATGATCCAAGAATTCGGCGGCCGTCCCATCCGCCCCGGCCATTCCTTCTCCGCCACCTTCGCCACCGGCTTTTTCGACACCATCGACGAAATGCACGCGGTCTATGACGAACTGAAAGGTAACAAGCAACTTCAAGTCGATTCCACTGGTTGGAAACTACTGCCAAAATAAATGGTCGCCACGGTGAACACAACTAAAGGTTAATGCTGTTGTTCACTATCAAACCCGTCGACGACCAGTCGAGCATGAGCGTAGCGTTTGCGAGTTGCGGTTGGGTTAGGAGCCAGCGGGCTAAGGGGGCGATTAGGTCGGTTTCTATGGTGCGTTGGAGTGGGCGGGCGCCCAAGGTGGCGTGGAAGCCGGTTTTGGCTAGATGATCGATAAGGTTGTCGGAGTACGTCAGTCGCAATCGCTGCCGAACGATGCCTTCGCGCTTTTCAATTTCTCCAAGTTCCTTCACCGTGATCTTTCGGACGACTTCGGGCGATAGCGAATTGAAGGGAACGATGTGGTCAAGTCGATTGTAAAACTCTGGCCGGAAGGATTTCTTGACTGCGGAACCGTAATCGGGAGTCGGGTTTTCGCCGAAGCCTATCGACATCGAACTTTTGCCGCCAAGATTACTGGTCATCAAGACCACGGTCGTTCGAAAACTAGTAGTTCGGCCCATGCGGTCGGTTAGGCGGCCTTCGTCGAGCAAGCTGAGCAGGATATCAAACACTTCGTCGCTGGCCTTTTCGATTTCATCAAACAGCAACACACTCAGCGGTCGCCGTCGAATGTGTTGAATCCAATTGGCTGGCTGGCCGTCACCGGACTGGAGGAATCGGTATCCGGCGGCGACCCCTGAGAATTCGCTCATGTCCAATCGAATCAGGGGCGTTTTGGTATCGGAGTGACCAAAAAGGTAATGTGCAAGCGACTTTGCAAGTTGGGTTTTTCCAACACCTGTTGGGCCGCACAACAGCGCGTTGGCAAACGGCCGCTGCGGATCGTTCATCGCTGACTTGATGCGAGTCACGATCCCTGCAACGGTATCGCACGCTGTTTCCTGGCCGATGACATCAGCCAATAGAGCTTGTTTAACTTCCGAACGTTTGAGAACCCATTCATCGCGCAATAAAACTTCGGGCAGCCCCGTAAGCTTGACGAATTGTTCCACGACCAAATCGCTATCGACAACCAGTGGCTCGGGCTTGGTAATCGCTGCACTGCCCTTCCCTGATTGTGGATTTTGCTCGGCTGGATTTGTGGGGCCACGATTGGCAGGTGACTCGAGCTTGGATTTTGGGCGCATGGCAAGAATCGACTTGAGGAAATCGGCTGATGGTCCGGGAGGACTAGTGTGTCTTTGATAGTGGCTGCACAATCGCTGGATCATGCCCGGAATTTTTTGATCGTAGGTTAACTGACCGTGACGGGCCCGTGTCGTAAGCATGTGATCCAACAAGACTTGCTCCTCGGCGCGTCCCATCGGCTCGATCAGCACGACGGTCAATGCATCGACCAGGACAGGCAGTAGTCGACGGCAAACATCCAGTTCAGCCGGGGAAGCTTCGGCGACGATTCGCAACTGGTTGTTTCGAATGTAAGGGACCAAAAACGCGCCGATCGAGTCCCTGGGTTCGCTTCCACCGAGAGTGACCAAGTCACGCAAATTTTCGATGACGAAAATTCCATCGATATCGGCCAACTCAGCCAACGCCGCTTCAAGACGCGCTTCCCATTGACCAAGATATCTCATGCCCGCGATCAAACGACCGCCACTGCTTAACCAGAAATGCGGGATGCGATTTGGCGTGGGACTACCGGCGGCTTTCGCGGCTGCTTTTCGTTCCGCTTGTCGCGCTTGGGTCAGCTCCTGTGCGACGGATTTGAGCAACGTCGATTTACCACAGCCTGGCTCGCCCACCACTAGACAAGAGCCGCGTCGAACAGCGTTAATCAGACGTTGCCGGGCCTCCAAGTGTTCCGCGTTGGGAACAAAAACCGATCCCTTGGTAACCAACGGTTCCGCGACGGTTGTCAATGTGCGGACCGACGGCGGCCTGGCCGCTTGTGCCGATCCCACACTCATGCGGATTCGAATCCATCGGACTTCACTGGTGTCGGGCGGCCAATACTGCTGCAGTTGTTCGGGTTGCATGGTAGCTGTGACCGCGCGGATTGTGTCGCTGAGCATGGACGTGAACCAAGACTCATCAGGGCAATAAAACTGTTGGTTGAGGTCAGGCAACACGCAGTAGATTGCGGAACGATTGTCTTGCATGCGGACGTAGCGAACAGGAAATTGGATTACGGGTCCGGCCAAGTATCGTCGACCTTCCCGATAGTAGACCGGTTGAACCGGAAACTTTTTTACAAAGGCCTCGGCTACGGTCCATTCCGTGAACAGCGACAACTCGTCGGCTTTGGCAGCCCGTTTAAGTGTCCGTTCCAACCGTTCGACTGCTTGGGACGGCGTGTCGCCGATGGCTTGAGCCGGACCACCGTCAAGGACTTCCGCGACGTGCGTCCAACCTCGAATACTGCTTACCAAAATAGGAATCGATGAAAACATTTTGATGACGCTCGCTTACGAACGTAGAGTTCCTTGTTCGCGTAATGATCGATGAAGCAGGTCCAGCCACCAATGAGACCACTGAGCGATGGTATGGTCAAAACAAAGTTGCGTGCCAGAACGAAGGTCGAGAACTCCATTTCGCAGCTCACCCCGAATCGTACGCCAATCGACCGTCGAAGTCGGGTCATCCCACGGATCCGTGGTAGGCGTTACTGTACCTGACAATTTCTGATCGGCGGCAATTGGATAAGCAACAAGACAGGCTAACGATTCGCCAAACAAGTTGAGCGACTGGTATGTACCAATAATGGGTTGCAAGATCCCCGGTGTTGCGATGCCTGCGACGATCGCTGCGTGTGGATGGCTGCGTTCGCGCGTGACTTCGTATTGGAACGCGACGCGAAGGGTATTGGCCAGGCACTCAATGAAACTCACGGCGGGCTCGACGGCAGCGCTCCAACCACCTTGAAAGGCTCTTGAATGCAATTCACGCGGTCGAACTTCGTCGATGTCCGACATAACGTATTGAGCTAGTTCTTCGGTCGAGTCTGTCAAGAAACGCATTTCTAGCATCCATCGCATCGGAGCATGTGCGTGCTGGATCATCGACTGGCAAAGGTCGGATGAACGCTGCAATTGAATTCGCAATTCCGCTTCACCGCGAGGATGCGCGGACAGAGGACCGCGCGATTCCGAAACGACGTCTTCGATATCTTGCTCGGATTGGTACTCCATCATGAATCGTCTGCCGCTGATCGAACGCTGATTCGATGGTCGGCGTACTGCGCTGGGATTGGATTGCAACGGCCTCAGGTTGGGTGACTTCTGCTCCCGCATCCATTCCTTGGCCGTGCGTAGCAACTCGCGAAAGCGAAAGAGTTGATCGTGGAGCGCATAATAGCGAACCCGAGCATGATCCTGCGTTTGTCGATCCGCCTCGGGGCTTAACTGTCCCAATTGCTCCGTAAAATCCTGCAAACGTCGTTCGCCCTGCTCGACCAATTCAACGAGCGCGGTTTCACCTTCAGCAGGCTCGGACTTGACGCGACGCAACGATTCGACCCGGCAATAAAACGGGCTGCGCTGTAGTATGCCAAGTTGGGCCGTATTACTTGCATTAGCAGAAGCCCCGGTTTGCATTTGAAGATCGACCCACAGGGGATTGTCGAGGTGAAAGGAGGAAAGTTCGTCTGCGAGTGGCTGGGCTAGTTGTGTTTCGATGGATCGTTTTATTGCGCGAGCGCCGAGCTCAGGATCAAAACCGCGTGCGACAACCCACTCCATGACTTCGGGCTCAACGCGAACGTACGCTTCGCGGCGTTGTAATCCATCGCGTTGAAACAATTTGCGCATCTGCTGATCTGCGATCGTTCGAATATCATCAATCTCCAACCGGCGGAACACGACGACTTCGTCGATGCGATTAAAAAATTCTGGTCGAAAAAACTGTTCGGCAGCTCGACGATACAGAGAATTTCGCGACGAGCTGGAGTCGAAACCCAGGTTGGACTGATCATCGCGACTGCCCAGGTTGCTAGTCATGATGATAACGGTATTGCGAAAATCGACCGTGCGACCGTGTGCGTCGGTCAAGCGACCTTCGCCGATAACCTGCAGGAGATAGTCAAAGACATCGGGATGTGCTTTTTCGATTTCGTCTAGCAGCACAACACTGAATGGTTTTCTCCGCACTGCCGACGTGAGGCGGCCTTCGGGTTGATCGAAAGTACCAATCAACTGCTCGGCAGCGCTGGGTGTGGTGACTTCGTTCATATCGAATCGCAACATGTGCGATTCGTCTTCGTATAAGATCTGTGTCAGGACTTTCGAGGCCTCTGTTTTTCCAACGCCAGTGGGCCCCAGGAAAAGCAAAACGCCGAGGGGACGATCGAGAGGTGCCAATCGCTGGCACGCGCGATTGGCGATTTTCTTGATCGCTTGGGACGCATCGGGTTGACCGATCAATGCGCGCTCGATGCTCGTTTCCAAAGGGATATCTCGGCCTAAGACGTTTCCCAGCATTCGGCGAGCGACGCCAGTCGATGCTTGAAAATACTTGTTTAGGTCTTCGATACCCACAACCATTGTTTCGGATCGTGCCAAGTTCTTTGCGACTTCGATTGCTTTGCCAGGAAAGGCCCGCTGTGGCGCGAAACAGTTTTGCTTGTCCAAAATTTCGGGCAAAACATCGGGGTGAAAGAAATGGTTTTGCGAAGCTTCTAAATTTGCCACGATGCGATCCAGAATCGCCAAGGTAGAATTCTGGTCCATGGCTGGCACTTGGATAGGATGAAAAACATCTGCAAGCCCCGGGTCTCTTCTTCGAAGAACAGCCCAAGACTCAGGCGTCATCTCTGCGAGAACTCGCACGTGGTTTTGAGATAAGTAGGACTTGAGGACGTCGGCCGTCGACAATCGGCTATCACGGGTGATACCCGCGCTTAACAAGCCAAGCATGTCATCGAAATAGAGAATGTGATCCCGCGCGGTAGCTTCTTTTAAGATGGCTAACCAGCGCTCTTCCCATTGGCCTAGGTAGGACATGCCGCTTATCAATCGTTGTGGCGAGATCAGCCAAGTCTTATGCCCTGGTCGATTTCGTTCCTTGACTCGTTCATTCCGACGTGCAATACAGTCTTCGATGATCGCCGTTTTGCCAACTCCTGATTGCCCGATGAGAACGATTGGCTGTCGGTCGTTTCTCTGTAACAATCGGTCGAGTTGATCGACGATTCGTTGCCGATTCACCGCTTCGGTAAACTCACTTGCCAATTCATCGAGGCATCGACCGACCTTGCGAAGCTCTTCTTCTCCTCGCATTTTGTTTCTACCGAGCAACGCCGCCAAGAAGTTCTTTTTGCTTCGGCGTCGTTCGTTAACGGTAGTGGTCAGATCGACGGGCTCGATCCAAGCATCCGATTGCAATCCGATTGCTGCAAGGTCGAAACTTGAATCCTCGTTCAATCGCTCTTGGCACCACTTGGTGTAGACTTCTGCAGCTCGCGTTTCCAATTCCGCCAGCGACGTTAGATCAAATTTTAGATCCGGCAGAGACGGCGAGAACGCAATCATTCCGTCCCAGCACGGTGCGACAACCATCAGCAATTTCCATCGCAAGGTCCGATCGCGAAGCAGGATTGTCAGCTTGAGGATGCGGGATTCCCTCTCGGAATCGTAGAGCAATGATTGCACGCGATCCGCGCGGCCTGCCTCGATCCATCGATGAATGGATTCTCGCGTCTTGTTTGCCAAACGTTGCAATGCGACCCGCATCATGGGATCGCGAACAACCGGCGACATTTCCGACAGAGGACGGCAAACGTAAAGGTCGGTTCCTTCACGTTTCTCAGTAGTGACGTAGGCTGAAATCGTAAGTTGCATGGACGAATCAAGTTTCCAGGAATGGGTCTTCTTTTTTCCAACCGTATCCGGCACGGTCCGGCGTTCGGTCGTAGCCAATACTTTGCCAAAGCGCACGCTCTCGGTTTTCGGTAATCAACTCGGCAAGCGCGACATGTTCCATACCATTTTCCCATCGCCATGGAACCGGCGAGTTGGGATCGGTTATGGTCTGCGAGTCCAAATGATAAACCCGTCTTGGATCGCGATCGGGTAGTGACGGTATTTGATCCCAATTAGGCGGCACTTCCCAAGCGACAATCATCCCGTTGACCGGGCAGATTCTGATGCGTTCACGTTTCTGAGCTCCCGTCTTATTCGACAGAATAAAATGATGCACGCCCTCTTCATCACTCAGCCAATTGCCGACGCCTTCGCCTTGGAAATGCAAAACGATTCCGGCAGCATTCGGTGGCAGCATCGCTTCGAGGCTACTCATGTCGACGCGATACAAGTCGATCCATTTCTCGCGTGCTCCCTGTGGGTCAGGTGGGCTCAACAGACGGATCAGCGGATCACCTAAACCAAACGGTGGTTTTTGCGGAGTGAGTTTTCGCTGCTCACGCTTGCGGTACTCGGCAGAGTTCGGATCGTATTTAGGAGCGTAAGGCATCAGGATCGCCGCTTCGAGCGACCATCGCATTCGTTTTGCGAGATCTGCATAGGCCGACCAAAGCATCTTGGCAGCCGTCAGGTCGCGGCCAAAAAACACCAAGCTAAGGTCTCTCGTTCGCCTTGCGGATTCACCGGCCAATTCCAGCAGCGATTCCCGTAGTTGTTCTTCTTGCAAAGCTAACCCAGCGCGATAATCTTTGTCATCGATCGCTTCGCCTCGGTACCAACGCATGGCCAATTCATGCTGACTCTCAAAAACCGCTTCGACGGCCGTTAACATGCGACGATGTCGGTCACTCAGGATACTAAGCTCTTGTTCTACGATTGCCAAATGTTTCCTCAAGATTTGGCGTCGACGATCTTGATGAGCTTTTGCAATACCGACTTGTAATTGTTCTTGATGTCGCCGTTGACGTTCGATTTCATTTTCAAGATGACGAACAACGCTGCTATTGCGAGTCAATTTCGCTTTGCGTCGTAGCTCACGATACTCGTCGAGCAACGAAGCCTGAACGAGTGTGTCTCGTTCGTCGCTATCAGGTATCTTCTCCAAGCTCATCACGATCTGCGTGTCCTGGCAGTCCACGCTCACACGGCTGATCTTCGAGACTTCCTCGTATTCCAGTTTGTTTGCCAATGCGAAAACAATGTGCTCTTCGATCGCTCGACGAATGGGCCGCGCTCCGTATCGCGGCACGTAACCAATTTGTGCTAGTCGATCAATCGCTTGCGGCGTGACCTGCAAATCGATTCCGTGACTCTTTAGACCAGAACGATGACGCACTGCAACGATTTCACGTTCGACGATCTGTCGAACGATGTCGGTTCCCAATGGCATGAAGGGAACTACTCGATCGATGCGACCAAGGAATTCGGGACGGACAAATTTTCGGACTTCGCGTTCAAAATGTTCGCGATACCGAACTGGATTGGCATCGCCAAAACCAAAACTGTCTGGTCGAAAAGACTCAACGCCCAAATTGCTTGTCATGATGACGATCGCATTTCGAAAATCAGCCGTTCGTCCCATCGCATCGGTCAATCTTCCTTCGCCAAGTAACTGCAGGAGTAGATCGAAGACGGCGGGGTCGGCTTTTTCGAATTCGTCGAGCAGAACAACAGAAAACGGTTGCTCGCGGATGGGCGATGTCAGCACGCCGTCACCTTCGCCGGGTCGTCCGATCAAACGAATGGTAGACCATGGACTTGAAAACTCGCTCATGTCGATACGGATCATGCGCGTCGGGTCGCTGTACATGGTCTTGGCAATCGCCTTGGCCATTTCTGTTTTTCCAACTCCCGTCGGACCGATGAATAGCATCGACGCCAAAGGACGGTCGGCTCGCGCCAAACGCATCTTGAATGTCGCTAACAAATTCACGACCAGATCGACCGGGTTGGGCTGCCCCATCACGTTGCTTTCTAGTTGCTCGCGAATGAGATTGGCATCCATCAACAAAGCGTCATCGAGTAAGAAGAGCGGCAATCCCGTTTGTTGCGAAAACGCCTGGATGACCTGGCTCTCGTCTATCGTTGCGCCCGACGGTGCATCGTCGATGATCGAACGCATCAGCCGCAACGCTGCAGCAGGAAGCGCCGAATTTGATGCAAAACGCCGGTGCAACTGATACAGCTCGGAGATCGCTTTATCGGTGAAAATGGGCGGCAGTTTGCTTTCTTCGTAAGCATCCGGCAGATTTTTCTTATTCTTGGACTTTCTGGGTTTGGGAGGCGGGGTGATCGATTTCGAAGCAGAGTGCAGGATGGACTCCACCTGCTCGGCCTTGGGTTCTTGGATTTCCAAGCGAACAAAGGCACGAATCAACATGGGATCGTCTTGCTCGATCTGTGCAATTTGCTCCGGCGTGATTTCTGCGATGGCTTGGAATCGATGTGCCGCTAAAGCTTGACGGACCATCGACGCAACGCCGGGTTGTCCTTGAACCTTGCCCGCTTCCACGAGTTCCTTGAGCGAGCCAAGGTGAAGCACTCCATTGGTATCGCGAATTTCACGAATCACGCGCTGCATCCGCTGCTGCCACATGCCCATACCGCTCATGCCAGAAATGATCCTCGAGCCCGTCGTCGACCAAATAATTCGATCGTGTCCCGATTCTTTGCGCAGGTAGGCCAGTCGTTGCACGATTGCGGATTTGCCAACGCCGGGTGGCCCCACCAGCAGCACGCTTCGGCGAGGCTCATCAAAAAGGAGTTTGCCCAGGCTGTCGGCTTGTTCGTCACGGCAGAATACGTTCGATCCAGTTCCGGTTTTGGACAGGTTGGCGGCGAGAGAACGAAGGCTGCGCGTTTTGCGTAAAAATTTCTTCGCTGGATCCGTTGCATCCCGCGCCGTTTCGGTTGAACCAACCACCAAGTCGATTGTGCGAATCGCAAAGCGACGGAGGTGGAATCGCTGAACCCATTTCCCAAGGTCCTGCGTCACCATTTCGCGTTCAAACGCCGCGATCGTTTGATGCTGAAGCATTTCCCACGACAGTTCGTTTCGACTGGCGACAACGCTGATACCGACAGCCGGAATTAATACGCTCATCATCTCGTCGTCGAGAGGGAAACGGAATGCATCAAGCTTGAGTGGGATCGGGCGACTCCAGGCGACGCCATTTCGCGGTGGGGGTACTTCTAACTCGAATTGAAAACGCTCGACAGATACGGATTGGCTGCCGATGATCCATTTACGAGGTGACGTCTTGGCGACGCGTTGATTGAGCTTTTTCGTCAGTCGTTTCTCTAGCTCCGCCCAAGAATGTCCTACCAAATCGAGTTTGAATGGAGGAAAAGTTCGCGCGCGCAGCAGCGCATCGGATAGATGTTCGACGAGCACCTTGACTTGTAATTTCATGGATCAACGCTGTGATGGCTAACGCAGTGGCAGTTCAAGTGGTTAAACGAACAAGAGATCCAATACTTTGCGTGCAATATCGACTCCCAGCGCGGCACCTGTCCCCCGCCAGCCCGGAACCGCATTCACTTCGATAAGGACGTCGCGTCCGTCGGTTGTCGGGAGAATGTCGACACCTACCATCATACCACCGATCGCGTCGGCAGCCTGTCTTGCCATGGCAAGTTGTTCTGGAGTGGGATTTACTGGTTCCGCCCGCCCGCCGCGAGAGACATTGGTTCTCCAATCGCCGTTCCCGTAACGACGGACCGAAAAAATTTCGTCGCCGATCACAAGGAGCCGTAGGTCGAATCCGTTATGGGGCAAAAATTCTTGGAGATAAAGTACCGAATTGAGTTGTTCCAGTGAGCCGAACACGCGCCAAGCCATGTCGGGATCGTTGACGCGCATGATTCCTCGTCCCTCGCCCCCAAATATAGGTTTGACCACACAGTCACGACCAAGCGACTCGAACGCTTCGAGAGCATCGCTACGCGACTGGCAACAAATGGTCCGCGGGACCAGCAAACCGGCGGCTTGTAAAATATCCAGTGTCAACCATTTATCGATCGCCATTTCTAGGCATCGCGGCGAGTTGAAGATTTTTGTTCCTTGACGGGCCGCAGCATGCAGAGCATTCATGCGAAAGATAATTTGTTCAAGTGACCCAAACGGCATCGTTCGAACCAGGACCCCGTCGAAGTCCCGTTTGCTTCCGGATAACCATCTTCGCTCGGCCGCTTCATCCGAAGTACGCGATCCCAAAACGACTGAGCCAGCGCCCAATTCCGCCGTCAACTCGCGAAAGCCCACGACCTCGATCAACTCATGATTCGCAGCCCGCTTTAGATCGCGAACGTACCAACCATCGGCATTCCCCAAGACTGCGACACGTTGCTTTGTCATACTCCGACTCCGCCATTCTATGAGTAGCGAGCAATGGACTTTTGACCAAGCATCAGATTGCTTTGGTGCGAAAAGACGATGCAAGGACATCTGGGCGAAGCGAACCGTAGCACCAGTTGTTGCCGGTGGCGAGGTTTACAACGACGACTTCGGCGGGCGAGAAGAGGCCGGGATCGACCTTGTAAAAGTCGTAATCGTATTTCTTAAAAAGCTCCGCGAAGGGCACTCCCCAATCATTCGAGGATCGGCTTGGAATTTTCGTGCCGATACTTTCGATCGCATCGTCGGTTGAATCGACCCACAAAGTAACATGCCCGCCGTAAAGAATTGCATCGTTGGTGCGGCCAATGCCTTCAGCAAAATCACGAGCGGGGGGCGGTAACGGGGCGCATCCAAACGCGGAGCGAATGCTGCGCAAATCGAATCCCAGCTCAAACAGTTTGTGTAAACTTGTTTCGACACTTCTCGCAACGACTTGGATACAGCCAGCCAACGAACGCGTCGGCGCAACGCAGAGAGTCAGTCGATCCGGGGTAAGATGACACTCGGCAGCGATTGCTTCGCAGATTTCATCATTCGGCAATTTATCGCACTCGAGTACTCCAACCGCCAGATCGGTTTCGTCGGTTAAGTTCAGCGATTCCAAGACGGGTTCGCGGCCACGTTTGGCTCGCATGGGACCAGAACCCATCGCAAAGAATTTGCCATGCTGTACGGGCCAACCTGCGTATTGCGCCGCCATACAAGCGGTCACGGGATCATCGGTCGTGACGTGAATGAACGGTCCCTGAAAAATATGCCGATCCCCACTGCCCAAGTGAATCTCTGCAGCTCCACCCATGCATATCTCTGCAAGGTGTATCCCGGCTCGCAGCCCACCTGCTACTTGGACTCCGAAATCAATGACGGTAGTTCCGCACTTGAGTTGTTGTGATTGAATTCCAAGCACGTCCTGCTCGCCGAGGACTTGTTGGCAAATCGAATAGGCTTGAGCGTTTATCAGCATGGTGAATCCTTACTAAACGACACGGGATGGTCGTGGTACATTGTTGGCTTGCGACGAAGTCGAATTGTTGGCCGCGAACGATAATCGGCAGGCATCGTCCAGCCTTTCTGTTGTTGCAGCTCAAATAGAATTAGTTTTTTCGCGTTCTTGGTTGAAATGAACTCGCAAGTCATGCGTGTTACGCAATCATAATGTTCTTCAGTTTTTATACCAGCATCTCACTAAGCTCATCTATCAACAATGCCACCCTCTGAACTTGTCGATGCCCTCGTTTGGGCTTTCTTGCATGCGATTATCGCGCTGGCTGGACTGTTTGGTTATTACGGCATGGCGGGTGCGAAATCTGTCTGGCAGGAGATGGTGGCTTTTTTTGGAGCGGCGATTGCCGGTTTGTTTTTTTCCTTGGTCGTCCAGGTCACTTTGTCCGGTTCGCTCTTTGTACCACAGGTCGCTTTGATATGTTACGGTTCGACGCTCGCGGTGTTAATGGCCGCTGCTCCCAGAATCATTCAGAAAAATCGCCAAACGAATATTAGCTCGTTATTCCGACTGACTTTGTATGCTGCGATCTTGGTGGCATTAGGCAAAATGGCCCAGGTAAATTTCGTTTGGAATATCTCGATCTGGATTCAAGTGCTGACTATCGCATTTTATTTCTTAGCAGCCAGCGACCGGCTGCGCAAGCCCAGCATCCGCATGACGGCATTCGCCGTTTGTGCCGTCTATTTTCTCATGCTCTTTCCGATAACGCAGATGACGGCGTCGGTGGTCAACCTATACGGCGATCTATTTTCGACTTGGCAATCCTTGTTATTTCAGAACCCCGGAAACTCCCTCATGAGTTGTGCTTCCTACATAGCGACCGTCGTGGCTGGCAATAATTTTATGCACATGCAGCAACGGTTGAAGAAAGCTGCTGAAGCCCGTCGCGGACTAATCGAAACGCTAGAAAGCAAAGTAGGTATTTATGGAGGCTTGGCCAAAGAACTCTTGATGCGTGATGGCGACTGGAACGTGGATGCCAAGACGACTTATCTCAATCATGGATCGTTTGGTCCGCCGTTGATTGGAGTACGACACGTGCAAATGGACTGGCAGACGCGATGCAATCGCCAGCCGATGGATTTCTTTGTACGACAGTTAGAGCCTGCTTGGATGGCAGCTCGCAAACGGCTTGCGGATTTTGTAGGAAGCCCCGAAGGCAACTTGATCTTTACTGAAAACGCCACTGCTGGGATGAATCATGTCGCGGGCTTTTTTCCGCTGAATCCGGGCGACGAAGTGCTTCTTAACGACCATGAGTACGGTGTGGTCAAACGGATATGGCAGCGACGTTGCGGCGAAACCCAAGCTGTCTATCGTGAGGTGATTTTGCCCTTGCCGATTACTTCGGCGCAAAATATCATCGCAGCGATCGTGTCCGAAATCACCGAACGAACGCGATTGATTATTGTCAGTCATATTACGTCGCCGACGGCGATCACGCTGCCTGTCAAAGAGATTGCAGCCATGGCCCGGATTCGAGGTGTTGCTGTCTGCATCGATGGCCCCCATGCACCGCTCCAGATTCCACTGGATATTTCCGATCTCGATTGCGATTTTTATTTGGCCAGTTGTCACAAATGGTTGTGCGCACCGTTTGGGACTGGGTTCACGTATGTCGCTGATCGATGGCATTCGTTGGCAGCACGGCCACTTGGGATTTCCTGGGGTCGGTTGCCCCCTACTTCTCTCGAACATTGGACGGATTATCACCTGTGGTGCGGGACGAGAGACTATAGCGGCTATTTGTCGATCCCAACGGCGATAGAGTTATTCGAACAAAAAGGCATCGACAAAACTCGGCGACGGAATCACGAGCTAGCCAAGTTTGCGAGAACGAGCCTTGTCGAAGCGTTGGGAACGTCGGCCTTGGTGCCCGACGACCCGGCTTGGTATTCCATGATGGCCGCAGTATGGTTGCCCGAAGGCGACCACTCTGAACTGCAAAAGCGATTATGGAGCAAGCATCAAGTTGAAGTGCCCATCGTGCACTTTGCCGACCGTTATTTGGTTCGCGTTTCCTGCCATCTATACAACACGGAAATCGACATCGACAAGCTGGTCACGGCCTTGAGACAAGAGATCGGGATCACGAACTAATCGACTCTTGCCCTGCCCATCGCCCGGCAACAATCATGCTAGCGCCGCCAAGAAAAATCGCCGCAGGTTCCAAAATCATCCAGTACATCGGCATCCTCTCCACCCAATCGATGTAAAGTGTCAGTGCCGAAAAACCGAGCGTCACGAAACCCAAGGGAATAATCATGGGCAACGATTTGGGAAGCTGTACAGCGATGATACCGATCGTTGCAGCGTGTAAAACGTAAAGTGCTGACGTTTGTCGGGCAAGGTATTGGACGAGCCCATTATCCGTTAAAGGCCCTACACCCAAAATTTCGGCAATTTGTTCCATCCAAGCCGCCGGCATGAAGACGGCACCAATTGCTAATCCGAGATTTGCGACGACGACGAACAGCAATCGTCGTACCCAAATCCAACGCGCGGTCGAACTCATGCTGCCTTTCCGAAAAGAATCCAATCTCAAATTATTCGTTTTAGTTAGTCTTCAAAGGGAAAACCAATTTGATTCAAGCTGTTGGAGACTGCAAGAGCTATCGCGAAAGAATTATACCAAGTGTTCAAGGGAGAAAATTTTGGCGATTGGCCCGAAAATCGCTTTGCACATTTGATCGTTAATTTTCGATAAATGTCGAATGTTGCGGGGTCAATCAACCGATTTCACTCTTGCGACCAACGAGGCACGACCTATGATTGGTCTGTGGGACATAATTGCTCACAAACCTTTGATCGTCTTTCCGGCAGAGGGACCAACAAAAAGCGTTGGCCGAGATCAACAACAGCAAGTGCAGTAGCACGCTCGATCTCCGCCATTCTCGCAGCGGCTCCGATTTTTGCTGCAAACGGTTGAAGGATAAAAAAGGCCGGCTGGCGCTGAACAAGCACCAGCCGGTTTTTTTTCTTGACTGCGTTTACCCTGAAAAGGCATTTGCTCACTTGCATAACCATTGGTTCCATACTCGAAACGACAGTAAAAATCTTCGGGCTATGGATTCCAACGATCGGGCCAACCGTCTTGGTTGTCGTCTTGGATATACTCCAAGTCCAAACCGTAAGCTTGTCGGAGATTGGCGATCGCATGGGAAACGAATGGCGAGCCGAGCACGTTTTCTTTGCGACCTTCGATTTGGCAGGGTACTCGCAGCAACCACTCAGGACGAAAGGTCTCCAATCCAACCGACTGTCCCGCAACGATAAAATTGTCAGAAATTTTTCCGTCACCATCGATGTCACACGGTAATTGGTCGGTTTGATACAGGACCAAACTCCGCAGGAAAGCTTGAACCGCTTCTTGATCGTCATCGGAAAGTGCTTCGTAAGCTTGGCGTGCGGCAAGCGATTCTCCGCCGTGTCGTCGGATGACAGAATCCAGGTCAAGATTGGCTCCATCGTGCCCGTAAGGTGCCGTGCTTCCAACACCCCAGAGCGGTGGAGTGCGAAAAGTTTGAATTACCGTTCCGTCAAATTGGACTTGATGAAATTCTGGCCCCAAGTCATGGTACTTGAGGTCACTGAAAAAATCTCGAACGAAAAATTCGCCAGCCCGCGGTACAGTTACGGCAAGACCTTTACCTTCTCCAACGATGTCTTGGCTTGATGGATTTTGAAGTATCGTTTCGGACAAAGACACTAATCGACCGACCATGGCGCGCCGCCCTGTATCGTACGTTGCAACTAAATCAAACATCCTCCGATCGCCTTGATGGCGTTCCGTGTAATCCGAAGGCTCTTGATTGCGTGCTGGAATATGCCAACCCGGCGTGTGGCATGTTGCACAACCGATCGCTTGAAACTGACGCTCACCGACGCGTGTTTTCTCGGTTGTCCGACCGCGAGCAGGGCGCGGATGATTGATCAAATACCATTCGGCAACATCGAGATCGCCGTCTGTTACTTCATGGCAAACCCCGTCTCGGTCCGGATCATCGCGACTGATGCCATATTCGTCGACGGTACGCCCCCGGTCGCGGCCCGAGCCAGTCGCGAATTGGACGCAGCCTGCGTTAGAGACTTGCGAAATGCCCGTGCGACCGATTTCGTTCAAGATCGTTGGATCGCAGGCCTGTAGACCTTGATGGATATCGAATGCACCGGCCGTAAAAGCTCGCAGCGTTCCGGATAACGGTGGTCGACTGGAAACACGCAGTTGGCTGTGGCCAAAGACTTGTACTTCGATACGATAGCCCTTGACCCCTGGGTCGGTTAATTTGCCCGCCCACGGAACACGGTCTCCTTTGCCATCGACATACACGATGTAAAAGACCGAGTTGAGATCCGGCTCGCCATTCAAATCGTGGTCGTCGAATCGACCGAAGTCAATCTCGGCACCTTTCCAAAATTCACCCGATTGTTGATCACTGCCCGAATCGGTTTCAGGAATCGTCCGATACAGCATCCGTTTGTCTTTGGCTTCGACCAGATCGATCCAACCATCCCGGTTATCGTCCGCAATACGATAGGCCGCCAATCGAAGTTCAGCACCTAGCATCTCCATGAGTCCGGCCCCGAACAAATGCGGAGTGTTACGTCCGGTGCCGCTATTTTTGGGAATCGTGATGCCAGCCCCCGCGTCCCGATAAGGATTGTTATGGCACGACAGGCATGAAGTAACATGATCACGGTTGGTCATGTGCGTTGCGCCGTCGGGCAGCAAGAGTCCATCTGGCTTGCTCACTTCGCCAAAGACACCGTCAGCCGGCGTGAATTCTCGCTGTAATAATTCTCGCCCCCAAAGATAACCAAGCCAAGGATCGACTTGCTGCAGATACATGGATCCGCCCGGTAGTCTTGGATCGGTCGTATGAATCAATCGAACACGCGGCGATCGAACTGAATAGCCGCTCAGATCGCGGGGCGAGTCGATGGGATCGTCACGCGACGTGCCGGGCCGATAGCTTTGCTGAGCCGGACTTGATGGCATCGCCAACGAGAAAGCCAAGAACAGTAGCGGTAAAAGACGCAGTGAAGGCATCATGTTTCTCCAAGGCAATCGGCAACAGGTAGATCACGGCGGCGAAGTAGGCAGGATTTCGTAATACGCCGTATCATCCGGCTTCCCCCCCGCACTCGCCCGCACGATCTTTAAGTCATCATGCATCTCGGATTTGTGAAACACCTTGCGGAACTTGGTCAGTACCTGCCCCTCTTGGACATAGCCGCGAAGTATCTTCAACTTCTGAACGTCCTCTGCGGGAGCGTCCCGATTGTACTTTTCAGTCCCATCGATAACGTCGAGTTCTTTCTTTGCGATTTTCTTAGTCCATTCAAGCGTGGCAGGCTTGATCTCGTCGCCTTGTAATTGAGCGACGGTCTTGGCGTATTCCGGCAAATGGGACTCGATGTGCTTAAGCCATTCTTCCTCGCTAGCGGTGCGTTTGATGGCAAAACCCATCGCCTGAGCCCACATGGGTTGCCAAGTGAATTGGTAGCTGAACGTATCTTGCAAGTCGACTTTATCGGGCGACTGAACGTAGAAGAGGGCTTCTGTAAAATCTTTTACGCTGATCTGCGTTATTCGAAGCGGGTAGATCAATTCGGGAGTTGTGAATGTGAAACGTGTCGGCGTTACGTTGCCTTCATAAGTGCCGTCCGCACGAGGCTTCATTTGTTTGGGATCGATTTTCATAACGGTAAAGTACCATTGCTTTTGGATGTAATGGTCGAGCGTTTTTTCGTCGCCCGAATATTGGTACTTGTGCTGATCCAGCCAGTTGAAAAGATCTTTGGCATCCTCGGCTCGAATAATCTTGTAGTCGAGGGAACCCACGACGCCTTCTTCGAGAACTTCGACTTTCTTTCTCGAAAAAGCGACAGGGGCTGAGGAGCCCGCTGCAAACAATCTGAACTGTGTGACGGATTTGTATTTGTCGAGCGGCATTGGCTCGAGAATGGTAAAGACAGCTAGTTCTTTGAAGAAATCTCGCGGCATCTCGTCGAGTTTCGGTTTCGATGGCGTTGGGATAACCATGCCGAACTCGGTAGCGCTACCTTCGAACTTCGGCTGGACCGTGAAAGCTTCGCGTTCGCGACGGGGCTCCCAAGTAATAAAAGCCTTTTGTGCCGGTTGATTGACGTCCTTGTCTTTGGCAGCAAAATAGCAACAAGCCGCATTTGCCTTGGGTGCAATCAGCCCACCTAGCGTCGCACCTCCCAACGCGGCGAGCGCGGACCGTCGGTCAAATTGTCTTGGCATGATAACTCTCCAATGGGTTTTGAATGGCAGACGACGGGATAGACGACCGAGTCCTTTGCAAAGTTCTGGAATCCAGAAATTTTACAAAGTAAGCAGCCACGCCACCAACGAATTTGCAATTTCCGAGGAAAAGTGGCGGAAGGGAATGCGATAGATGAGCTTTCGCCCAGAAACAAGCCTCTAAGAGTTGATCGCTGACCAACCTGATCCTACCCAGTTTATCTCCATCTGATGATCCAGCTTGAGACGCAAACTCAACTGAGCGGCGTGGTGCTGGATGTGTCGAATATTGTAGACGTGCAGTTCCAGTCGGGAAAAATTGCGTCCTGGAAATTTCGTTGGACCACTCAGCGATGACTCGGTTTCCTCTGCAAGCACATCGATAACTTTCTGGCGGCAGTAATTGATGTATTTGATTATGTCGCCTCGTTCGTATAACTCCACTGGCTCGCGATATTCAAGCTGTTCGTAATCTTTAAAGAACGATGCGTTCTCAAGATGGAACGATTGTCGCAAAAACGATGGTTCATCTTGACTGAGATAGTAATCCAGGAAGAACAGCGTGTGGAACGTAATTTGGCAAAAGGGGTATCTCGCCATAGGTGCGTTCCAACTCGAGTCGGGACATTTTTCCACACAGTGATCAAGCGTGCAGAGAGCGGCGTGATATTGAGCTGTCAGTGAATTGCGAACGGTTTCAAGCATCGGTGGGTTCTTTTTTACGAAACAGCATGGACACGAAACGCACCCTTCTTAACCCATCAGAAATCTCAAGGGGGATTTGCTTGAGAAAAAATTGCAACGCTCGAAACACTATAGCCTTACTCTTCCGTTGTCTGCTCCGTCGCTGTCTCCGTTTTGCGACGATACATGACCGACATGAGCGGCACCAAAAAAAGCATTGGCACGAATGAAACGACGACCGTTATCATCGTGAACAACACCGAGTGCTTGCTCGTCCAAATCAACGCATGCTGCATCCAATGGTCGGCAAAAAAGGCTTTTGCGACTTCATCATTCGCGTGTATCGCAGTGGCGCTTCCACCCATTGCAATATCTGTGGCAATGGCTCCTCCGCCGAACGCAGCGTGACGAGCCAGCGCGGCACCGCCGCACGCGACGTTCCATGCAACTGCACCTCCACCGAGAGCATTCCACCCGAGTGCGAAACCGCCGATTCCTAGCCACCCGATGCCGAGTCCGCCAGCCGCGATTCCACCAATCGCCAATCCACCCAAAGACAATAAGCCAAACGACAAACCACCGACACTCAAAACACCGATCGACAATCCCCCGAAGCTGATGGCACCCTTGGCAATACCACCTATTGCGATAAACCCCGTGGCACGATCTCCGATCGCAATCCAACCGCGAGCGTGCCGTGGTTGCTGGCCTTTGCCGTCGATCGAGGGCGTCGCGACTTGAATATCAATTAACGGCAATCCCAAGAAGCGTTTTTCGCTTTGATATACACGGCCTTCCCAAGCGACACCTTGTATACCTCGCTGTCGATTGACGACAAATTGTCGAGCACGCGAATTGTTCGGATCCGATTCGGGCGAATGCAATTGACGGATGCGAGCGACGCGAATCGCACCGGTCACGCCTTCAACAAGGCAATAGGTCATGAAAATGACCATCCACGTAAGGACGATCAACATCGTCCCCCACCAAGGAACCTTGCCAACGGTGGCGAGTATAGCGAACAGCAAAGCAATCGATGCAAGGGTGCTAATGAGCAACATGCGTCGACCAATACGAAGATGCTCATCGCGTTCCGTAGCTGTAGGTGCGAATTGCGCCGGAATCCAACTTCCTAAATATCCACCCAGAATTCCAACGACCGATCCACCAATTCCCCCTGCCAACCCAGCAGTTCCAACCAAACCTACTTTCCCAACCGCCGCCACGGTGGCAGGCGTAACCTTGGCAGCCGAAAACGCTGTAAAGGATGCAGCC
The DNA here is from genome assembly GCA_031374825.1 of Pirellulaceae bacterium. GTDB lineage: Bacteria > Planctomycetota > Planctomycetia > Pirellulales > Pirellulaceae > JANMGV01. Next base: position 62,240 of record JANMGV010000074.1, read on the forward strand.
GAAGCCGTCGTCGCGCTCTTGGCGGACACGCCTGCGGCAAACAACCCAGCAATTACTTTGGCGGTAAAGGCAGAGGTAGGACGCGACGCTCGAAGGCTGCGTTCGACCACTTCGAGCATTTGCGCTCGCAACATTTCTCGCCCGCGCGACAATCGTTGCTTGACGGCCGATTCCGACAATTCCAAACTGCTTGCGACTTCGGCGATAGATTGTTCTTCGCGATAATAGAGCACCAAAGGCTCGCGATAGCTTTCCGGCAGCTCTTCGAGCGCTCGGCGTACAAGATCCGACTCCTCTTGGCTGACCGCATGCTCGTACGGATGTTCGTCTGATGGCAACGAGTCGATGTCATTAGAAAATGCCCGCGAGCGATTTTGGCTTCGCCTGGAATTGCGAGCTTTGTTTCTTGCGATTCCACACAACCAACCACGAAGCCGCTCAGGATCTTGAAGCGTTCGTCGCTCGGACCAAGCTGTCAAAAACGTATCCTGAGCGATATCTTCACTCTGTACGAAATCACCACAGACACTGAAGGCGATCGCAGTCACGGCGGACTGGTGACGAGCGACTACTGTCTCAAACGCGTCGCGATCATCATGCAATACGTTCGCCCACAATTGGTTATCCGAGAGATTCATTACGCTGGCCATCATTCAACTCGATTTTACAAAAGTAGTTTTAGTGTAGTGGTTATTCTTGTTAACAGCGAACTTCTGAGGTCGATTGACCGGAAAGAGCCCAACAGGGTTTCAATGGCACGCTCTGTTTTCGCTATAAACAAGTGTCTGGGGACGAGGCGTTGGTGACACGAAATTCCAAATTGCTAGAAAAGCCTGGAAATATGGGAAAAATCAGAATGCTGTGTCTTGGTGATTCGTACACGATCGGCGAAGGCGTCGCAGAGTGCGATCGATGGCCCGAGCTTGTTTGCGATACGCTGAGAGAAAAATTAGACGACGTTGAGCCACCAACTATCGTAGCCAAGACTGGTTGGACCTCGGACGAACTTTTGGGCGCAATCGAGACCCGGTCATTGTTGGGAGAATGGAATGTTGTGAACTTGATGATTGGTGTCAATGATCAGTATCGAGGTCGGTCGGTGGAGGAGTTTCAGATAAATTTTGAAAAGCTCGTTGAGGTTGCGCTGTCGCTAGCGGGCAACAATGCGGACCGAATTTTAGTGATCAGCATTCCCGATTGGAGTGTAACGCCCTTTGCCGAAGGCCGCGATCGAGCACGAATATCCGCCGAGATCGATCGGTTCAATCAGGTCCTTGGCGAACACTGCAACAATCAACGCATTGCATTCCTTGACATCACAGACATATCACGTCAAGCAAGCAACGACCCATCATCGTGGCTTGCCGAAGACAAACTTCACCCAAGCCCCCGAATGCACGAGGCCTGGTCTGAACGTATTGCGCCCGCTATTCGAAAAGTTTTATCAATGCAGCATCGCCACTAGTTCCCACGAATCGAACGGAAACAGGTCTAAGCAAAATTTGATAGTGCAGTTCCTGCGCATTCCAATCTCGAGCATCTGCCATAAGATAATTGAAAAAAAAATCTAAGCTTCTTCTTTTCTTCGACCTTGCTCGACAAGCCGGGCCTGCACAAATGTGGATTTAGCTAAGCTGTTAACCACCATGTCGCAGGTTCGAGACCTTTACGGGGAGCCTTTCAAATCCTCGGAATTTCCGAGGGTACGATTTAACAGAGAAGCCGAGGATTAAACCCCTCGGCTTTTTTCGTTGTTTCCCAAGGGTTTTAGAGTTTCTTGGCCCGACCGGAACCACACAGAGAGCGCTCTCAATTCGCCCCAAAATCGCATTTCCGCGACCGGACCGCGCAAATTCGTCTGCAACTCTCAAATTCTCTGTTTGACAGAGAAGTCTTGTTTAACAACCGAAGCACCTTCGAGGGAGACGGGGCGACTGAAAGTAGGTTTCCACTACCTTCGTCAGTTTGCTGAACCGCAAATGGCCTTCTGTGTCTTGGTCTAAAATCAGAACCGAACCTTTTCATTCCGAGCCATGTGATTCAATGCAAGATCTGTTTTCCCCGATAGTTGAAGCTAGCAAGCAGCACCCTAACTTTGCATCAATCGCTGATCAATCGCTTTTTGGTCCAGAACAAAAAGTCATCAGGCAGTGGGCAAGTTCGTTTGTCGACCGTGACAACAAGTTTGTTCACGAGTTCCAAACAACATTCAACCCGTGTTTTTGGGAGCTATATCTACACGCAGCCTTCGAAGAACTGGGATTCTCTGCTGACTACTCCAAAGCGACTCCTGATTTTCTTTTGCAACATCCTCAAGGGGCGATCGTTGCCGAAGCTGTGACAGCCGCGCATCCGGACGGACATCGTCCCGAATGGGACCATCCAGATATTCGCGAAGCTCCGAAAATGGACAACGAACAGTTCCTTTCGCTTGCTAGCGTTCGACTCGCGAATGCAATTAGAAGTAAGGAGCTCAAGTACCAGGAAAAGTACTCGCAACTGCCCTATGTTCTGGGAAAGCCTTTTGTCATTTGCTTGGCTCCATTTGAACAGCCCTTCTTCTTCATGCAGAACGACAATGCCCTCAAGCGGGTACTTTACGGCTTGGACCGCATGATCACTAAAGATGATGAAGAGTCGAATACTCGTTTTATCCAAGGTGACACGAGGGTTACAACGGTTCTAAAACCGAATGGCAGTTTCGTTCCGCTCGGTCCGTTCACAAGGCCAGGGTTAGAGCATGTGAGCGCTGTGGTTTTTAGTAATACAGCGACCTGGACGAAAGTGCGAGCATTGGCGGGTGAAGGTGAATACCCAGTCATGTTGTTCGGATGTCGCTATAACGCCAATAAGCTTCAATATCGGGTCGATCAGGCTTTGCGACCAGAGTACAAAGAATCATTGCTCGACGGTTTGCATGTGTTTCTAAACCCCTTTGCAACTCATCCTCTACCGACAGATCCGTTTCATGGACGTGAGATTGCGGTTCATCGTTTCGCCCCCGAAACGAAAACTTATACCGTCGATGCGCCGGATGGATTTCTTTTCCAGCATTCAAGCATGTCCTTCATGGGGCAGGATCGAGGGCAACTTCGCACAACGTTTGCAAGCGATTGTCGATCGTTACAACTCAGGAGGCTCGGCGAATGAAAACTACCATGACGAGCTCCTAAAGTTCGTCAACGAGATGAAAGCCGAAGACGAACGACACGTTCGAGAAGGGCTGACGGAAGATGAACTTGAGCTGTATGACTTGCTCAAGCAGGAGAAGATGACCGAAGCTGAGACGCAACGGGTGAAACTGGCAGCCAAAAAACTGCTCCATCGCGTCTTGGAGGAACACCCCAAGGTGCTCGTTCAGGATTGGTTCAAGGACGCCCGAACGCAACGCATCGTCAAGGCGGCCGTGGAGGAAGTCCTAGATTCGGAGCTCCCCGAGTCCTACGACCGGACTGTTTTCCGCCAAAAATGCGATTCCGTATTCGATACCATGCTCGACTACGCCATCCACGGAGTGAAATTTGCTGCATAGCTACAGTTTTGGAAAGCACTCATTCTGTCCGTACTTGCCCCGCTGGCGGAGGTTTTCGATAGAATGGGGTTGCAAGTCCGACTAGTGAACCAATTCCATTTCTGCCCATTGAGTAATCAATGAACGACGAGCTGCATTCGATCTATCGCCAACTTTTTGACCTGAGCGGATCAACAAACGCCATTCGAGATTTGGTGCGAGATATTCAAGATCGGAGCCAAGACGCGAAATCGAGCATCAACGTCAGTGGAACGAAAGAAGAACTAATTCGCAACCTGAAGGAGGCGGTTGGACGGCGATTTGCGACGATTTCCGAGGTTCAGCAGTTGTTGTGGGACATCGAAGAAGTTGGAAGACAACACATCTTGCTGCTCACTCCTGCTCCACCTGGACTGGCGACTCCCGTAGCGAATATTTCAGACAGCGAAGAGGTCGCTGTTGCGCTTTTTGACGAAATGCCGGTGAAAGACCTCTTTCCACGCTACGAGTATCCAACAAATGGGTATCTTTGGGCTGATTTCCGAGTGTCGCCAAACGGTAGTTGGCTAGCAAAGGCCTACGGTCGTGAGACCTACCGCCAGAGCCAAGGTCTCGTTTCAACTGAGGAAATGGACGACGGAACTATTCAGGAAATCAGACAATATGCGTTCAAGGAAGTCAAAGCGACCCTAATCGCTCACTGGCGATCGAGCGCGAAGGTATTAGAATTGAGGATCGACATCGGGGGAATCCCGAACGAAAAAGCGATCGATGAGCGAAGAAATGAACTTTGGACGCTCCTAAAGCCCGCTTTCGGTCAAAGCGATTTGATCGGGGTAAATGTGGACAAGCTCCTTGAGGAAATAATTTTTGAACGTGATAAGCCGGAGAACAAGCAACGGTACTCAATTAGCAGGGTTGAACTAACCGATCCAAGATCAGGGCAAATACGCGTTATCCCAAACCAATCCGAGGAATTGGACAAAGACCCAGGAAGAAAAGCATCTTTAGCTGCAATGCAGGCAAATTCGTTCCGCCCGTCTCTCGTCAGAGTAGACTGGAAGAACGGACTAGATGGCTGCCCAAAATGTATGACAGAATCTGTTTCTGTGGTGATCGAAAAAACAGCGAATGGACCGGAATTGCGAATTCTAAAACGTGTGACGAATGCCACCTATGAATACATCTTCAATCAACTTCGAAGCCGCCTATAGCAATGCGGAATTGAAAGTCGCAGCAGATGCTCTCAGACGCTGGCTTGAAAACCATCCTGAGCGCACCTTTTTTACTTTCGATCAAGTTTGCCGTGAACTAGCGAACTCGGTTCCGTTCGAACTATTCAACCGAGTGCTTCTTCGATTAGTCGCTGCCGGTGAGCTACAGGTTCACTATCGGGTGAAACTTGGTGGCGGCGAGTATTCAGAAGAAGCCTTCGAATCCCTTGATGATGTACCGCCATGCGTGTTCGATTCTTCGTTTGAACCAGTAGAGGTCTCAGACGAGGATAAAGTCACCGCATACGCTCATGCACGATAAGACAATAGGGCGGACTCCCAACGAATGGGAAGCTGAGCTCTTGCGAGTTACTGAAGAGCTTCATCAGTCGTTGCTAGGAGCAGAGGGAAGCTCATGCCTTACAATTATCGAGATGTGGGAGAAGAAGTACCAAACTCATACAGATATTGGTTTCGCGGTACGGAATCACGCCCAATCCATAAAGATTACTTTACTTAGAACTCCGTCGCAAAATTTGGCAATGACAATTCACAACCACGGAAATAATAACAATATCCAGGTCGGTTCGAACGTTTCCAATGCCGGCGACAACGTCGTCGCCGGGAATGACAATGTTGTCTCGGCTCCTTTGAAAGAGCAATCGACTCCGATCCTAATTTCGAATCGAACCCAGTATTGGAATCTTGTTTTGTCGGTTGCGGTTGGCGGCTTGGCCGTATGGTGGTTGCTTCCACAATCTATGGCACTAGGACAAGTTCGAACACTTGTTACTGTGTTCCTAATCGTGTGTGCAATCGTTTTCGGGATGCTTGGATGGTTTCAATTTAGATTTGCCAACTGGGAAAAGCTAACTTATGTTGGGCTCGGTTCGATTCTGATTATTCGTTCTGCAATACCATCTGTGGTTGGCGGCTTTGGAGGGAATGCTTCGTTGTCACAAGATTCTGCTCTCGCAAATGTAAACGGATATCTTGGCGTCACGGACAATGCTTGGAGTAGTGGACTCAACCTCATCGGAGGCCTCATATTGGTTGGCTTTGCTTATTTTGCAAAGAAGGCCTAGCTAGTGTCTGTCCGGAAATTCAAAACATATTAGCTGTGCGTAACTTAGGATGCAAACGTCTCGCGAAGATTGTGCTATTGACTCACACGCCCCCTTTTGCAGGTCGATCAAACCACACGAAAAGTGTTCCGACATA
>JANMGV010000076.1:0-20644 GCA_031374825.1 Pirellulaceae bacterium
AATTGCCCGCTTGGCACCCCATTTTCACGGTCGAAATCGGCTGATGTTTGACTTGATGTATGGCTCCGGATTGAGACACAAGGAATGTCGCCGCTTGCGGATCAAAGACATTGACTTTGACCAGTTGCAGATTGTCGTTCGCGATGGCAAAGGAGAGAAAGATCGCGTGACGGTATTGCCTAAGTCTTGCGTTGAGCCTTTGCGCAATCAAATCGAAACGGTGCGGAGACAGCATCAATCTGACCTGGAGATGGGGTTTGGAGAAGTTTATCTGCCGTATGCTCTTGAGCGTAAATATCCGAATGCGGCCCGAGAATTTTGCTGGCAGTATTTGTTCCCGTCGCGTCAACGTTCCAAAGACAAACGGTCAGGAAAGCTCCGGAGACATTATCTGGGGGACAGCTTGTTTTGCGGAACGTTCAAGAAGGCCTTGCAAGCGGCGAAGATCGACAAGTTTGCGGTGCCACATACGCTAAGACATAGCTTTGCGACTCATTTGTTGGAGAATGGCTCGGATATTCGAACGGTTCAAGAATTGCTTGGGCATAAAGATGTGGCGACCACGATGATCTATTTGCATGTGAAGTCCAACCCCGGGTTGGCCGTGGTCAGTCCAGCTGATCGATTGACGCAAAATGCGAGTTAAGGCGGGCGGCAATAAATTGTAATCGTGATCGTTATGATCGGTCGTTTGGTTGGTGAGCTGGTTTTTAGACGAAGTCGGCGCGGCTGAGGCGTGGGCGGGGGGATGAACGATTGGGGACAATCGTTCTACAATGGGGCAACTGGGTTGGCCGTGGTCAGTCCAGCTGATCGATTGACGCAAAATGCGAGTTAAGGCGAGTGGAAATAAATTGTCATCGTGCTGGCCATGATCGGTCGTTTGGTTGGTGAGCTGGTTTTTAGACGAAAGCGGGGCGGCGTGGGCGGGGGGATGAACGATTGAGGACAATCGTTCTACAATGGGGAAGCTGGGGAATGAACGATTGAGGACAGTCGTTCTACACTGGGGATGTTTGGCCGTGAAGAGTTCGGCAGATAAGTTGGACACGGGGCGCCCGGTCGATTGACCGACTCAAACCGTCGATTGACCGACTCCGACCATCGATTGGCAAGACCAGCGTCATTGGCACAAGATTGTTTCCATTGAAGCTAATCGAACGCAATCGACCCAAAGCGACAGCAGTCACCCACGTTGCCGTAAGCTGCCTCAAATGCTCAAAAATGGCTCGCCCGAAGCTAAAGCTAACGTAAAGATTGGGCGTTGAACTGAGCCGACGGAGCAGGACGATTGATCGCTACGTTGTTTCGCCGAAATGGAAGCGTTAGAATCGCATTGGGCGGATTTGCCACAGTTTCATTTGCGTTTTGTCGACTCTCAATGGCTAAGGTTATTCAATGCTGGAAATACCGGGCATTTGGGAACACAAGATTCCTCGCAGGAGATTTTTGCATCTTGGCGGGTACGGTGCTGTTGCTGCCCTGTTGAACCAATCATCCAAAGTATACGCCCACGAATCCCTGCGGCCGATCCGTTCATGCATCGTTGTCATGTTGTACGGAGGCCCAAGTCATCTTGATACTTGGGATATGAAGCCCCGTGCTCCGATTGAAATTCGCGGCGAATATCAATCCATAAAAACTAGTGTACCCGGTCGCTTTGTTTGTGAGCACCTGCCGCATAGCGCGAAACTGATCGACCGCTTGACTGTGATTCGGTCGATGCATCATGGGATGGGGAATCATAATTCGGCCATGTATCAGGCGCTGGTAGGGCGACAGCCAAAGATCGACTTGGATATCTTAGGTGCCAATCGGAGCGAAGATTTTCCCTGCGTCGGTTCTACTGTGAGTTACATGACTTCGGCTGGCGTTTTGCCGAACGCGGGAAATCCCCTGACCCACGTCGCATTGCCTCATGTCATGCACAACGTTGTCGATCTTGCAGGTCAGAACGCCGGATTCTTGCTCGGCAAATATGATCCGCTTCAGATAACGCGCGACCCCAACAGCGCGGATTTCGCGATTCCGAATCTCAATTTGCCATCAGGCGTCAATGTCGAACGATTGAAGAACCGTCTTTCGTTAAGGGACTCACTTGAGGACATAGGCAAGGCATCAACCGCAGAAGGGATGGATGTTTATCAACAGCGAGCACTTGAGTTGATTCGTAGCGAAAATATCCAACGAGCTTTTCGCATCGAGCAAGAGAGTGATCAATTACGAAATCGTTACGGAAGAAACACGCTTGGCCAAAGCTTACTTCTGGCCAGAAAATTGGTCGAGTCGGGCGTGCGTTATATCAACGTCAACGACAAAATAATCAACGGACAAGATGTCAACTGGGACAGTCACGCGAACATCTTCCCTCGTCATCGCGAACTGTTAGCGCCATTCGATCAAGGATTCTCGGCGCTGATCGAGGATCTTGAAGAACGGCAAATGCTGGATGATACCTTAGTCGTCGTCATGGGTGAGTTCGGACGTACGCCGCGTATCAATGCAACTGCAGGACGCGACCATTGGCCCGGCTGTTACAGTGTGGTGCTGGCTGGGGGCGGTGTGGGACGCGGTGCAACATACGGGGAAAGCGACCGCGATGGCGCATTCCCATTTTCAAATGCAGTCACTCCAGCCGATCTTGCTGCAACTTTGTTTTGGCGATTCGGAATCGATCCTCGTTTTGAAATCCACGATCTCTTGGCACGCCCGCTACCCATCGCAGAAGGGACGCCAATCAAAGCTCTGTTCCCAGGAATCGCGTAAAGTCAAGCTAGCTTGGACCTCGCAATCTCTTGTTTCGTTTGCCTTTAACTCTCCTTCTTGACCTTGATTTCAAGGCAAGTTCGCCACATGGAATTCATGACGCAATGTTTTTGGTTCGTGGAAGATGAACTATGCGAGCAAATAAGCATCCATGCATAAGTTTCCAGTCATTTGAAGTAACCGTGGCTAGCGCCAAAACGGCTGATAACGCAAAATAACTTGTGCTGGTGTGCTTAGTTCAATAGCTAGTTCCATAGCGTACTTTGCCCAATCTGCTATGATTTTCGGTCCGCCGAAGGTGTTTGGGCCAATCAAGATTCGTTGAGAATCCGCAACCCACACGGGGCCACATTACACACACTCAGGTCGCGTGTTTGACCAATGCGACTTCGCATATCCGATGCCTGACCACGACATAGTATTCCAGTTAATTAGCAGACGAGATGAATCAAGTAATCAATAATTCGCCCGAATCGAGTCAGCTCGATCCCATGATGAATGGGGCTGCATCAAGCATTGATCCGGCGATTGAAGCGCAACGGCTGCGACGTCGAACGTTCGCGATCATCTCGCACCCCGACGCGGGTAAAACGACTCTCACCGAAAAGCTCTTGCTGTACGGAGGATCGATCGACGTTGCAGGCGCGGTTCGCGGTCGGAAAACACAACGAGCTGCAACGTCCGACTGGATGGAGTTGGAAAAGCAACGTGGAATATCGATCAGTTCGACAGTACTGACATTCGAGTATGGTGGCTGTCAAATCAATTTACTCGACACGCCGGGTCACCATGACTTTAGCGAAGACACTTACCGCACGCTGATGGCTGCTGATGCGGCTGTGATGGTGATCGATTTAGCTAAAGGAATTGAGACGCAGACCGAAAAGCTTTTCAAAGTATGCGCTCTGCGCAAAATTCCCGTTATCACATTTGTGAACAAAGTCGACAGGCCTGGGCGGTCGCCGTTGGAGATCATTGCCGAAATTGAGGAAAAGTTCTCGATCGAATCGGTGCCTCAAAACTGGCCGCTCGGGAGTGGCAGTGAATTTCGCGGCTTTGTCGATTTGACCGATGACACCATCCATTTGTTTAAGGAACGAGTCGATGATCGCCGGATTGCGGCGTTGGTTCAGACATGGGATGAATTGATTGCATCCGACGAAGCGGACAAACTCGATCCGGCAAAGTCCAAAGGCGGAATCTCACAAACGCTTTCCGGTAACCTAGTAGAGACTACACGCGAAGAAGTTGATTTGGTGCGGATGGCGGGAGCGTCGCTTGATCCGGATCGCTTCCTACGCGGTGAACAAACGCCGGTGTTTTTTGGGAGCGCATTGACTAACTTTGGAGTCGAACATTTCCTGCGAGGCTTCCTTGAACTGTGCCCACCACCTGGTGACCGAAAAAGCAACATCGGTTTAGTGCCGGCGAGTCTTCCGGAATTTGCTGGATTCATTTTCAAAATTCAAGCGAACCTCGATCCACGGCATCGCGATCGCGTAGCCTTTATGAGAATCTGCACGGGCAAGTTTCAAAGGGATATGGAAGTGACTGTCGCGCGCACCGGCAAGCGGCTACGGATTCCTCGCGCGCTTCGTATCTTTGGCCAAGACCGTCAAACGATGGACGAAGCTTTTCCGGGGGACATCATCGGCGTTGTCTGTCCTGGTGAATTCCGACTTGGCGACACGCTATGCGAAGGAACTTCCGTTCTGTCCTTTGAACCCTTACCGCAATTCTCGCCAGAGTTTTTTGCAGTTCTCGATTGCCCGGACACGTTGAGGCGAAAACAATTCGATCGAGGACTGGAGCAGTTAGTCGAGGAGGGGGCGATTCAAGTCTTTTTTGACGCGAGCGCTACTCGTCGTGAGATGATTCTCGCAGCAGTCGGCGAGTTGCAGTTTGACGTTGTGCGATTTCGCCTGGAGTCGGAGTACAACGCAAAGACGTCGATAAGTTGGCGTGCGTTCAAATTGGCTCGATGGTACAACGCGACCGCCGAAGACAAGAAAAAGCTCAAATTGCCATACGCCGCTAAATTGGTTCGCGACCATTTTGGCCACGATGCAGTCTTGCTCCAATCCGAGTGGGACGCCAAGACTTTGGAGCGGGAGAATCCGCACATCCGGTTCGATTCCATTCGAACGTCGACCTTTGAGCCATCCGTCGCGACCTGATATAATCCGCGCGGTCAGATTTGACGTTTTGTGAGCGGCAAGGCGCTAGCCGCCGGTGCTGTCCGAATGCACAACCCGCGGCTATCGCCTTGCGGCTCACTCAACAACACGTCCCTCACTTCTGACCGCGCGGCGTATATCTTTGAGTTTGCGATCATTATTCCCAATCGCTCGAGATAGTACGGATTCCAGTCCGGACGGAGCACTTCAGAAAAAGACTGTACGGAGGCGAGGGATCGTGCTACGATCATTGACGCGTTGGCAACCCGGCAAGTAACAGCAATTGCTTGATGATTGATACGTGGAATTAAAAAAAGCCCTACCTACGACTAAGACCCGCAAAAGCGATTTGATTGAGCAATTGTTGCTCAAGGACCGCGCGCTGGCTTCGGCTGCAGAAGGCATCACGATTGCCGACGCTTTAGCCCCCGATCGACCTCTCATCTACGTCAACGAGGGCTTCACACGTCTGACGGGTTACAGCGCCGAAGAAACGGTTGGCTCGAACTGCCGATTTTTACAAGGGCCCGATACCGATCGCGAAACGGTGCGTTTGTTGCGAGAATCTATCTTGGCAGAAGAGCACTGCGAAGTGGAGTTGTTGAATTATCGCAAGGACGGAACGCCATTTTGGAATAGGCTTTCCATCACGCCGATACGAGATGACCGAGGAAGAACGACGCACTTTATCGGAGTCCAATCGGATATCACGCAGCGCCGTCTAGCGGATGATAAACTGCGTGATGCCAATGCAAGCTTGGAAGTTGCCAACAAACGCATGCGTTCGGACATGCGGGCCGCTGCGGCCATTCAACAGTCGCTGCTGCCAGCCAATGTCCCGCAACTTGATGGCGCAAAGATCGGTTGGTCTTTGCTTCCCTGTGATGAACTGGCCGGTGACATCCTGGATGTTTTGGCAATTGATAATCGACACGTGGCGTTTTACGTTCTGGATGTTTGCGGGCATGGTGTCTCGGCGGCTTTACTGGCAACGACACTGAATCGATGGCTTTCGCGCATGTCTCCTGAATTCCGCAAAGACCCCTTGGCGGTCATGGAGCATTTGAATAACGAGTTTCAAATGAATGAAGACTCCCCGCAGTTTTTTACATGCTGTTATGGAGTACTCGATTTGGACGAGCGGAAAATTAGTTTCGTTTCGGCGGGACATCCTCCACCTATTCTCGTGCGAAACGATACGGTAAGTGAAATTACAATCTCGGGTTTTCCCGTAGGCGTGGTGGAGACTCCCGATTACGAAATGCAGGTCGTCAAACTGCAAAGTGGCGATCGAATTTATATTTACAGCGACGGCGCAGTCGAGCAATCTGGAGCAGATGGAAACATGTTTGGGCTTGCGCGCCTGATGCAAACGCTTCTAGATAACCGACACGCGTCCTTGCAAAGCAGTATTGAACTGACTCTTGGTGGAGTCTTGAATTTCGCAAACAACGGTAAGAAAGATGATGATATCTCGATGCTTGGAATTGCAATCGAGAGCGACGGGCCCGATGCCACAGAAAATCTAACTGAAAAGCCTTGAGACAAAATGAAGTCAACAGAAACGCCACCAACGACGATCGATGAGTACATCAAGAAATCCCCAACCAAAGTACAATCGATCCTGCTCAGAATCCGGGCAACCGTGCGGAAATCTGCACCTACATCAACTGAGAAGGTCAGTTACCGGATGCCTGCATTTTTTGAAAACGGCGTACTGATTTACTTCGGCGCATTCAAAACGCACATAGGCATTTACCCACCGGTTCGCGACGTTGAGTTGCAACAAGAATGCAAGAAATACGCCGGAGAAAAGGGAAATCTACGTTTGCCGTTGGATCAACCCATCCCGTACCCGTTGATCGCAAAGATCGTCAAAGCGAGACGAAAAGAGAACGAAGCCAAATTGCTCGCCAAGAAAATAAAACCTACGAAAAAACCCGTAGGACGGGTCTCCCGGCCCGTCAAGCTGAAAAAAAATCCCACTAAACCCTAAATCCCCTCCACACCAAATCCTCGCTTCGCAAGCCGTCCCACCAACGCGATGACAGCTCCATCGCCGCCCGCCATTCTTCGCCTTCGCCCCAAAACAACTGTCACACCGTATCAGCCATGATCCCCGGAACAACTTGCCCGTGCACATCGGTTAATCGATAACGGCGACCTTGGAATTTATACGTGAGGCGTTCGTGGTCGATGCCAAGCAACCGCAACATCGTCGCTTGCAAGTCGTGAATGTGAACCCCGTCTCGAACGACGTTGTAGCCGAACTCGCAAGTCTCACCGTATGTTGTGCCCGGCTTGGTTCCTCCTCCTGCCATCCACATGGTGAAACATCGAGGATGGTGATCGCGTCCAAAGTTGCTCTGAATTTTACCTTGGCAATAATTCGTTCGCCCGAACTCACCGCCCCAAATCACCAGCGTATCGTCAAGCATTCCAAGACGCTTGAGGTCTTTGACTAATGCGGCGGCGGGTTGATCGGTTTCTTTGCAAAGCCCAGGCAGTGCTGACGGCAAACCACCATGATGATCCCAATCTTGATGGTAAAGCTGAATAAAGCGAACGCCCCGTTCCGCCATGCGACGAGCTAACAAGCAATTCGCGGCAAACGTGCCAGGCTTTTCCACATCAGGTCCGTAGCTATCAAGCACCTCGCGACTTTCCTTGGTCAGATCAGCCGCTTCGGGAACGCTTGACTGCATCGAGTAAGCCATCTCGTAATGGTCGATACGATTCTGTATTTCCGAATCGTGTGTCGATTCCATTTGATGCTCGTGCAGTTCGCGCAATCGATCGAGCAACATGCGGCGACTTTCGGGCGAAACGCCGGCTGGATTGCCAAGATACAGCACGGGGTCTTTCGCGGCACGCAACAATACGCCTTGGTGTTTAGTGGGCAAGAAGCCGCTGCCCCAAAGATGTGCGCCGAGTGGCTGCCCGCTTTTGTCTTTGGTAATGAGCACAACAAACGAAGGCAGGTCAGCGTTTTCTTGCCCTAGGCCATAACTGAGCCAAGCTCCCATGCTCGGGCGACCAGCGATCTGCGTCCCCGTTTGAAAAAAGGTCACGCCAGGGCCGTGATTGATGGCTTCGGTGTACATCGATCGGACAAAGCACAGATCGTCCGCAATGCTCGCCGTATTGGGCAGTAACTCGCTCAACCAAGCGCCGCTTTCACCATACTGCGCAAACTTGAATGGCGACCCGACCAATGGTATCGAAGATTGATTTCCCGACATGCCTGTCAAACGCTGTCCGCCGCGGACTGAGTCCGGTAACTGTTGGCCATTGCGTTCGTTCAAGACGGGTTTATAGTCGTACAAGTCCAATTGCGAAGGACCGCCGGACATGAACAAGTAGATGACGCGTTTCGCTTTTGGTGGGAAATGTGTCTGCCCCAAAACGCCGCGCTCTGGCTCTGCGACAGGCGAGTCGGCGCGGAGCATATCGGCCAAGGCAATACTTCCTAGGCCCAATCCAGAATTGGACAGGAACGATCGCCTTGAAATTGGATCTATTTGTATCTTCATGATTATTTTCTACAGTCTGTGCTATGTAGGAATGTTTATGTTCCCTAACGCTTGACGACGCATTCGTCGTGATTCAGCAATGCTTGAGCAAGGGCCGCTGCCGAAGCGGCGTCGATATCTGAAACTGCGGCATCGCGAGGGTGAGTACCAATGGCCGTCAGCAATTTGGCTTGTTCCGGATTCTTGGAGAAGTAGTCACGCTGTTCGCTGTAAAGTTGCCGTAGGATGTCCAATTCAGTTGAGTCTGCTTGTCTACTGAGACAACGAAGAAAACCAGCTTGAATCATCTTTTCGATGTCGCCATTGGATTCCTTATGAAGCGATTCGCCAAGCACGCGGGCTGCTTCGACGTATTGAATGCCGTTCAGCAATATCAGGGCTTGCAGCGGCGAGTCCGTTCGTTCGCGCTTCGCGATACACACGGCTCGACGAGGCGCGTCAAACGCCAGCATCGCTGGAGGTGGGCTTGTACGACGCCACTGTGTGTACAAGCTGCGCCGGAACACGTCCGTGCCGCCAGAGGCACCAACCGGCTTAAACGCTTCGCTCATTTCGTAAGGATTTACGGGCGGTCCACCCATTCGACGATCCAATAAACCTGCAGCAGCCAATGCATTATCGCGTATCATTTCGGCTGGCAGTCGATATCTCGAGCCGCGAGCCAACCATTCGTTATCTGGATCGTCGGCCATGATTCGTTCGTCGCCGACACTTTGCTGACGATACGTCTCACTCATGACGATTGTCTTTACAAGAGCTTTAACGTCCCAGCCTGAAGCCATCAGTTTTCCTGCGATTCCATCAAGAACTTCGGGATAAAGGGGGCGTGCACCTTGATTGCCAAAATCTTCCGAAGTCCGGACGAGGCCGCGCCCAAAGATGCTTTGCCAAATGCGATTCACCGTTACCCTCGAAGTCAACGGATGCTTGGGGTCCATCAACCACTGAGCCAAACCAAGTCGGTTGCGCGGTGATGATTCTGGCAATTGCGGCAGTACTGCCGGTGTATTTGCGGTCACTTCGTCACGACGCTGATTGTACTCGCCACGAAACAGGATGTAGGCTTTTTTCGGCTCCGGTAGTTCTCGCATTGCCATCATCTCGCGGACGGAATCAGCAACCTTGTTATGCTCATCCCGCGCGTTCTGCAGTTCCGCCAAATGCGATGCCCAGTCTCGATCGACAAGCGAAAGATAAGCATCCAAGACAAGGGCTCGCTCGGAATCAGTCCACTCTGCGGTTGGCTTGACGAGAATTTGCTGAGCCGTTGCGGGATTGAAAGTCGCGAGGACTTCTAATGGCGTGATGGCTCGTTGATAAACTCGAAAGTCGTCAATCTGCCCACCTTTGAAACCGCGATCACGGAACCGTTCACCAAGTCCGATATTATCGCCTCCACCTCCAGTAATCTCCTTCGTCAAATTATCTTTGACGATCAAAGTGGGACTGAGCTGACCGTTTACAAATATCTTCAAGCCGGAAGCTAGGCTGCTACCATCAGAAGTCACCGTCACCTGAGTCCATTCGCCCAACGGAATCTTATTTTCCGAAGCAACGGAAATCGCATTGCCGGGCCAAAAATGAACGAGGGACCATTGCAGACGACCATCAATGATCAGTAGTTCGTAACCTCGACTTGCTGCATCCGTCCAAGCCACTGATCGACGGAACACGACCGCGCGATCAAATTCGGTAGGAGTTTTTATCCAAAGCGACACGCTAAAAGGTTGTTGACGATTGAAATTGCCGATCGGCAGATCGACCGAATCATCACCGGTGAATTCGATTGCGTTGCCCGATCTCCCAGGGACCAGTTTGTTTTCCCCTCGAAGCAATGCTGGTTGGTCTGGTCGAATTGCATTGGCAAGTTTATCTCCATCCAATTTTTCTAAGTCAAAACTTGCGAGCTCCTGCCGTGAATCGGAACGCAAAAGAACATTAGGATCAAGCTGGGCTTGTGCGAGCCACTCATCGAAAGCGGAGCGTCGTATCGAACGAAGTTCTGCTGACTGACTCTCGATCATTTGAACCTTCTCTCGCAGTTCCTTCAATTTGCTCTCGGTGGCCTCGTCGGTTAGCCACACAGTCGGCGTTGGAGGCGAAGTCGTAAAATACGAGTACAGTCCAGCTTCGTCGATGTTTTGGAACATTGCAAACAGCCCGTAATAATCGCGTTGCGTGATGGGATCGAATTTGTGATCGTGACATCGAGAGCATTCAAAGGTGAGCCCGAGGAAATTTGTTGCAAACGTTTGGACACGGTCACAAACGTATTCGACGCGATACTCTTCTTCGACGCTGCCACCTTCGGATTCTTGTTGATGGAGCCTGTTGTACAAAGTCGCCATCACTTGCTCTTGCGTGGCGTTTGGTAAAAGGTCGCCCGCCAATTGCCAAGTCACGAATTGGTCGTAGGGCATATTGGAGTTGAACGCTCGCACCACCCAATCCCTCCAAGTCCAAACATCGCGTTCTCGGTCGACTTGGAATCCGTAGCTATCAGCGTAGCGTGCCGCATCTAGCCAATCGACTGCCATGCGCTCGCCGTATTGCTCGGACGCTAAAAGTCGATCCACGACTTTCTCGTAAGCGTCCAGCGAAGCATCATTGACAAAGGAATCAACTTCTTGAGCAGTTGGCGGCAGTCCAGTAATGTCAAAGTTTAAACGACGAATCAACGTATTCCGATTCGCGGACGGTTGCTGCGTGAGCCCACGCTTCTTTAATGCTTCTTGAATGGGACGATCGATGATCTCGGCACTGGTCGCATTGGATGCGATCGGAGGAACTGGGATAAAGGCCCAATGAGATTCGTATTGTGCACCTTGGTCGATCCATTTGCGAAGGATTTCGATTTCGGTTGGTGTCAGTGAGTCAATTTTCGAACTTGGCGGAGGCATGTGAACGTCGGGGTCTTCGCTCAGCACGCGAGCCAGCATTTCGCTTGACGATGCATCGTCCGGCACGATTGCACCAAGCTCAATCGCAGTTTCACGAACGTCCAGCCTCAAATCTGCTTCGCGTTTATTATGGTCCGGACCGTGACAGAAGAAGCACTTGTCGGACAAGATGGGCCGGACATCACGATTAAAAGTGACCGTCTCTTCGGCGAAAACCGCCGATTGGGAGAGAAGAAATAGGATCGGGAAAAAATTTCTTATGATCATCAATTGGCTCAGATTTGGAATCGATTATCCACTCGCAACAATGCAGTCAGCCATTGCTCGCGACAAATTGGAGAGGAACATTTGAGTGGAAAGCAAACGTTAGAGGTAGGCGACTCTATTATAACACGTACAAAATCCGTCACACGTGTTCAGTTCCCGGCTTACCTCGAACTGCGGACCTCCTTTTTCAGTTACACAATTTGCTTTTTCTGTTTGCCCGTGAGCAGTGTTTCAATTTCCAAGAAGTTCGGGAATGATTTGTTTTCGGAAAAATCAGAAAAAGTTCGTCGGAATTGTGTAAGTTTTACTTCGTCAGCGGTGTCTATAACCACTGAAATGACCGCAAGACAGCCGAGAATCACAACTCGACGAACTGCTATCAAGTGCGTCAATTTTACTTGTTGATGGTTAAGACAAATGGTAGCTAAGTGGAACGATCCGCCATACTAAACGGGAACAATATCGAAACGAGCTCCCGTCGATTTGCGGAAATCCAGCTTGCTAAACAGCTCGCTTCTGGCGATCCGACTGCGTTAGATCAAGTCATTGAGAAATACGGCGATCAACTGCGGAGGTTGATTGGAAATCTCACTGCTTGGTGTCCCGAGGTTGACGATCTTTTCCAGGAGACATTGCTTAGGGCGTGGATTAAGGCGGGGTCCTATCGCGGCGAATCGTCTTTAGAGACTTGGCTATCATCCATTGCAGTACATATTTGCCGTAATCATTTTCGGACAACTCAACGCTTGTTTAAACACCTTCGGAATTTTTGGTTTACCAAAGACAGAGACGAGCGAAATCGATACACCAAAACTTTGGGCGGCCAGTCAGAGAGTGATTCGCAATGTGAATTGGTACAAGCCGGTATGCAGCGTTTGAAACCGAAAGACAGAGAACTTCTCGTGCTCACGTATATCGAACAATGGTCGCTTGACGTAGTCGCTAGCCACTTAGGAATTACCAACGAAGCGTTACATGTGAGACTTCATCGCGCGCGCAATCGATTAAAGAAACTGATGGAAGAGACAACACAATCATGAATAAAGAACCAGGGGAACGCGATGATCTGTCCGACATGCTAAACGCGTGGGCTAATCGCCCGCATGTTGTGCAATCCGGTAATTTGCGAACCCAAGTACAGTTTCGACGTTCGCGATTGCGAGCGCGGAATAGAAGCTTAGCGGCGGTTGCGTTGATTGGATTCGCTATTACCGGTAGTTGGATAGCGATAAGTTCTCGAGGAAACAGGTCTGTTCGCTTGGCAACCCGAAATCAACTTGATTCACCAATCGAGCAATCGCGCAATGCAGAATCGGATGTGCGTTCGACCGAATTGGAAACACTTCGTCGCGAGGTAGAAAACGTTGCGAGTCAAATACAGCTTGTACGATTGGAAATCGATTTGCAGATACAAAGCGAGGCGTTGAACGACCTAAGGCGGAACATTTCTGTTACGTCGAATGAAGTTGCACGTGATGATATTCGCAACTCGATCGTCCGAAATTGGATACGCCAGCAACTGATGCCGTAAGCTTACTGAAAGAAATTGTCGCTGGATGGCAGATTGGAGGGATCGGGAAATGGGTAACCAATTTTGAAACTTTTCGCTGATTGCTGGTATCGATCGTATCAAAATCGTACTCGTACTCAGTGAAACGGTACTCGTATTCGTACTCGATCGGTAGCCAAATACGAGTACGAGAACGAGTACCGCCTACGGCTGAGTACGAGTTTGTAGAAGCTGTCAATTCACGCATTTAGTCGTTCAAAGCACAGTCGAGCACCGAGCAGTGTCCTTGCAAGGCCAATGATTCGCGTCGCTCCACAAGAGCAGTATAGAAACTGGAGAGCATATTTTTTCATTTCACTACCACTATCCTCAGGAGCTATCTTATGTCCGTCAAAGTTTCCATTCGGCCTTCCTCTGCCCCGTCCAACTGGTCAGACGTTTTGCGATGCATGCCAAAAATTGTGTTTGGCATATTCACTGTTTTAGTTCTACCAAGCCCACAGTATTGTCATGCTCAAACGGAAACGCAGGTGAAACAAATCAGGACCGAGGAGATCTTATTGGGAATTGCGCAGCTCAAGATGCCTGACGTATTCAAAGCTGAATCGGTAATTGAAGAATTGCGTGCGCAATTCATATTACTCAAGGAGCAAACCAATTACTGGGAGCAGATAGATTCCTTGAGGATGCAAATGCGGGCCGAACTGGATGCGCAGACAAGAGTCCGTTTGGATGAAGAAATGAGAATGGAAGAGGAAGCTGTTAAGGAAACGGGCATTCCTACCATGTCACGCGATTCAATTGAGTTACTTATTCGCAATTGTCTGGTGGAGCTTCAAAGGATTGACTGGGATGTTGCCTCCGAGGCCGCCCTGGCTAGCGAGCCATCGGACAATGGCAAGAATGCTGTAATTCAAGCTAGGCTCGAAGGTCAAGCTGCACAAGTTGCTTCACTTGAAAAACAACTCGTGTTCGCTATGAAAAACCTGGAGCAGTTAAAGTCTGCTTTCGACCGTGGTTTAGCTCCGGTAAGAGAAATGAACACGGAGTCGGCTGCCGTTGAGGGGATTAAGGCAAAACTTGTTGAAGCCGAGGCCAACATGCGTGTCTTAAAAGCAGAAATGGAAAAGCAGGACACGGAAAGCGCATTAAGCTCGGCACTTCGCCTTAAGCAACTCGAAGCGCGTAAAAAGGTAATCTCGTCGCAACTGGAGAAATTGGCCCTTCACAAGCGGCTAATGGCAAACGTCGAACGCGAAGCGGCGAAAAAGAAGATTGTGCAGCAACAGCTTGAATCACTCGGAAATTCGATGGTACTATCGGAACTTCAATTAACGGAGATGAATGCGCTCTTAGGGATACTTCGGGCAGCCATCGACGGTGCTGAAAGCATAAAGTAATCGGACCCGTCTCCATTCAGCGTCAAATGCACTTGCATCTCCTTAGGACGCCTGAGGAGACAGGCGGCGGGGAGGGTAAGTTTGGTTTATTAATCCGATACCAATAACCAGTAATTTTTGGCTTCTACAGGACATTGGAATGGAGGCTGGCAGAGCATTCAATATTCAATTACAAGTTCGCACGGCCCAATGGGGCCATGCTACGGGGCGGCTGGGTTGAATTTGGAAATGCTACGTGGATGCACGGCCCAATGGGGCCATGCTACGGGGCCATGCTACGGGGCCATGCTACGGGGCCATGCTACGGGGCCATGCTACGGGGCCATGCTATGGGGCCATGCTATGGGGCCATGCTACGGGGCCATGCTACGGGGCCATGCTACGGGGCCTTGCTACGGGGGGCGGCGATCGCTATTTCATGGCGTCGGCGGATTCGGATGCATCGGAAATCAATTCGCTCAAGGGCCGCGAGTCGGGCACGTCTTGCGGCCAGAGGCTCCAGACGGGTGTTTCCTTGCGAACCTTCTCGACGAATTCTCTTCGAAGTTCACCGTGTCGTTTTTCTTGAATGGTTTTGCGAATTTCAATTTGGGCATCCGCAAACGAAACGGTACGAGCATCTTGTCGCTCGGTGACCTCGATGATGTGATAACCAGTTTCGTCTTCGATGATTCGACTCAAGCGATTAACAGGCAACTGGAAGATGTTTTGATCGAGCACCGTCGACTTGAGCGCTCCTTGCGTTGTCCAGTCGAATACTCCGCCCTTTGAAGCGGTCGTTCCTTCCGACATTTTCTTTGCGACTGCTTCGAAATTCGTTCCACCGAAGAGGATCTCGTTACCCATATCGCTGATGATCTTGGCAGCGGCTTCCTTGGACGGATGATTCGCGAATTGAACTGACAGTTGTCGCCATTTGGCTTTGGCAGGCATTTGATAATCTGCAACGTGCTCGTCGTAGTGATCACGCATTGCTTGCAAATCGATTCGCGGCTCCTTGGGAACATGCGATTTGATGACTTCGTCGGCCAAGACCGAATCTGCAAAGGATGCATGTTGCGCGGCGATGCTTGTCCCCATTTCCCGAAGTTTTTCATCGAGCTCCTGCTCGGACTCGACCTTCTGTCGTTTCATCAAGTTAGGAACATACTGCGTGTAGAAAACTTTTGTTGTTCGCGGCATGATCGTTTTGCGAAACTCGGCGTAATCTTTTTGCGGTTTGACTCCGACCGTGTCGCGAACAAACTTCTGTGCCAAGCATTTTGTCACGATTTGATCTTGCAGCGCTCGACGAGTCATTTGCTGTCGTGCGATTTCCTTTTGCTTGGGCGGGATTTTCCCTTCAAGCTCGGCTAGCTTGGCGTCGACGAGCGGCAACAAGTCGCCCAGCAAAATCGGTTCTTCGCCCACTACGGCTAACAGACGACCGCCTTCGAAGACATGTTCTTGTCCGTCTTCTTTCGTGATCTTCGCACCACCCGTCGGAGACGAACTAGGTGATGGCGTATTGAGAGTGTCTACATTCTTTGAAGAAAAAGCCGAGCTGTTCGACGATGTAAACTGCGCAGCCGTTCCAGCGTTGCCGTCTGGTGTTTGCGGTGGACGATATGGTGCCGCGACCCAATCGGGTTGCGGCGGCGTGTATTGATTTGGTGCGTTTTGCGGTGTCGCGTTCTGATCGTATTGAGGCTGGTTTGATGGCGGAGCCTGCTGTACCGACTGATTTTGCTGTGGTGGCGGGGATTGCGTTACTTGCTGCGAAAAGTTCTGCTGCTGAAAGTTCTGATCGGGCCACGATGCAACCGGGTTTGGATTTTGCGGATACAGTTCCATGGCAGGTGGTTGCTGCATGTATTGCGAAAGTTGATTTTGTACGGGGATGTTTTGCGGGAGTTGATTCTGTTGTGGACCGTTCGGAAAGTAATTGATGGACGCTACGCCGTTTTGATTTGGTTGTGGAAAATAGCCGGCGGATTGAGAAGCGCTTTGTCCCTTCAGAAACTGCTGAGTGAAAGCTTGGCCCGGTTGTGGATTTTGAACCATTCGTGTTTGGTCATATGGGACTCCCGAAGGAACATTCACCGGACGTTGTGCTGGTACGAATCCTGGCGGAAAAGAGATTTGATTGCCCGGTTGTTGGTAATTAGTGGTGGGTTGAGGCTGCTGAGGAGCTGAGTTCGTAGACCTTTGCTGATTCGATGGAGGCAGAAGCCCGTAGCCAAATTGTCCACACAATGGTTGAGGCCGACTCAGGATCAACGCCAACGCCAAGGCGATCAAAATACGATGAGGTATGAGTGTGTGAATCGCGAGTAATTGGCGGTGCCACGAGATCATGGTTTTACCTAATGGCAGTGACCGATCAAAAATACGGAAGTTGATTGACTGTTCATCTTGTTGTTTCCTGAACGGACCGGAATTTTTTCTGATTTGCATGGTTCAGGCATATCTTCAGATGACACGAATCCAACGTAGCGCGAGCGATTGACATCGCGAAGACGTAGAAAAATCGACGCACACGGAATTTAGAAACTCTTCTAAACTGCGGGATAAGAAATTAATTCGTCACACGCAAGAGAGATTGGGCAATTCGAAGCAAGTCTTGAGCACCTTCTGGGATTTTCCAGTAAGCTTTTTGCTTATCCAAGACTTTTAGCTTGCCCTGATGGCGTCGCGACAACTGCTCGATGCGGTTTCGATCTGAATAAGTCAAAACCATGTGTTCCTCTTCGATTCCCACGTACCGGACCAACCAAACAGCAGCGTCGATTCGCAATTCGGCTAATTCTAGAAGTCGTTTTACCGACGCCGGAGGTGGCCCAAATCGATCGTCCAATTCACGTTCGATATCTCGCAGTTGATCAATGCTATCTAATCGAGAAAGTCGGCGATACAAATCGATCTTATGGCGAATTTCTGGAACGTAATCAACCGGAATGAACGCTTCGATGGGAAGATTGATTTCGACTTCGACGGACAATCGCGGCGGCTGATGCGTCAATTGCCGGACTGCATTTTCGAGAAGTTGGCAGTAGAGCTCGTAACCGACTGCTGCAATGTGACCGCTCTGCTGAGTGCCTAACAAATTTCCAGCGCCGCGAATTTCCAAGTCGCGCATTGCGATTCCAAAGCCCGCGCCGATTTGACTGTACTCTTGGATCGCATGCAGTCGTCGGGCAGCGTCCGGGTTCAAATGCTTGTGCCGTCCGATTAACAAGTAACAGTGCGCTTGATGTTTGTACCGCCCTACTCGCCCTCGCAGTTGATGCAACTCGGCCAAGCCATAATGGTCAGCTTCGTCGATAAAAATCGTGTTTGCATTCGGGATATCCAGGCCGCTTTCGATAATCGTGGTCGACAGCAGCACATCGCAGCGGTGCTCAATAAAATCGACCATGACATGCTCGAGGTGATGTTCGGGCATTTGTCCATGACCGATTGCAATTCGCGCTTCAGGGACAATGCGTTGTAATCGTTCGGCAAGTTCCAGCAAGTCGTTGATGCGGTTGTGAACAAAGTAAACTTGCCCACCTCGATTCAGTTCTCTCAAGATGGCATTACGAATAATCGTATCGTTGAATCGAATCACTTTGGTCTCAACTGCCAATCGCTCTTCGGGGGCTGTTTCCAAGTTGGAGATGTCGCGAACTCCGAGTAAAGACATATGTAGCGTTCGTGGAATTGGGGTCGCGGAGAGCGTCAACAAATCCACGTTCGGGCGCGCCCGTTTTAAGCTTTCCTTAACGCCAACACCAAACCGCTGTTCTTCGTCGACGATGACGAGTCCCAGATTGAAAAACTCAACGTCAGCCGAAGCGAGTCGATGCGTCCCGATAACGATATCGATATTTCCCTTTGCCAATCGGTGTAGAATTTCCTTTTGTTGCGATCCCGTGCAAAACCTACTGAGTCTAGCGATATCAAACGGAAACTCTGCCATACGTTCGCGAAACGTTTTATAGTGTTGTTCAGCCAAGACGGTGGTAGGAACGAGCACAGCGACTTGATAGCCGCTATCGATGGCTTTGAAAGCAGCTCGCATCGCGACTTCCGTTTTTCCAAACCCGACGTCGCCACAAATCAGCCGATCCATTGGTCTTGCGACAACCATGTCTTTCTTGATGGCTGCGATGGCGCTGACTTGATCGGGAGTCTCTTCATAGGGAAAGGACGCATCGAATT
The DNA here is from genome assembly GCA_031374825.1 of Pirellulaceae bacterium. Taxonomy (GTDB): domain Bacteria; phylum Planctomycetota; class Planctomycetia; order Pirellulales; family Pirellulaceae; genus JANMGV01. The sequence continues at coordinate 18,736 of JANMGV010000076.1, forward strand.
GATGTTGCCAGACAGTATCGTCCGAAAAAGATATCCCCGGTTGGCTTCTGCGTTGCGCTTGCATTTCGAGCAAATCCGCTGCCATATCTGTAACGGCCGCTTCGGCAGCTTTCTTTTGCCGCGTCCAACTTTGCGAACCCAATTTGGCTAACTTAGGACGCGATTTGGTTCCGCCAACATAACGCTGGACGAGATCAATTTTGCTTGTAGGAACAAACAGTTTGCTGCCTTCGGCGAACTCAATCTCCAGGTGTTCTAGCCGTTGGCCGTGCTTGGCAATCAACTGAAGCCCGCGATAAACGCCGATGCCGTGAGCTAGATGGACAACAAGATCACCGTCGCGAAGGTCGAGAAAACTATCGATTGCTCGTGAGGGTATTTTTCGGGTACCGCGACGCAATTGCCCTCGGCGCAATAACTGGCTGACCGTTAATACGAGCATTCCATCAGGAATAATTTCAAACCCGGAAACAATTCCACCGACGATCAAATGCAATCGACTGGACTGCTTGACTTGGCTGTTCGTCAGCAAGTCCGCCATACGTTCGGATTCGCCGCTGTTGACGGAAACGAGAACGACATGGCGATTGGGTCCAGCCGCTTGGTCGATTTCGGTAGTCAACTGATCGAGTTCGCCACCGATTCGCTGAACATCGCCGATCGGCAATCGTTCCAGCGTTCCCAGGTAACCTGCGTCCGCCAATTGTGTTGTGGTGATATGACGACGCTGCATCAATTGCCGCATCAAAATCTTGGAGTCGATAAACCGCTCGGGAAAGGGCACTCTGGCGAGAAATCCCGCAGCCAAGTTTTCGACCATCAGCGGTTCGTGAATCACGACCTTGGCATTGGTGCCTAAATAGTCAAGCAACGTCCCGCCATGTTGCGTGGAACTGTTGACGTTGAGCAATTCAAGCACGGTCATGCGCAAAACGCTGCGCTGGGTAACTGCGTCAAACGACCGAATCGATTCTATCTCATCATCAAACCATTCGATGCGTATTGGCTCAGGCGAGTCAGGAGGAAACACGTCAAGGATACCTCCTCGCACGGTAAACTCACCCGGCAATTGAACCGAGGTGGTGCTGTGGTAACCATTGGCGACCATCCATCCACGCAATTCGTCTAGAGAAACACGTTGGCCGACTCGCAAGATGCGGCGGTCGTGGATCATTTGATTTGGGCTTGGGACGGGTTGCATCAAAGCCGGTAAAGTCGCAACGATGACTGGCGGAGGAGAGTTTGGTTCGTCGCCTTTTTTCCGAGCCGATTTTGTTGGCTCGCTTCGGTGATAAATATCCAATCGGCTGATGACCTGGAGACGCTGGAGAACTTCCTGTTGCGTCAACGACTCAACATCTGCTTCGTCACTGCTGCTTGGAAAAAATTCGCAAGGCCTGCCTAAAAGCAAATCGAGATCGCGCGACACGGTTTCCGCATCGGTAGTCTGGCCCATGACCAGCAAAAGTGGAGTGGCCTCCAATTCCATCAATGCGGCTATTAGTGGCGACAGTCCACCAAGCCATGTTCCTTCGAAACAGACCGGAGACTCGGCACTCCAGTTTGTCAGTAAGCCCGATTGCTGGATGCGGCGGCTTATTTCGTGTACGACGGCGCGCAAGTCGAGCGCAGAACCTCGGAGAAGATCAGGCTCTCCCTTTTTCGACATCCCGATGCCTAACGCCTATCAATGGCTCGGCCCTCAAAGGGCCATATTCCGAAAAAACTTAGATACGTCGTTCTACCACACTTTCCCAGCTTGTAGAATCCTAGCTAGTGTCTGTCCGGAAATTCAAAACATATTAGCTGTGCGTAACTTAGGATGCAAACGTCTCGCGAAGATTGTGCTATTGACTCACACGCCCCCTTTTGCAGGTCGATCAAACCACACGAAAAGTGTTCCGACATA